>CAIKBL010000025.1 GCA_903825645.1 uncultured Pseudomonadota bacterium | reverse complement strand
CATTATACGCTTACAGCGTGTCGAAAAAATTCGTACGTTCCCGAAGTGGATGTGAGCCCTGCCGCAAATCGCCATTTTTTCATTGGTTTTCGACGTCGCTTGTCGTGTCTGCTCCTGCCCTAACACCGTACCCCCGGTCGCGATGGTCATTCTGATAGAGGAGTTCAGGAGGGGGCGGATCAGGATAGCGCCTGCACTTAGATTTTATCCCGGTGCTTGCTTCGCTTCTGACGGGAAAGTGACGCTCGTCGGTCCCGCAATTATTGGGCTTCCGTCAAGGGAAAATAAAAAACCGCTTCGGGTGGGGCATTAGGGAGTGGTTTCAAGCGGTGTTACGGGGCGGACTGGCACTCGGGGTCGCATTGCCGTCACAAGGTATCTTCGGGTATTCAGTGACTTAGCGCATAGACAGTCCCGATGCCCAAGTGTTCCAACGCGCGCTAGGACTGATGGGGATAAGGTCCTCGGCGTCATATTTTAAAAAGATACTGTAGCGGTCGCTGTAGAGTGCCACGGGTAGGACGTCAGTCATCTGCTTGGTTGCTCTCCGTAGGCACGGAGGTCGCGGTCATGACTTGGCTACCGGCCCTCATCGACGAAGGCGAACAGAGACAGGCAGGGCTACCCGCTAGCGAAACCTCACTTTCGAATGCATGATCCGGCAGCCAGAGTCAAAACTACTATGCAAATCCAGGAGTGCATCGAATGTCTAAGTTGACTATGAAGCAGAGCATGCCAGAGCCGTCCGCCGCATTGGCCGGGCGCAGTGTGGTGATGCGGATTACGGATCTCCATCACGTGTTGAAGACCAAGCTCCTGCCACCATTTCCAGCCGATCTCGGTCTTGCCTTATTCGGACTCGGATGTTTCTGGGGCGCAGAGCGAAAATTTTGGACGATCCCGGGGGTGCATTCGACGTCCGTTGGTTACGTCGGGGGCTATACGCCGAATCCTACCTACGAGGAAGTGTGTTCCGGATTAACCGGGCATAATGAAGTGGTCCGGGTTGTATTTGATGAGACCAAGGTGAGTTATCAGGAACTTTTAAAAGTGTTCTGGGAATCTCATGATCCAACCCAGGGGATGCGCCAGGGAAATGATGTTGGTACTCAGTACAGATCAGGCATTTACTTTTCTGACGGGTTGCAGCTGGCAGCGGCGAAGGATTCGAAACGAATTTTTCAGCGGAATCTTTCGGACGCTCGATACGGAATCATTACAACCGAAATCGAACAAGCGTCGAATTTTTATTACGCTGAGGATTATCACCAACAGTACCTCTCTAAGAATCCGAACGGATATTGCGGCATTGGGGGTTGTGGAGTTCCCTTCAAACTGGCCAAGCTAGAGGTAGGTGAAAACGCTTAGGAGTTAGTTTGTCGAGGGTTTTGTCGTGTCACCATGTAACCAGAACGTGAGCGATAGAATGTGTGGTATGGCCACGTAGTCGACTAGTTTAGTCTGGCATTTTGCCGTAACCGACGTTTTGCCCTGACAGATTAACTTGTCTGGACTTGGATGCTGAGGGCCTAGTCTAGGCGGAGCCGCTAATCGGCTAATATGTACGTCATATAGGAGACGCGCACAAAATGAGTCAGTCACCATTAATTGTGTTGAACGCTCTAGTTATTCGTGCCGACAGTCAAGCGCCTGAAGAGGTTCGTCGCGCTAGACCGGGCTATAACGTCAACAAGGCGGGAGAGGGCGTCGAGGAATCCGGAACACTAGACCGGCGGCTCGCACTGACGGAAAAACCGCAACTCGAGTGGGAAGCTTTTGATGAATATTGGCGCAAGGTGCACGGGCCGAAGATTCTGCACCGGGACGGGCCAAGCGATCGACAAACCGAGTTGTTAACTTACTATCTGCAGCAACACCGGATACCCGCTGGGCCAACGTCGCAGCGGGCGCCGCCTTACGCACCGAAGCTTACCGCTGCCGGAGTACTTCCCACATCCCCGGCTGCTGATTGTGAATCTTATCAGCGGCCTGCGTGGGACGGCATTGCGCAGCTCGGGTATAGCTCGAAAAGGGATCTTGAGGCTTTTTTTAACGTCGATGAAGGTAAGTACGGCGATAAAATCGTGCCGGACGAGGCCGTGTTTATCAGAGGATTTGGGTTCCATGTCGCAGAAGAACACGTGGTTTTTAACCGAGGCGATCGGCGTCGCGATCCAATCATCTTGATCAGGGCGCATGTCCGCAATGCGGATTATTCCCGGGAGCGGTTTCGCGGTTACTGGATGACACAGCACGCCGATATGTTGAATCGACTGCCTAGCAGTAAAACGCTGATTCGTCGTTATGCCCAGCTGGTCAATATTAGTGAGGCAGGGGATCGACTTTATGATGAAGTCGGTGATCGCATCGACGGTATAGGTGTGATGTCGTTTGCTAATATGAATGACGTTGAAGATTTTCTGAGCGGATCTTGTTATGCAGCGCTAGCTGCCGACGAGCAAAATTTCGCATCCGGCACGAGTTTTTTTACGGCTCTGAATTACGTTATCCAGGAACCCAACCCCTGACAAACGTCGCAGGGGGGGCGGACGCGCCGCTTAGAGGGACACGACTTAAAGAATTCGTGGATTACCCTGAGAGCCACCGTCGACTGCGATAAGAGCACCCGTCGTGAAGCTGGAGGCGTCGCTTGCGAGATACAACGCGGCGCCGACGATTTCTCTCGGTTGCCCACCTCGCTGGAGGGGAATGCCTGTTTTCGCGCCGGCCTGGAAAGCGTCCATATCCCACGCTTTAGAAATATCAGTCAAAAACGGGCCTGGCATTATGCAGTTGACACGAACGGTAGGCCCGTACGCAGAAGCCATCGACCGCGTCAGTGCGTTGATACCAGCTTTCGCGGAGCAATAAGGCTCGGATGCCGGGCTAGGAGTGACTGCGGCCGTACTGGAAATGTTGATGATCGATCCCCCACCTGCCGCCATCATGCGCTTAGCAATGAGTGCGCTCAGCCGAAATGGCCCCTTCAGATTTATGCCAATCACTTTATCGAATAATTCTTCCGAGATTTCATCGAGAGAAGTATAGAGAGGAGAAAGACCGGCGTTGTTGACGAGAATGTCTACCCGTCCGAATCGCGCGTAGGTAGCCTCGACCAATGTCTCAATTTCGGCCCATTTTGCGACGTGACAGGCGTGCGCGAAGGATTGCACACCGCGCTCGGCGATTTCGGCCGCTGTTTTTTCACATTGTTCTATTTTGCGACTTGCCACGGCAACATGAGCCCCCTGATCCGCGAAGGCAAGCGCCATTTCTCGGCCGAGTCCGCGACTGCCGCCTGTAATCAAAGCGACCTTGCCAGTAAGATCAAAAAGGTTCTGTGTCATGGTCGTTCATCCAAGATTCTGTTAGCTTGATACTAGGGGAAACGGTGTACGATTTGAATCCATCGGTTTTTCTACTGGTGCAGACGCTATCAACTAGGCTTCTATCTGCCCACTTAACACCGCAAGGTGTGCCACGACGCACTCCGCTAATTTTTCTAGGTTATAGCCGCCTTCTAAGAGAGATAAAATTCGACCACTTGAGTGCCTATCTGCGCATTCCATCACGCGTGATGTCATCCATCGAAAACAAGCGGTGGTCACCATCATATCGGCGAGCGGATCATCCTGATGCGCATCAAAACCAGCGGAGACGATGATCGCCTCTGGCTTGAAGCGGTTTAGCGCAGGTAGCACTTTCTCGACAAAAACGCGTTCGTAGTCCAAATCTCCCGAACCGGCTGCCAATGGACAGTTTAACGTAGCACCAGCGCCACGACCGAAACCCGTCTCCGAGTGATGACCGGTTCCTGGATAGTAGGGATATTGGTGCGTGCTAATATAAAAGACGGAGGGATCCTCTTCGAAAGCGTGCTGGGTCCCATTGCCGTGGTGCACATCCCAATCAAGGATAGCGATTTTGTCCAGGTGATGAAACTTCTGTAGATATCGTGCAACGATGCCTACGTTGTTGAACAGACAAAACCCTAGCGCCTGATTCCTTTCAGCGTGATGGCCGGGTGGGCGGATCATCGCAAAAGCGTTATCGAATGCGCCGCTCATGACTTCGTCTGCTATCGCTAATCCTGCACCTACCGCCAGTAGAGCGACGTCGAAGGATTCGCTGCCGATAGATACGTCGCGGGTGTCCAAAAATGTCTCGCCGAGCCCGCAGGCTTTCTTTGCCCGACGGATATAGTCGTAGCTGTGGAGTTCCTCCACCCACTCTAGTTGGGCGGGTTGCGGTGCGGTGCGCTTAAGTTCGGAGGCCCACGAGCAGCGCCCTAGCATTTTCTCTATTGCACTGAGTCTCGCCGGGCACTCCGGGTGTCCGGCGCCGGTTTGATGTGCGCGGAAGCGCTGGTCAGCGCATAGAAGGGTTCGGCACGCGAGGACGTCCGCAGGCCTCAGCATGCCTTTAGGGCGACCGCGGCGCTGGTTTGTTGGCCTTGACGGATGGGGAGTCGGACGTCACGAATTGGGACGCAACACCCTGGTTAGACCCAACCAAGTCCCGCATGATGTTGGCGGCTTCCTCAAGTAGAACATCGAATTTGTCCTTGGTTTTTGTTTTTCCCTCATCCTCATCAAGTGCGTCCGCGTCTTCTCCCGTTTCTCCATCCGGTTTTAGGGCTATAGGTTGTTTACCGTGCGCACTACGAATTTGGTTTTCACGTTCATTTTGCTCTCGGCGCGCTTTCTCGTGCTCAGCTTTGCGTTTGCTTTCCAACAAAGAAACCACCGAAGTATCTGCCGCAACTTGTAACGCGCGCTCTTGCGCAAGAACTGCCTGATAGCCGCGATCGGAAGCTATGCGCTTGGCATGAAGATCGCGCAGCTTTTCTACTTCACTGAGTGGTACGGGGGTTGGTGCCGGCGTGAAAGGGACGGCGGCTATATGCGCAAAAGGTAACGCGTGCTCAAGCGCACGTTCTCCTTGGTCTTTAGTTCCGAAGCCACTCGGAAATACGATGTCGGGCACTACTCCCCGGTGCTGTGTGCTATCACCTTTTATCCTGAAGAACTGCGCTATCGTCGCTTTGAGTTCACCCAGTTTCCCGTTGGCATCCTCATCGAAGCGATTGAGATCTACGAGATTCTGAACAGTTCCCTTACCAAAAGTTGTCTCGCCTAAAATAAGACCGCGCTGATAGTCTTGGATGGCGGCGGCGAAAATTTCAGAAGCCGAAGCGCTGTTTCGGTCTACGAGCACTGCCAATGGTCCGTCATAGGCCACGCCGGCGTCGGTATCTTGTTCAAGCTGCACTCGCCCCTGAGAATTTCGGACTTGGACGACAGGCCCCTTGTCGATGAATAAGCCTGTCAATTCTGTCGCCTCGGAGAGAGAGCCACCGCCGTTTGAACGGAGATCAATCACTATGGCGGCGACTTTTTTCGCACGAAGCTCGCCGATCAGCTTGCGCACATCACGTGTGGTGCTGCGGTAATTTTCATCGCCGCGCATGCGGGCTTCGAAGTCCATGTAGAACGTCGGAATGGTAATGACGCCGATCTCAATTTGCGCCTTATCCAAGGGTACATCCAGTACTTTCTCTTGAGCGGCCTGCTCGTCAAGCTGGATAGTATTACGCTGTAACTTAATAAGCTTGGTCGGCGCGCCGGGTGCCGCGGCTTTCGGCAGGATCTGGAGAGTGACTTCGGATCCCTTGGGGCCACGAATCAGATCAACAACGTCATCTAGGCGCCAGCCTATCACGTCGACGATTTCGCCCTTTTCTCCTTGTCGGATTCCAACGATTCTATCGTTGGAATGAAGCTTTCCGCTCAGGCCTGCGGGGCCTCCAGGGACGACTTCGTGAACGACTGTGTACTCGTTGTCGCTTTGTAGCACAGCGCCGATTCCTTCTAGCGAAAGGCTCATCCGGATTTTGAAATTTTCAGAAGTTCGAGGCGAGAAATAGGCCGTATGTGGATCAATCGCCGTCGTGTACGCATTCATAAAAGTCTGGAATACGTCTTCGCTGTTGATTTGAGCGGTTTGCCGCGCCAGTCCTTCGTAACGTTTTTTTAGCGTATCGGCAATCGATTTGGTCGGTTTGCCCGAGAGACGCAGAGACAGCCAGTCGTTTTTGATTCGCTTGCGCCAAAGCTCATCCAGCTCTGTCGCGTTTTTAGGCCAGGCAGCTTTTTTTCGATCGAAATCGAAAGACTCGTCAATCGCAAAATCGAACGGTGTCTGGATCAGCTTTATTGCGTATGCAATGCGGTCCTCGACTCGTTTACGGTATCGAACAAAGATCTCGTAGACCACACGAAGATCCGCGTTCCGCAGATCGTCTCCAAGTTCGCGTGAGTACGCACTGAATTCGTCTACGTCCGTCTGGAGAAAGTAGCTCTTGGTGACATCCAACGTGTCTAAATAGTTCTTGAAGATCACTTCGGATAGTGAGTCGTCGAGCTGCACTTTCTTATAATGATAGTTAGCGATAAAGTGCGTTATGAGCCGCGTGGCTCTACGATGCTCTGGTTGCGGGGCCAGTTGGTCGATAGGCACCGAGGGGGCCAGTGCATCGGCGGCGTTTGTGAAAAAACAGGCGATCAGCAGTAAGGCGCCGTAAGTGAGCTTGCTCATAAATCTCGCTGGGTTCTTGTGCCGGGGCTTTGGCCGACGCATATGCGGAACGTGGTTGTCTGTGATCCTTCGGCGGTAGTGTAGCGTATTCCCCCTCTGTCGGCGCTCCGCAATTTGAGAAAAAGTATCATATTTCAGCGGCGTTTCTGCCGCAGCTCACGTCGGCCGTCCTCGAGGGAGGCCTCACTCTTCGAAAGATGGAAGATTATGCCGAAGCTGATTGATACCCCCGATGCGCTGGATGCCGCGATTGCTACCCTTCAGGGTTCTCCATGGTGGGGCATAGATACCGAGTTCCTCCGCGAGAGGACCTATTATCCAAAACTCTGTCTTGTTCAGATTGCAACTGGAAATGCGGATTTCGTGATAGACGCGATTGCGCTTCCCGACCTTAGCAGGCTCGGCGAAATGCTGGAACGAGACCGGAAGGTCAAAATTGTCCACGCTGCCAGACAAGATTTGGAAGCCCTCCAACGAGCAGGGGTGACTACTCTCACCGATTTATTTGATACGCAGACGGCCGCATCGTTGCTTGGCCACCCCGACCAGGTTTCATACGCGTGGCTGGTTGAGCACTATTTTGGGCTGACACTCGACAAGTCGCAGACCCGGACGGATTGGACGCAGCGCCCGTTATCTGCTGCGCAGCTGTCTTATGCGCTGGACGATGTCAGGTATCTCGGAACACTTTATGAAAACCTCCGGGAAGCGCTGGATGCGAGCAATAAACTGGCTTGGCTATGGGAAGAAGCAGCGAGTCTCAGTGAAGCGATGGTGAATATGGAAAAGCCCGAAGAGGCTTGGCGACGCCTTCGGGGCCTGAATAGTCTCGAGCCAGAGTCCTGGAGTAGGGGGTGCGAACTTGCTATCTGGCGGGAGCGGGTGGCTCAGAAGCTTGATATCCCACGCGGATGGTTGCTTAAGGATGAGCATCTTTTCGCCATCGCGGGTCTTGATGCCCTAAGTTTGTCCGCTCTGAATGGCGTAACGGGGTTATCGCCCTCCACGATTCGCCGTTATGGTGAAGAAATCATTCACTTGATGGAGACACCTTCGGTGGAGCGTCGCACCGGTTGCTCGCCACTCAACTGGCGGTTGAGTCCCGAGGGCACGCGGCTACTTGGGGAGTTTCAGGATAAGGTCAAGCAGGCGGCGGCGGCCGCACAGGTCGCCCCCGGGATTCTAGCCAGCAGGAAGGATCTCGAAGGTCTTTTGTTGGGTGAGCCGCCGGGCCGGCTGCGCTGTGGTTGGCGCGCAGCGCTGATTGGTGACCAGCTGGCTTCTCAAGCCGATGCGCTTCCGCTTGAAGATCGCCGCCAGCTTTCTAGAGGAACCGGGCGGCGCTAACGCTGCACCCGGCACGGGTTCATTTCTTTATTTCGAGCAACTCGATATCGAAAACAAGGGTTTCATTAGGTCCGATGCTGGCACCTGCTCCTTGGGCGCCGTAGGCTAAGTCGGGTGGGATCACCACTTTCCAGCGTGCGCCGGTGGCCATCAGCGGCAGGACCTCTTGCCAACCCTTGATGACCCCATTAATGGGGAACGTCACGGGGGTCCCTCGGGCTCGTGAACTATCGAATACCTCTCCGTTGATGAGGCGACCCTCATAGTGGACCACGACTTTGTCTTCGGGTTTCGGTTGGACCCCGGTACCTTTTTCTAATACCTTGTATTGGAGGCCGTCTTTAAGTTCGACGACGCCTGCTTCGATCTTGTGCTTCTTCAGGAAGGCCTGACCGGCATCCAAATTCGTTTTGGCACGTGCCTTCAGTTTGTCATTGACCGCAGTGGTCGCCCCTGTCAGCGCGGCACGAATTTCTTCCTGACTAAGTCGCGGAGTTTTAGCCGCCAGGGCATCACTTACGCCTAGTGTAAAGGTGCTGATATCTAGATCGACGCCTTGGCGGGAAATGCTCTGGGCTACGTTCATTCCGATGGCGTAACTTAATTTTTGTTGGCTAGTCTCGAGATGTACGCCGTTGTCTCCGGCGAAGACCGGCGTAAGGAAGCCACACAGGGCGAAGCCTATTAGATTTTTGCTGTTCATGAGTGAAATAAATCCTTTTATGGATAAAAGCGGCAGCATGATACACGCTCGCGACCTCATTGAGACTGAAACGAAAGCGAGTAAGGTAGGGAATAAGCGCTGGTGCTGAAGGCGGCTAATAATTTTTCTTGGCGGTGTAACTGCTGACGATTTCGTCGCCCACTACCTTTAGAGATAGTTCAATGCCCGGCGGGATGAAGACGCAATCGCCAACTTTCAGACTCATCGTGTGATCTTCGATCTCTATTTCCAGTTCTCCGCGGGTCACCGCCAAAACTTTTTCCTCTTCGATCCATTCGGGTTCTAGCACGGTCCCGGGTGGCAGAGACTTGGCCGCGGTGTCGTACCCCCAAACGAGCAGCTTCTGCATCATGGTTTGTTCAGACAACCGGCCATCACGCTGAACGTTCCAGCGTTCGAGACGGAGTCTATTTAACGGTTGATAAGTCACTACTCGATTGCCGCCATTGAAACCGGATTCGTAGTACGCTGCCTCGATGCGTTCCGCCAGCGCGTCGATCTTCAGGTTTTTCCCAGGCCTTGCCATTGCAACGCCGATATGTACGGTGATGACTCGGTTGACATTGCCGTGGCTATTAGGGATAGCCAATGCTTCGACTCGCTTACGTATGGCCTCTGCCATCCGCGCAGCGTTTGCCGCGCTGCAACCGGGTAGAAGTAGAGCGAGCTGCTGGTCTGCATAGCGACCAGGAGAGTCGCCCGCTCTAAGTCCAAATCCCTTGAATGTCGTCGCGAGTCGCTTAATTAAGGTATCGGCCGCTTGAGAACCATAAGCGTCGATGTATTCTTCAAAACCATCTATGCCGAGAAGGAACATCGAGATGGTTTTCTTTTCGCGGATTGCGCGGCGCCATTCGTTATCCAGAAGCTGTTCGAAGTAACGCCGGTTTGGTAGACCGGTCACCTGACAAAATGAGGATACCCGCTCTAGGGCGTCGGAAAGCACCTTCGATTTGCTCTGGGCAAGTCCTAGATCCGCTGAAATTCGCCGTAATTTTGCGGTCGCCGCTGCATTTTCCGTTTGGGATTTCTTCAAGTCTCCGTCGGCTTTTTCGAGATGCCGATTCTGTTCGTCGACCTGATTATTCAGTTCGTAAGCACGTTCCTGCAGGGCTACCTTTTCTAGTAGCTGCGGGCGGACTATCCGCGTGGTCAAAATGCCGGCTACACCTAGTAGCGCGAGGCCAATAGCGGTCACAACGTCTTGCGGTGCTCGGCGAAGAATCAGTAAAAGGATGGTCGGTGACAATATCGTGAGCGTGCTGAGTTCTCCTGCGTTTTTAAGCGCAACGTGAGACGCAATTGAAACGGCACAGACTGCGCTGCCAATTAGTAACAAACCGAGAGAGGCCACCAGTTGAGTTTGGCTCAGGCAGTAGACGATGAAACTGCCCCAGCAAATACCGGTGATCGCGACGGTTAGCATGAAAAGATGCGTCTGAGACCGCACATTTGCGTCAGTGAGGTTGTCGCGTCGGCGTCGCTCAACCAGCATATAACGACTGCCGTAGACAAGCGTTGTCAGCAAGGCCCAGCCGGCTGCGATCGGAGAAGGTAAAACGGACCCTGTCGCAACCATCGCCGTCGCTACCGCCACAATCCCGAAACCGGTCTCGGTCGGACTTTGGTCAAACGTCGCCTCTAGCTGTTTCGTGTGAAGGCCTTCACTCTTAATGTTATCTGCTTCCAAGGACCAAACCTCATTGACTCTTGTAGAGACTGACATTGTATTTACTCCATCCGCGTTTCCGTTGTCGCAATTGGGTGGCGGATGAACCCATATGCCGATTCCAAACTGTCTGACCGCAGATATCGGCAGGAGAATTGAAATCCGCACCAAATAAGTTCATTTTTGGTTTCTGGCTTGTCGCAGAGCATGAGGAGATATTCCGGCAGCGTTGGATCTGGACTCGTGTATTCGACGCGGCGCAGGTTGGATAGGAAGGAGTCTAAATCGCGGTCCGACAGAGCCCCTAGGCCGCGCTCGGTGGCCAGAAAAAGCTGCCCGTCTTCCGTCACCATGAGAGACTCAATTGTTAGTACGGGCTGTCCCGTGTGAAATTCCAGTCGTGTTTCAGACGCCAAGGAGAGGATCCAGGGTGCAAGGTCGAGTTGCACATACGCGCGTTGAGGTCCGTTTTGTACATACCATCGACCGCTAGCGTCAGAGCTGTATTGGCGTGCTAAAAAAGAGACGATACCCCGATGTTGGATGATCTCGTCCTGAATTCGCCAACGTCCCCTACCATCAAGACGGAGCCAGCCGTAGTTTGCGGGCACGTTCGGCCACTTAAGTAACGCTCTAGACACTAGCGAGGCTTCATCACTGTGCGTTGGCATGTGTTTTTAGATCTTTTTATTTAAGGGCTCCGCGTCACTGTGTCGCTAGCATGGACAAGACGCGAAGCGGTACATGACGATGCCGGCAACATTTACAGAGCGATGAAATATACGATGAGTCCCATGCCTGGGCATGCCAATAAGGGGCGTCCCCCGTGACATCGACCAGACTCTTTCATAGCACAGCAGATAGCACCGCATAGATGGCATCCGTCAGGCGTTCCAAATCATCTTTCGAGATGACGTATGGGGGCATCACATAAACTAATCGACCAAAGGGGCGGATCCAAACTCCTTGTGCAACGAAGGCGTTCGGTAACGCCACCATGTCTACAGGCTCTTTCATTTCTACCACGCCGATGCCGCCGAACACCCGAACGTCGGCGACATTTGGTAGGGCTCGGCAGCGGGATAGACCATTTCGAAGCAACATTGCAATGTCGTCGATGCGGTTTCGCCAAGGCGTATTGAGCAGCAGATCGATGCTGGCTAGTGCGAGGTGGCAGGCGAGGGGGTTTCCCATGAACGTCGGACCATGCATGAATACGCCGGGCGGCTTGTGCGCGATCGTTTCAGCGATTGTCTGGGTCGTCAGTGTGGCGGCAAGCGTCATGTAACCACCTGTCAACGCTTTGCCGAGACATAGAATATCTGGCGCCACGTCCGCGTGTTCGCAGGCGAATAGTTTTCCTGTCCGACCAAAACCCGTCGCAATTTCGTCGATTATCAGCAGCACGCCAGACTCATTGCAAATTTTCCGGACCTCGCGGAGGTACTGCGGATGATAGAACCACATTCCGCCGGCTCCCTGCGCGATGGGCTCTAAGATCACCGCCGCAAGACTATCCGCATGTCGACCCATTAAGCCGGCGAATTCCGTAAAATCAGACGGGTTCCAAATGTTGTGCGGGCGGCAGGCGGGGCGGGGTGCAAAGACCTGCTGAGTAAGATTTCCCGCGAAGAGCGTATGCATGCCCATGATCGGATCGCATACGGACATGGCACCGAAAGTGTCACCATGATATCCCCCCCGTATTGTCATCAGACGTCTCCGAGTGGTATTTCCTTGCGCGGCCCAGTATTGGATAGCCATTTTGATCGCGACTTCTACGGCGACTGAACCGCTGTCGGCAAGAAAAACCGTCTCTAGACCCTCCGGAGTGATCTCGACCAACCGCTCCGCGAGCGCGATGGCAGGTTCGTGGGTGAGTCCACCGAACATCACGTGAGACATTCTGGATAGCTGGGCCGTGACCGCCGCATTTAATTGCGGAACGTTGTAGCCATGAATAGCGCTCCACCACGAGGACATGCCATCGATTAGGCTACGACCGTCCGCCAGTTCCAGACGTACCCCAGATGCCGCGACAACGGGGAAAAGGGGCGTTGGTGCACCTACCGCGCTGTAGGGATGCCAGAGATGATTGCGGTCGCGAGCCACCAGCGAAGCGCTCACCAGATTTGATGGGGCAATTGAGTTCATCGCTTAAATCAGCAAGCGGGCGCGCCAGGACATGCCTCCAGGTGGCAAAAATACCCGCACCGTACCCATTGAAGTCGACAGTTCTTGGGGACATTGGACGTCTACTGCTCTCGTCAGTACCACGCGTGATTCGTTGACCGGTAAACTATAAAAAGCCGGGCCGTGGTGCGACGTAAAGCCCTCCAAATTTTCCAATCGGTTCTCCTCGTCGAAAACCTGAGCGTAGCAGCCCAATGCGGTAGGCGCGTTAAAAATCCCCGCACATCCGCAATCATGCTCCTTGAGGTTTCGCAGATGTGGAGCGGAATCAGTTCCGATAAAAAAACGTGGATTCCCGGACGTAGCCGCCGCGCGCAGGGCACGGCGATGACGTTCGCGTTTTAGAACCGGAAGGCAATAGGCATGAGGCCTGAGACCTCCGTCAAACATCGCATTACGATTTATCATGAGGTGATGCGGGGTAATGGTCGCCGCGGTGGGGCCGGACGCCGATTCGACAAAATCGACGCCTTCCGCGGTGGTCACGTGTTCAAAGACGATTTTGAGGGCGGGCAGATCGAGCCGCAGTGGCCCGAGAACCCGTTCTATGAAAACAGCTTCTCGATCGAAAACATCGACGTCCTTGTCCACGACCTCGCCGTGAATAAGGATGGGCATGCCAATTGATTGCAATAAATCCAATAACCGATAAATACGGCGCATCCCGGTCACGCCCGCCGCGGAGTTGGTCGTCGCACCTGCGGGATAGTATTTCGCTGCCGAAAATAGGCCATCCCGATACCCGGCGGCCAGATCTGCCGGATCGAGACTCTCGGTCAGATAGCACGTCATCAGTGGCTTAAAGTTTGATCCGGGTGGCGTGGCCTTGTGGATTCGTGCGCGGTAGTCTGCGGCGGCCCTGGCCGTCGTTACCGGGACTTTCAGATTAGGCATCACCATGGCGCGCCCGAATATCTCCGCTGTAGCGGGGAGGACGGCCGCCAGCATTGCATCATCTCTCAGATGAAGATGCCAGTCGTCGGGGCGTGTGATGGTGAGCGTCTCAACGGCCATTTTTTGAATGTATCATGACACCCTCTGCTGCGGGACCCCGGAACGGCCAGCCAAAGTCGCCCGTGACCGATTCTAGTAGGTAAAAAATGTTTTATATCAGAAAATCAAGATTGTCTGGAGAGGATTGCACATGTTCGGATTGATGATGGATTTGCCGCTGACACTTACGACGTTTATGCGGCATGGCGAACGCAATCACGGACTTCAGGAAATTGTGTCCGTTACGCATGATAATCCAAGACATCGCTATACCTATCGCGAATGTTTTTCGCGAGCGCGCCGGTTGGCGCGCGTCCTTGACCGATTAGGGGCGAGCGAGAACGCGCGCGTCGCGACATTGGCATGGAATGACTACCGTCATCTCGAACTCTACTATGCCATCTCGTGTAGTGGTCGAATTTGCCACACTGTGAATCCTCGTCTTTTCGAAGCCCAGATAACGTATATCCTTAATCATGCCGAGGATGAGTGGGTTTTTGTAGATCCTGCGTTCGTTCCGCGGCTTGAACAAATTGCCAAAGAAAGTCCGGCGGTAAAAGGCTACGTGATACTTTCCGACGCAGTCAATATGCCCTCGACTTCGCTACCTAATGCCTATTGCTACGAGACGTTGCTCAAAGCGGAGAGCGACGATTACGGTTGGCCAGCACTTGACGAGCGGCGCGCAAGTGGGCTCTGTTATACGTCGGGGACGACCGGTAATCCGAAGGGGGTGCTGTACGACCATCGGTCTACCGTTCTGATGGCGTTTGGTAGCGCCTTACCCGATTCATGTGGTCTGTCAGCGACAGATGGCGTTTTACCGATTGTGCCCATGTTTCACGTAAATGCCTGGGGACTACCCTTCTCGGCGATTATGGTTGGCGCCAAACTGGTATTCCCTGGGCCCGCACTCAGTGATCCCGCCACCCTCACGGAATTAATTACAGTTGAGGGAGTCACCGTTTCCGCCGGCGTTCCGACGGTCTGTTTACCGCTTCTTGCCCATGTACAGAAAACCCAACAGAGCCTGGCACCCCTAAATCGCATCGTGATCGGAGGATCCGCCTGTCCATTGTCAATGATGGAAGCGTTTCGTGACCGTCACCAGGTACGCGTTATCCACGCGTGGGGCATGACCGAAATGAGTCCGCTCGGAACCGTGAATGCCCCAACAGCACAAACGCGCACCCTCGAAGGAGTTGCTCATGCTGAGCATTTGTGCAGCCAAGGACGCCCAATTCCGGGTGTGGAAATCAAGATCACTGACGACGATAACGTTGAATTACCCTGGGATGGCAAAGCGAGTGGAGCCCTCAAGGTCCGCGGCTGGTGGGTCTGTCGGGATTACTTCAGATTAGAAGGAGCGGGCGGTGCCCATGAGGCTGATGGATGGTTCGTCACGGGGGATGTGGCGAGTATTGATCCCCACGGTTTCATCCGGATCACAGATCGCGCCAAAGACGTGATTAAATCGGGTGGAGAGTGGATTAGCTCCATCGATCTCGAAAATACCGCCATGGGACATCCGGATATCGAAGAAGCTGCGGTCATTGGCGTGACGCACCCCAAATGGCAAGAGCGACCGTTGCTTGTAGTCGTTCGAAAACCGGGAGCCGAGATCCGGGTACTGGACCTGTTGCGTTGGTTCGAGGGCAAAGTTGCAAAGTGGTGGATCCCTGAAGACGTCGTCTTCGTCAGCAGTCTGCCGCACACGGCGACGGGCAAACTCAGCAAGCTGGAGCTCCGGAAACAACTTGTTGATTATCGTTTTCCAGGAACTTGATCGAAAAAAAGCGGGGGGGGTACGCGCGTACCCCGCCCGCGGATGCTGGGCTAGAGTGCTCCTGAACTTTCCAGCGCACTAATTTCATCCGGATTGAAGCCCCAATCGGTTAATGCGTCGTGGTTGTTTTCTCCAGCGGTTGGCGGTCTGCGGGTGACCTCAGGGACCGTTCGACTAAAGCGCGGTGCGGGAGCAGGTTGCGTGACGCCGTCAAGGGTGATGAAGGCTTTACGTGCCACGTTATGAGGATGTTTAGGGGCTTCTTCGAAATCGAGCATGGGCGTGACGCAGGCATCTGTTCCTTCGAGAACGCTGCACCATTCCGAACGGGTTTTAGATTTGAAAGCGGTGGTCAGTTTTCCTTTAAGCGCAGGCCAGCGCTCAGGATCCATTCGATCCTTTCGAAGTTCTGGATCATCCAGTTGCATTAAATCAAGTAGAAGCTCGTAGAACTGGGGCTCTGCGCAAGCTACCGTCAGATATTTGCCATCGCTGCATTCGTATACATCATAAAAGTGCGCCCCCCCATCAATCCGGTTCTGGCCTTTCGGTTGCCAGGCGCCTTGGGCGAACATGCCGTACATCATAGAGGCCAGGATGGCGGAACCTTCAGTCATTGCCGTGTCTATGATTTGTCCACGACCAGAGGCTTTGGCCTCGACGAGGGCGCAGGCAATGCCGAAAGCAAGCATACACGCGCCACCGCCGTAATCGCCCACATAATTTATCGGGGGGACGGGTTTTTCGTCGGGGCGACCGATAATGTGCAAAGCGCCGGAGATCCCGATGTAATTCAGGTCGTGACCCGCAGCGTGAGCTAACGGACCGTCTTGTCCGAAGCCAGTCATCCGCCCATAAACAAGCCGTGGATTAGCCGCGAGGCTTGGCTCAGGTCCTAGGCCAAGTTTCTCCATTACGCCGGGTCTGAATGGATCTATCAGTGCATCGGCCTGCGCAACCAGGCGTCTCGCGGCATCAACGCCGCTTGGTAACTTCAGATGGAGCGCGACAGAGCGCTTTCCGCGATTTAATACCCCGTAACGGCCCGGATTATAAGAATCAAATTTCTGGCCCGTATAGTGGGTCACCGGATTTTTTCGGTCAATCCGCAGAACTTCCGCGCCCATGTCGGCAAGCATCATGCCGCAAAGCGGGCCGGGTCCAATCCCGGCAAATTCAACGATTTTTATGCCCTGCAAAGGTCCCATAATCATTCTTCCTTTTAGTGATTGGCGTGTGACTTCAACACGGTTTGTTTCCCGGTGCCGGTTAGTCGTCAGCGGCCATTGGTTGCTGTGGCCACAGAATGTGTTGGAGGTGCTTACGTAATGCCGTGGGGATTTGGATTGGTGTCTGACTAGTTGCATCGACAAAGACGTCAACGAAATAGGCGGCGGCGCGGATTTCAGTATGGCCCTGCTTAAAGAGACCCATTTCGTATCGAATACTACTTCTTCCAATTTTTGTGACTCTCAGACCCACTTCTATCGTGTCCGGGAATGTAAAAGATTGAAAAAACCGACAACCGTTTTCTATCGTAAACGGGAGTACGGGACCGTGGACGAGGTCAAATCCACCGAGGACCTGAAGATAGTCCATGATGGCCGAGTCGAGGAACGCGTAATATCGGGCATTATTCAGATGGCCATAGCTGTCGAGGTCATTCCATCTCGTCTGTAGGGACAGAAAATGCAGGTAATCATTACGGCGAGAAGATTTGTCTGGCATCTGATTAGCCATAGTGATTCCCTGTCTGGGTAGGCGCTTATAACACAATTATCACTAAGGAAGTGGAAGATCATTCCGCGCTAACTGGGAGACGCGGTTGCCCATCCGAACTGATATCGATCAGGTCCCCGTTATTTGTATCATAGGTCCCGTTTTGGATGGGCGGGTTATGGACCCGGCATCCTGGTGGTGGCCCGCCGCAATCCGCGGATGAACGTTTTTTGCACATTGAATAAGTGCAACTAGAGAGCCAAGGTATGACACTAGATTCGCTTTCCAGAACCACTAGGACGGAGGAACCTCCGCAGGCACCCATAAATGGTTCCATCAGTGAGGTGGATGGAAAACGCGTTATCTTCTTCGATGGATATTGGATCAGACACTACGATGTCCCGACCAATGAAGAATCAGCGCGCAGGGAACTCATCGAGCAGCTCACAAAACGTGTTTTTCATCACACGGAGTCCGGCATCAATACGCCAGGCTACAAGCTTAGAGATGCACGTACGGCCTATGATCTTCAAAAAGAACCTCACCGGCGTCGAGTAAATGCTGCGATGTTGGCCGGCGCATTGCTTAACCGCGGCTCGGACATCTTCAACATCATTTTTGAGCTTAAACAACGGGGCATCGAAATCGCTTACGACAATGAATTGTTGCGGGAATGTGAGGCGTGCTTTCTGGAAGCCTTCGAGTTGGGTAAGCAGGTTCGGCATTACAGTGGGGAGGAAGGGCTCGACGAGCTGTGGGGGGAACCGCTGAAGGCGTTTTACATGCCAATTGCGGATTTTTATGTCTCTCGTTACATCAAAGTGGCCCTTTCGATGTCTGCTATTGATCAAATTGCAGGGAAATTGATCGAGACATTTTCCGATCTGCGGCCGTTTGATGGAGTCGCCGCGCGCGTCGTCGGATACGCAAAAGCGGCTAAGCTCGAGAGCGAGACAATGAAAACGGATCGGGCGATTTTTGACGTTTGGCCTGAATTTGTTGCCACCGGCGATGAACTATACCATTTCAGTGTGACAACGACGGGGAGCGATATGGAGGACTCTCAAGTGACACATGGTCTTGAACTCATCCGGGAAGGTAAAAAAATCATAGAGTGGGTCGCTTTTGCCCGTGTGCCTATGCCCAAAACAGCGCGCAATTTCGTGGAGCGATGCGCCGAATTTCGTGCTGCCATCCGTGCCATCTAGGTAGCTGATAACGCGGGTCCCGCGAAGTCAGCATCTCTGCTGCTTTGCCGCCAACTTCTTGAGTCCTCCTCCGGATGAATAGGTTCGGCGCACACGCCGGACCCTCAAGTTTGAACCGATGCTGAGCGGCGCATGGGCGTAACTCATTCGACATCTGCGTGTCGTTTTATTTTCGGTTCGGTAAAACTTGTGGTAAATACCGCAGGACTGGATACGAGTCGAAGGCAGCGTCGGCGACATCCCTTCGAAGCATAGGGTGGTTGGCCTAAACACGCGACTCGTGCTAAGCAAATAAAAACGACGTGAGGGCGTTTGCCTAATTACACGGCTAAGAAAGATGCTCTAGCTTAAAAATTAATCAACTCTGAGAAGATTCTATAACGGGCTACGCATTGGCAATTCGGTACCAACGAGTTTCGTTCTGTTTGCGAAGTAAGAATTCCCGATAGAGTGAGTTATGGCCGAAAATGCCGATTTCATTGTCATAGGCGGCGGAATCGTTGGTCTCGCGAGTGCGTATGCGCTGGTTCGGGCCCGACCAAGCGCGCGCATCGTGCTTATTGAAAAAGAGGCTTGTATCGGCCACCACCAGAGCGGTCGAAACAGTGGCGTGATCCACGCAGGGGTGTATTACGAGCCTGGGAGCCAGAAAGCGCGATTCTGTCGTGCGGGGCTAAAGGCGACCCTCGCATTTTGTCGTCAACACGAAGTGCCCTATGCACAATGTGGAAAACTGATCGTGGCGACCAATCAGATAGAGTTGGAGCGGTTGAGGACGCTTCAGACCCGCGCGGTGAGCAATGGCGTCGAGGTTGAGTGGATGGATGCCGCAGAATTGAAAGTCTGCGAACCAAATGTTACGGGCGCAGCGGCCCTCAAGGTGCCAGAAACCGGAATGGTCGATTATCGGATAGTGACTGCACGCCTGGGTGAACTACTCGAACAAGCTGGCGTGGAGTTGGCTTTGAACACGGAAGTCACCGCGATACATGAATTTCAAGACCGAATCGAAGTGGATACCCCTGCACGGAGTTTTGTCGGCGCGCGTCTAGTGGTTTGCGCGGGGTTATACAGTGACCGCCTGGCAGTTCTCGGCGGGATTGTTCCTGATTTTGCGATCGTGCCATTTCGTGGCGATTACTTCCGTCTTGCAAAGCGCTTCGATACCTTGGCAGGGCACCATATTTATCCGGTTCCCGATCCGGCGCTTCCGTTTCTGGGGATACATCTCACACGTCTGATTGGCGGCGGAATTTCTGTTGGACCAAGCGCGATGGTTGCGTTTTCGCGCGAGGGCTATCGTAGTCGGGATGTCTGCGTGCAGGATATTAACGAAATGCTCCGGTTCCCGGGGTTCTGGCGTGTGTTAGCCCGCCACGGGCGCGCGGGATTCGCGGAGTTGCGTTGTGCAGCGAGTCGTTCCTACTACCTGAAGCAGGTCCAAAAATATTGTCCACAGGTCACGCAAGCTGATCTGGAGCCTCACCCGAGCGGAGTGAGGGCTCAGGCTGTGGCTCGCGACGGTCGACTTATTCATGATTTTTTGATCCAGCAGACGGCTCGAGGCATTTATGTCTGTAATGCGCCTTCACCCGCCGCCACGGCCGCGCTCCCAATTGCGGATGAAATTGTACGACGTGTGCTTGACTAGATCAGTGCTAGCGGCTGTGTTCCAGAAACGGCAACTTTATTTCATTTTTTTGGGGGGTGTAGGAATAATCTTCCGCTTAGGGCCTAAGGGAGCACATTCGTTATCGAGCTCCTCACGCCAACGCTCATGCATCCTATGCCGCGTTCGGGAGTCGGAGTAAACTCCGTCCACCCTTGTAAAACCCTGGAGAATTTTCACATGCAAGATGCTGTCGTCATTACCGGCGCCGCGCGCACGCCTATGGGCGGCATGCAAGGCGAACTTGCCTCGGTGGCCGCCCCTGTATTGGGTTCCGTTGCCATCAAAGCCGCGCTCGAACGCGCGAACATAGACCCATCAACGGTTGACGAAACGATCATGGGATGTGTGTTGCCAGCGGGCCTAGGACAGGCTCCTGCACGTCAGGCCTCGATTGGCGCTGGGATCCCGATGAGCGTCGGTGCGACGACGATCAATAAGATGTGCGGATCCGGGATGAAAGCGGTGATGTTTGGTTTCGACGCCATCCTGGCGGGTAATTCAAACGTCGTTGTGGCCGGCGGCATGGAAAGCATGTCCAACGCACCTTACCTGCTACCCAAGGTGCGGGTCGGCATGCGACTCGGCCATGGGGAGGTCCTCGATCATATGTTTTTTGATGGTCTTGAGGACGTCTATCAACGCGGCCGTCTGATGGGGACCTTTGCCGAAGACTGCGCGACCAAATATGGCTTTACACGAGAAGCGCAAGACGAGTATGCGATTGCGTCATTGACGCGTGCCCAGCACGCGATTACGTCAGGTGCCTTCGCAGCCGAAATTACCGCCGTCGACGTTACTAATGGCCGCGACAGTAAAAGAGTTGAAATCGACGAGCAGCCTGGCAAAGCGCGAATGGACAAAATCCCACAACTTCGCCCAGCGTTCGCGAAGGATGGCACGGTGACGGCGGCCAATTCGAGTTCAATCTCTGACGGTGCCGCGGCGTTAATCTTGACTTCGCAAAGTCATGCCATTAAGACGGGACAGAAACCCCTTGCGCGTATTTTGGGTCACGCCACCCATGCACAGGAACCCGGTTGGTTCACGACGGCACCGGTGTTCGCAATCCAAAAGCTAATGAAGCGGCTCGGCTGGACCGATGCTGACGTTGATCTCTATGAGATCAATGAGGCTTTTGCGGTGGTCGCCATGGCAGCTATGCACGACCTCAAGCTTTCGCATGACAAGGTCAATGTGCGTGGTGGCGCTTGTGCACTCGGGCACCCGGTGGGCGCCTCTGGTGCGCGAATTATCGTAACCTTGATCCATGCGCTGCGTGACATGGGTAAGCGCCGTGGCGTCGCTAGTCTTTGCATTGGTGGCGGTGAAGCCACCGCCGTGGGGATCGAACTACTTTAAGTCGGCGATACTTTTCCCCGCTGCCGGCTGTAATCCATGAGCATCAAAATTCCTCGTGGATTACAGCGGCGACGGTGTGAGTGGCGCTTCAAAGGAGTTGATGTATTTCTTTATGGACGGGCAATAGAGGACCGTCGCGTTGGCCTACTCGATGTGTTGGTGCTGCCTTCGAATTGTCTTTGTTGCAAATAGCGCGCACTGAGGAGTGACAGTAAGTCTTCAAGGGGCGCGCAGATCTCCCGCCGCTAACTTTGCTTCGCTGTGTGTTTAAAGAGATTTCTGGTGGATATCTCTGATTCCGGAAACACCTAATATTAGCGGTGGCAGTAACCACCAGCTTCAGCCGACGTACCGAACTTTCTGAATTTTTTCCTGCTTTCTTGTCCTTCTTGGACATGCGTCGCATTTCCTGATGGCCATCAAGTCATCCTCCATTTTTTTGGAATGACGGTCATAGCTTGATGATGTTATTTGCTTAGGAAAGGCCGAAATTTTGACCGGAATCAAGGCTGGCTATGGCGGTATGACCGACTGTCTCTGTCAGTCTTGCAGAGCTGCTACATTAGATCGAAAATGCCCCAATGATAGGACATCAGGCACAAGCACGTAATTTCGCCTTGTCTGCTCGTGGGGTGTTTCGCTAGCAGGTTAAATCGGCGCACGTCGACGCATGTGTCGGTCAGTTTTCCGGCAGATAGACTTGGTCGAATCCTCCCTTCCGCGAGATGGCTAAAACGACGATTTCTTCAACTGCGTCGGCACATATCCGGATGATCCAAGCAAAGCAAGGCTTATTTCTCGGTATTTTTTTTTCTCCATGGAGCATAGATCATGCAGATTGATGGAAAAGTCGCGATTGTCACCGGTGGTGCATCCGGACTGGGACAGGCAACCGCGGAAGCGTTGGCTAAGGCGGGGGCTAATGTCGCGTTATTTGATCTGAACGATCAGCTTGGGGAGGCGGTGGCGAATACGCTCGGTGGAAATGGCATGTATTGCCGGGTTGATGTAACCAGCGAAGCCGATGTTAAAAACGCAATCGGTGCGGTGATGGCGCGGTTTGGTAGTTTGCATGTCTGCGTGAATTGCGCAGGTATCGGTACTGCCGCCAAGACGGTGAGTCGCGGCGAGCCCCACTCGCTGGAGCACTATGTTCGGATCATCAACATTAATCTTATCGGAACTTTTAATGTGCTCCGACTCGCTGCGGTCGAAATGACCAAAAACTCACCAGAGGGAGTGAGTGGGGAACGCGGCGTTATTATTAACACAGCTTCTGCTGCGGCCTATGACGGTCAAACAGGTCAAGCGGCCTATGCTGCCAGCAAGGGCGGCGTGGTCAGTATGACGTTGCCGATCGCGCGTGATCTCGCTCGAGACGGTATTCGGTGCATGACAATCGCGCCGGGTTTGTTTGAGACTCCAATGGCAATGAGCTTACCGGAAAAAATCCGCACGGGGATTATTGCGCAACTTGAGTACCCGAAACGATTTGGAATGCCTAGTGAGTATGCGGGCTTAGCAATGCACATTATCGAAAACGCCTATTTGAACGGCGAATGCATTCGGCTCGATGGTGCGAGTCGGCTCCCGCCTCGTTGATGGTGGTGGGGTGAGTGCATTGGGAGTGATACGGTGACATGAGTAGTTCTGTGCATAAGCTTAGATGCCCATGGGTCGGCGACAGCACCGAGATGATTCGCTATCACGATAGCGAATGGGGTGTACCCGTCTACGACGATCGTACGTTTTTTGAGTTTTTGACGCTGGAGGCAGCCCAAGCGGGATTGAGTTGGTTGACGGTATTGCGTAAGCGAGATGGGTACCGAACAGCGTTCGCAGCATTTGACCCCAGTGAGGTCAGCCTTTTTGACGCGGCTAAAATCGAGCAATTGATGGAAAATGCTGCAATTATTCGTAATCGAGCAAAGATTATGGCAGCGGTTTCGAACGCCAGGTGTTTCCTCGAAGTCCAGATCGCATGCGGCAGTTTTGCCCATTACCTCTGGGGTTTTAGCGACGGAAAGCCACAGATCAATCGGCCGGAAATCCATGCGGATGTCCGGATCACTTCCCCGGAATCGGATGCGCTCGCCAAAGACCTGAAGCGAAGAGGTTTTAAGTTTCTCGGCTCCACGGTGGTGTACGCGTTCATGCAGGCGACAGGAATGGTCGACGACCATGTTATCGGTTGCTTTCGGAAAGCCGAAATTAGGACAACAAACGAAAGTTGGTCACCCTGATTACCTTCCTGCAGCGGATTCGATCCCGTTTGAAATGGTCAGTTACAGCAGGCCAAACCAGTGGGTTATCGTCTTGACAGCCCACTGAGCTCCAAGTTGAGACGTTTGGTATCAGACGCCAATCCCAGCGTAACGCCCGCGATAATAGAGCAGCGGCTTTATTGCGTCTGACTCTGGAAAGCTAATTTCGCGAACTTCGCCCACGAATATGTGGTGATCTCCTCCCGGGTATACGGCGGAGACCTGACAGTCTACAGCCAACAGACGACCGTCCAGCATAGGTGAGCCCGTAGCGCCGCGCGTGAAGCCGACACCTTCGAATTTATTGAGGCCTTTCTTCGAAAAAGCGTTGGATAACGCTTCTTGGGTTGAGCTCAGCATGTTCACGCAGAAGACGCCGCTGCGCTTCATGGGCTCCAATGTGTCCGATTTGTTATCAACACAGATAATAAAAAGTGGCGGGTCCAGCGATAGCGAAGTTACTGCGTTCATCGTCAACCCGAAGGGGGTTTGGTCTACGTCACAGGTGGTTACAATGGATACACCAGTGGCCCAGTAACCACAGGCTTTCCGGAAGTTTTCAGGCGTCAATTCACTCATGACGTTCATCTCTCTGGGCGGTTATACAAGCCTGTATTGTGAGTGGTGAAAAGCCACGTGACTAGTGTTCTGGCCAGATTCAAGCGGGCAATGGATCCACAGGTTAAGCTACTACCGTCCCGACAGCATGAAAACGCACTGCGCGAGATCCTGAAGTTTGTGGCTCGAGTCGGTTACTGAAAGTCCGCGAAGGTGTTCGGCGACATGTCTCCTTTGTCGCAAATTTGGCGGTGACTCTCGTCAGAGCCTAATGCATTTAAGATGCAATTTAAATCTAATGTGCTAGCGCATTTGGGAACATAACCTTTGGGGGAGACGCAGTCCCACCGGTATCTGCGTGAATCACAATGACGAGTGCGACCGAATAGTCGGTCACACATCAATTTCTCCATTTCCGATTATGCGCATAGTTGCTTCGTCTATTGTTTGGAGAATTCTTCCCGAATAATTATCAGGTTGGCTCATTGCAGGCAAGACGAATTGCGAACGAAAAGTTGACAAAAAGCGTAGTGAGGTGCACAACCCTATCGGTCGAACGGACATGTAGTCGGCGGTTTGTGCCTTGCTGGAACCTCGGAATAGTCGGTCTGAGCGCGTTTCATGGGGAAACGCCAATCTGACGGATATCCTGAGGTTCTCGGTTTTATCTGGGGACCTCTTCGCAGGGTGCGCGCGATTTTCTTGATGGCGAATTTTAAATTTTGACGAGATTTTTTTATGGATCCAAAAGCATTTTTAAGCACCGTTTTCGATTTGACGAAAAAGCACGTGTTAGTGACGGGTGCATCCAGCGGTCTTGGTCGACATTTTGCGAGAACGCTAACCCGCGCCGGTGCGCGTGTGGCGTTGTGCTCCAGGGGAACCGGAAAAATGGAGGCGCTCGCGGCGGAATTGCGAGCGGAGGGAGGACGTTGCGATGTTTACAGTTTGGATGTGCGTGATCGTGAAAGTATTCGGAGCTGTGTTTCTCTGGTAGAAGAAATTTCGCCGGTCGACGTGCTCGTAAATAATGCGGGGATCGCTATTCCGAAGGCACCGCAGAAATTGACGGATGACGAATGGGATACGGTCTACGAAACTAATCTTCGGGGACCGTGGGTATTAGCCCAAGAAATCATTAAGCGCCGGCTAGTGGATAAGCGTGGTGCAAGCATAATCAATATTGCATCGGTCCTTGGGATCCGCGCCATAGGTCACCTTGCACCTTATTCGGCAGCCAAGGCCGGACTAATCAATATGGGCAGAGATTTGTGCGTGGATTTGGCCACTAGTGGGATCCGCGTGAATGCCCTCGCACCGGGATACTTCATTACGGAAATGAATGATGAATGGCTTCAGACACCTGCAGGAGATCGCCTTCGTAATCGAATTCCGGCCAAGCGCTTCGGCGACCCATCTGAACTGGATGGTGCGTTGATTTATTTGGCCTCTGACGCGTCGCGCTATATGAACGGCAATCTCATGACGGTTGATGGCGGTCACACCGCCGGCTTGTAGTTTGGCTATGGGCGTCGAAGATTTTATGGCGAACGTGGCCGCCCGATAGGCGGGCAGTTTGTTGCTACGGGCAAGTCGGCTACAGGTCTGCTTGCCCATGATCGGGCTCAGTCAGTCCATTTTTTGCAACGAGACCATAACGCGTTACCACCAACGTACCCAAGGTTGTAGCGTAAATAGCGACGCCTCTCAGGGGCTCGATCGGCTGGAAATTGTTTGATCAAATCGGAGTCTAGCAACATGAGGTCTCTCGACGGTGCTAGGTTGTTCGCTCTTCCTTTGGCGTGTTAGCGTGTTAGTGGGGACAAAGGAACGGAGGGTGTACTGAAGTTTGTGTAATCGGTTTAATGGGGGTAACCGCCTGCTTCCCAGGAGTAGAAATGACCGTAGAGACAAAGAGGTCGATACCGAAGGAATTCCTTGATGGCCTACTGGCTGATTACAAGAAGCCAGAGGAGCTGATTGGCGAGAATGGGCTTTTAAAAGCAACTGACTAAGTTATTGGTGGAACGCGCGCTGGAGGCTGAGATGTCGGACCATCTTGATCATGGCAAGCACCAGCCCGTGACCAATCCGTTAGGTAGCGCCCGCAACGGGAAGCGCAAGAAGACGCTGAAGGGCGAGTTTGGCGAGTTGCCCATTGAGATCCCCCGCGATCGTCAGGGCAGTTTTGGGCCACAGCTGATTCCGAAGCATCAAACGCGATGGACCGGCTTTGACGACAAGATTTTATCGCGCTATGCCCGCGGGACGACCGTACGCGAGATTCAAAACCATCTGGAAGAGATGTACAGGACGGAGGTCTTGCCCACGCTGATTTCTTCAGTCACCGATGCTGTTATTGAAGAGGTCAAGGTATGGCAGACGCGCCCACTGGATGCGGTGTACCCCATCGTTTATCTTGACTGTATTTACGTCAAGGTGCGCGATTCCGGTGCCGTAAGAGCGAAAGCCGTTTACCTGGCTATTGGCATCGACATCAGCGGGCACAAGGAGGTTTTAGGTCTTTGGATTGCTCAATCTGGAGGCGCTAAATTCTGGCTGCAGGGGGTGACCGAACTCGAGAACCGTGGACTGCAGGATATTTTATTGCCTGCGTCGACGGGCTCAAGGGCTTTCCTGAGGCGATTGAAGCGGTCTGCCTTCATGCCAAGATGCCAAGCAACTGTGCCTCATGCCCTGCGGCACAGCCTCATCAATGACGTGTCGTGGAAGACTCGTAAGACGGTCGGGACTGACCCTCAAGCGTGTATCTATTCCTTAGTCACCCTTGAGCAGCCAGAACAGCCTTGGATGAGTTCGAGCTCGCATGGGGTAAGGACTATCCGTCCATCGGAAAAATCTGGCGGCGGAATTGGCAGCGAATCATTCCGTTCTTTGATTACCCGACCGAAATCCGCAAAGTCGTCTACATAACCAACGCCATCGAATCCGTCAATATGAGTCTGCGTAAGATTATCAAAAACCACGGATCATTCCCGAACGACGAATCTTTGACGAAGTTGCTCTATTTGGCCTTGCGAAATATCAGTCAGAAGTAGTCTATGCCGATTGGAGATTGGAAAGCGGCCTTAAACCGGTTTAGCATCGAGTTCGAGGATCGGGTTCCTCACCAATGACCCTTAATTGCTGTTTACGCAAAATTTCTGACACCCTCAAGGAACGTCTATACGCCCCAGACTACTAGCCCCCAATCGAGAACCTTTTCGGCTTTCATTAAACCGTCTTTGTCCTTCCGATGTGCGGAAGCTTCTACTGCCAGATCGTAAAGGATCCCTCCCTTTTTAGTTGTTTCGCAGTCCACCACCGTGAAGCGCGTACTGATTAAGTCACCCTCGAGTACGGGACCGAGATGATCACAATGTCGCCATGCGACCATGTGCAGGAGATTAGGAAAGGCGCGTCCGATCTGTGAAAGCGCGAGCGAAATGGTGTGCCCTCCGTAGACAAGGCGTTGCCCAAGATAACTGCGCGTTTCGTCAGTGTGCGTATAGGCGATGTTAAGGGACATCCGGACGAGCTCGGTCGCGCAGGTCACCGTATCCTTCGGCCCGATATCGAAAACGTCACCTTTGGCTACCAAGGGTGAACGGAGCCCCGTTATGTCACAATGTAGTGGCGTCAAATTCCAGTTCTGAGGCAATGTTCCCATCAACTCTTCGGAACTGAAGGAATTCTTGATCCAGTCAAAGCTATCGTTGTGGCCAGTGTCGGCATTGGGGTCTTTACAGGCAATCATTGGGCAACGCCAAAAATGAAGAACTACTTCATGGTCCTGGTTTACGGTGGTCATCTCGAGCGCGACCATCCCTGTTGCCGCACGACCAGGTTTTGCCTTGTTTTGTTTCAGTCCGACAACTTTGGTAGTTGTATAAAGGGAATCGCCGACGAAAACCGGCCGCCGTAGCAAAACGCTCCGGTAAAAGAGATTTCCTTTGACGTGTTGCGACGCGTAAGTTGTCTGACCTGCCGCTAGATGCATGGCAAGGTAGGGGTGGCAGAGGGCGCGCGGATCTCCAGTTACTTTATGGGAGAGGTGTCGATCAAGCGGTAATCTCATCCGGTCGCCGAATAAGGCAGCGTAGACAGCGGCATGCCCATCTGTGACCGTCAGAGACGGCGCGACAAAAACCTGACCAAGTTTGAATTCTTCAAAGTAAGGACCATCAACAAGAGTCGTTGTCACTGGATTTTCTCGTTTCTAAATGCAAGTGATTGGTGCGAGTTAAAAAATTGTGCACTCGTCGCGCCCTCGAAATGCGCTACTGATCAACAAACTCGCGTCTGATATTCGCTGTATGCTCACCAAGTCCGGGCACAATACGCGGATCAACTGACTTATCGCAGACTCGACGGACGAAAGTCGCAACCTTGCCCTGAGAAACGACGTCTTTGGTTCTTAACGCAGGATGCGCCCAGACATCTCGCATGTCGTTGATTCTGCCGTAGGCAATATTACCGTTGTCCAGAATCTTGGCGAGTTCCGCACGTGTATGTCGTAGGAAGATCGCCTCGAGCTCGATCTTGAGGACCGCACGGTTTTCTACGCGCAGCGGGATCGTTTCGAATCGCGGGTCATCCGCCAATTTTGGGCACTCGAGCGTTGCACATAAACTCAACCATTCTCGGTGATTTTGCACCGCGATGATGATAAGACCATCCTTAGTCGCATAGGCCCCATAGGGTGCAATTTGCGGATGATCAAGCCCCGTCCCCGTAGGCATTTTCCCACCGTATTTATAGAGAGCGAGTGGAACGCTCATCCACTCGCCCAACGTTTCGAATAATGAAATGTCAAGAAATTGGCCGCGACCCGTTTTTGCTCGCTCAAGCAACGCGCGCAGGATTTCTCCATAGGCCGTCAAGCCTGTCGAGATATCACATATAGAGATCCCCGCGCGAGTCGGCTCAGCAGGCGTGCCTGTCACCGAGCATAGTCCGGACTCGGCCTGGACCAAAAAGTCATAAGCTTTCATTTCTGCGAGCGGACCTTCATTGCCGTAGCCTGAAATACTGCACATTATCAGGCGCGGGTTAAGTTTTGACACCGCCTCATAGCTGAACCCGATGCGGTCTAGCGAACCGGGCCGCAGATTCTGGATAAACACATCAGTCTTGCTAAGTATCGCTCTCAATAGCGCCTGGTCCGCGGCATTTTTTACATCCAGCACCAGCGATTCTTTGCCTGCGTTTAACCAGACAAAAAACGTCGATTCTCCGTTGACGATAGTGTCGTAGGCTCGCGCAAAATCGCCTTCTTCGCGTTCTACTTTTATAACCCTTGCACCCGCTTCGGCTAAGAGTCGTGTTGCATAAGGGGCGGCAACTGCCTGTTCTAGAGAAACGACCAGCGTGTCTGAAAGTGCATTCATATTTAGCGCATCACAAAGGGGTTGGGGACATCAGAGGCGGTCGAAATCCATACGCTTTTGGTTTGCAAGAATTCCCGTATGCCTTCGATTCCGTTTTCTCGTCCGAGGCCGGATTTTTTGTAGCCGCCGAAAGGAGACATATAGCTGACCGCACGATAAGTATTCACCCAAATGGTCCCGGCGCGAATGGCGTTAGCGGCTTTAATCGCGCGTCTGATCGATTCCGTCCACACGCCGGCAGCGAGACCAAACACAATGTCATTGGCGATTTCTATGGCTTCTTCTTCGGTCTTGAACCGAATTATCGACAGTACCGGTCCGAAAACCTCTTCTTGGGCTATGCGCATCTGGTTTGTAACCTCCGTGAAAATCGTCGGCTGTACAAACCAGGGTGACTCGCCGCATTCAGGGCCATTAGCCGGCGCACCACCGAGGACGCATTGAGCGCCCTCATGTTTTGCTACGGCGATATAACGCAGAATTTTTTCATATTGAGGCACCGTAGTAACCGGCCCCACCTGGGTTTCTGGGCTCATCGGATCGCCCATGCGAGCTGATTTCGCAAGCGTCACGAGACGGTCAACAAAAGTATCGTAGATGGTGTCTTGAACCAGTAAGCGAGAACCCGCGATACAAGTTTGTCCTGTGGCGGCAAAAATACCGGAGATGGCGCCTTTGACAGCATCATCTATTCGGGCATCATCAAAGACGATATTGGGGGACTTGCCTCCGAGTTCAAGCGTACACCCTTTGAGTCCTTTGGCAGCGGCCTGATAGACCAAAGCGCCGCTTTCAGTGCCACCGGTAAAACATATTTTCGCGACTTTCGGGTGTTCAACCAATGCCGTACCAACTTCGTTCCCAAAGCCGGTTACGACATTGATCACGCCCGGCGGGAAGCCCGCACGTGCGACCAGCTCCATTAGCTTTAGGGTTGAGGTTGACGTAAATTCCGATGGCTTGATGACGATCGTATTTCCGGCAGCTAACGCAGCGGCCAGCTTAAACGATAGGAGCAGAAGTGGAGAGTTCCACGGCGTAATACAGACGACGACTCCAAGTGGTTCGTGTCGCGTGTAGTTGAAGACTTCCGGTTTGTCGATAGGTATCACCGAGCCCTCAATTTTGTCGGCGAGCCCACCGTAGTACCAATACCAATTCGGCAGGTAATTGCACTGCGCAAGCATCTCATTTATCAGCTTGCCGTTGTCCCTCACTTCGAATTCAGCTAATTCCTTCGCGTTATCTCGAATTAAATCGCCGAACCGGTGGATTATGGCACCACGCTGGCTGGGATTTATCGTCCCCCATGGCCCTTTCGTAAAGGCCACCCAGGCGGCTTCGACGGCACGGTCCGCATCCCGCCCATCACATCGTGCGACTCGAGCCCACTCCTTGCCCGTGTATGGATTGACCGTGGGGAAATAGTCTCCGGTGGAGGGACCCACCGACTCGCCGTTGATATACGCATCAAAATGAGGAAGGGCGGATGCCATTGGAACATCCTGCCTGATCAGTAGGAGCGCGGCATGCCGAGTTCATGCTCGGCAACATAGGACAGGATAAGATTTGTTGAGATCGGTGCTATCTGGTAAAGCCTGATTTCGCGGAACTTTCGTTCTATGTCGTACTCCTCCGCAACCCCGAAGCCCCCGTGGGTCTGCATGCATGCATTGGCTGCATTCCATGCAGCCTCTGAGCCCAACATTTTTGCCATGTTGGCTTGGGTGCCACATGGTTTGCCCGCTTCATATAACGCCGCGGCGTGGTCAACCATCAGATTCGCCGCTTCCACCTCCGCGTACGCGCGCGCGATCGGAAATTGGATGCCTTGATTCTGACCAATTGGGCGCCCGAATACCTTGCGCTCACATGCATAGTCCCGTGCTTTTTTGGTAAACCATCGGCCATCCCCGATGCACTCCGATGCGACGAGGATCCGCTCGGCGTTCATCCCCGATAGGATGTAGCGCATCCCTTGGCCTTCCTCTCCAATAAGGCTGCTGGCGGGGATTTCCATATTGTCAAAAAACACTTCATTAGTAGAGTGATTGATCATGGTACGGATTGGTTTGATCGTCATGCCTTTCCCGACAGTTTCACGCATATCGACGAGGAAGACAGAAAGTCCCTCCGAGCGCTTTTTGACTTGATCTTTAGGCGTGGTGCGAGCTAATAAAACCATCAAATCAGATTGAAGCGCGCGCGATGTCCACACTTTTTGTCCGTTGACCACATATCGATCGCCTTTGCGGGCAGCAAAGGTAGAGATACTCGTCGTATCCGTCCCTGCGGTCGGTTCGGTCACGCCGAAGGCTTGTAGACGGAGTTCGCCCCGAGCAATTCCGGGTAGGTATTGGGCTTTTTGCTCAGCGCTCCCATGGCGAAGTACCGTTCCCATCGTGTACATCTGCGCGTGACATGCTCCGGCGTTACCGCCGAATTCGTGAATGGCCTTGAGGATTTCTGCACCCAAAGACAGGGGTAGTCCACTACCGCCATATTCTTCCGGAATGAGCGCGGCCAGCAGTCCCAGATCCGTGAGCGCTTGGACAAATTCAGTCGGGTATTCGCGCTCGCGATCTTTGGCGCGCCAATATTCGCCGGGGAAGTCGTCGCAGACACGTTTGACGGTATCACGGAGTTGAGCAATCGTCTCGGAATGATCAGTCATAATCTTTCATCAACAGGTTGTACCGGACCTAGCGTATACCGGCAAAGGATTGATATATGGCGCGGAACGTTCCCATTGGGAGGGTCCACGCAGGATAGGCGTGAATCGTAGCAAATGAGGCCGGAAACGCCTACCAGTCCGGCTGGATAACCTTTGATCGTTGTGGAAGGACCGGGTCAGCTTCCGAATCCCTGTTCCAGCTGAACGGCGGAAGTTTTAGGTTGCCGCGCGTGGGGGCGGCGCCTGCAAAGACGTGCCAGAATATGCCCCGCGCTTAAATCTCCACTGATAGCTTAAGGAAGTACTATGAGTCAGGTTGTTATCGTCGACAGTCTTCGCACAGGGTTGGCTAAATCCCATCGGGGCACTTTTAACCTCACGCGCGCAGATGATCTCATTGCGCACTGCATCAATTCTTTGCTCGACCGTTCCCCGGCCTTGGACCCTGCCGAGGTCGATGATGTGATAGTCGGCGCGGCCCGTCAGGTAGGGGAGCAGGCGGCAAATGTCGCGCGTTACGGCGTGGCGCTTTCCAGACTCCCGATTAGTGTCGCCGCTGCAACCATCAGCCGTGCCTGCTCTTCCGGGTTGAATGCTATTGCGATTGCGGCGACACAGATTGCAAGCGGTTGCGCGGAAGTCGCGATTGCCGGCGGCGTGGAGTCCATTACTGGCCTCGAAAGAGGTACGCCCGCGAAATTCGACGAGAACGCCCGCTTATTGAAAGATAAGCCAGCTATGTTTATGGCTATGGGAAATACAGCTGAAGTAGTTGCACGTCGTTACAAGGTCTCACGCGAGGCACAAGATCGTTACGCGCTGCAGAGTCAGCAGCGCTATGCGGCAGCCTGCGCAGCGGGCTACATTGGAGAAGAAATCGCGCCAATGACTGTCAATTGGCGAAAAGTGGTGAATAAGGACACGAAGGAAACCGCGATCGTTGAGGGTACGGTGGATAGAGACGAGTGCAACCGGATAGACACGACTTTCGAAGGCTTATCTATGCTAGCCCCTGCGTTCGAAGAGGGTGGGAGTGTGACGGCGGGTAATGCTTCCCAGTTGTCTGACGGCGCGTCAATGACCTTGTTGATGTCTGAACGTCGCGCGCAACAACTCGGCTTGACGCCGCTCGCCTATTTCCGAGGGTTTGTGGTGGCGGGATGTGAGCCGGACGAAATGGGCATTGGTCCGGTGTTTGCGATCCCTAAACTTCTAAAATATAAAGGGTTGTCGCTTTCCGATATCGATCTCATTGAGTTGAATGAGGCGTTTGCTTCGCAATGTCTATATTGCCGTGACGAGCTCGGGATCGATAACGAGATTTATAATGTTAACGGTGGCTCGATCGCCATTGGCCATCCCTTCGGGATGACGGGATCTCGCATGACCGGCGTCGTGATCCGCGAGTTAAGACGGAGACGTAAAAAGTTCGGAATTGTGTCGATGTGTATCGGAAAGGGTATGGGCGCTGCCGGATTGTTCGAAGCTTGCTGATCTCAGCCGTCGAACACGGGTGTGGGGATGCCGTGTCGAAACGAGATGTGGGGATGGTCCATAGCCGTCGGTAGCATGGCTCCCCTAGTGTTCGAAATAGAACTGGCATGGATATTTCGTGTCAGTGGTGCCTGACGAGCCCTCACCGGGAGAGATGGCTCGTCTTATAAAAAGATCCCGTAGAAGACTCGGTGGATCCCCACCGTCTCACCTCGCGGGCGTTCTGCCTGATCGCGCGTATAGCCTTGGGGGTGCAGCTCGAAGAGTTTTCAACAGCAAGTCATGAGGACCTCTTCCATAACTGGCGCCATAGGGAATAAGTCGCCGGTGCCGGTCAGTGGATCTCAGCGCGAGTGGAATGAAATGCGCTTATGCGGCGGGGTATAGTCATAAGCGGCTAGTACTATCAATAAGGTCCTATCACCTTGCTCACGCGCTTTTTCTTTGATATCCACATGTTCCCCTATGTAATGGGGTCAAACCTATGAAGAGCGCCTTTAGACTATTTTCTCTCCGGCTAGTCGTTCTGCACCGTCATAACAAGGAGGTGACCTTTTCGGGCATCTCAGCCTCTCCAGACGAGGAATGGACTGCCAAAAAAATCAGTGAGAAAAACCTCGATTCTCGGCCTTGATCGGTCTAGGGGCAGATTCAAAATGGATGTTCAACCCGACTTCTTCCAACACGCTGATGATGTCCACGCATGGCGTGCTGAACACGTCCCGGTGTTTAATCGAAATCGACTCAAGCTGGGCATATTTGGCATGAATTGCAGTAACGGCTGCACCATTACCCACGCTGAGACGACGTTCGAACCAACGTATCAACATAATGTAAAAATCGCGAAACTGGCTGATGATCTGGGCTTTGAATTACTCGTCCCGGTCGGCCGATGGAAGCATTTCGGTGGCACGACTCAATTTAATGCCAACAACATGGAGGTATATACCTGGGCGACTGCCTTAGCGTGTAATACACAAAAAATAATGGTCTACGCGACTTCACATGTGCCGACAGTTCATCCGCTCTTTGCCGCGAAACAAGGCGCCACAATTGATCATATTTCAAACGGTCGATTTGGGCTCAACGTAGTGTGCGGATGGTTCCGACCAGAAATTGAAATGTTTGGGATACAACAGTTACCGCATGAACGTCGTTACGACATGGCAGCAGAGTGGCTGAACTGTATCAAGCTAGCGTGGACCAAGCAGGATTTTGATTTCGCGGGCGAGTATTTCCAGATCCGGGGCGGATTCCTCCTGCCAAAACCTCTCCAACGTCCGCATCCGGTTGTTATCAATGCAGGAAATTCAGAAGAAGGACGTGAATTTTCGGCCCGGCATGTTGATTTCAATTTCGTCACGATTGCAACCCAAGAGCAAGCGAGTGGATTGGTCTCCGACATCCATCAGCGAGCGGCCAAATACGGTAGACGCGTGGGAGTGATGAGTTATGGATTGGTGTGCTGTCGGGACACCGAAGCTGAAGCTTGGGCCCTCTATCGTCGCATAATCGACGAGGGTGATTGGGAGGCTACCCACAACATCATGAACTTACTCGGGATTGAGAGTAATTCGTTTAATGAGCAGATCAAGCAATTTGGTGAGCGCTTTATCGCCGGCTGGGGTGGTTTCCCGCTCGTGGGGACACCTGAACAGGTTGTCGAAATGATGCTTCAATTGGCGGACTTGGGTATCGAAGGATTTATTCTGTCCTGGCTCGATTACTACGAAGAACTTAAGTATTTTGGTGAACGCGTCCTTCCGCTAATGAAACAGGCGGGCTTGCGGATCTGAAAATTAAAGGAGAGCGGAAGTGCGACGGTTAAAAAATAAAATTGCGATCATCACGGGTGCTTTAGGCGGGCAGGGGCAGGTTGCGGTCAGACGGTTTCTGGAAGAAGGGGCGTGCGTCATGGCCAGCGACCTTGCTAGCCGACCTCATGGGGCAGTGGCAAAGCTGCGTGTTACACATCCCGACAGGCTAGGATATGTCGGTGGTGACATGTGCAGCGATAACCTGCTAAAAAAACTCGTAAAACAAACGGTTAAGCAGTTTGGCGGACTTGATATTCTCTTTAATAATCACGGCTTAATGGTTGGTAAGCCGTTCCTTGATACGACAGTTGAAGAGCTTGATAGCCTGCTCGCAGTGAACCTCAGAGCCCCTTTTCTGCTGAGTCAGTTGGCAGCCCGAGAGATGGTGAAACGTGGGGGAGGCTCCATTGTCCACAATTCGTCAGTCGGCGGAATTGTTGGGTTTCCGACAATGGCAGCTTATGGTGCCTCGAAGGGTGGTTTGGCTCAGTTGGCCCGTTCTATGGCGACTGATCTCGCGGGGATGGGGATCCGCGTCAATGCAATCTGCCCAGGAGTCGTCAATACGGAAATGCCCAGACGTTATTTGCGCGATGTCGATGACAAAGAAGCGGCGCTTCGACAAATGGCTGCTATGCATCTGCTGAACAGGTTGGCTGAGCCGATAGAAATCGTCAATGTGGCTGTGTTTCTGGCCTCGGAAGAAGCCTCGTATATGACGGGCACGGTCATTCCCGTCGACGGTGGACTTACGGCAATTTGATTCTCAAAGAAAGGGAAATAGACATGACAATAGCAGACGCTTCTTTCAGCCAGGAAGACGAAAAACAGATCTTGGATTCGGTGACTGCTTGGCTGGAAAAAGAAGTCCGGCCGGTGACGAAGAAATACGAACAAGCAGACGAATATCCTTTTGACCTTGTCGAGCAGATGAAAGAGTTGGGGCTCTTTGGACTGACTATTCCGGCAGAATATGGCGGAATGGGACTGCCCGCGACCACGTACGTCAAGATCGTGACGGCCATCGCCGAGGTGTTCATGAGTATTGGCGGTATTGTGAATTCTCACCTCATGCTTGGTACCTTGATTTTTCGCTTTGGCACGTTGGCGCAAAAGGAATATTTTTTACCCAAGCTAGCCATGGGTGAACTCCGAGGTGCACTGTGTTTGACGGAGCCGGATGCCGGCACTGATCTGCAAGGCATCAAGACGCATGCGCGAAGAGACGGGGATGGCTACGTGTTGAACGGCTCCAAGATGTGGATCACCAATGGAATGTACGGGAGTCTTTATGCGGTGCTTACGAAGACCGATCTGTCGGCAAAACCTGCACACAAAGGAATGACCATGTTCCTCGCCGAAAGGGGAGATGGATTCACCGTAGATCGCAAACTCAAGAAGCTAGGCTACCGTTCAGTGGAGAGCGTTGGTCTCAGTTTTAACGATTTCCGTATTCCCGCGGAACGTATTTTGGGGGGCGTTGAAGGTCAGGGTTTCCAGCACGCGGTGGGCGGACTAGAGCTTGGACGCATCAACGTGGCTGCTCGTGGCGTGGGGCTTGCCAATGCCGCATTGAAAGATTCGATTCGATATTCACAACAACGGAAAACCTTCGGAAAACCCATCTGTGAACATCAAGCGATCGCGCTGAAATTGGGTGAGATGGCGACGCGCGTGGAGGCCGCAAGGCTGCTGACAAACAGCGCAGCGGAAAAATACGTACGCGGAGAGCGCTGTGATCTGGAGGCCGGCATGGCAAAATTATTTGCTTCTGAAACTGCACTGTATTGCTCGCAAGAAGCTATGCGCATCCATGGCGGGTACGGCTATTCAGCCGAATTTGACATCGAGCGTTATTATCGAGACGCACCCCTGATGTGTATAGGAGAGGGGACCAACGAAATTCAGCGTATTGTCATCGCTAAAAATCTCATCAAGATGTACCCGGCTTAGAGGGCGACGACTCCTGCGGGTGATGAATCTTTAGGAGCCTGATGGAATAGGTGCGGAAGAGACAGAGAGATTTCTGGACCGTTTTAAAGGCTACTTTCGCCACCGAATACTTTGAGAAACACGACGATCGAGCTGTTGCTGTAACCTCAATTTCAAACAGAAAACGCACGAGAGCTGAGTGAACATTATGGAATTTTCGGGAAACTTCCCTACTTTGTTCTTATCGCATGGCGCCCCGAATTTAGTGCTGACGCCTTTGCCCGCGCGGCAGTGTTTGCTCGATCTGGGTGCGAGCTTATCTCGTCCACACGCCATCGTAGTAGCTTCTGCACACTACGACGAAGGGCCTGTCGCGCGTGTTACCTCGGCGCCAAATCCCAGAACCATTCATGACTTTAACGGCTTCGATCCGAGTCTCCATCAGATGAGTTACCCGGCCCCAGGGGCGCCCGATCTGGCGGACAAGTTGGTGCGCGCCCTCTCTAATGTCGGGCTCCCTGCTCAACTCGATGATCAGTGGGGATTCGATCACGGGACCTGGGTTCCTTTGATGTTGATGTATCCCCAGGCAGATGTGCCGGTTATCGCCCTCAGCATCGATGGGCGAGCCGATCCTCGGTATCATCTTGAACTAGGGCGCGCGCTGACCGCCTTTCGTGGTCGCCGTGTACTCGTGATTGGATCAGGTGCGTTTACGCATAACCTGGGTCAGGTGGCTCCTCCTGCGGGGAATACAGCCGCGCCGGACTGGGTTGATGCATTTGCGGATTGGATGGGCGAAAAAATACAGGAGGGCGACGAAACCACTTTGCTGGAATATCGGGAAAAAGCCCCATTTGCGCAGCACAACCATCCGACGGCTGAACATCTATTGCCGATGTTTGTGGCGATGGGCGCCGCTGGCCAGGGTTGGCGCGCACAACGTCTTCACACCAGTGTGAGCTATCGCATACTCCGCATGGATATGTTCAGGTTTGATTGAGCTGGGGGCCGAGTTACCGATCTGGGCGCATCGCATGTAGTCCGGTGGCAGGGGAATCGGCGAACGCCAACTCATCGTCGAGTTCCATTCTAATGTGCGGATCGAGTACCGGCGCGAGTTCTTCTCCGTCGAGATCTAATGCGATAATTTCACCAGGTTGTTCTGGGTCAGCCTGCGTCTCGATGGGGTCGATTTCAATTGGGCGCTTTCCATTGTCAGACTTCAGTGGCAGCGTACTGTCTGAATTCATCGGGTTTAATAAGCTTGATGACGGTGCCACCAATCGGGCTCTAGCCTGCTGCTCTTGGTGATACAGCGCGTTGTATTCCTCCATTAACTCTTCGAGAACACGCTTAGTGTCAGTTAGTTCCCGATTGAGTGTCGCGTTTTCTGTTTCTAGCGCGACCACGGTGTCGGGACTCGCCGAATTTTTAGGGGTCAGACGCAGCCAGGGTGCCACGACTTTTGCTAGTTCGGAGGGTACATCTGCGAGGGTCTTGTTATTTCGACCTAGGTGTACCCCGATCATCGCGTTATAAAAAGCGCGTTCCCGTTCTATGAAATCAGTCACTACACGCTCAGTATCCGCGCTATCGAATCGATAAGTCTCCGATATGATGGCGCTCAGTGCTTCTCGTCGGGTTCCGGTGGCGCTATCTACCTTTCCCACGAGCGCGCTGACTTCAGCGTTCTGCACAATACTCATCTGGCGAGTGCGTCGTCCAGCGACGAATGCGATACCACAAGCCACAAGCCCGAATTCAATCGCCAGAACGAAAAGACCCCAGTCAAGTGGGCTGAAGTTATTCACAGGGATAACCGTGGTTCAGACCGGTTTCTGCGGCGCGCCAACCAACCTAGGCAAGCGATTGGCAGGGCGAGTGCGCAATTTCCGGCCAAGATCACAAGAACAGTCCGTTCCCAGTCTGACGCTGAGGCTTGAGATGTTAGCGGGGCGCTTGTTTGAGCTGTTTTTGTGCCGTCGGCGAACGTTATCATCATGGGGTCTGGCTTCAGCCGGAAGCTACGACCCGCACGTGTTTCGGCAAAGATCCAGGGCTGTAAGATGTATTTACCGGCGCTAGGGGCCGCCAGCTCAAGCGTGATTTCATTTCCCTCCAGCGGCGGTATTTCAAGGACTTGGGGTGGTGCGCCCGGTGTTCGCAATTCCAATAGTCCGGAAAATGACCCGTTCGAGACTAGATCGGGATTTGCAACGGTCGAGAGGTGAATGACTCTGGCTCCCGTGTCGTCTTTAGCCTCTGTTGCGCGGAATTTGAACGGTGGACCGTCTATTTTAAAGTGGTGATGATGCTCCCTTTGAAAAGTAGGGCCTTCGGCTCTGACGATCAGTTCGTAATCGCCTGGGTCCCTCAGGGTGGCGCCGGTGCCATTGAAATAACTCTCACGCGAATCGAGCGTGAGGGTGGCGACGTCTCCCTTGCCAGCAGCACCTAAGGTCGCGGTATCTGCCTTGACCAACTTCAGAAATTCCTGGCGTATCTCCGGTTTCCCGTGTTCAAGCAATCGTGCAATGACCGGCAGCGGCTCATCAGGCATCAAGTGCGTGGGTAGTTCGTCTAATTTTAGCGAAAGATCGGTAACGACCAATGCGCGGTTGTCTGGGTCCACCGGCGCATTAAGCGACCATGTGCCCGCTCGGGGCCGAGTCAGTGTGACCATGTCATATCCTTCTTCCGATTCCCAAACGAGGCTATCGCTCGTACTCGCGCGCGTAAGGTGTGCGCCATCGGGCGCGACTAACTCAAGCGGGGGCCCGTCCGGATGATGGAAAACCAGCACAGTAAGTTCGCGAACGCTGGGGTCGATAGTGAAGTGGTTGTCGCGCAGCGGCAAACTATCTGGGGTTGCTGCCTGCTCAAACAGGTGCAAAAAAATTCGTTGCAGGCTACTCGCTGTATTGATCGACTGGAACCAGCCGTCGGTTCCGTGCGCCATCGCGTCTAGCAAGGCGGAATCGGCTTCTGCTGAAAGTGCAATCGCATGGATATGAGCGCCCAGCATGCGCAGGCGAGGTAGCGTGGTCGAGAGCAGGCGGGCGCGAGACTGCGCGCGTTCGGCCGCGTTTTCGCTGACGTCTACCATCCCGTCAGTCAGCAAGATAATGTGTCGGGGTGAATCGGGTGTGGTGGGCGTTTTCCAGTCCACACTGGCTGTGTTGAGACCGTTCTCAATATCGGTAAACTGTCCCCTAGCGTTGATTTTCGTGGATTCAGCGCGGGCCTGTTTTTTCCACATCGCATTTACTGAGCCCAAGGGCACGATCGCCTTGGCCGTCTCGTCAAAAAGCCATACACCGGCTTTAGCGCCTTCAGGCAGTAGCTGGGTAACTAATCGCAATGCCGGAATACGCAAGTTACGGGGGTCATTTTTTCGCATACTGCCGGAAACATCGATCAGAATGCGGACATCCGGCATGGCGGCTTGGGCGAAGGTAATATCCAGTACGCAGAAGAACAGAGCCAGACTCAGGGCGAGACGCCGCGATGGAAAGGGTGATTGGGTAACCATGGGACCGGTAACGGCTGCATGGTCTTGATCTTGAGTGAGTCGGAGTCGACAGTGGCTCGCGTCGGGTGCAGAGAATCTGTTGCGGTTGGCTTGGATGCGTCAGATTTGCCAGACATAGGGCATCGTCCTGTATGCGGACAAGTCGACCAGACAGGACAAGCAACGATCCCGTCGCGGTGGCCGTGGACGGCTCCGGAGTCTCTGCGTACGAGTGCGGAGAACCATGACCCTTTTTTCGTGGCGCGGCCAATTTTTAAAAATCGTTGGTCGTCTCGAAGCCAATGCCTTTAAGGTTGAAAGTTACAACATAACATTAAGGAGAGGAAGCAGATGACGACGGCTAAATTTGAGGCAGGACTCGTGGTGCGTAAGCGGGTTCTCGGGGCTGAATACGTGGAACGGGCGCTTGCGCAAGCTGACGATTTTAGTGGCCCGCTACAAGACATGGTCACCGAAAACGCCTGGGGTACAGTATGGACGCGCGATATTCTCGGCCTTCGGGAACGCAGCATGATTACGGTGGCGATGCTGATCGCCTTGAATAGGCCGCACGAACTTAAACTTCATCTGCGCGGCGCGCTTAATAATGGTCTTTCTAAACTAGAAATTCGCGAAATTCTCTTGCATGCCTCGGTCTATTGCGGAATGCCGGCTGGCGTTGACGCGTTCAGACAAGCGCGTGAAGTATTTGATGTGCTCGAGCAGGAGACACAGGATAGGGTCTGAAAAGCGCGGGGCTCTTTGGACGTGCTTGCGCGTTGTAGTGTGATTTGGGGCGGCGACCGCATCTCTCTGGAAGGGATTCGGCTATGATCGCCAACGCTGTTTGTCATTCTTCTTCATCATCGGGACGATTGTCATGTCCGACCTATCACTGATTTCATTGACCGGCCGCAGTACCTTGGGTAAAGCGTGGGCGTTGTCGAAGCCCTTTTGGTCTTCCGAGGAGCGGTGGGTAGCCCGTGGCCTTCTCGGTGCCGTGATTGGACTCGCGCTTTTCATGGTCTTCCTCGATGTGCAGATTAATTCCTGGTACAACAATTTTTACAATGCCCTGCAAAAAAAAGAGGTGGAAGATTTCTGGGGACTGATTGGTTGGTTTTCGATGTTGGCGGCTATCTATATTGCGGTGGCAGGTTATAACCGTTACCTTAATTTGGCGCTGCAATTACGCTGGCGTCGATGGCTCACGGATAAGTACTTGGACGGCTGGCTGCGCGACCGTGTCCATTATCGGCTTGAACTTAAGTCATATGGGACGGACAACGTTGATCAGCGTATTCAGGAGGATCTCAAGGAGTTCGCCAGTCTGACGTTATCGCTGGGACTCGAGTTGCTAAGTTCTGTGGTGACCCTGATCACCTTTTCAAGAATTTTGTGGATGCTCTCCGGGCCGGTCACGTTGCCGATTGGCACGGGGGTAGTCATTCAAGGCTACATGATGTGGGTGGCGCTGATTTACGCGGTGGTGGGCTCATGGCTTACCCACAAGGTCGGCGCCGCATTGACCACGCTGAACTTCAATCAGCAGCGATATGAGGCCAACTTCCGATTCAATCTTGTCCGGGTGCGTGAGAATGCAGAGAGTATCGCCTCGTATGGTGGCGAAAACGATGAAAAGCGAAATCTGACCGGACGGTTCTTAGATGTTTGGCGGAATTTTCGGCAACTCATGGTGTATAGCAAACGACTCACTTGGTTTGTCACCGGCTACCGACAAATCGCGATTATTTTTCCGATTATGGTAGTCGCGCCGCGCTACTTCGCGGGAAAAATTGAGTTTGGGGTGATTTTCCAGACTTCTTCGGCGTTTGGACAGGTCCAGGGCGCACTGTCATGGTTCGTGACCGCTTATAGCGAAATCGCACAATGGCGTGCAACCCTCGCTCGTCTGGCCAGTTTCCACGAGGCGATACAAGCCGCTCGGCTGGAAGCTAGTAGCAATCAAGGCATTCAGCGAACGCAGACGTCCGACGCTACCGCAATTGCGCTCAGGGATATGACGATTCGATTACCGGATGGACAGGTTTTGCTTGGGCCTATCGAGACCATGATTCGCCGCGGGCAACACACGCTTGTGACAGGACCTTCGGGAATAGGGAAGAGCACCCTTTTCCGGGCGCTTTCCGGCATTTGGCCCTTTGGCGAAGGGACGATAGACGTGCCGGCTCACGCACGGATGATGTTTCTGCCGCAACGTCCTTATCTGCCTATCGGCACGTTGCGTGATGCCGTTGCTTACCCGGCGGCCTCTCAAGGTTTCCGCGATGAGGTGATCGCAGAGGTACTGCTCGATTGCGGGCTCCCCCAGTTGGTGGCGCGACTCGACGAGGCCGAACATTGGGGACAACGTCTTTCGGTCGGTGAGCAGCAACGGGTAGCGTTCGCACGCGCCTTGCTGAATAAACCGGACTGGCTTTTTCTGGACGAAGCAACCGCGGCGTTGGATGCGGCTATGGAACAGCATCTCTACGGCTTACTTCGGGAGCGTCTGCCGGGCACTACATTGGTGAGTATTGCACATCGTCAATCAGTGGCGCAGTACCATGTTCATCGTATTGAGCTTGTCCCTGACTCCGCTGGTACGCGACTAGTCAGCAGTGAAATTTGAGCGAGGTATTCCGTGAACATCGAAAAAAACCGAGGGCCAAACGGGCCGCGTGTGCTGGAAGGGATTCGTGTCCTTGATTTTACGGCGGTGATTGCCGGACCGTACTGCACCCGACTGATGGCTGATCTGGGTGCTGACGTGTTGAAAGTGGAGCCACTTGAAGGGGAATTACTCCGACATGGACCGCCATTCAGGGGTCGTGTCAGCGCACTGTTCAGTCAACTCAATAGTGGCAAACGTTGCATCGCCCTTGATTTGAAGCAAGCGGCGGCGCGTGATGTCATTTTTTCTCTGTTGCCAAACATTGATGTAGTGGTCGAGAACTATAGTCCCGGAGTCATGGCGCGCTTGGGGCTCGATTACGAACGCCTGAAAAAAGAGAAGCCAGATCTCATCATGTGTTCCATTTCGGGTTACGGTCAGTCGGGACCTTCGGCTAACAGACCAGCGTTCGGGCCTATCGTGCAGGCCTGGTGCGGCTATGAAATGGTGACATTGCGTTATCAGCCCGGCTTGACCAAACCGCTCAACATGGGGATCCCCGTGGGGGATACTACCGCTGCCCTGCAGGCTCACGGGGCTATTTCAAGTGCGCTTTTCTATCGAGAAAGGACCGGCCTGGGACAGTATATTGATGTCTCAATGTACGACGCGCTGCTCGCAACGATGCATAAGGATTTTCAGCAAGCCGTTAATCCTGAGGATAGGGACCGGATCTATGGACCCGTGACGACAGCTGACGGATTCGTGTTGATGATGCTCATCTCACAGCGGCATTTCGAGGGCATTGCCGACTGCATGGGTCAGCAGGAATTAAAATTAGACGTGCGATTTTCGACGACTACCGAGCGATTTAACCATTACCATGAGCTTATTGATCTGGTCTCGGGGTGGGCATCGAATAAGACGACGTCCGAAATCGTACAACTGCTCGAAAAAGCGGGCGTACCGGCGACGCCCTATCGCGATATCAGTGCCTCTCTGGATGATCCTCAACTTGAGTATCGGGGCATGCTGACGGAAGTTGTCGATGCGGCAGGTCCCTTGAAAGTCCCCAATACGCCCGTCCTTTTTTCAGCGACTCACGCGGCCGTCCAACCTTGGGTCGCGGCTATCGGAGCACATACCGGAGAAATCCTTTCAGATCTGGGCTACACGGAAGAGGCGCTAGCCAGACTCGCCGCGGCAGGAACTATTCGCTGAATCGTAGGCAATGTAGGGAAGAAAGGATCCGGTGGATCTTCATTCAAGCAGTGTAGGGGCACCGCCCGCGCAAGCGGGGCATCATATTGCCGGAGGATTCCGGAACAATTATCCGAGCGGCTGGAAGCGAGAAAGTGTCTGGCGCTGGCAGTGGGAGAGACTGACCAAAGGAGTCATGCCGCCTCCCCCGGGCGGTTGGCGATTCCCCTGTCGACAGCCCGACGCAGTCTGGCTCGCGGCTAACCGGATTCAGCAATCACTCACCTGGCTAGGACATGCGACTTTTTTGTTGCAGCTCTCCGGGATAAATGTGCTTACGGATCCTCATTTAAGTCCAAGGGCATCGCCATTCAGCTTCATGGGGCCACGCCGCTGGGTCGCGCCTCCGCTGCAGGCTTCTCAATTGCCTCATATCGATCTGGTTCTGATTTCCCACAATCATTATGACCACCTGGACGAGGCCACGGTACGGCAGTTACTACAACAACCGGGTGGCCCGCCGCAATTTCTCGTACCTCTCGGGTTGAGGCGTTGGTTTAACGCGAGGCGAATTTCTGGTGTCGACGAGCTTGACTGGTGGAATGCGCTCAAATTCAAATCGCTTACCGCGACCTTTACGCCAGCCCAACATTGGAGTGGGCGCGGGCTGTGGGACCGTAACCGCTCGCTTTGGGGCGGTTGGCGGCTGGATGGCGAAAATGGTTCCAGTTTTTTCTTTGCGGGTGATACGGGTTATTCGCGCGATTTTCTGGAAATTCGTGCTCGCCTCGGTGCGGTTGATTTGACGGCCCTGCCGATCGGTGCCTACGCGCCCCGTTGGTTCATGGCTGCGAGCCATGTCGACCCGGAGGAGGCCGTACAAATGCATCTTGACCTTGGCGCACGAAGGTCGGTTGCCATGCATTGGGGAACGTTTGTGTTGACGGATGAGCCGCTAGACGAGCCACCCTTGCGATTGTATCGCGCACTTGAGCGCCGCGGTCTTAGTTTGAGTGACTTTGATGTATGGGAACACGGTGAGACCCGTATCCTGCCAGTGAAATGAAGGTCGACAGGAAAAGCGGAGTGGATGACGTGTCCTAAAAAGCGAGGCCCTTGTCGGCCCCGCTTGAAGTAAGCGACGTGATTAAATCAACCGCGCATTTTGACCTGCTCGGACGCCGGATGGAGACTCGCCGCGGCGCTAGGCCGGGCCGCCATCCGGGCAAACCAGGCGCCGATATTTTTTAGATCAGGATTTAGTGCCTGACCTACGCCCTGCATAAAATCCAGGCAGCAATACAGGGTGATGTCGACGAAGCGTGGCTCGTTGCCGCAGATAAACGGCTGGTTGCCCATCAGACTATCAAGCCACTTGAGCTTTTCTTGGGCAACGGCTTTAAGGTCTGCCGCTGCCGCCGGAATGCAATGCAAACGGTCTTTGAACATTTCATAGCCTTCGGCATAGCGAAAACCGTTATACATATTCTCGGTAATGTTGAGTTCTACCCGACGCTGCCAGAGCCGTGCATGGGCACGCTCTTCCGCAGTTTTACCAATACGCGTGTGGTCAGGATATTTTTCTTCTAGATACTCGCAAATAACAGCAGTTTCGGCGATGAAGGAGCCATCGTCGAGCTCTAGTGCGGGCATCTGCCCGCCCGGATTGCGCTTCAGATAGCCTTCTTTGCGGTTATCGCCAGCCAGAATGTCGACCTGCTCGCTGGGGAGGGTGATATCCTTTTCTGCGATGAACATGCGGACAACACGAGGATTCGGACCAAAAGAATCTATCAACTTCATGAAAACGACCTCCTAGGGCACAGGTGATTGAACGAGCAGTTCGAGGACTGCAGGGATGGCCACGTTAGGCGCGCGCGGGTTGGGCGTCAAGCCCAAGACATTGATTCATTTGTTCAGCGGGGGAGAGGAGGGGCGACGGCGCCACGTCCTCAAGATTCCGACAATAATCAAAATCAGACCCGCCGATCCACCCCACCACAGGTTACGCTGGGTAAGATGGAGTCCATCAATGACGCTGTTTGTCATGCCGCCCAGAAAGGAAGCCAGCAGGAATAAAACAGCGGCGGCAAGGAGGGTCAAGAACCTTCTGAACCAACGCATGCTCGTCGTCTCCCTGTTACCAGCCGTCCTGAGTCAGCCAGTCATCGATAAGTTCGAGTTTGTCGCAGCCGAAGAAGGGCTCGCCGTCTATTCGAAAAAATGGAGAGCCAAATACACCGAGCTCAAGCCCTGCGTCGATAGCCCGGCGCAGGAGTTGGCTGGCCTGTGGATCCGCGATTGCTTCAGCGAAAACGTTCTCGGGCAAACCGATGGTACGGGCGAGCGGGGCTAATGTTTCTGGCGTACAAATGTCCATTTCCTCCTGCCAATAGGCATGGTAGGCGGCCTTAGCGAAGGGTTTCGCATAAGGATGCGCATGTACGGACAACCAAGCGAATAGACGGGCGACAGGCAGCGGATTCATCGTGGGGGTCTTTAATTCTCGGCGCAGCGTAAGGCGATGCCGACGCATGTAACGCGTGGCCTCTTGTCTGATGTAGGAGCCCTTCAACGGCGTGTCGAGAATCGGTTGTAGTTTCATAACTTTCAGGACTGAAATCCCCAGCAGCATAGGCTTCCAGACGATTTCCCGACGATGGCGTGCTGCCAGCGCATCAACACGCAGGCTGGCAAAGTAGCCGAAGGGTGACAGGAAATCGAAATAGAACTCCAACGGGGATCGGTCAGGGGTGCTCATGGAAACATCCGATCATTTTCTCCGTATGGTTACGTCGACACCTGGTTTGTGACACGCTTCGCGCGCTGGCCGGGAAAGAAGCGCGCGCTCAGTTGCGTATGCAAACTGCCTCGGCGCGGCGGCTGAACTACGCACGATTAGGCGACCTGAATCATCAACCCTTTCAAGTAGTCCCCTTCTGGAAAATTCAACGCGACGGGATGGTCATCGCCGGCACCCAGATGACGGAGAAGTTGCGCGTCAACGCCGGCATCCAATGCGGCGCCTGCCACGATTTTTTGAAAAAGATCTCGACTAACCCCACCAGAGCACGAGAAAGTGAACAAAAGCCCGCCGGGCTTCAATAGTTTGAATGCAAGCAGATTGATGTCCTTATATCCGCGAGCGGCTCGGGCGGCGAGCGCTGCGGTCGGCGCAAACTTTGGCGGGTCGAGGACAATCAGGTCAAATGTACGCGCTTGATCGCGCAGTTTCCGCAGCCGCTTGAACACATCATCTTCTATTAAGTCGACCCGCTCTGCGTTAAGGCCGTTTAAGCCAATATGGGTCTGTGCCAGTCCTAAGGCGTCAGCTGATCCGTCCACTGCTGTAACGTGGCGGGCACCCCCCGCGAGCGCGTTTAAGGTGAAACCACCGGTGTAACAAAAACAATCGAGAACATCCTCTACATCCGCGACGCTCCTCACGAGACGCCGATTATCCCGTTGATCGAGATAGAAACCGGTTTTATGGCCATGGGTTACGCTTACCACGTAGCGGAGATCACCCTCGTTGATGGGGAGTGCGAAATCCGGTGCTTCACCCCGTAATGGTCCGACTTGTTCCGTGAGTCCCTCAAGCGCCATCACTTCGGCATCAGAGCGCTCAAACACATGCGTCAGGCCCGTTGCCGTCACTAGGTTGTCAACGATGTCTCCCCTCCAATGCGCCGCCCCGGCACTCGAGAGTTGCAACACCAGATGGCTGCCGTAGCGATCGCAGATAATGCCCGGCAAGCCATCTGCCTCTGCATTGATAAGGCGGACAGCGTCATGGGTTCGAGATAGCCGCGCCCGACGTGCGACAGCACGCTGAACTTTGCTCGCGATTAGAGTTGCATCTAGGGTATTCGCCTCATCGAAGCTCCATATTCGCACCGAGATTTGGGAGGTGGCGCTGTAGGCCCCCCATCCGAGAAATCGCCCATCGCCAGCCTCGACACGGACGGTATGCCCAGGTTGTGGGGAGCCGTCTATCCGGGCAATGGCGCCTGAAAAAATCCAGGGATGACGGCGGAGCAGGGCTTTCTCGCGCCCAATTTTGAGTATGACGCGGTGAATTTTCATGACGGCCTGAATGTCCAGTGTTGGATTGGGAACCGAAAGTTCCAGATGAAGGATGTACCCATATCCTCTCATCTCGAGGTTGTGGCAGCGCATACTAACGCGTCTGGGCCGGATGCTCGACCAGTTTTGACGAACAGTCGACCTGCCGGGGTCGTGCAAGACCTTTCCAGTGGCCCTATCGAACCGGTGATCTCGTTCTGTTCGGCAGGACAAGTTTTCGTTACTTTCGGCGTTCCGGGATAGTCATTGGTCCCCATTTGACGCCGCGATCAAGCAGTCGTGCTTGCCTTTTCTATTCCTCGTAGCACTTTTTCACCAATTTTGCCTTGTACTCATATCGTGGGAGCGTGCCGACCGGTACCAGAGTTATTTCCGCACGAAAAATCAATTTATCCCTGAGGGATGTCTCAATGGCTGCCTTCAACCGGACATTTTCCACGTCGTTTTGTCCCGTCGTTTCCACCTTGATTTGTAGCGGAGGCTCCCAGCCTTGCGGCGGGGCGGCCGATAACTGGATTTCCATCATGCCATTGGTTTCTGGAGAAAAGCTCGCGATGACATCCCGTACGGCGGACGGATAGACGTTGACGCCACGTATAATGAGCATGTCGTCCGTTCTGCCGATGATCCGGATGCCAAATCCTGTTCTGCCGCAAGCGCAGTCGGTCTGTGTCACGATGACATGATCGCGGGTCCGAAAACGCAGTAAAGGAATACATTCCCGGTCAAGGCTGGTACAGACCAGTTCACCTTGCGCGCCTGCTTCGATATCAATCGAGTTGCCACTTTCCGGATCGATTAGTTCCGGATGGATTAATCCCTGTGCCACAAAGTGCATTCCGCGTCGATGCTCACATTCTGCCCAAGCCATTCCGCTGTAATCACCATTGCCCGATACCTCAAGGATCCGACAATCAAAGCAATCTTCTATCTGTTTACGGACCGAGGGGATTGACGCGCCAGGCTCTCCGCCAGCGAAAATTCGTTTCAGACCAAGGGTACGGGGATCGATTCCGCGTTGAATGAGGGCCGCTGCAAAATGGAGTGGATAGGAAGAAGTACACAAAAGACTATCCGCTTTTGCAAAGCGAAAAGCATCGATTAGTCGGTCAGTCATATTGACCCCAACGGGAATACAGGTGCCGATGGTCTCAAATGCGTCAGCATAGGAGGCGGCCACGACAAACGGAGACACGACTATCGGCACAATGGCGCCAGGCCTGAGTCCGGCCGTCCAGAAAGCACGTAGGGCGGCTTCCTTCCACCCGTTAATATCCTGTGCCGTAAGGCCTATGTAGGTCGGTCGTCCGGTTGTACCGCTGGTGGAATAAATTCGCCGCACGGCGTCAGCGGGGCATGCGCGGTGTCTGCCCAAGGGGGGCTCGGCAAGCTGTGACTCGCGCAATTCATGTTTTTCGGTAAACGGAAAAAGCGAAAGATCGTCGAGTGAGCGAAGCCTATTAGGCACTAGATCCGCGTGTTCCAGCTTTTCGCGGTAAAAGGGCGAGAAGTTCCAGAGATACGCAATCTGCGCTTTGAGCTTGCGAAAATGAAGTTCGCGAACAACTTCAGGCGTTGCAGTTTCTGCAGCGGCATTCCAATAGGAACCGGTCATGAAAGCCTCACTCTCCAATGTACGGGAAAAACAGTACCTATTCGGCGCTTACTGCGGTTATCCAGGCTTTTAGATGTTCGAGACTGACATCTGGAGCAGCGATTTCGGTCGTGACGGTGATCCCGGCTAGGCCTTTTGATGGTGCAAACAGAGGAATTTTTGCGGGTTGTGGCAGTGGTGCCGCAGAGTCCCACTGCATGGCGAGTGCGCGGTGAAAACGCGCAATATTACCGGCAGTTTTGAGCGTGTCAGCCCATTGACCGAGATCCGTCGGTAGCGCGGCATCGAACACGAGAATTAAATCGGCGCCGGCAGCACAGAACGCTTTCGCGAGTGAGGTGAACACCTCGCCGGCGGTGGAAAGGTCTGTGGCGAATTGCGCCGCTAGCGTGGCCGGTCCGGTGAGACCCGCCAGTAACACGCATGATTCTCCTGCGGTCGCTCTCAGGCGTCGGCAGGCCTCGAGACTCGCTGCGCCCCGTGTCCCTGGTACGAGTATCGCCTCTAGGGAAAAAGTTGAACTCCCGACCGAATCCTTTTCGAAGTTATCAGCCAAAGCGCAGCAGATGACGTCGCTACCTAGCGCGCGCTGCAATTCGCTGAGCCCATTTGCTAGCTGGGTTGGATCTCGATGAAATTCCTCTAGAGGGCGCGCCGAAATCTGCGCGGCCGCATCAAAGGCCAGTAGTGCGGCAAGGCGCTCCTGTGCACCTCGTCCTTGCGCAAGGGCCTGGAGCCGCCGCCGGGGTGGGCGATTAATCATCTGTCAGATCCATTCAGCACTAGGGTCGGAATACTGGCGCAAGTGGTTTTGCATCGGGCCAAGAGCCATAGAGATTCATGATCTCTTCGGGCGGTTTTCGCTTGGACCATTCTTTCTCAAACTCCACATAAGGCTTGCCTCTGGCGAGTCTTCTTTTCCGGGTCGCCTCCCGCGCCGATTCAGTCGCGGGCACATCCACCCGTTCGCGAACGGGATCCCAAACAACCTGATAGATCTCTCTTGCGCTCCATGCTGAGCACAAACCGGCTAGCAAATCTTTTTGGACGAGAGCGGGATCTCGATCGAGTGGATCGCCATAGCCTGCGCCGCCAGTAGACATTAGGACGGAGATTGTCTTATCAGCTTCTACCGGTCTGGCAGAGCGCCCATTAGGCTCCGTTTGCACCTCGCCAAAGTCACCGCGGATAAGCGCATGAAAATCAAGTGTACCGTCGTCAAGTCGGGCAAGCAGCTCGGTAACCTTCGTGTCTTTTATCGTGATACCGGGAACTGTCGGTGGCGCGTAGCCGCCGAACAGCGGCTGCGGCGTTTGCAATGAACTGTTGTCAGCGATCGAGAGGAAAAACAGCATGGGCACATGATGGACTGACCAAAACTGAGTGGTGCCGCACCCGCCACGAAATTTTCCGTGTCCGCCGGAGTCCGGCCAGTGCTGGCTAAAAGGCACCAGCATCGGGAATTCGTTCTCCATACTCTCAACATCAGGCGCGCGACCAAAAGCGCACCACGGGAATCCGTAGGCATCCATCCCGTCATGCGTACAACGAGCACCCTGGCCTTCAGTATTGATCGTATAGGCGATCATGTCGGCGAACGGCATTTGCCATTGGGAAGTGCCGGCTATGACCGGCGCATTACCGCCGTTACCCATGGAAGCGGTGGTTTGGTGCCAATCTTCACTCGGGAAACGGGCCCGCGAAATGCAGTTCGCAATGGCGCTCATAGCACCCGTGCAAATCATTACCGCGTTGCTGGTAGCTGCGCGAGGCGTTGGGGACAAGCAACTTGCTTCTGGGAATATAAAGTCAAGCGGTGCAAACGTTGCACTCGAAATTGGCAGGTCATGGAACACATACTCATAAATGTAATTAGCCAGATGCCCAATCACGGCTTGTGGGTGTGCGTTGTAGCTGGACAGGTTTTCGGGACTTGTCCCCGTGAAATCTATCGTGAGGTGATCGGCTCGTTTAGTCATGGTTAGAAAGCAGTTGCGAATAAGGCCACGTTTTAGCCCCGCCGCATCACTGAATGTCACACAACGATAAACACCGTCCGGCCATGTCATGAGACGCTTACGTGCGCCTGTTTCGGCTTCTATCAGCATCCGTCGAAACAAGCCCGTCACAAAATCAGCGCCCTCCCGCTCACACATCTCAACCAAACGAGTACGGACCCGATCCGCCGTTGTACAGCGTGCTTTCAGATCAACCGTGACATTCGCCTCCGCCCGAATCCCGAACGCTGAAAATAACTCGATAATGTCATTATTGATGCGGAAATTTTGACCGATTTTCATCGGAGGAAGATTCATCCCTTCTTCAAAACGTGAAGTAGCAGATAACGGCATCCCGCCGGGCTCGCAAGCGCCCGTTTCGGTCGTGTGGGACAAGGCCGCGGTCCAAGCGACAAGCTCCCCAGCATGGAAAACTGGCATGATCGCGACTTGATCGGGGTTATGGATTCCTCCGTAAAGGGCATCATTCGTGTAGAAAATATCGCCATCGTTTATACCGGGATTTTCCCGGTATTTTTTCAAAATATACTTGATGACAATAGGCGGGATGATGGCGTGAAGGTAAGTGCCGGCAGACGCATTCACGAGATCGCCGTGTGCACTGAACATGGCGACTATAGAATCACCAGCCACGCCCATAGAACTGCGCGAAGAGCGCATAAATATTTCGTAGCCCTCGTCTAGGATATCAGCCGTACGCTGAACGGCAATTTCATAAGAACCGCGCGATACTTTTTCCATGCATCGTAGTTCGTGCGGCGTCGCCGGTGTGATTTTTAGCGACGCAAGTTTTTCTTCTACGGTGGGGTAACTCACTTTCGCGATCCTTTCTTCGAATACTCCAGAATGCCGAGGCCGCGTGCATCAATATGAAAAAATTGACCCGGCGGTACGATTAACGTGGTGAACTCCGCGTCAACGATGACCGGGCCCACGATGTGATGCCCGGGTTGCATATCCTCAAAACGATAGACGGAGGTGTCCTGGCGGACTTTCAGTTCGGGCCAATATGCTTCGCGGAAGCCGGTTAATGCACTACTGGCGTCGGCTGATCCGAGTGGTCTCATCGGTAGTTCCAGTTTTTCGGTTGGCACCGTCGCTTTTAGAATAATATTCTCGAGATGCACGCCACCCGGTTTATTAACGACGTGTGGACTGAACGCTTCGGAGAACTCTTTTTCGAAGGCCTCATAAATTTCTCGCATTTGAACTTCGCTTTCGATGCGCAGGTGAGGCGAAGAAACTCTTTTTACGTGGACTTGGCCACCATAGAGCATGTCCAGCTCGACCTGGAAAATAGCAGTGTCGACAGCAAGGCCTTCCGCCGCGAGGTCTATTTTAGCCTGCTCGATCAAGTTCTGAACCGCACCGTTAAATTTCTCGTAGTCAGTAGAGAATTTTCCCGTGATGGCCTCCATAAACGTCATGCGTCGCGATACTTCGTAAACATGCATGATATCCATGACCGAACTGCCTAGGGCACAAAAGACCGGCGCTTGAGGGAAAATGACGGCGACCGGAATTTCGGCCCGATAGCCGGCGACGTGCGTCGGACCACCGCCGCCGAAGGCAAAGAGCACGAAGTCTTCTGGATAGTAGCCCCGCAAATGAACTTCGCGTTTAATGGCCGAAGCCATGTTTTCCTCAACGATGTTCCGAATCATCGCTGCCGCCTCGTCGACCGAAATGCCGAGCGGCTCAGCTACTTTCTGGCGAATCGCCGCATAGGCTTTATCCCGGCTGAGTGGCATGCGTCCGCCGAAATAGGTATCCGGCGAGATGTAGCCCAGAACTACGTCAGCATCCGTGACGGTCGGCTCAGTGCCGCCGAGGTCGTAACAGGCGGGCCCGGGCATCGCCCCGGCACTATGTGGGCCGACTTCCAGACGGTTCAGGAGCGTGTTGTAACGCGCAATTGAACCACCGCCCGCGCCCATGGTGGTGGTTTGCAGCATGGTGATTCCGACCATCCATCGGTCAATGATGGGGCGAAATTCGTAGCTCCGGACGCCCGCATCAACGACCATTCCGACGTCAAAGCTGGTGCCTCCGACGTCACTCGCAATGACATTTTTGTAACCGAGCGTGCGGCCGATATGATAGGAGCCCATGAGACCTGCGATAGGTCCTCCGTTATAAGTTCGGGACGCCGTCGTCTTAAACATTTCCGCACTACCACCGGTGTTGTGCGTGAGGAGAAAGCTGCCGGTGTAGCCGCGTTCCCGCAGCTGGTCCCACGTCGCCTCCATCTCGAGTTTGATGGAGCGTTGGAGATAGGCATCAAGGATTGCGGTCATGCTTCTCTCGTATTCCCCTACTTTGCCAACGACCTCATGGGAGAGGACGACGGGGAGATAACCGACATGATAACCCTTGTATTCTTCACGGATTATTTCCCGAACCCGACGTTCGTGTGCAGGATTTGCGAAAGACCATAACAGTGATACCGCGATTGCACGTGCGCCGTTGTCAATAAGATAGCGAAGTTTTTCCCGAACATCGTCCTCTACGAGTTCTCGCAGAATACAGCCGGTCGAATCCACACGCTCCTTAAGCCCTACGATCATACGTCTGGAAATCAACGGGGTCGGCTTGTGTTGAGCGGCAAGATTGCGCCGCTCGCCAATTCTCAGTCCGTCGACCCATTGGGCCCCTCGCCCAATCAGAATGGCATCTTCGTGACCTTCGGTCGCCATGAGGCCGAGTCTTGGACCCTTGCGCTCAATGAGCCGGTTCATTGCTACGGTGGTCGAATAACGAACTACCTCAATGTCCGGCAGGAGCTCTTCTGTGCTGTAACCAAGCTGCTCGGCGCCATCTTCCAGAACGTTCATGAAACATACGGAAAGATCATAGGGGGTCGTCGGTGCTTTCGCGATGACCCGCCGATCGTCGTAGGTGAGGACGAGATCGGTGAACGTTCCGCCGACATCGATATCGACGCTTCTCATGTGGTTACCACCTTCAGATGTCCGTTTTCGATGACCATCTCGCCTTGGTTTAGGCGGTTTTTAAGGGCCGCCAGGTCGATCTCCGTGGTGTAGGTGATCGGATGTCCCGGGGGGAGATATTCAGTTTCTATCTGGACCCCGCAGCTCGGACAATAAAATTCCAGAATGCGGACCCATTCCGGATTCGGCGCGAAAGAGTACGGTTGGCCCATGATCAAGGGTGGATGAACTTCAGTTGGATCCCGCTCCCCCACCAAGAGGCTATGTTTGACATTTTCGTGTGCGCTACCGATGACGCAGCTGCAGCGCCCGCAGACCCAGGTATCGGTATCCAAATCGAGTTGAAGGTTCTCAGCGATGTTGAGCACCCCAATTTTATTTTGTGTGGACATGACTTATTTCGCTTTCCCGGATGTTCGGTGGAGCGCGGCATCGCCCCATAAATCGACTGCGATTTGCCAGCCGCTGCCGACGTACCAGGTAAAGGTTCCTCCGTCAACGACGAGTGGACCCACAAGCGTACGACCGATGAGCGCGGCGTGATCGTATACAGGCAAATGGCCGTTTTTACCCAAGACAGAAGGACGGGCATTCGCATGAGATAGTGCGCCGGTTGCGGCCGTCTGCGCTGGAATATTTTGTTTCGAGATGGAATAACGGGCCGTGAGGCGCAGCAACTGAGCATCGAAGTCAGCAGCAAGCTCGGCGGTATCAAGTGCTCCCTGGACGGTGCGTCGACGTCCGGTGCCGTCCTCCGTTTCCCACAAGTAGTTAGCCTCGTCGGGCGGGAAACCCTCTCCACGTAAATCTCGTTGGGCCTGAACACGTAACCCTATCCCTCCGCTCTCTATTTCGGCTTGCTTGTGAGGAGTTACCAATGCACGTTCATAAACGTGGAGGACATCAGCGATAGCCGAGCCATACGCGCTAAACACAGTGCCCAGCGCAAAGAATCTGACTTCGGCTATTTCGAGAATATCTGCGATGGCGGTGGCGAAGAGGGGGCCGTTTCCACCATAGGCGAATAGAACGGGGGGGCTCTGTTCGAGGTTGTCGGCGACACCTAAGGTCTCCCGGGCCAGATCCGCCATCATGGCAACCGCACGCCCGTAGATATCCGCCGCGGCCTCGGCGGGCGAGCCGCCGAGTACGGCGGCGACATGGCGTTGAATGGCGTGTTCGGCAATCTCCGTCTTCAGCACGCGACGGCCATTAAGAAATGCTGTTGGCGACACCAGACCGAGCACAACCAAGGCGTCGGTTAACGTGGCTTGTGTCCCGCCTAGTCCGTAGCAGGCGGGACCGGGGGCGGCGCCCATGCTGTCAGGGCCCAGGGTTATGACGCCATCCTTTACCCGCGCGACGCTACCCCCGCCCAGCGCATTTGAGCGCAGGACCGCCATGGGCATGCGTACCGGGATACCGAAGAAAGCGCCTTCGGATTGCATGGTGACACGCCCATCTCGCACCACACTCGCCTTGCCCGTGGTGCCGCCTATATCAATGGCTAGCACGTGCGGTAATTCTCGTTGTTGCGCCACATGAGCCGATGCGTGTGTCCCGAACAATGGCCCGGACTCTATCGTGTCCACTGCCTTTGTTTTCCCGATACGGGCGACACCGCCGCTCAAGTGTCCGACAAGAATATCTCCTTTCCATCGATGTTCAATCTTGAGTACATCTTCCGCCTTGAACAATGAATTCGCGAGACTATTGTGTACATAGGAATTAATCAGTGCGAAGAACGTGCGGGACATATCATCTGGGCGCAGCAGCATTTCACTGCCGGCAACGGCCGGCACCGATCCTAGAAAATGATCGGGAAATTGTTCGGCGATGATTCCGAGAATTTCCTGCTCGCGCTGACCGTCCGGGAAAGCGCCTCGAAGCGACACGTTGATACGGCGGATCCCTTGGTCGATTAGTTGCTTAAGTTTGGCGATAATCTCGCCACGCTCAGCGTTTTCTGGCAGGCCCACAATGTGTTCGGGGCGCACCAGCGAGGGCACGACGGTCGCCACTTCATGCGCCTCCTTCGCGTACAGATCCGATTCATGCCCGCTGCTGACGACCAACCCGAGTTTCGGGCCGCTGCGTTGGGCGAGCACATTCGAGGTGATGGTCGAAGACCATCGAATCAACTGAACTTCGTCTAGAAAATCGCCGAGCGACTTGAAGTCCAAGGCGGAGGCAGCAGCTTCCAAGCTCTGCATAAATGATACGGTCATATCGTGCGGTGTTGACTCCATTTTGATGAGCAAAGGTTCGCCACCTCCGCTGACCATTGTGTCCGTCATGGTACCGCCCGTATCAATATCAACACTGAACACGCATGCCCCCTCTATAGGTCGTTGGGGTCGACCTCGCTACATGATTGGTTTGAACGGGCCCGTCACACTCTTCGGAACCCAGCAAGCCCGCAACCTTAGGGCAAACGCTGATAATGATCTATATCGAAATGGCACAAAAAGTCGTTGGATCGCAGGTATCAGTGAGGCGGAATCTCCTTTCAGCCAGAAACCGCGGTAATTGCATCAAAAGCTCGCCATCAAACGCCCGGCAGGCTGATGATCTGCGCGTCCACCAACTGGTGTTGGTTGTCGGGCGCACAAAAGTTGCGGCAAGCGACGGCGGGAAAAGTCTTGGCAAGGTTACTGAGGTTGTCTGCAAAATTAGAGAGACGCAATGCCGGCGGCTCGAGTTCTCCTGTCCCATACACGGCGCCGAAGTTGCAGGGGCCCGTCTTCGGTGTTGCTCGCAGCGCCCGTCGTTACCTGGCGGGTGATAGGTGGCGGGTGGTAATGTCCATCTTAGGGAAGGAAACGGCTTGCGCAAATCAAGTGCGTCGGCACTTCGAGTTTGACGATGTGGGTGACGCGAGCGTCGTGTCGTTGGGTCTCGAGGCGTCTGTCTTTTATTTGGTAGGCAAGGGCCCAGTTGATTTCGACGACAGCGCTTTAATCAGGTCTGCTGCCGGGCGCTATTTTCAGCTACCTTACGAGACATCGAGCAACCGGCGAAAACATGCGCTTGCGCCGGTTCTATCCTTAGGGACGTGCAGGGGCACGGACACGCTGACTTGCCGAATTTTACGCGGGGGCGGCGGCCGGATTTTTCTTGATGGCCGCGTGGGGGGCTTCGCTCGGTCCCTCGGATCGTAAGACGGTTGTCGAGGCACGACGGTTTAGATGCTCGAACTACTCAAGGAAGTAGTTTGGTGTCGTAGCCGACCGGCGAAGGTGCTAACCCGGGCGAGCATCGATCGGAAACCGGGTCTCCGCTCGAGAGCGCGGTAGCGTGGGAAGTCCAGTCTGAGACAGGCGATCTGCGCCGAGCCCCAAAAGTTCCCGGATAGGAAGCGGCGCTGCACGCGTTACTGAGCGCGGGAAAAGGACGCGCAGCGCCTGCGCAACCGCGACTGGGCTGGCAGTCAGTCACGAATTACCACCTTCGTTCCGACATCGACGAAATGGCGTAATTCACGAATTTCGCGATTGGTCAGCGCGATGCACCCAGTCGTCCAGTCGAGCTTTGCATGGATTTTTAGACGATCAGCCGTTTCTGCCCCAATACCATGGATACCAATAGCACCACCGAGCGGCGTGTTTTGGGGCGGCATAGCGTCCTGTCGCTCTGCTTCAGCGATACGATTGAACTCTTCCCGGGTAATCAGCGACCGTTTCAACCCAAAAAAACCGTCCTTAAGACTGGGGTAGTTCAGACGCATGAAAATTTCGAAAGCACTCTGCTCGTTGAAGCCCGTAATGTAGTAAACCCCTACCGGGGTTTTGTGATCTCCACGATATTTCTTGTCACCAATGCCCCCATTGCCAGTTGCCGCGGTAAAGCGGCGGGCGATCCGTTCGCCGTGTAGTAGCAGCAGCTCGCGCTTGGATTTCAGAATTTCAATGGTGTAGCCGTTCGCAAGAATTGCGGTGCGAAGGAGCACAGCGCTGTCGGCGTAGGCCGGGAGACAAACTGCTTCCAGAAGGCATAAAACCAGTGCGGCAATTAATCGCATGAGGATCCGTTATTGGTACTAATCTTTATCCAACCCGGCGTGGCTTGTTGACGCCCGCGGAGGCCCGCTCGGCACCATTATAGAGGCGATAGTGACATTGCTCACCTGCATTATAGGCCGTTTCCGGCAACGTTGGGCATGGGAGTAACGGGTGTTGCCGTGCTAATCTGGCCATCGAAACTTTCACCGTAGAGAACCCGCATGGGCAACCCGCAAGCTTATACAAAAACTGCCATGCTCCTGCATTGGGTTACGGCCAGTCTTTTGATAACCCTCTTTCTGTTGGGTTGGTACATGGTAGACCTGCCCAAAGGCCCGTTGCGGGGTCAAAATTTTGCGCTCCATAAGTCGCTTGGTGCGAGCGTCTTGATACTGAGTTTATGGCGATTAGGCTGGAGATTGGGCCATTCCCCCCCGCTATTGCCGCTTAGCGTGACAGCTTGGCAGGCCGCGCTGGCTCGCGCGGTGCACGCGCTTTTCTATTTGCTCTTGCTCACGCAACCACTGACGGGATATCTCTCGTCAGAGTTCAATGGCCACGGCACCAGTTTTTTCGGCCTGCCATTACCGCTGTGGGGAACCCTGAATCTTCCGCTGAGCGAGTTCTTCGTGCGGTTACATGTCATCGGTTCGCTAGCGCTACTGGGTCTACTGGCAACACATCTGGCAGGGGTGCTCAGTCATGCCTTCCATCCTCGGGATCGATTTCTTCGGCGCATGCTGCCCTGGAACTGAGTATCACCCCCACGTCGTCTTTACGACGCCTATTGCTGGGGCACGAACTTGCCCTGCTCATGCTGGTGATCGTAACTGGCGCGATTGGCGGGACGTGGGCCTATTTTTGGCAACAGACCTCAACCGAGACCCTCCGTCTGAAGACACTCGAAGATGCTGCGCAGGAAATTAGAACGCTGGTGTTCCGACAAATGCAGGAGGCGGCTCTGTCAAGGCTGAGGACGTTGCCTGGCGGCTCACCAACAAATTTTTATCTTGATATACAGGAAAAATTTAATCTCCTTCGACAGAACTCGGCCTCGCGTGCAGAAGACTTTGCTATCCAAAGCATGCAGGAGGCCTATGGTCAATTGCAGACGGCATTGAACGATACCCATGGCGGCAAGATGACTTCTCGCTCATTGGGGGGCAGCGGTGTTGTTGAATCAGATCCCCATAATATTTTTGTGAGCGGACTAGATGCCGCCTTTGAGGATCTCAAAGGCTTGATCGATCAAGGGTTGAACCATCAGCGGGTTCGGATCGATAGCTGGACCCACTACGCGCCGGTCATCGTACCTCTTCCTGTGTTTATTGCCCTGTGCGTGATCGGATTTTCGCGCGCACGCCTCGCGCGGGGATTCGTCCGGCCGATGAAAAGTATCATGCTGGGGACTCAGCAGATTGCGGCGGGCGAAATAGATATCCGGTTGCCAGCAGATGGCGTTAGTGAACTCGCAGATCTGGCCCATGGTATCAACCACATGGCTCAGGAACTGGCCGGCAGTCGAGCAGCTCTGGTCGAATCCGAACGCCAGGCCGCACTCGGCGCATTAGTGCCGGTTGTGGCACACAACATCCGAAATCCGCTCGCGAGCATTCGAGCTAATGCACAACTCGTTGGATATGCAGAGAGCCTCGAGGAAGCGACTGACGTGGCAGGCGATATTGTTGACGCTGTCGACCGTCTGGAACGCTGGGTCAGTGCGCTTGTCTCATATCTACATCCCCTTAGGCCGCGGATGGCTCCGTGGACATTGACCGAGATATTCGCGACCGTCCTCGATCTCCTGAAGCCGAAATTACAAGAGAAAGAGGTGAGCACCCTTTGTAGCCCTTGGATGGAGACCGTCCGGGTCGCGGTGGATCGCGATTTGATGGAGCAGGCTATTTACGGATTGTTGCTCAATGCGGTTGAGGCGTCTTCACCGGGAGGTTTGCTTGAACTCGCGGTTATCCTCGAGGTCGATCACGTTCGGCTGACCATTCAGGATCACGCCGGCGGCATCCCGTTCATTCCGAATCCCTCTGATCTGACGCCCGGCCCGACCACTAAACGTTTCGGAACCGGACTCGGAATTCCGGTGGCATTCAAAGTATGTAAGGCTCATGGTTGGGACTTGGAATTTCAGATCACTGATAAAGGCGGTACCTTGATTACTTTAATCGCCCCGGTTTTAGAAGCAAGTTGATCATGTCTGTGCCTCCTTTTGAATCAGACCCTGAGCGGCCGGAAGTCGTGACGGCGCGAATTCTGCTTGTCGAAGACGAGGCACTATTCGCCAGAGCCGTCAGTCGGCGTCTTGAAAAGGCAGGTTTCGACGCCCCCAATGTGGCGACGTTATCCGCTGCGGAGGTAGAAATAAAGCGTAGAGAGCCAGATTTGATGTTGTTGGATATGCGACTGCCTGACGGCTCTGGGCTCGATTTTTTGCAACGAATACGTCGCGATCTCGGATTCGAGTTTCCGGTTATTGCGCTCAGCGCCTATGGAGAAATAGAGGACGCCGTACAGGCGATGAAACTCGGCGCAGCTGACTACCTCAAAAAACCGATTGATTTGGACGAGCTCCTTCTTAATGTCAATAAAGTTCTTCTAAATCAGAAAATCAATCAGCAGCTCGTCTACTCGCGCACCCGCGAGGCCAGCGGCGGTGAGGAAGTGGCCCTGCTTGGAACGTCCCCCGGGGCCCAGACGGTACGGACACAAATTTCGCGTATTGCGAAAATCGGAGCGGAAAACACCCCCCCAACAGTGCTCATTGTCGGGGAGACAGGCACGGGTAAAGATCTCGCCGCACGCCTCCTTCATCAGCATTCTTTCCGGGCCGCGCAACCGTTCGTCCATGTTGACTGCGCGAGTCTCCCGAAAGATCTGATCGAGGCCGAACTATTTGGGCACACCAAAGGCGCCTTCACCAACGCGGTGGGCGAGCGTACGGGCTTAATCGAAGCCGCAGAAACGGGCGTGGTGTTCCTTGATGAAGTGGGCGAGCTTCCGTTGGAGTTGCAAGCAAAGTTGCTCGCTGTTCTGGAGCGACGCTCCCTGCGTCGCGTAGGAAGTAGCCAAGAGCGCCCGGTGCGGGCCTGGTTCATCGCCGCGACCAACCGAGATGTCGAGCGGATGGTCGCGGAGGGTACGTTGCGGGCAGATCTTTATTTTCGACTGAATGTGTTGACGCTAAAATTGCCACCGCTGCGAGAACGTCTACAGGATGTTTTGCTGCTCGCCGAATACTTTGGCCAACAGATTGCACGGCGGTATGGGCTTTCGAACTTCGCGCTGGACGTTTCTGCTCGGGCGGCATTAATCCACTATGAGTGGCCGGGCAATGTGCGGGAAGTTAGACATGTCATCGAAAGGGCGCTCCTTCTCGCCAATGGCGACGTGCTAAGCGCAGACGCCCTTTTGTTGCCGGCGGTGGGTGCAGCGACTTCTGCAGGGAAGGATCTCGACGGTCTCTACGGTATGACGTTGGAACAGGCCGAGAAGCTGCTGCTTGAAGAGGCCCTGCGACGCACCGGAAATAACATTTCGGAGGCGGCCCGCCAGTTGGGCATTACCCGTATGACCATGCGCTATCGTATGAAGCAGCACGGACTGTAATCATTCTGCTTGGCGCATGCGCAAATGCCGCCGAGTTGGTTATGATCAGCGGACACCTAGAGAGGGGCTCCCCATGGACGATACACAAAAAGAACTGGAACTTGACGCGGCAACCTTTCGAAAACTACTTCAGTTTTTGCGCGAACATACCGAGGTCCAGAACATTGACCTGATGAACCTGGCAGGATTTTGCCGGAACTGCTTGGCGAAATGGTACAAAGCAGAAGCGGAGCAGCGCGGCACTCCCGTGGATTATGAAGCAGCGCGTGAGCGTGTGTATGGAATGCCTTACTCCGAATGGCGGGATAGATTTCAGCGTGAAGCCTCTGATACTCAAAAAGGGGCTTTTAACGCGAGACAGACCGAAGAAAATCGCTGATCTCAGCGGACCGCTCGTAGTGTAGCGAGGGTCTGCTCGGCAATTTCCGCATTGACCAGGCCAGAAAAACCGGGTGAGCGGGGCCTCCAAGCGAGGGCCCGCCCACCCTCTTTGGGATAACGATCTCGCTAATGGGCGTTTAATCGCAAATGGCAATTCCCCAAGGACTTTTACCGACAGGTATTACTGCGGTGACCTTGCTGGCGCTGACGTCTATGACCGAGACCTGATCACTGGCGCCATCGGTGGTGTAAAGCTGCTTGCCGTCACGAGAGAGTGCAAGACCCCAGACGCGCTTTCCTACGGGGATCTGATGAATGATGTCGAGTGTTTTTTCGTCCAGTACAAATACACGGTTGGCGCGTCCTCCGGCCACGAAGAGTCTCTGACCATCGCGGCTGGGGATAATGTCCTTCGGTTTCGCCTTGTCATCGGCAAGCGGCATATGACCGATTATTTTGCCGGAAGCGACGTTGATTTTTTTGACTTCGCCGCTGATCTCTGAGGTCGCATAGGCAGTTTTGCCGTCGGCGCTGAAACTTGCAGAGCGAGGGCGCGCACCAACGAGGATATTGGCAACGATTTTGTGCTCAGGTATAGCGATGACGTGAAGCATGTTGGTTGATTCGCTGGTGACGATTACTCGGGATCCGTCTGGCGAAATAGCGACACCTTCGGGCTCAATGCCGACCTTTATTTCCGCGAGGAGCTTCCCTGTTTTTGGATCGTAGACCGACGCCTTTGCGTTCTCCTCATTGGATATATAGAGATTGCCGTTTGGGTGAACTGCAAAGGTTTCCGGATCTTCACCACTGGAGAAAGTCCGCACGACCTTAAGCGAATGAGCATCGATGACGGCGATGACACTATCACCACTGATGGCTACATAAATTTCGCGCCCGTCGGGGGCCACGCCGATGCCGCGCGGTCTTTTCCCTACTGGGATAGTGGCGCTGACCGTGTTGGTCGCGCTGTCAATGACGCTGACGGTATTGCCTAGTTCGTTCGTCACGAAGATCCGAGGAGCGGCCGTTGCAGATCCGTAGCTGGCAAGCAGCAGCAAGGAGAAAGCAATTTTTTTCATATCAATTAGTGTCCGAGGTAAAGATAAAGTCATTTTTCGCACCCGACACGACCTAGGCTATCCAGCCCGGCTGATTCTCCGGCGCCATGTAACGGTGCCTCGCCGACGACTTTGTTTCCTGAGACCAAGAGTATTGGCTGGCGGAGTTGTCCGTCGCGTCTGAAACTCAGATCGACACCTTTCTGGCCATCGAAGGCTAAGCGATCCCGGAGCGCTGTCAACAAGGCGGTACCATCCGCATTTTGCTCCCGCGCAACCATGTCAGAGACCAACTTAACGGCGGCCCAAGCGGCCCATGCAGTGTCGTCCATAGGTTGATTGAAGGCCTGCTGATAACGCTTGTTCAGTTCAATGCCGGCATACTTTTCAAAAGCCGGATGCCATGCTCGCGCCACGACGTCCTTGGCCTGGGGATTCGCAGCGCGCCATTGCGCCAGCGCGGAGGCTTCCATTTCGGCACTCGGGAGCACATGGAGAAGGTTCGCTCGGCAGGTTCGGCGCAATTTATTGTCTTTTAATTCGGCATTGAGGATCGCGATACCCGGATTCACTGTAACCAGTTGATAGAGTCCCGCCTCGTTTGTTGCCGCGATAATTGCGGTAGCTTGGAGTGGGTGAGGGGAAGAGGTTGCCTGCACGGTGAGCGTGTAATGTTGGCCCAGGAATTCACCTTGAGCCTGCGCTTCTTCGAGCCCCTGGCGGGCGCCCTTGTAGGCGCTGGAATCAGTCGGGCCGACGAAGACAAGAACGATCTCGGCCGCCGGTGCCGCGGTGCACCCCACGACCATGAAAAATGAGAGGTCTCGGCATAAACGACCCAGGAATGAGGCATATGAACGCGGTTTTCTCAAGCGGCTATCTCCCGGCTAGGAATGGTGGGTCGTGTGGTGTGTCTAATCGTAACGAAATTCCAGATTGGGTCGTTAGTACTACGTCGGATCCTCAGCTGTTAGTCCGTTGCCTATAATGGAGCGCGCCGTTCTGTAGACCCCTTCGGAAATTTTGAGTGGCTAAAATCACACTAAGTAAAAATAAAATTAGGCAAATTTTGCTATAAATTCAACATAAAGTTGCAAAATATAGACAAAATGGACTACTGTGGTATATCTGGTACGTTAGTTTTTTGAAATAGCTCTGCGGATGGTATGGGGATGTCGCTGGGGGAATGCTTTGTAGACCGAGCGAAAACTGCCGTGATGTCCGCGCGGCGATACCGGTTGCTCGGCGCGTTGTTGGTCACCATGGGAGGTGTGTTCACGCTCGGGGCCGCGGCGCAATCGAGTACCGACGCGGCGCACAGCTGGACGCTCGAGTTCGCGGGCGCCGCGAGTTCGTCCACGTCCGACCTTCTCTCCGATTGTCGGCGCGTTTCGTTGTCCCCCAACTTTGGCCTTGGCGGGCAGCTTTCTTCGTCCCCAATGCAGACAAATGTGCTGAGTTTGCAACAGGTACCCAGCGCGCTTGGCGATGGGGGGGAACCTGCGCGTTGGCTGAATCACGCCGCGGGGTTCCGCGCCGACGTTGACCTTTTGTCCGCGCCCGTTCAGACGCCGGAATGGGCGACAGGCTTCGGTCTCCGAGGTGGAGTTCCCTGCACATCAGCTTGGAATTGTGCCGTTGGGGAGTCTAGGCATGAGGGGCGAGTAACAGGATTTCAGGGGACCCTGGGTTACGCGATGATTTTTCCAGGCGGGAATACGCGGTTCTGGCTTGGTGGCGCGCGGCATGATTTGCCGACAGGTAGCTCAGCAGATTACCCGGCGGCCGACACGACAGCGGTCTGGAGCATCGGCGTTACCGCTAACACAGCGGATTTCAGGCTCGCGGGGTATTTCTACAGCGGTCACGGACGGGATCGCGCATCACAGGTGTCTGCGGGTGGCCCAAGCTGCAGTGTGGCAGGACCTCCCACAGGGACGCTGCTGGAGACATTTTCTCCGTTTGGGCAGTGCCTGGCCGCGAACGACAGCGGACTGTCGATGCGAGGTATTTATGTCTTGTCCGGTAATACGCAGGTCGGGATCCGTTACGACGCGAGCCGACGGACCGCGCTGACAGACGGTTTTGGCGCGCGAAGTCCGGGCGATGAGGGACAACGAGATGCGGCGCTTCGCATGTGGACGGTCGGCGTGTACCGCGATGTCAACAGCTGGTTACGGTTCATCGCGGAATTCAACCACGCCCAAAACAACTACGCTCCGAATGATGCGGCGGCTGCGAATGGGCAGACGGTGGAGTCGAATACCATCAGCGTGGGCTCGTTTTTCTACTGGTAGCCAAATGCCTGTCGTGCTTCGGCGGCGTGCAGGTCGCCAAGGTGCGCGATTTGCTATAGTCCGAGGTATTCTTTTCCGGGCCGACTACCGCTGCGTCGATCGGCATCCCATATTGAACTTCCGTAGCGCTTAAAGGTTTTAGATCCATCGTGCCTTCTCTATATCCTGCATCAGATCCCATCCGGGCCGAATGGTTGTCCGTTGGCGAAGGTCATCACATCTATGTCGAGGAGGCAGGGCTGTCGTCCGGACTTCCGGTTGTGTTCTTGCATGGTGGACCGGGTGGTGGATGTAAGCCCAGTCACCGCCAATTCTTCGACCCGGGACGGTATCGGAGTTTTTTAATCGATCAGCGGGGTGCTGGACGTTCAACGCCCTGCGGCGAGATTTTCGCTAACACGACACAGACCTTAATCGCCGATCTCGAACATGTCCGGCAGTGGGCGAACGTCGAGCGCTGGGTGTTGTTTGCGGGATCTTGGGGAGCTGCGCTGGCCTTGGCATACGCCGAACAATATCCTGCGCGGGTGCTTGGTATGGTGCTCCGCGGCACTTTTTTGGCCAGGTCGCGAGATATGGATTGGTTCCTGGGCGCTGGCGCCGGCCGTCTGCTGCCGCAAGCTTGGCACGCTTTTACGGGTGCGACCGCTGACATCGGCCAGGATATTCCGTCGTTACACGCAGCTATTTTCGATGCGGACATGACGCTCGCGCTACGTGTGGCGCAGGCTTGGTCAGCATGGTCCACGGAAGTCGTGATGTACGGCTTTGATAGCGCGCCGCACGAGCCTCCTTTGCCAGATGTGGAGTTGCTCGCGAAAATGAGGCTGGAGCTTCATTACGCGCGTGCGGGATATTTTTTGCGAGATAACCAACTCCTAGAGGAGATTGCGCGCGTTCCCCACGTGCCGACGCATCTGATCCACGGCCAACGGGATATTACGTGCGCGCCAGAAGCGGCATGGGCGGTCCATCAAGCGTTGCCCTGGTCAACGCTCGAAATTATCCGGACAGCGGGTCATTTGTCTGGGGAGTCAAAAATCCAAGAAGCACTGATCCGCGCGGCCGATCGATTGTCCGATACGCTCGTTCCACGAGGCTGAGCGTGAGCGGCGCCTCCGCCATTGATGCATTGCGGCTTCACGATCCGAATGCTACACCCGTGTTGATGGGGATTTTAAACATCACGCCGGATAGCTTTTCAGATGGGGGCAAATTCTGCGCAACAGACGTTGCCATACGCCACGCGCTCCACATGGTCGAGGAAGGCGCATCAATTATTGATGTCGGCGGGGAATCGACTCGACCGGGCGCTGCCTACGTAAGCGCCGACGAGCAGCTCAGGCGTATTCTTCCGGTCATCGAGGCGCTGCACGCGGCGCTACCCGCCGCCGTCGCGGTGAGCGTTGATACTCGGTTGCCTCAAGTGGCGCAACAGGCCATTTGGGCCGGCGCTTCGATGATCAACGATATTTCGGCGGGCGCTGAGGAAGGCATGTTTGCTGTGGCGGCAGCGTCTGGTAGTCCGATTGTGCTGATGCATATGCAGGGTGACCCGCAGACGATGCAGGTAACCCCTCGATATGAGGATGTGGTGGGCGAAGTGCTGGACTACCTGCTTTGCCGGGCCCATGCCGCAGAGTCAGCAGGTGTGCCGGCTGGAAATGTGTTGATTGATCCCGGCATCGGCTTTGGCAAGACTCTCAGCCATAATCTCGCGCTGCTTCGGGCTTTGCCGCGATTGGTGGCGACCGGCTATCCGGTGCTGCTTGGGACCAGTCGCAAGCGTTTCTTACGGACGATTTGTAACGAAGCAGCTGAGGCGGCATTGCTCGGTGCCAATTGCGCAACGACTGCCCTCGGGGCGACCGCAGGCGCCAAGATATTCCGCGTACACGATATCCAGTCGAATCGCCAAGCGCTGCAAACAGGCTGGGCCATTCGCGGTCCTAGACCGCCTGAGCCGTCGGCATCAGATGGCGATGTAATTTTTTGAATTTCGTATATTGCGGAAAATCAAGGGTTGCGCGCGTGGCACCGTTAAGGCGTCGACCTGTGTGACCAGGGCTGCGTGATGTGCGGACTTGTCGCAGACCGGGTCTGCATTGGCAGGATCGCCAGTCAACAGATACGCTTGGCAGCGACAACCGCCAAAGTCTTTACCCTTTTCGGGGCAACTTCGACAGGGTTCCTTCATCCAAGTATCCCCCCGAAATGCGTTGAACGCGGGAGAATCGTGCCATATCCAATCGATGCTGCGATCGCGAACGTTCGGAAATGATAGTCCAGGTAGTTCGCGTGCGGCGTGACAGGGCAATGCGGCGCCATCGGGCGCAATGGTGAGAAAAACAGAGCCCCAGCCATTCATGCAGGCTTTAGGTCGGCTTTCGTAATAATCCGGCACCACATATAAGATGCGCATGCGGTCTCTCAGGCGGTCTTGATATTCATGTGCGATACGCTCAGCCCGCGCGAGTTGTTCTCGGGTCGGCAGTAGCGCGGCCTCATTCAATTTCGACCACCCGTAGTATTGCGTACTGGCCAGTTCTACGTAATCGGCTTCCAAATCGACCGTCATCTTGATGATTTCTTCAATCTGGTCGATGTTTTGGCGATGAATGACGATGTTGAGCACCATCGGGTATTCATATTTTTTGACCAAACGGGCCATCGCGTACTTGTGCTGAAAGGTCGCGGTACCGCCCAGAGCGTTATTCAATTCTTCGTCGCTCGCCTGAAAACTGATCTGGATATGGTCCAGGCCTGCTTCCTTAAAGGCGGCAATGCGGGATTCATCCATGCCGACGCCGGAGGTAATCAGGTTCGTGTAGTAGCCGAGCGATCTGGCCTCCGCGATCAACATCTCCAGATCGCGTCTTAGCAGGGGCTCGCCACCGGAAAAACCCAGCTGAGCGGCACCCAATTTACGCGCCTCGCGCAGTACACGGATCCAATCATCGGTCCCGAGTTCTTCCTTGTGGCGTGCGAAATCGAGAGGGTTCGAGCAGTAGGGGCACTGCAGTGGGCACCGGTACGTCAGCTCTGCTAAGAGCCACAGCGGTTGGTTAGGCGATGACGTTGCGGAGCCAACCGTTGCCATAAGCAACCTCCAAAAAATTGTTGACGTCACTGGCCAGTGGGATCCCGGGGAACTGTTTTTCTAGACTGGCGATAATGGCGCTGATATTTGTTTTGCCATCGACGCGTTTCAGAATTTCACCAGCACTCCCGCTGAGTTTGACCATACCCTCCGGGTAAAGTAACACGTGGCAGTTCTGAGCTTCCTCCCACTGCATGCGGTAGAGCGGCGGAATACGGGGAACAGAATCGTCTTCGAATGGCTTATTCATCGGGCTTACAAGTATAAAAAGGGGGTTTCATTTCGATATAAGCCATCCACATGGCGTCGAGCATGCTCCACAGAATGTTTAGTTTGAACTGCAGGATGTTGAGCGCATATTCCTGCGCAGTCCGCGAAATAAAATGGTCGAGCGTGGCGATCAAGCCATGCTCAACATCCCGTCGCGCTTCGCTAAGACGCTTGCGGAAATAGCGGTACCCCTGAGCTTCTATCCAGGGATAGATATCGGGCCAGGTGTCGAGACGCTTCTGATGGATAGTGGGTGCGAAAAGTTCTGTCAGGGAGGAACAAGCGGCTTCTTCGAAAGTCGCGCCACGCGCAAAATTGACGTAGGCATCGACCGCGAAGCGGACACCCGGCAACACATGCTCTCCACTTTCCACTTCTGCGCGCGTCAGTCCGACCGCCGCCGCTAGTTGCAACCATGCTTCAATACCGCCCTCATCGGCACCGACCCCATCGTGGTCAAGGATGCGTTGAATCCACAGTCGGCGCGCGTTCCGGTCCCGGCAGTTGGCGAGTACTGCGGCATCTTTCAGCGGGATTGCCTGCTGGTAATAGAAGCGGTTTGCCACCCACCCACGCACGGCCGCGGGTGAGACACCTGCGCCGTTCATGGCGACATGAAAGGGGTGGTGAATGTGGTAGTTACTTTCTTTAGCGCGCAAACGGCGCTCAAACTCGTCTCGCGACCAAGGTTCGGCGGCGGATATTTTGGGGCGGGGAACTGAAAATTGGACCACGTTGGCTCTGACTAGTCTCGAAATAAGGAAATCAAAGCCCGAGGATCTATAGACCCTCGGGCGGCATCGGTCACGATGTCATCAACGGTTGTTGATGTACATGGTGACTTCGAAGCCAAAACGTACATCGCTGTACGAAGGGGTTTCCCAAGCCATGGTGACTCTCCCGATTAAAGGTGGATAAGGGCACGTCTGAGACGTGTCTCCCACACTGCGACAAAATTTTTCACGCAGCGTTCGCTTCAGGCACGCAATAATCGCGCCATGTAACCCCCAAGTCCAATTTTGGTAAATTATCTTTAATTCAAGAGGATGCGTCCAGGAACTCAAACACGGTGCGGCCACTCACCCGGATAGTTGACTAGGGGTGGTTGTTTTAAAACACCCGGCTGGTTACCTTGAACCATCCACGGACACTGCCAACGGCGGTTGATGTCCAGCGGTTTGGGGCTCGAAACGGTAGGGGGATTGTGGGATGGCTTGGCATGAACGGGCGGTCGGGAAGGTCTACACGGCGCCCGAGATTGAATTGAAACTGGCAGAGAATTTGCCTCGATGGGAATTGCTCGACGGTTTTCTTTGCCGGAATTACAGGACGGCCGGGTGGAAGGGTACCTTGATGGTAGTGAACGCGGTGGGACATCTGGCAGAGGTGGCTTGGCATCATCCCGAGCTGCAGGTTACGTATGCAGCCGTAGCGGTCAAGCTCCAGACACACATTGCGAACGGTATTACGGACAGGGATTTAGAACTCGCCAGGAAAATCGAGGAGGTCCTGATGTGGCAGCCCGCGGCACGCCCGGACAGCGCATTAGAAGGTACGCCGGACGATCCCCGTTTTCGTTATTTTATCTACGATTAAGGATCGCGAGTTGTCGGTACCCGTAGCGCGAACCGCGTTTGATAGGATGAAGGCCTCGATTTTTGAAGAGATAGCGATGCTACGGGGCGCTAGTCAAAGGGGACTTGAGGGACTATCCAGAATTTTGTGTGATGGGGCCATGCTTGCCGAAGGAGGCAGTATATGGCTATCAAGAGAGCGTTACTGGATGAGTTGCTGAAGGATGTCGACCCGAAGCAAGTGTTTGCATCAGAAGAACTTTTGGGGGAACTGAAAAAGCGTTGGCGGAGCGGATGCTGAGTGCGGAGCTCGACCATCACCTGGCGACACAGGCTGCGGAAGCGCTGGAGGGGCGTGTCAACAGCAACCACCGGAACGGTTACAGCCGAAAAACGGTATTGACGGAGAACAGCCAGCTTGAACTGGAAATTCCGCGAGACCGTCAGGGAACCTTTGAGCCGCGGCTGATGGCGAAGTATGTGCGTCGATTTCCCGGATTTGACGAGAAGATTGTCTCGATTTGCGCGCGGGGGATGAGTGTCCGGGAGATTCAGGGTCATCTGCGTGAGCTGTACGGGATTGAGACCTCGCCGCAGCTGATTTCGACGGTCACGGATGGGTACTCGAGGAGGTAGGTCGATGGCAGAGTCGCCCATTAGACGCGGGCTGCGCGCTGGTTTTTTTGACGCCATCCGGGTGAACACCCGAGACGAGGGGACGGTACGCAATAAAGCGGTTTATCTGGCGGTTGGGGTGGCTGCGGATGGCCGAAAGGACGTGCTGGGAATGTGGATTGAGCAGACAGACGGGGCAAAGTTCTGGCAGCGGGTGATGAGCGAGCTGAAGCACCGCGGGGTCAATGATATTTGATCGCGATTGTTGACAGGCTGACGGGCTTCCCGGAGGCCATCAACGCGGTCTTTCCGCTGACGCAGGTGCAGACCTGTGTGGTGCATTTGTTGCGGAATTCACTGACCTACGTGAGCCGGAAGGACCTTAAAACCATGGCTGGGGCGCTCAAGAGCCTCTACCGTGCGGCCAATGCTGAGGTCGCGGAAGCGGCTCTGAATGCGTTTGAGGACGGCCCCTGGGAACGGAAATTTCCGGCGATCGTGGGTGCCTGGCGGCGCCAGAGGCCGCAGGTTAACCCGTTTTTTGCCTACCCGCCTGAAGTTCGGAAAATGGTCTATACAACGAACCAGATCGAGGCGCTGAACAGTAAACTCCGTCGCGCAGTCCGAACTCGTGGTCACTTTCCGAGCGATGACGCGGCCCTGAAGTTGATCTGGCTGCAGTTGCGAGAAGTGACCAAAGATTGGAAGATGCCCTCACGGGAATGGCAAGTCGCCCGTGCACAGTTCACGCGGCTGTTCGGTGACCGATTCGACAGGATGAATTAATCAAACGGCCCGGCACACACAACCGCTGACAGTCCCGGACTTGATCGCGTCTCTTGCTCCGTTCTGCCTCGGTTAGAGCCCACGACGATAATCATTCCGGCTCCTGCCATCTCAACGCCACGCCCCGAAGACTCAGTCAGGGGTGGGTACGTGACTTGCCCCGGCCGTCGGGGACTGCGGCTAACCTCAATCGACCCGTCCGTTTTGGCAAAGTGCCTGCGCGATCCCAATCCGGCGTTGGGCAGAAAAAAATGAGGCGCTGAAAATGTGTTCAGCGCTCGGCGTTCGAGAGTAATGGGCGGGAGACATGGTATCTTTCACCAGCAATGCGCTGCCACGGGACTTACCGGGTTGCTTGGGGACAGAATACAGTTTTGGCGCGTGCCGCCGCTAACGCGGTGACGGAGTCAGGTTCGCCATGGTTCTGCCGGACGAGGGTAAGCAAGCGGCCCAAGGTAGACGTTACGGGAAAATTAATACTGAGTGCGACGGGTACGTTTCTCTGACGGATTTGACCTTAACCCGGGCCTGATTTTAAGCAACCAAGTCGCGCAATTGACTCGGTGCGAAACGTAACCGAGACGGAGAAAACGCGTGATACGAAGGAATGACGGTTTTACGCTGATTGAACTGCTGATCACGGTTGCGGTCGGCGCGATCATTACGGTGATCGCGCTACCCAGTTATCGGACGACGATTGACAGTAGTAATGTGGCCTCGGAAATCAATGCGTTGCAGATGGATCTGACGAACGCGCGAATGGAGGCTATCAAGCAGGGCATCAACGTTCTGGTGTGCAGCTCCAGCAATGGGTTGACGTGCACGGGGGCCAGCCCATGGACGACGGGATGGATTACGATGATTCCGGCGTCCGGTACCTGCACGGTTGCGAGCGGCACAAGTGCGCTCAACAATACCCCGTTGCGGGTACATGCCGCCGTAGCCACAGGTGACGCGGTTACCTTTGTCCCGACCAGTCCTAACACCAGCCAGGCCATCTGCTTTTCGCGTTTGGGAACCGGTTCGATTGGAACGTTTCGGATCGTCAGCAGCAAGGGCTCGACTGCCCCGAATCAATTCAATGATCAGTGCTTGTTCGTGACCGGGTTCGGTTTGCCGCACCTCATTGCTTACGGTAAAACAGATAGCATCGGGACCTGCTGATGTCGAGACGACAGGATTCATCTCAGGCGAGGACACACGGGTTTACGCTGCTGGAGGTGATGATTGCGCTCGTCATTGTGTCCATTGGTCTGCTCGGGCTCGCGGGTATGCAGCTCACCACAATCAACAACACCAATGTCGCCCGGATAAGAGGGCTTGCAGCCATTCAGGCCGCTAGCCTCGCCGCTACGATGCACGCGAATCCGGGCTATTGGCAAAGCATCGCGGCCACCATCACGCAGAGTAACGTGCCCGCGGCGGGCAATTGTGGGTCTGCCCTTTGTTCCGCAGCGCAGATGGCGGGTTATGACGTGCAGACCTGGCAGGCAGCGCTACAGGCCAATTCGCTTGCGCTTCCGGGCGGCGCGGGTACGTTTTCCTGCGCGCCACCGACCTCGACGACGCCCGTTATCTGCACGATTAGCGTCACTTGGCTGGAAAAAGTGACCAATGCGGGGGGTGCGAGCCTCACCACGGCGCAGGCCTATACGACGGCGAGTTATCAGCTGGTGATGCAGCCATGATTCAGCAACCGTTATCCGCACAGGGACGGGCAGGACGCCAGCGTGGGGTGACGCTCATTGAAATGATGATCGCGCTAACAATTACCGTATTTCTGCTGGCGGCAATGCTGTCGGTGTTAACGGCTTTTAGGTACACGCGTCAAACGCAGAATGGCCTGTCACAAATGCAGGATGATCAGCGGATCGCGATGACTATGTTGACCCAGATCATTCAATCGGCCGGCTATTTTGCTAGCGTACAGACGGATGTGGCGCTGACGGCATTTCCCGCGGCTTCGGTATTTGCGGCAAATGGTCAGAGCGTATTCGGGATTGAGGGAGCCTCCTCGAGCCTTCCGGACACGATTTATGTCCGCTATCAAAGTGGATTGAATGATGGGGTGCTCAATTGCAATGGAGGGACGAATACGAGCTCGGGTACGCCGGTGACCTATATTAATGCGATTACGGTGGCACAAGGGACACTCCAGCTGACCTGCGCGTTGAACGGCGGCACCGCCCAGCCCATTGTCGGGGGGGTGAAGACGAGTGGGTCGGCGGCGACAGCCTGTACCGCAGTGGGCTATCTCGGCATTAGCAATATCCAATTCCTGTATGGCATGGACGCAGGGGGGACGGGATCTGTGACGCAATATGGGAATGCCACGGCGGTCACCAACTGGGCGAATGTCAACTCGATACAGCCCACTATCACGATGCTCTACTGCACGCAGATCGGCGCGCTGCCGACCGCGGTGCCCTTTACGACAACCATTGCGCTTCAAAATTTCCTATGAATCGGCGTCTTAAGCCTTGTCTAAAAACAGCGCGGCGGCACCGGTGCAGCGGCGTGGCCCTGATTGCCGGGTTGGTGTTCTTGCTTATCGTCACCATTCTTGGGTTATCGATTTTTCAGAATTCAGGATTGCAAACCCGTATGGCGGGCAGTTTCCGCGAGAAGGGACGCGCGTTCGAGTCGGCATTTACCGCCCTGCAGTATGGGGAATGGTGGTTGTCCCAGGCCGCGCTTCCGCTGGCCGCGACGTGCACCGGCATGGGGACAAGTCCGGTTGTCTGTAACAACGCACTGGCGGCGCCAACGACGATCCCCTGGACGGTAGGGACGACTTATACGCCGCCAGGAATGACCGTAGCGACAAGTGGTATCGGGACGTATACGCAAATCCCGGCCTATTACATTCAGTATGTGGGATTGAACCCGCAGCTCTCGGGGACCATTTACCGTGTGACTGGCCTTGGTTACGGCGGAAATGCCAATGCCGTCGCAGTCGTCCAGAGCACCTACGTGATAGCGTCCACCTACAAGAACCTCGGCAAGTGAGGGACGTCCGAATGACATTCATTCGAGGAGGATACATGCGGCTCAGCAACATCAGGTGCGTTGTGGCGACACTCGTACTGGTACTCCTTTTACCTAATGCGCTCGCCTTGACGGTCTCTGAAAACTTTACGGGCACGTCTGTTGTCAACTCGTGGATTTCAACCGGCAGCCCGGTGGCGTGTCTGACGGCCAGCACGGCAACCTCCGTCGTAGGCGGGCAAATTCCGGGATGTCCCACTGCAGGGCAGGTCGGCGGCTATGCGGGAAGCCTACCCGACCCGACCGGCAACGGTGCATTGCGCCTAAGTAACAGCTCTAACAATCAGCACGGCGGCATCATCTATAACCAGTGGTTTCCGGCGGCGAGCGGCATCAGTGTGATCTGGACGTCCTATACGTATCTCGGCGATAGCGGTGGTCAGAGCAAGGATGGCGCCGACGGCATGGGCTTTTTCCTGATTGCCGATCCGACCGGGAAGGGCACCGGGCCTGTCCCGAGTACGCTGGGGGCGACGGGTGGTTCACTCGGTTATTCTTGCTCGAACACGAATGCCGCGTCTGATGGCATTACGAATGGCTACCTCGGTGTCGGCATGGACGAATTTGGGAATTTTGCGAACGCGGGAGACAATACGGCGAGCGGCCCGGGTTTAAACCCACAGGCGATCAGCATGCGGGGCGCCGGTAACCTCAATCTCGCGTGGCTCAATAGCACGACTTACAAACAGTACTATTCAAGCGGCAGTCCCAGCGCCTCGGATATTCAAACGATTTGCAAAGCCGGAAAGGTCCAGACCGGGACGACTGGTTCTGGAAATAACAAAACCCCTACTTATTTGACGGTTCTGGATTACCCCTTTGTGTCGATTCCAGGGCTTCCCAGTGCGGCCAACGGCGTGTACGTCTTGCCAAGTACGCAGCCCATCGCAAACGAATCGGCGACGAATCGACAGCAGGCGATCCCCGTCAGCTACCAATTACAAATAACGCCCAACAGTCTGCTCAGTCTTTGGTACAGCTATAACAACGGGGCCTATACGCAGGTCATCAAAAATTATGACATCAGCAACACCGCGGTGAGCGGCGTGTTGCCCGCCTACCTTACCTTCGGCTTTTCGGGCTCTACCGGTGGTAGCCGCAATGTTCATGAAATCACCTGTTTTCAGGCAGCTCCCCAGACTACTTCAGCAAGCTCGGCGGGTACCAACACGCAACCTTCAGCGCAGATTCAGACCGGCACGCAAGTCTACCTTGCCTATTATCATCCGTATGACTGGTGGGGGCAGCTCGCCTCTTATCCGGTGTTATTCAACACCACCACCAATGTTGCCTCGGTTTCACAGGTGGCGGACTGGGATGCCTCGTGCGTGCTGACCGGTGGGGCCTGCACGGAGACTGGCGCAACATCCGGGACCGCTGAGGCGACGACGAGTCGGCAACTGATTACCTGGAGCGACTCAGGGACCAAGGGCATTCCATTCGAATATTCTACCAGCGTGTTGTCCACCAATATGCTGGCCTGGCTCAACTCCACCGATAACAATGCAGCCAAGCGACTCGCTTATCTGCGTGGAGATCGCACCAACGAGATAAATAGCGCGGGCGTGGGCCTTTTTCGGGAACGTTTGGGCGTGTTGGGCGATATTATCGACTCCAGTCCTGCGGTGGTGGGCCCACCGGCGCAGAATTATGGGGCGACTTGGGGCGACACGCTTTACCCCTCTCAGACGCCTTCTGAAAACGTCAGTGGTGCGACCACGTATCCGACCTTTCTCAGCACTTACGCGACGCGAGCGAATATCGTGTGGGTCGGCGCGAACGATGGCATCTTGCATGGCTTCAGAAGCGGCGCCTACACCAGCACAGGCGTCTACTCGACGAGCACGGTGCCAAATGACGGCCAGGAGCTCTTGGGTTACGTGCCGAACAGTGTCATCTGGAATCTCAACCAATATACGAGCAGCACTTACCCGCACCAGTACTTTGTTAATGCGCAGCCGGCTACCGGCGATTTGTTCTACAACAAGGCTTGGCATACTTGGCTCGTAAGCGGACTGGGGGCAGGAGGACAGGCGATTTTTGCGCTGGATGTCACGGATCCCTCGACCTTCAGCGAGTCGAATGCCAGCACCCTTGTCAAAGGCGAATGGTCGAATGGAACCGCGGGGACCACGACCTCGCTGGCCACGAAGCTAAGTTGCGTCGGTAACACGGCGTGTGCCGCCGATTTGGGCTATACCTTCGGCACCCCGGTGATCACTCGTTTCCATAACGGCAGCTGGGGTGCCGTGTTTGGCAACGGTTACAGCAGTAGCACCGGCGTGGCGGCCATTTATATCATGCTGGTCGATCCCGGCACTGGCGCGATCACGTTCTATGAGCTCAGTACCGGCTACGGAAAGAGCCAAGATCCGACAGGAAAAAGTACGCCCAACGGCATTTACTTTACGACGGCTGTCGATCTCGACTCGGACAACACTACCGACTATGTCTATGCCGGCGATCTGTTCGGGAATATCTGGCGCTTTGATGTCACTAGTGCGAATCCGGCAAGCTGGAAGGTGTCGAGCTACGGCAGCAGTGCGGTGCCTCTTTTCTCCACCCCAACCAACACGGTCGCCAGCGTTAAATATCTGGCACCCATCACGACCAAGTTGCTGGTCGGCGCCGTCTCGGCGAGTGCCACCAATCCCCGCGTGATGGTGTATTTCGGGACGGGGCAAAAGGTACCCTTCACGAGTGCTTCACCCAGTACCTACGCAACCGGAAACCAGGCGGCTTATGGCGTATGGGATTGGAACATGACGGCCTGGAACGCATTGTCGACGATGGATTATGCGGTGCCGGCGAGTGGCGCACCGACCACGACTTTGACGGCGAGCACGACAACGCTGCAAACGCAAACGGTGCAGTATACCGTGGCCTCCGCGTCGACCACGGCGTCGGCCTATGCCTCCCTGTCCAGCAACGCGGTTTGCTGGACAGGTACCACGACATGTAGCACTGGAAACACGCAGTACGGCTGGCAATTTGTGTTCCCAAATTCGACCGAACAGCTTATCTATAGTCCGCAGACGCTGCTCGGTGCGCTGACGTTCAACACGACGATTGCCGCACCCATTCTCCCTGCTTCCTGTTCTACAGGGCTCGATAACGGCTGGTCCTACGCGTTAGATCCCTCCACAGGCGGAAGTTTTACGCAGTCGTTTTTTGCAAATGACAGTAATACGTTTGCCAAGCTGAACGGCTATGCCATTCACGCGGTACAGGCCAACGCGGTGGGTGCCTTCCAGGCGCTGGCCTATAAGAACCTGAATTTTATTGCCTACCAGACCTCACAGGGGCAATTGATCGGCAATAACGCGATGCAGGTCAATGCCTCGGCGGCGAGTCATCCCTACCGGCTGACGTGGGTGCAATTACGATGAGACGCGCGAAAAATAAATCAGCGGGGTTCACGCTCATAGAACTCATGATCACACTTGTGGTCGTCGCCATTTTGACGGTGATCGCTTTCCCCAGTTATCTGAAATTCGTCCAAAAAGGAAATCGGGCCTCCGCAAAACAGGCGGTACTGGAATTGGCGGCACGCGAGGAGAGTTATTACGCGCTCAACAATGCCTATACGGCCACGATGACAAACATGAGTTATGCCTCGGCTAGCGCGAATCCCATCCCGAGCAGCACTCAGAACTATTACAGCCTCAGCGTGTCATCGGTGACGGCTGGGGCGACCCCGGGCTACGTTCTGCAGGCGGTGCCTGTGACGGGCAGCCCGCAGGCAACCGATGCGTGCGGGACATACCAGCTCGACAATCTCGGCAATAAGACTAATCTAAAGGGATCGACGACGCTGTCCGTCAGCGGCTGCTGGTAGCGCGTGAGCGTTGGCGGCGCAAAGGTAAACCCTGAGCGCATTGACGGCGCTGTCGCCTAGGTTTGTCGATACGGGTGACCATCAAATGGGTTCATGCGTTACGGTGCCAGTCGCCGGACTGGCCCCCTGATTTATGCAAGAGCCGGATACCCTCCATGGTCATGCCGCGATCGACCGCTTTGCACATGTCGTAGACTGTCAGCAAGGCTATCTGGACCGCCATCAATGCTTCCATTTCAACCCCGGTTTGGCCCCGTGTCTCCACCGTGGCGAGGCATCGTACGCCGCACGAAGCCCGTTCGGGTGTGATCTCTAGGGCGACTCGCGTGAGCGCGAGGGGATGACAAAGCGGAACCAGATCTGCGGTTTTTTTCGCAGCCATGATGCCCGCGATACGGGCGATGCCAATGACATCCCCTTTCCGATGGGTCCCGGCCTCGATCATGGCGAGTGTCTCCGGCGCCATTAAAATACGGCCTTCGGCGATTGCCTGCCGAGCGGTAACCGCCTTCTCGCCCACATTTACCATGTGGGCTTGACCATATTCGTCGAAATGCGTGAGTTCTTGCATGAGGAGCGCTCGTCGTCGAGAGGGTGGGTACGTTAAACTCCCTATACTTTACGCTAGCCGGAGAGTTGGGAGTATGTCGGGGCTGACATGGACGTGATTGTCAAACTTTTTGCGAGCCTGGCCGAAACCGAAGGTTGGCGCCAGAAGCCCTGTCGCCTCAGCGACGGCGCGACGGTGCGCGAAGCGTGGGCCGTGGCGACCGGCAGGCACGATATGCCGGCCCGGGTACTCTGCGCCGTGAACCTCGATTATCGCGAGCTATCGACGCCACTACAGAGCGGTGACGAAATTGCTTTTTTCCCGCCAGTCACGGGGGGCTAGGATGTCCATCTTACTGAAGGACGGCCACTTTGACCCCTATGCAGAGGTTCGGCGTTTCACCGATATGCACTTTCCGATGCCGGGCGCCTACGGAGCCACGGCGATGTTTGTCGGTACTATGCGGGATTACAACGAGGGCAGCGTCGTCCGAGGCCTAACGCTAGAACATTATCCCGGGATGACGGAGCGGCATTTGGAAGTCATTTGCGGCGAGGCGACGCAACGCTGGTCGCTGTTGGCAGCGCTCATCGTCCACCGGATTGGCGAGGTCCAGCCAGGCGAGGATATAGTGCTCGTTGCGGCTTGGTCCGCGCATCGGGCCGAAGCGTTCGACGCGTGTCGTTTCATGATGGAAGATCTGAAATCCAAGGCGCCGTTCTGGAAAAAAGAACGTCTGGAAGCGGGTGCTCGATGGGTGAGCTATAACACGGCTGGCACTACCGAGTTGACCTGAAAAATGCCGCTGGACGACTAAAATATGTACATCACCGTGCTCGGATCAGCGGCAGGCGGCGGCTACCCGCAATGGAACTGTAACCATCCCAACAGCCGTCGCGCACGGGCGAAGGATGTTGCCGCGCCGATGCGAACACAGTCGTCGCTTGCGGTGTCCTGTGATGGCGAGCGCTGGACGCTTTTCAATGCCTCGCCGGACCTTCGGCAACAGATCAACGATAACCCCATCCTTCATCCGCACGGCGGGCTGCGGGCGAGCCCACTCAAGGCGGTCGTGTTGACGAATGCGGATGTCGATCACGTGACCGGTTTACTGTCGTTGCGGGAATCGCAGGCATTCAACGTGTACGCAACGGCACGGGTGCAGCTCGTGCTCGCGCAGAATTCTATTTTTAATGTGTTGAACCCCCAATATGTGGCGCGTATCTCGATGTCGCTCGAGCAGTCGTTAGCGGTCTCGACGGCGGATGGTGCAGCGCTGGGTTTTGAAGTCGTCCCCTTTGCGGTGCCCGGCAAGGTCGCCTTGTGGTTAGAAGACGCTTCTAAAGGAGATAATTTTGGCAGTGTCGCCGAGGATACGATAGCCCTCGAAGTCCGGGAATCCGGACGCATAAAGTTTTTTTATATCCCGGCATGCGCCCGGATGACGCCGGCGCTTGCGGCCCGTATTCAAGGTGCGCCACTCGTTTTTTTCGACGGGACCTTGTACACCGATGACGAGATGGTGCGTGACGGGGTGGGGCACAAAACGGGACAGCGGATGGGACATATGAGCGTCTCCGGTGCGGAGGGTACCGTGGCAGCTCTAAGCCATCTGCAGATCTCGCGTAAGATTTTTATTCACATCAACACCACCAATCCTATACTGATCGCCGGCACCCCTGAACGACAGGCCGTAGAGTCGAGCGGTTGGGAAGTGAGTTTCGACGGCATGCGCCTCGAAGTTTAAAATTTTTCAAGATCACCCAGGAGGAATTTCCGATGATTGATGTCTATTACTGGCCTACGCCGAACGGGTGGAAAGTCACGATCATGCTGGAAGAGTGTGGGCTCGACTATACGGTCCATGCGGTCGACATCGGCTCTGGCGATCAGTTCAAGGCCGAATTTTTGCGGATTTGTCCCAATAACCGGATGCCGGCCATTATTGATCACGCGCCTCTGGGCGGTGGAAAACCTTTGGCTTTGTTTGAGTCTGGCGCCATTTTAGAATATCTGGCAGACAAGACGGGCAAGTTTCTGCCCACAGAGCCGGCGGCACGGTATGAGGTGCTGCAGTGGGCATATTGGCAAATGGCGAATCTTGGCCCGATGATGGGGAACGCCAACCATTTCAAGAATTACGCAAAAAATCTCGTCGACGATGCGGCGCAGCTGCAGTACGGAACCAAACGTTTCGTGGGCGAGGTGGACCGGCTATGCGGCGTCATGGATGCGCAGCTTTCCGTGAATCAATATCTCGCAGGCGCAACTTATTCTATTGCCGACATGTTGGCTTGGCCGTGGGCCATGCTCCTCGACAAACTCATCGACGAGGCAATTTGGGGTAACTACCCTCATCTGAAGCGATGGGTTGATGAGGTCGGTGCGCGGCCTGCTGTTCAGAAAGGTCGCAATGTTCATCGCGAGCTCAGCGAGCGACAGCTGACGCCTGAGCAGGAAAAAGTACGTCGAGAACTGTTGTTTAATCAGACCAATGAAAAAGTCCGGGCCGCGCGTGAGCAGGCAGCCCAGTCTCGCGGTTGAACGAACGGATGCATAGCCCACAACAAACTGACTGTGATGCGCTTTTTTTTGCACATGTCCGTACGCAATTAGGCGCTTTCCCAAGCGAGCGCGCGAGTGGCGGGCGTGCGGCCGCTGTCGCGATCGCGATCGCTGACGAAGGACATGGCGCTGAACTGTCCGGTTTGCCTAGTCATGCTTTCTGGCGTTCCGGCGCGGCGTTGCTACTGACCCGACGCTCGTCGAAGTTGCGGAATCACGCTGGGCAATGGGCATTCCCGGGTGGACGGATTGATGAAGGAGAAACCGCTGAGCAAACTGCTTTGCGCGAGATGCATGAGGAGATCGGGCTTGATCTGCCACCGACAGCGATCATTGGACGACTAGATGATTTCGCAACCCGTTCAGGGTTTGTGATCACGCCGATAGTGGTCTGGGCGGGACCGCAGCCCCGATTCAATCCGAATGCTGATGAGGTGGAATCGATTCACCGCATCCCGGTTTCGGAGTTGTTGCGCGAAGATGCGCCGATGTTGGAACCGGGCCCCGACACGGGGCGCCCCGTGTTGCGCATGCCCATTGGCGACGACTGGATCGCAGCACCGACCGCTGCGATTCTCTATCAGTTTCGAGAAGTCTGCGTCCTCGGACGGCAGACACGCGTAGGGCACTTTGACCAACCTGCATTCGCTTGGCGATGAGACTGTCCTCGCGTTAAAACATCCTGATTCGAGCCATGGTTCGAACGCACCTGCGTGAAAGTCTTTGCCTGGCAAATCAAGGCTACGCTGATGGCATGGATTTCGACGGAGCGGGCTGGGGATCTGGAAAGGAAAGGAGAGGAAGCTACGCGCCGGCTTCAGTGCCAGCGGAGGGGTGAGTTTAACCGGCATTTTGGCGAGCGCCCAGGCAACGAACCCGATCCCGATCGGCGCGCCGTCGGCGGGTCAGCATTCTGTTTCGAGAACAAGCTTCGCGCCTAATGGGCCGGCATACTGTCCGCCCACCAGCCCAAACCACCCGCGCGCAGGACGACCACCTGCGACAAGTGCCATCGGCGCATTTGGCAAGAGATATTCGATTCGAGCCCGAAACGTTCACTCAGGTGCGTCTTAAGCATGCGGTCGGCTCGCCAGCACGGTGAGGACTTCCAATAGTCGGGCGACTTCTTCGGCGGTGTTGTAGAGCGCGAAACCCGTACGGAGCAAGCCGCCACGGGAGACCAGGTCATAAGCTTCGAGGACTCGCGGAGCGTAGAAATGGCCGTGCCAGACTTGAAGACCACGCGTGGCGAGTTGCGTCGCGACCTGTTCGGCACGATAGCCCTGCAAAGTCATGGATACGGTGGGTGCGCGTGGCCCTTTGCCCGAAGTGGGGTCCCCAAACTTGGGCGTCGGGTAGCGCGCATAGACCCGCATGATAAGTCGCCGCGAGTGCATGTTCGTAGTCACCAAGGTCGCGCATCGCATTGATTAGCCGCGCCCGGCGTGTTTCCCCTGGCTCCATTGCGCGAGATATTCAATCGTGGCGGTGAGACCCATCAGCGCGGGGTGATTCAGAGTCCCAGTTTCGATCCGATAGGGCGCCTCGGATTCTTGTGTGCGCAGACGGTCGGTATCCAGAGTATCCAGAAGGCCTGGCCGACTGCATAGGATCCCGATTTGGGGACCATAGAATTTATAGGCGGAGCAGAGCAGAAAATCGCAATCCAAGGCTCGTACGTCTACGGCGAAATGAGCGGCATCATGAACTGCGTCGCACACCAGCAACGCGCCACGCGCCCGGCAGCGTTCATAAACTGCCCGGTAGTCGGTGTGACCGTGCCGAGCGCGTTGGACGCGCGCTCCAACGCGACGATGCGGGTACGGGACGTTAGCGCACGTTCCAGTGCCTCCGCATCAAGGGCCCCGTCTGACCCCAGGGCCACTTCCGGGACGGTGGTGCCCTGGGCGGCGAGACTTAGCCAGGGACCACGATCCGCTTCGTGATCAAGTTGCGTGATGACTACCTCATCCCCCCGCGCAAACGCCGAGCAAGTGCGTGGCTCAAAGCAAAATTGAGCGTCGTCATGTTGGCGCCAAAGGAGAGGGTCGCGGCCCCCGCGGCGGCTAGAAAGTCCGCGGTCGCCAGACGTGCTGCCTGCACGGCTTCCTCGACTTCGTGCGAGGTGACGAAGGCGCCGCCAACGTTGACATTGCATCGTTGATAGCCGTCGGCTGATCTGCGTTGGATCGTTGGAGTGCGGGAAAATCGGCGCGCGCGCGTTGAGCATGTTGAGCGGTAAATGCCATGGCGAATCCTACTTTGGGGCAAAGTGTCCGGGGGCCGTCCGCACGGATACCCGTGGCGTCTCTAAAACCCCGACCTCTCTCTACCGTTAGGATTTCAACCGGGCAAGCGGGCACGTCTTCATGGGCACGTTTGCTGGATCTCTGGCGCGTGTCGCGGCAGACTGCCGTCTGCCTGCTTCGACGCGATAGGTCTTGGTGGAGACGAGCGAGAATGAGTAATTGACAGTAGCCTGCAGGTGGGCGTGGAGACCAAACTATTGTTATCAAGCCATGAACCCCCGGCGGTGACTGTCACGCGCCCCGAGAGTCGCTCCCCTTTTTTGTTCACGTGCGACCATGCCAGCAACCGGATTCCGTTGGTATTAGGCGATTTAGGGGTGTCGCAGGCGGAAATGCAGCGGCATATCGCCTGGGACATCGGGGCGTTGGCTGTGGCGATGCGGCTAGCGGATGCCTTTGAGGCGCCGCTTGTCGCCAGTGGCTATTCCCGCTTGGTCGTAGATTGTAATCGCCAACTATGGCGCGATGATGCCATTCCGGTCCGGAGCGAATTCACCGACGTGCCCGGTAACCGGGCACTGAGTGAGGCGCAGAAAACCCGTCGGCATCGTGAGTTCCATCAGCCGTACCACGAAGCGATTACGGCGTTGATTGATCGGCGTTTATCGAGGGGACACTCGATGATTTATGTCTCCATGCACAGCTTTACGCCGATCTACAGGGGAGTGCACCGTCCGTGGCAGGTGGCGATGCTTTCGAACCGCGATCGCCGCGTCGCAGACACGCTGCTTCGAGAGCTGCGCCATGAGCCTGGTTTGTGCGTAGGGGACAACGAGCCTTACCGGCTTACGGATGAGGGTGATTATGGGGTGCCGGTACATGCTGAGCGACGAGGTCTACCCCATGTGCTTATTGAACTTCGTCAGGACGAAGTCAACATGCCATCGGGACAGGCTGTTTGGGCTACGCGTCTCATCCCTATGCTCGCGCTTGTTGCACGGGAGCTTGGTCTCGAACCCTGAGTATGCATGTGCGTACAATGAGTGGTGTGTCCCCGTTTAATTAGGATTCCTGAGCCGATGTCCATCACGACTTTCAAGACCCCCGCCGATGACCGCTATTTCGAAGATTATGAGCCCAACGCGACCTATGAGTTGGGATACTTCAGTCTGAGCGAAGCTGAGATTATTGATTTTGCACGGCGCTTCGATCCTCAACCGTTCCATCTCGACCATGACGCCGCGGCGAGAAGCCATTTTGGGGGCCTGGTGGCGAGCGGCTGGCATACTTGCAGTGCCATGATGCGGGTGGTCGTTGATCATTTTATTTCCTCCGTCGCAAGCATGGGATCGCCGGGCGTGGACGAAATCCGCTGGTTAAATCCGGTGCGCCCGGGTGAGCAGCTCAAGGTGCAGGTGACCATCGAGAAGTCGCGCCGCTCCGCCTCCAAACCAGACCGCGGTCTCATCCATACCCGGATGGAAGTCTTCGGTCCCGAGGGCCTGCCGCGCATGACGGTTCGCTCGGTTGGGCTGGTCGGTTGTCGGACGCGCTGAGGGCGCTGTGTGCCAAGCACCTAGACCCTCGCCATCACGTTTTCGCTGAAAGGTAAAGAAATGACCCCAAATTGCTGGAACGACACCAACGAATATGATTACCCGTCACTTGTCGCCGATTTGAATCAGTATCTGCGGCTTAAAACGACGCCAGTTGGCATGAAACGTTTCCGAACCGTCGCGGAAATGGAGGCGATACCGCGCCTACGGCGACCACCCGTAGGCGAAAAATTCGCGACCGATCAGATCGTCGGACAGAGCCGCTGGCTTGGCTGGACGCTCGGCATTACGATGGACAACCTCATGGGGGCCCAATGTGGCGCCGTGGTTGGATTACATCCCCCAGACACCACGTGGCTTGCGGGACGTCAGCTGACCGGCGTTTGGTATGCCACTGTTGAGGATAGCGCGGCACACCAACAGGCCATGAGTTGCGCGCCCTATGGTGACTACGCGGCGCTGGTGGTGTCGCCGTTGACCTCGGGGCGGATCGAAAACCCCGATATCTGCCTGATTTATGGGACGCCTGGCCAAATGATTACCTTCGTCAATGCCTTGCAGTATCGTAACTATCGAAAGTTAACGTTTTCTTGTGTGGGTGAGAGCGCCTGCGCAGATTCTTGGGGGAACGCGCTTAAAACGGGAGAGCCGTCGTTGTCCATCCCTTGCTATGCAGAGCGTAAATTCGGCGGCGTCCTTGACGAGGAGATGTTGATGGCCGTTCCACCAGGATTTCTGCCGCAGGTCGTCGCGGGGCTTAAGGCGCTGTCCGCTAATGGCTTGCGCTACCCGATCCCCAATCACGGCATCCAGAAGTCGCCGATGGATAGCATCGAAGCGAGCTATGGCAAGCAACCGTCCAGCGGCTAAGGAGAGCGTCGATCGACTGGCACTCAAGCTCTGACGGAATAGGCGTTTCCTTTTCTCTCCTTGGGTTTCAAGGCCACTGATTTACAACTGAAGATAATCTCATGAACGATTTATTCTCTATTGCGGGCAAGACGGCACTGATTACCGGGGGCTCGCGTGGCATCGGTTTGATGATTGCGCGCGCCTATGTCATGGCTGGTGCGCGTGTCTATATTTCTTCCCGCAAAGGCGACGCGTGTGCGGCGGCTGCGGCGACGCTGAGTGAACTGGGCACCTGCATCTCCCTTCCGGCAGATCTCGGGCAGATGGCTGAGGTCAATCGGGTCGCGGAGACCCTGGCCGGACAGGAAACTCGTCTCGATATTCTCGTCAATAATGCGGGTGCGACTTGGGGTGGGTCCGTTGATAAGTTTCCGGAGGCGGGCTGGGACAAGGTCATGGATTTGAATGTCAAATCCGTGTTTTTCCTGACCCAGAAATTGTTGCCCCTGCTGACGTCGGTGGCAACGGCGGAGGCACCTTCGCGTGTTATCAATATCGGCTCCATCGATGGTCTGCATACCTCGATGTTTGAGAACTTTTCCTACGGCGCATCGAAGGCTGCTGTCCATCATCTGACACGCGTACTTGCGACCCATCTGGCCGGGCGGCATGTCACGGTGAATGCGGTGGCGCCGGGTCCGTTTGCCACAGACATGATGGCACCCATGATCGCGAGTATGGGCGATGCCATCGTGAATGCCGTGCCCTTAAAGCGGATGGGAGGGGCGGAAGATGCTGCGGGTATCGCCATTTTCTTGGCTTCTCGTGCCGCGAGCTTCATCACTGGCGCGGTGATTCCAGTGGATGGCGGGATCACGGGAGCAAGTTGACGATGGCATTACTTCCCCGTGTTGAAATTGAACCCGATGGCCCAGCGACCGCGACCGTTATCTGGTTGCACGGCCTCGGTTCTAACGGCCACGATTTCGAGCCCGTCGTGCCGATGCTGGGTTTGGCCGCAGATCTGCGGGTACGGTTCGTGTTTCCGCACGCGCCCATGATGCCCGTCACCCTAAACGGCGGCATGGTGATGCCCGCGTGGTATGACATTCGCTCGGGTGATCTGGAACGCCAGGTGGACCAAACACAACTGATCGCCTCCGCCACGGCGGTGGGGGAATTGATTGCCTTCGAGGCGGCGCGCGGGATCCCTACCGAAAAAATTGTGGTCGTCGGCTTTTCTCAGGGCGGCGCGGTGGGCTACCAACTTGCGCTCACCTATCCGCGCAGGCTGGCGGGGCTTTTGGCGTTGTCGACCTATTTTGCAACACAGCGAACCTTGGTCCCCCATCCGGCCAATGCAGGGTTGCAGATTGCCATCCATCACGGGGATGCCGATCCGATGGTATCGGTGCGTAAGGGGAAGGCAGCCGCCCAGGCCCTTGCCGTCATGGGGTATCCTGTCGAGTATAAGACCTACGCCATGGAGCATTCAGTCTGTCCCAGCCAGATCCGGGATATCGGCGCGTGGTTAAGCGCGCGGTTGCAATGAAAATAGAGGGCGTAAGTGCACTAACGCTCGGGACGCGCGACATGGCCGCCAGCGTCGCGTTTTATGCGGCGCTCGGATTTGAACTCAAGTATGGCGGGGGAGCGGCGGAATTTACGTCCTTTTATTGCGGGACCAGCTACCTCAATCTTGTCGCCGTCTCTGCGTCCACCCGATATCCCTGGTGGGGCCGGGTAATCTTCTACGTGGATGATGTCGATGCGTTTTATGCTAAGGCTAACGACTGTGGATTTGAGACCGAAGCACCGCCCCGTGATGCTGCCTGGGGTGAGCGCTACTTCCACGTCACCGATCCGGATGGCCACGAATTAAGTTTTGCACGCGTACTTACGCCTTAAGCAGGCCATTCCAGAGGGTGGTGCGATGAAAATAGTTGGCGGATTTATTCTCACTTTACTCATAGGAGCCTGTGCCATGGCGGAAACTACGACGGAATCTGCGGATTACATCAAGGGCAAGGAGACGCTTGCGCGCGTGACAGGGGCGAGTGGCTCGAAAGCTGTCGAAAGCTTGCAGGATATCGCGCCGGAGCTTGGACGTTGGGTGATAGAGTGGGGCTACGGCCAGGTTCTCTCGCGCCCTGAGCTCGACCTTCGTACGCGCGAGCTCATTACCGTTGGGGCACTCACCGTCCACGGCTATGCGCAGCCTCAGTTGAAGGCCCATATCAACGGCGCGCTTAATGTGGGCTGCAAACCAGAAGAAATCGTGGAAACGATTATGCAAATGGCGGTCTATGCGGGTTTCCCGGCGGCGTTGAACGGCATTACGATGGCCAAAGAGGTCTTCGCGGAACGCGGCGTGACGGTCAAGCATACGCCGTGATGACCGTACTATGAACGGAGATGACAACGACGATCTTAAGAGTAAATCGCAACTCAAGCGCGAACATCTCGCATTGCAAGCGCTAGGACGGCAGCTGGTGGAACTACCCGACAGCCTGCTCAAACGGCTGCCTCTGTCGAGCGCGCTTCGGGAGGAGGTCGTGGTCGGTCGCAAACTCCAGAAGGGTGCATTACAGCGACAGCTGCGACATCTGGGCGGGATACTCGAAGCGGAAGATTACGTGGCGATTCAGATAGCCATCAAGGCGGCGCTGGAGCCGGGTGTCCACGAAGTGAGACGAATGCACGAGCTTGAAGCGTTGCGAGCGGCGCTGCTACGGGATGGTGATGTCGTGCTTGAGCGACTGGCGATGCGCCATCCGGATCTGGATCGCCAACATCTCCGTCAATTGATTCGTAACGCGCGTCAGGAGCAAGAGCGGGAACAGGAACGCCCGCCACGCGCAACGCGCGCGCTGTATCAGTTTTTAAAGCAGCTGCAGTCTCCTTTGCCACCCGACCACTAACTATTTTTCGCGTTGACCCCGCGTCGACTGCGGGGCATATTCCGTCCCCTTTTCGAGTACTCCAGCCGGCTGTTATAAACGATATGTTCACCTATCTTAATCCCACGATACGTCGCCGCTTGATCGATGCAGGCAAGTTATTCCGTATTAATCGCGAGGGTACCGTCATCTCGGTGGAAACATCGCCCTTGGAAGGGGAGATTGCCATCAACGTGCTAGGCCCTATCCCTATGCCGGTTCAACTCGATGGATCGAACTTCATGGTTCAGTGGTATGCAACCGTCCGGAGCACGGAGCTCGCCAAAGTAGAGGCGTTAGCGCGAGATCTGCGGGAGCAGGGCGGACAACAGCTTTTCGCCATGTTGGCATCCAGTATGGCGGTCAATAGCGTACTGGTGATGGGAAACCCCCGACTTGGGGATGACCCGTTGGTACGGGTCCACTCGAGCTGTATGACCGGTGATGTTTTCGGGTCGCAGCGCTGTGAGTGTGGACCTCAGTTCATTTCTGCTATGTCCCGCATTCAGGCTTGTCCCAGCGGTGGGGTCCTTATTTACATGTCCGGTCATGAAGGACGAGGGATAGGCCTCTGGGCGAAAGCCGCCACGTATCTTTTACAGGACGCGGGCGAAAATACCTATGAAGCCAATCGATCACTCGGTCTGCCCGATGACTCTCGCGATTTCACCGATGCCGCGGCGTTGCTTCATTATTTTGTCGGGAACCGTCGGTTCCGGTTATTGACCAATAATCCCAAAAAAATCGAAGACTTAACCGGATATGGGTTGAAAGAGGTGGTGGCGGAGCCGCATGTCACGGGGATCAACGATTACAACAAACGCTACCTGGCGGCCAAGCGCGACTGGGGTCATAAACTGGAGAGCTTAGATTTCTCGGATAAATGACGCGAGCCTTCGGGTGGCTACAGGTTATCTAGCGCCCTCGGCGGACCCCTGACGACGCTCAATCGATTGCTCATGATGAGCGGGCTGCCGTGCCGGTCGGACCGACAGCCCAAATGAATCAGCGCAAGGACGCGTTGAGTTTCGCGAGCGCTGCCGATCCGGGACAAAGCTCTTTTTCTGTCAGCGCGTTCAAGGGGGTCGCGACCGTATTCAGGTTGGCGTGAATATCGGTAGATTGATTGTCGATATACAGCAGACCCGTCACCACTTCACCCAAGGCATGATGCTTCTGGATATAGTTCATGGCGGAGACTTTGTCTGTCGCGTCATAGTCCGCCGCCGCCTTACGTAGGCGAATAATGGTCCCATCGTGTTGTACCACATCGACTGACGTTCCAGCCGCATAGTCGGTCGTGATTTCTGGTCGCCCCTCAATGATGTCTAGGAAATTTACGGCCTCGTTGTGATCTCGGACATAGTCGTAGCTTTTAGTACTGCCAGGGTGATTGTTGAAGGCCAAGCAAGGGCTAACGACATCGATAAATGCTGCACCTTGATGGCCGATGGCGGCTTTAATCATCGGCACTAACTGTCCTTTGTCACCGGAGAAACTCCGCGCGACGAAAGTGGCGCCCATCAACAGCGCCAGTGACGCGGTGTCAATCGGCGAATCCGCATTGGCGACGCCCTTTTTAGACGCAGAGCCTTTGTCTGCTGTGGCCGAGAACTGGCCCTTGGTCAAACCGTACACCCCGTTATTTTCGAGGATATAGACCATGTTGACGCCTCGACGCATGACGTGCGCGAATTGCCCCAATCCGATTGATGCAGAATCGCCATCCCCGGAGACCCCGAGATAGAGCAAGGCCCTATTCGCAAGATTCGCGCCTGTCAGCACGGAAGGCATACGGCCGTGCACCGTATTGAAACCGTGCGAATTACCGAGAAAATAATCTGGCGTCTTGGATGAGCAGCCGATCCCCGAGAGCTTAGCTACTCGATGTGGTTCGATATCAAGTTCCCAGCAGGCCTGGATGATGGCTGCCGAAATTGAGTCATGCCCGCAGCCGGCGCACAGGGTAGAGATTCGACCTTCATAATCGCGCCGGGTATAGCCTAGCGCGTTATGCGGGAGCGAAGGATGATGGAGCCGAGGCTTTGCGAGATAGGTCATGTCAGGCCACCTTACCGGTCTTGCGTGCGTCAATATGCAGGGCGCGCATCATTTCCGAGATCGCCTGGGTAATGAAGCGGGCAGTAATGGGCGTGCCGTCATAGTGCAGAATCGGAATCACACGTGCAGGATCCACCCCAAGCTCGTTGATAAGCATGGTTCGGAGCTGGCCGTCGCGGTTCTGCTCCACCACGAACACTTCGTCATGGCTGGAAACAAAATCGACCACAGGCTCGCCGAAAGGGAAGGCGCGAACACGCAGCAGATCCAGTACCAAGCCTCGGGCCTCGAGCTCGCCGATGGCTTCAGCCATCGCCGGACTTGTCGATCCGTAATAAATTACCCCGGTGCGGGCTGGCGTTGATGCCTTGCGCAACACAGGTTGCGGCACGAGCGTCTTTGCCGTGTCGAATTTGCGCTGAAGACGCTGCATGTTATACAGGTAATCAGGGCCTGCCTCGGAATAAGTGGCGCGGGCGTTTTTGGTCGTGCCTCGCGTGAAGTAACCGCCCATGGTGGGATGGGTGCCAGGGTAAGTTCGATAGGGGATCCCGTCGCCATCGACGTCCAGATAACGCCCAAAATCTCGACCTGCATCCAACATTTCTCGCGTCATTACTTTGCCGCGATCGAAAGTGCGGGAATCGTCCCAACTGAACGGTTCGCATAAGCGCTGGTTCATGCCGATGTCGAGATCCGTCATCACGAATATCGGCGTCTGCAGCCTGTCGGCCAAATCGAGCGCCGCTACGGCGTGCTCAAAACACTCAGTCGGATCTTCCGGAAAGAGCAGGACATGCTTGGTATCGCCGTGCGAGGCATAAGCGCAGGCAATCAAGTCGGCTTGCTGTGTCCGTGTCGGCATCCCGGTGGAAGGGCCACCGCGCTGGACGTTGATAATTGTCGCTGGGATCTCTGCGAAATAGGCGAGTCCCAAGAATTCGGTCATCAGCGATACGCCTGGACCGGAGGTCGCGGTGAACGCTCGTGCTCCGTTCCAGCCTGCCCCCATCACGATCCCGATAGCGGCAATCTCATCCTCGGCCTGCACGATGGCGTAGCGGTTTTGCTGCGTCTCCGGGTCGACCCGAAATTTGCTGCAATAACGCTGGAACGCCTCAGCCAGCGAGGAAGACGGCGTGATGGGGTACCAGGCACAAACGCTTGCGCCCCCGTACACACATCCGAGGGCCGCAGCCATGTTGCCGTCCAGAAAGATCTTATCGCCGACATTATCCGCGCGACGGACTCTCAATCCGATAGGGTGCTGGAGGTTTTCCCGAGCATAGTCCCGCCCAATCTTCAGGGCATTCAGGTTCGGCGTCAGCAGTTTTTCTTTGCCTTTGTACTGCTCAGCAATTAGCTGGGCAATCGCTTCTTCCTCTATCTCGAGGAGAATCGAAAGCGCTCCAATATAAATGATGTTCTTGAAGAGCTGACGCTGACGGGGATCACCATAGCTGGCATTGCATAGCGACGTCAGCGGCATGCCAATGACGTGGATATCATCCCTGAATTTCTCAGGGGCGACTTCCTTAGAGTTATCGTAAAACAGGTAGCCGCCGGTTTCGATCTCCTTGAGATCGTTATCCCAAGTCTGCGGATTCATGGCGACCATTAAATCTACGCCGCCACGCCGGCCAAGCCAGCCCGCCTCATTTACCCGGACTTCATACCAGGTCGGTAGACCTTGAATGTTTGACGGAAAAATATTGCGGGGGCTAACGGGAACGCCCATGCGCAGTATCGACTTGGCGAACAATTCGTTTGCCGATGCTGAGCCTGAGCCGTTGACGTTAGCGAACTTGATAACGAAATCATTGGTTGCGGTAATCGACTTCACGCGGCATTCCTCCGCGAATTCGTGAGGCGTCTCGCCGGTTCGGCATGAGCCATATCGAGTAGAAATTTCTGCATATCCCACGCGCCGGTCGGACAGCGTTCGGCACACAGGCCACAGTGCAGACAGACGTCTTCGTCTTTCACCATCACCCGTCCGGTTCTGAGTCCATCTGCCACATACAAATCCTGTGAGGCCACCAGAGCCGGCGCAGTCAGGCGTGTGCGAAGCTCGGCTTCTTCGCCGTTTTCTGTGAAGGTAATACAGTCCATCGGGCAGATGTCCACACAGCCATCGCATTCAATGCACAGCGGGGCCTTGAAAACGGTCTGAACATCACAGTTCAGACAGCGCTGGGTTTCCTTCAGGGCAGTCTGGGCATCAAACCCGAGTTCAACCTCTATCTTGATACTTTTCAGAGTTTTTTCTGCGGCAGCCCAAGGGACGATGTTTCGCGACTCGTTGGAAATGTCGTTGTCATAGCTCCATTCGTGGATCCCCATCTTTTGCGAGATGAGGTTGAGATGGGGTGCCGGCCGTGTGTCGAGTGACTCGCCATTTAGGAACTGGTCGATCGAGATGGCAGCTTCATGACCGTGGGCAACGGCCCAAATAATGTTCTTAGGTCCGAAGGCGGCATCGCCTCCGAAGAACACCTGGGGAATCGTAGACTGCAAGCTTGTTTCATTAAGAACAGGTAATCCCCATTTGTCGAATTCGAGACCGACGTCTCGTTCTATCCAAGGAAATGAGTTCTCCTGGCCAACGGCAATCAAGACTTCATCGCAGCCGAAGAAAATATCAGGCTCGCCCGTTGGGACCAGCGTACGGCGGCCGTTGTCATCATATTTGGCATGTACTTTTTCAAACATCATGCCCGTCAATTTGCCATTCTCGTGCGTGAACGATTTTGGCACGTGGCAGTTGATGATCGGGATCCCCTCGTGCTGGGCGTCCTCTTTTTCCCAAGGCGAGGCTTTCATTTCCTCGAAGCCAGAACGGACGATCACTTTGACGTCATCCCCGCCGAGACGGCGCGCACTGCGGCAGCAGTCCATCGCGGTATTGCCGCCACCGAGTACGATGACGCGCTTGCCGACTTTCTCGATGTGTCCAAAGGATACGGAAGAGAGCCAGTCTATGCCGATGTGGATCTGCCCGGCGGCTTCCTGTCGCCCCGGGATCTCCAAATCACGTCCTCGTGGCGCACCGCAGCCGATGAAGACTGCGTCGTAACCCTCGGCCAGTATCGCTTTCAGTGAATCGATCCGACGTCCGCCGATGAACTCGACGTCAAGATCGAGGATATAACCGACTTCTTCGTCGATAACTTCTTCGGGTAGGCGGAATCGCGGAACTTGGGTGCGCATGAAACCACCCGCTTTCGGATCCTGATCAAATATCGTGAGTTGGTAACCGAGTGGGACGAGGTCGCGCGCTACGGTGAGTGACGCCGGCCCGCCGCCGATACAGGCGATGCGCTTTCCGTTTTTGACCGTCTCGATTTTGGGCAGGCGCGCTGAAATATCGCCTTTATGGTCGGCCGCCACCCGCTTGAGTCGGCAGATCGCTACAGGCTCAGGCTTCTCGAGATTGTCCTCTTCTACCCTCCCGCGCCGACAGGCCGGCTCGCAGGGCCGATCGCAGGTCCTGCCGAGGATGCCCGGAAAGACGTTGGAATACCAATTCACCATGTAGGCGTCGGCGTAACGGCCGGCCGCGATCATGCGAATATATTCCGGAACAGGTGTATGGGCCGGACAGGCCCACTGGCAGTCCACTACCTTATGGAAGTAGTCTGGATTTTTGATGTCAGTTGTATGCAAAGCCTCTTTCCTTTTTCCTAAACAGGCTCAATTAAAGGCCCCTTCCCAAACCGTGGGCAGTGTACTTCGCACTGCGTGTAGAAAAAAGTCTTTAGTTCAACGGATTCCTGCCTGATGATGGAAATACTACCGCGCCACAGTGGCAGGGCGCGGTAAAAATCAATCAAAGGGCGAGCAGCTCCTATGTCCTTGACCAACATTCAGACCACGACGGGCATCCTGAGTCCAGAAAAACTCGGCCGGACCCTGATTCGCAAACATATACTTGTCGGCTTCCCGGGCGGGGAACTTGATGCCGATGCGCCAAAATGTAAGCACGCAGAGGGTATGGCTAGGGGCGTAGACCGAAGGCACGAGCTGCAGGCCCTGGGTTCGTCTCTGGGTGGAACCTTGTCCCATAGACCGGGACAGACGGCGGCGTTTCGGGCCGGACTCAGCCAGAAATCGAGTACGAACATCGTTTGTACGACAGGTGCATGTTTTGAGACGAAAGGTAATGGGTTTACCTTCCGTTATCTTTCCACCGAGCAGGTGACCGAAATCTACGTTAACGAGATGAGCGAGACTATTAGGGCGACCGGCGACCGACGGGCTCGGCATGGGAGCGGAAATGGCTGACTGCTGCCGTCCGTTCGGCAAAGTTACTGCCGCCCTCATTGTCTACACGCATGATGGTTGTCGCGGACACGATCGAATCGATAGCGTCTTTGGTGAATGATGCGGACGCTGATCCCTTGGTAATCGGACATTCCGACGGCATTGCTGATCCGGCCTATCGCCCCGCGCTCGCCGAGGAGGCGGGGTCGGTTTTGTTTTGTCTGCGACCTCGATTTTTCAGCCCGGCTCAGACTTGGTGAGAAAGATGATGCAGTCGATCGAAGCGTGATATCTGGAGCGAACCCTACGTTTACCTGATTCCAGGCTTTGCTGGCGAGGGCGCCCATTAACGGAGGCACAAACACATGAATACATGCAATATTTTGCGGCCAACGTGGTGTCCGAACCACATTTTCAGAGAAATGCGGGCTATGCTTCGTGACCGGGGACGGCCTGATGGGCAGATTGACACCATCCTAGCCAAGTATCCGCCGCGTCCGCTCAGTGCGGGACTGCCGGGTGGGCGTTAAGCCGCTCGTCGTCGCGCGAACGGGAATTACCCGCCTGAGGCGCCTTGTCGGACGTTCGGTTTTTGCCGATCTCGCGTCGATCGGTATTCGTGCGCTCGAAGCGCTCGGCGCGCGTCGAATTACGCGCGTGTATCTGCCTGAGCCCGCCCCGGACGCTACTCGAACAGTCGAATTCGGGTTACTGGAACTTGACGATGGCAGCGCCGGGCTCTACTACGCGTGGCTTGGCCCGGGACAGCAGGATATGCCGCACAGATTCCCGCCCGAAGCACTCGTAGGGCGTGATCCTATGGAATTGATCGCCGCCTACGCGACAGGGGATGATGCCGAACGCTCGCTCGCTATGGCCGGCATGAACGCTGTGACCGCTAGCGTCTGGCGTGCAAGCGGCTACGTGCCGCCCATGCGGGCTAGCTCTTTTGGTTTAAATCTTGTGTCCGGTGATACGCTCGGTATGGTGGGGCATTTCCCGCCCTTGGTGCGCCAGGCACGCGAATTAGGGGTCCCGGTTTACGTCCTTGAGCGCAAGGTCTCGATGGTGAATCGAGGGGAAGGATTCGAGATAACGCTCGACCCGGGCGTGCTCGGGCAGTGCAATAAAGTTGTGTGTACGGCAGCGACTCTGCTGAACAATTCGCTCGAAGAGGCACTTGGTCACTGTGTACTCGATGCCACGGTGTCCGTTGTGGGGCCGACTGCGAGTTTTTTCCCTGAACCTCTTTTCGCCCGAGGGGTTAGCGCTGTGGGCGGCGTCCATCTTGTTGATGTGGATGCCGTGTTGCGGGGATTGAGAATGGGCGAGTCGTTCGGCGACACCGTCTCCCGATATTTATTGACCCCGGAGAATTACCCCGGCACCGAATTTCTGCTGCAGCGCGCAAAGAAACGGGGGACCTAGGCCTCGGGTAACGCTGATCAGGAAGCCCGCGTCTGGGGTTGCGCAAGGATAAATTGAGATACGACGGTCGCAAAAACCGCAGGACGCTCCATCTCGGGTACGTGTCCCGTTCCCACTAATTCCATGTATTGCGAGCCGACGATGCCGGCTTGCCAAGTAGGACCGTAGGGGGCGGGTACTATTCGATCCAATGCGCTGGTAACCACGAGCGTAGGCGCTTTTATCCGATGTAGCCGTCTGCTGATCCCCGTATCTGGAATGGGCCAAAGAAATTTAGCACTGGCGCGAAGAGCGAGTAATTCGTCGACGTGGGCGTCAACTTTGTCTCTGCCTTCCAAAATGTATTTTTTGCGGAGCCCGGGGGCGGAAAAGAGTATTTCCGATGGCATCCCGGGATGGACGGCGAACGGATCTTCGCCGGGCGTGTCGTCCAGCCAAAGACCCAGCGGGTTCACCAGTACCAGACATTCCACACGAGCGGGTGCGATCGCCGCCAACTCTGCGGCCATCCACGCCCCGACACTGGTACCGGCTAGATGAGTCCGTTTGAGCTGCAGCGCATCAAGTAAGTCGCAATGGTGTAGGGTCAGGTCAAGAGGGCCAGGGTCCATGCGGTCCAGATCATCCTTTGCGGGCCCCCAACCTGGTGCCCACGGGGCAATGACATCAAATTTCTCGGCTAAAAAGGAAAAGGCCGAATCGAACGCCACTAGCCCAAGCATGCCATGCAGGAAGAGCAGGGGTTGTCCCTGTCCGGCACGTGCGTAATGGACGGTCAGACCACCGATTGTTATGAGTTGCCGAAATTCCATCATGTTCTCTCCGCTGCAACCTACGGCGTTGTTTTGGCCGATCCATTGGGCGCGCCACGACTTGGCGCACGCGGCACTGCGCGGGTTTCTCGCGGCATCGGCTGCGGTGACCAGTGATCGGTGTACTCATCCCAGAAAGGACGAGTCTTGGGTATGACCCGACGCGCGAATAGTTCGCTGGAATAGCGACACAGTTCGTTCGGCATGTCGCCGAAGTGGAGCAGGCAAACTAAATGGCCACACTTAAGACCCAGTGCGAGCTTTTCTATTTGTTCGCAAACGCTGTCGACACTACCGGCCACCAAGAAACCGAGATCAATCATCTCCCGCCAGCTCAGGGTGGTTGCTTGGTTGAGGGCGGAAGACTGTCCGGCCATTTGGGAGGTGAGTCCTGCCCGAATCGTCGCCTCGGTCGGATAACCGGGCGCGTCGGCAAATCCCGGGTGGACATGAAGACACCGTGAGAAAAAGTAGCGCGCATGCTTTTCGTATAGTCGTTGGGCTTCGGCATCCGTTTCGGCGACGCAGATTTGCTGCGCAAATGCAGCCTGATAAGGGTTGAATTCCTGACCCAAGGTCTCCATACGTCGCCAGAAACCTTCCATTAGCTGCGCGCCCCGAACGTACCCTTGAAAGGAAAGATAGCTGTAGTTGTAGTGGTGAGCCGCACAGAAATCCCATGTCTCAATGGATCCTCCGCCCGGGATCCAGATGGGCGGGGGTGTCTGAATCGGACGGGGCCAGAGGTTCACGTAGCGTAACTTGTAGTGTTTCCCGTTCCAGGCAAAAACGTCCGGATCTGCCCAAGCCCGTTTGACCAGATCGTGGGCTTCGAGATATTTCTCGCGCAGGGTCGCCGGATTGACGCCACAAGCATAGTTATCGTCCATTGAACTGCCTACCGGGAAGCCGGAAATCAGACGCCCGCCTGAGATGCAGTCAATCATCGCCATTTCTTCGGCGACGCGGGTAGGCGGATCGTAGAGCGCGAGGGATTGTCCGAGGAGCAGAATAGAGGCGTCCCGGGTACGACGAGCAAGGGTTGCCGCCATCAGTTGAGGGGAGGGCATCAGGCCGTAGGCGTTCTGATGGTGCTCGTTGATGCCCAGGCCGTCGTAACCCAGCTCTTCGGCAAATTCGAGTAAATCGAGGTAATCGTTGTAAACCTGGTTGGCTTTGCGAGCGTCGAATAACCGAGAATCCACATCTACCCAGACACTACGATAACGGGTAGTGAAATCATCGGGTAAATGAGGCCAAGGCATCAAATTGAACCAATGAAATTTCATGCCAGCTTTATTGCAATTAACCGGTTACTTCCATGATAGTCACGCAGCGGGGTGATCGCAGTAGAAGTTGCTGATTTCCGCGCAGTCTCTTGACCTTGGTCAAATGTTGGCTCCGCGTTCAGTACACCACGGGCGTGCGCGCTTCGATACTTTCGCGTGGCGTGAAGTGTTTCGGATATGCGAGGTTGCGGAAACCCATATGGGACACGAACCTGGCGCGGCCCAAGCCAGGTGCGTCATAGCACTTAATGAGTAGTCCCTCCTCGGGCCGGATTTCCGAGAAGTAGTACCAAACATGTGCGGCGCTGAAGCGGGCCGATTGGATTTCACCGCTGTGACGCGGTTTGCTCAGTTCCTGCTCGGCATGGTGGTGAATGGGAGTGTCCACAATATCAGTTGGCTTGACACGGCGTGCGTCACAAACCGCGAGTGGCACGTCGTGAACAGGGCCCATGATCGGGCGCCATAGGTTGACGAATGCTGAGCGATGGCCCAGCAAATCCAGTCGCCCCAAGGCAGCCAAGATTTCTTGCGCGCGCCGCGGCCCGGTTCCCTCCGTGTAGTCATTGTGCACGGCCTCAACGGGCAACCTCACGCCGGATCTCCCCGTGCTGCGCGGATAGCACTCCGGGTATTGTGATCGAACACCAGCACTTCAGTAACCCGCAGTGCGTGCTTGAGGAAAGTCGCCACTTCCGGATAATAGTTTCGCCGCACCAACGCGTCTTCATAGAATTCAGTGAACACCGTAGGCACTTTATGCAGCTCGAATCCATGCGCATCGATATCGAGCGTTGCAGCGATCAAGCGGGCGTCGTGAATCGGTAGCGACTCGTAACGCAGTGGCGGGCGCATCGTGTTGCGTCCTGAAGTCAACGGATAGAACCGATGTTCGATGGGTCCCGCCGTGTCACCAAAACAGGCTAGTGGCGCGATCACGAAGGATAGCTGGAAGACAGGACTTATATTGGGCTCTCCGGAGCATGCTGCTGAGTAAAAAATCGATGACGAGCTTGTACCGAAGCCCGTTTGATAGAGTGAGCACAGATGATCCTGAAGGAAACCAAGCCGGCGCTGGCGTGAGCGCGACTGCTCACGCTCGGGCCGCAGTCGCCGTTATCGTGACGGCGACCTCGCGGGTGAGCAGCGCGAACTCAACCGTCAGGAGCTACAGGACAGCATTGAACATCCGGGTCGATGGCGAGCCCATTCAGGGCGTTTTACCGCATATTTTTCGCGGTGTGGCTGCTCATCATACGGATGCCGGAGTACATCGAGTAGTTCGTGGATTAACGTGGCATCACCCGTCGCGGCTTTATCGATAGCCATTTGTGCCAAATAATTGCGCAGCACGTACTTGGGGTTTGCGCGGTTCATCGTGGCACGGCGTACCTCATCATCTTCGCCGTCTTGGGCGATCCGTGCCAGATATTGGCGCATCCACGTTAGCGTCGCGGCCTCAATCTCGGGTGTGAGCGACTCTGGCAGGTAATACGCGTCTGCAAGTGCGTCAAGCAAGTGTTCATCTGAGGCATCGACCGTTACTCTGGGATCGCTCAGGCGTCGATAAAAAATCGTCATGTCGGTTTCTGTCATCTGCAAGATGGCATGGAGATCATCGATTAGCTCCCTATCGGTCGCCGGATCGAAGCGCCGCAAACCGAGTTTATCCGCGACGGTCTGCTGCCAGGCCTCATCGAAGGCCACATGGTAGGCTTCGAGTGCTTCTTGAAGTGGCTCGACCGCATTAATCAAAGGGTAGAGTGCGTTAGCCAGCTTGACGAGATTCCAGAGCGCAATTTGTGGCTGGGCTCCGAAGCGATACCGTCGGTTCTCAGCATCCGTGGTGTTCGGCGTCCAACCGGGATCGAAATTTTCCAGCCAGCCATAGGGTCCATAATCGATAGTCAGGCCAAGGATGGACATGTTGTCCGTGTTCATGACGCCATGGACAAATCCGACACGCATCCAGTGCGCGACCATGACCGCTGTTCGGCGACACACTTCCCTGAGCCAGGTCAGGATGGTTCCGGTGCTGGGGGTTCCCAGTCCCGGAAAATCGGTCTCTATGGTGTAACGGACCAACCGGCGTAACAGATCGGTATCGCCGCGGGCCGCGAGGATTTCGAAATTCCCGAAGCGGGTGAAGCTTGGCGCGACCCGACAGACGATTGCTCCTGGTTCGGGGCCAGCATTCCCGTCGTAGAACATGTCCCTCATGACGGATTCACCCGTTGTGATCAAACTGAGGGCGCGCGTGGTGGGCACCCCAAGATGGTGCATGGCCTCACTGCATAGAAATTCTCGGACAGAAGAGCGCAACACTGCCAGACCGTCTGCGCCGCGAGAATACGGTGTCGGTCCGGCTCCTTTGAGTTGCAGCGCCCAGCGCTCTCCGCGTTGCGTCACAACCTCACCAAGCACAATCGCTCGCCCGTCGCCGAGTTGGCCTGCCCAATTACCGAATTGATGTCCCCCGTAACACATGGCGAACGGATCCATCCCTGGGAGGAGCTGATTCCCACTGAATACAGAGGTGAATGCGGCGGTCTCGCAAGATGCTGGTGACAGACCGAGCAGCGCTGCAACCTCCTCTGCGTAGGCGACGAGCACAGGTGCAGCGACGGGTGTCGGGTTCACACGGGAATAACAGGCATTCTCGACCTGGCGACGAAAATTGGTGGCTTCCGGATCGCCGGGAAGTTCTCGGGTGAAGCGATTCTCAAAGGACAAAGGTTCTAGCATCAGTGTGCTACTCCGGAGCAGATTTTTGCGGCTAGGTGAGTTCACCATAAAGCCAGTTCAGGGGGCGTCTTCCCGCGGACTGCGCTTAAGTAGCGTGGTCCACTTGCGGGCCGTGACGTCAAAAAATAGAGGTTAGGAAAAAAAGATTTTTTTCAAGGCGGCAACGGCGTCGTCCAGTGCAGTCTTCCCATCATCAACCTTCCCCCCCATGCGAGCGAAACCGTGAATCATCCCTGCGTAGCATTGGTATTCAACAGGGACTCCCGCGCTTCGCAATGTTTCGGCATAGGTAAGCCCCTCGTCCCGGAGGGGATCAAATTCGGCGGTTTGTACCAACGCAGCAGGTAGCCCACGATGACTCTCAGCGCGTTGCGGCGAAATCCGCGGATCGCCCCACTGGCTGCGATCGGGCTGATACCACAGGCACATCTTGTGATAGACGGCGACCGTGAGTAAATAGCCTTCAGCGTTGTCGCGAATCGAAGAGTTATCTGCGAGCAGATCGCACACGGGGTACATCAGGATCTGGAAACGTATGTCAGGACCACCGGTGTCGCGCAGGGCCACTGTCACGCAGGCGGCGAGTTCGCCCCCTGCGGAGTCGCCCGCAACGGCGATCCTGCGTGGGTCAATCCGCAACGTTTCAGCCGCGTCCGCAGCCCATTGCATGGCCGCTATGCTGTCTTCCAATGCCGCCGGGAAGGGATGTTCGGGTGCCAGGCGGTAGTCGATAGCCAGAACGACGATCCCGGCACCATCCGCGAGATGGCGACACAGATGGTCATGTGAGTCGAGTGAACCGACGACCCAGCCGCCACCATGGTAGAAAACGAGCGCGGGCAAGACTTCGGTCTTACCCGCCGGGCGGTACACGCGAACACCGATCGGACCGGCAGGCCCCGCGAAGGTCGTGTCCGTCACGGTCAGCGGTCCTGAGTCGTATGCAAATGCCGCTGTTCCCGCCTCGTATCCGGCGCGGACCATGTGATGATCGGGCGCAGCCAAGGGCGTTCCTACGCGTGCTGCGGTCTCGATGAGCGCCGCGCATTGCGGATGTACAGGCATGTGATAACGTTCCGGTCAGTACGATAGACGCAGTGTACGCGAGATGTCAGCACCCGTCATGACGAACCGGCTACGGCGTCAGGTGAGCGGAAGAGCAATATTTTTGGACGGTTCATTTCCAAGGAATTCCCATGCGCGCAGCAATCTTTCAACGCCCGGGTGAGGCACTGGCCATCACCACACTTAAACCGCCCCGGTGCCAGGGGGCGGATTTAATCGTCCAGATTAGAGGCTGCGGGATCTGCGGCTCAGATCTCCACATGGCGGAGGTGCACGAGGCCAGTGGGGGTATGCGTCCTTTGCCGACCGGCACTGTCATGGGACATGAATTCTGTGGCGAGGTCGTGGAGGTTGGCAAAGGTGCAGAAAATCGTTTTCGTACAGGAGATAGAGTGACGGCATTGCCCTTTATCGGTTGTGGGACTTGCCAGAGTTGTCTGAGTGGCGCCGGTCATCGGTGCGCACGCGTAAATTATTGTGGGCTCGGAGATTTGCCCGGTGCATACGCCGAATACATGCGGGTAGGCGCGGCTGAAGCACTACCGTTGCCCGCCGGCGTGGATTGGTTCCGTGGCGCACTGGTAGAACCGCTGGCCGTGGCCCTGCATGCTGTCCATATTGCGCGCCTTTCACCCGGCGCACGTGTCCTCGTACTGGGTGCGGGGCCTATCGGATTGGCGGTAGCCCTTTGGTGTCGATACTTTGGCGCTCAGCACATCGTGGTTTGTGACAAGGTTGCTGCCCGTCTCGCGCTCGCGGAAAAAATCGGCGCGACGGCGACGATTGATGCCACCCGGTCAAACGTGATCGAATGCTTCAAACGAGAGACGGGCGCTCGCCCGGATGTTGTGCTCGAATGCATCGGTATTCCGGGGGCGCAGCAATTGGCAATGGATTACTGTCCGGCTGGTGGCCGAGTGGTGGTGGTGGGCGTGTGCATGGCGCTAGATACTATCTTGCCGGTTAAGGCGATCAGTAAAGAGCTGCAGATTAACTATGTTTTTATGTATCGACGTCAGGATTTTGAAATTACGATCGACCTAATGGACCGAGGGAGAATCGATCCGTCGCCGTTGCTGACGCGGACGGTCAGTTTTACAGACTTGCCAGCGGCATTCGAAACCTTGAAAACGGACAAGACGGCGTGCAAGGTTATTCTGGATCCGACCTTGGTATGATTTCAGTACCGCCGTGCCGGCGGGAAGCGATCCATGCGGCGTAAGCTAGGGAAAATCAGCAAGAATCCCGCCACCACGACCAACGTCATTACGCCGCCGAACAAGACGGCGGGAACTAGGCCCATCAACTTCGTGGTAACGCCTGATTCGAACTCGCCGAGTTCATTTGAAGAACCGATGAAGATGCTGCTAACGGCGCTGACACGGCCGCGCAGCGCGTTGGGGGTTTCGAGTTGCACCAGCATGTGCCGCACGTAGACGCTCACCATATCACCTGCGCCGAGCGCAATGAGCGCAATGAGCGAAATCAGGAAGGTTCTCGAGGCGCTGAAAACGACAGTTGCCATTCCAAACAGCGCGACGCCGAAGAACATCCAGCGTCCAACGTGGCGTGAGATCGGATGCCAGGCCAGCACGATCGCCATCAATACTGCTCCCACGCCGGGTGCGGTGCGGAGCATGCCGAGACCGGCTGGGCCAACGTGAAGAATATCCGCGGCGAACATGGGTAGCAGGGCGGCTGCGCCGCCAAAAAATACCGCAAAAAGATCAAGAGAAATTGCCCCGAGCAGAATTTTCTTTTGTAACACGAAGCGGATCCCTTCCACCGTATCACGCAGTTGCCAGCGGGCCACAATATCCGGTTTGACCGGGCGTATCAGGCTGATTAGGGTGGTGGAGAGGAGCAATAAAACAACGGAGCAGCCGTAAACCACAGTCGGTCCAAGTAGATAAAGAAGCCCCCCAACCGCAGGACCGCCAATAGTCGCAATCTGGTATAGCGTTGAATTTAGCGCTACCGCACGAGGGAATAGGTCGGACGGGACTAAGGCGGGAGTCATGGCCTGACCTGTTGGCATCCAGAATGCGCGACCAGCGCCAAAAAAAGCCATTGCGACGAAAATGGGCCAGGCGACGCGTAACTCGCCGATCGAAAACCAGAGCAGCACGACTGCGCTCAAGACCTCGCACAAATAAGCGCCGATGAGGACAAACCGCTTGTCGGCGAGGTCCGCGATTTGACCTGCAGGCAGCACGAGCAGGAAGAAAGGCAGAAATTGCACCATTCCGACCAAGCCGAGGGCAAGCGGGTCATGCGTGACCGCATAGGTCTGCCACCCGACAGCGACTGCGAGCATCTGCCAGGCCAGCGTAGCCAGAAAACGGGCAGCGGCATACCTCAAAAAATCAGGCTGCTCGGTGAACGCACGCAGCCGGGCGAAGGGCGTCATGTCAGATGACTTATCTCCGCAGCGCCTGATGCAGCAAATCAAGCCCAGCGTGCGCAAATGCCCACATGTTTGCTTCGCGGTCTGACGAGCCGTTCTCGATCCTTAGCGTGAGCGACACGGGGCCTTCGATCGCAAGGACACAGATCCCGGGCGGATGGCCATAGCTCGTACCTGCGGGTCCAGTTGCGCCGAGCTCCGCCAGCCCCCACGTGGCGCCAAGTTTTTCGCGGATAGTTCGGGCGCACAGTGACACGTAGGCTTCGGTGAGTGGTGTCTGAGCCTTCAGGGCGTCCTTACTTAGGCCCAGCAACTCGTTACGAGCCTTGATCGTATAAATCACAGTGCCGCCGAGGTAGTAAGCGGAGGCGCCGGGTACAGCCAGAAGACTTGCCGAAATCAGTCCTCCGGTCGAGGACTCTGCCACCGCAATAGTCTCTTTTCGGGCTTTCAGGAGATCGGCGAGGGCGTTGGCGGGACCGGCAAGATGGATCATGAGCAAGCTCCACAAGCTAAAACGCACAGCTTACCGGATCCCAGGAACAAATGAGAATTTGTCGCGCTCTCTGGCGACCAGGATTGTCTTCGCCAGGGATCTTAAACGGCAGTCGAAATCTACCGGATGCACCTGCTCTAGATAGGCTCTTACCGACAGGCCTCTGTATACTTCGCCAATGCACCACTATCGTACCTACCGATGCCACGCATTCGGTGATTATCATCGCCTCGCCATTGAGACCTTGCCAGTACCGGTACTGACGGCCGATGAAGTGCTCATTGAGACGCGCGCATGCGCCGTGGCCTTTCATGAGATGTTGATGGTTCAGGGCTTATATCAACTTAAGCCGCCACTACCCTTTACGCCAGGTAGCGAGGCGGCTGGTATCGTGCGCGCGACTGGGGCTGCGGTTACCCGATTTAAACCCGGTGATCGGGTCATCGGGTCCGTCCGTTACGGGGCGCATGCCGAATTGGTCTGCGTGCCGGAGTCGAGCTGTTTTCCATTGCCTCCTCCGTTTGGTTTTGCTGCTGGCGCTGCGTTTATGACGGCTTATCGAACCGCTTACGTGGCCTTGGTGCCACGAGGTGCCTTGACTGCAGGTGAGACATTGCTGGTACATGGGGCCAGCGGCGGGGTTGGACTGGCCGCTGTCGAGCTCGGCAAGCGGCTGGGCGCGATCGTGATTGCGACGGCTTCAACGGCTGAAAAGCTGGCCATCGCGAAATCGAAAGGCGCGGATTACCTTATTAATTCGAGGAGCGAAAATATCCGTCAGTCAGTGAAAGCCCTGACAGGGGGGCGCGGCGCGAACGTCATTTATGACCCCGTGGGGGGGGATCTCTTCGATGAATCAATGCACTGTATTGCGCCTTTTGGTCGTCTCCTTGTGATCGGTTTCGCGAGCGGGAGGATTCCCACCCTTTCGGCTAACTACGCCCTGATCAAACAAATCTCGATCGTCGGGGTCCGTGCGGGAGAATACGGTCGGTTGAACCCAGCCGGCGGAGTCGCCGTCGAAAATGCGCTACTTGAGTTGGCCGGTGGTGGTCAGTTTTCTCCTCATGTTCATGCGGCTCTTCCCTTTGAGTCATTGATAGACGCTTTCGATCTTCTTGCGGCACGCGAGGTTATCGGGCGAGTCGTACTGACAAGTAAACCTGAACCGGGCAGTCTGGGAGGAAGCGTTGTATGACTATTTCTGCTTGCTACACCGACTGCCGCGCAATGGGTGTGCTCGGCAGCGGCTACGTGGCATGCTGCTATCCCGTTTTACAGTGTAGAAACCGAGTTTACAGATGCTCGGTTTGGGGGGGCTGACCATGCGTCTCGGCATAATGGTTCGGAACATGGGACCCGCGTCGACGCCAGCGCTGATAGCCGCCTGTGCGCGTTATGCAGAGCAGGCCGGACTTGACGATATCTGGGTATGTGACCACATCGCTATCCCGCGGGAAGAATCCGAAGGCTCCGGAGGGCGTTATCTCGACCCGCTAGCCACACTCGCTTTTCTGTCCGGTGTCACGCAGCGAATTGGCTTGGGGATCACCGTCTTGATATTGCCTTATCGTCCCGCCTTACCCACGGCGAAGTGGATTGCCACAACGCAGGAGCTGTCAGGCCATCGCTTGCGGTTAGGCGTGGGAGTGGGCTGGATGGCGGCAGAATTTCGCGCCCTCGGAATTAATCGCAGCAATCGGGGGGCGCTCACGGACCAGACTCTGGATTTTTTCCATCGGTGTTTTGCCGAAGATGAGATTGAATCGAACGGGCAACGTTTCCTTTTCAACCCCCGTCCACCCCTACCCCCGATCTTGGTGGGCGGCTCTGGGTCCCATTGTTTGGCGCGTGTGGTCCGTTTCGGGGATGGCTGGATGCCGACGTCTAGCGAACCAGACAAACTCGCCGGACCAATCGCGACGCTTGGTGCGGCAATGAAGGCCGCTGGCAAGACCCCGCCTCAGGTTGTGCCGGTGGCGTCTTTGCCGCTTAATGAGTACACGGCTTCAGCGGCTCGGCTCGCCGCACTCGCGGCGATTGGTGTGACCGGCTTTGTACAGGCCGGAGCCTATGCCACCTTGGATGAATTCAAAGCGAACGTGGATGCCTTGGCAGCGCTCGCCTAAGCTCGGCGGGGGGGCCGTCTCCATTAGGTGACGGTTACGCGCTGGTCTATCCAGTTGCGAAGCGGGGCGTCTAGTGAGGTAAAACGAACACGAGCGGTCGCGGTGTCAGCTTGGATTTCCTTCACGACTTTGCCGTATGCGACCCCACCCGGGAACCCATCCTGCGTGGATTCCAAGGTCATTTTGACATTGCTCAGGTGGGAAAGCGGTGTCTCCGTCGTGATTTCGGCATGACGATCGGAAAAGCTGTGGAGTTTTCCTTCATAGCTGGTTTCGCCAAGAAATTTGTCTTCAAGCACTAAATAACGAAACGTTGCGGGTTGGTCCAACACGGTCAGCGCCTCTTGATTTTGCGGCAGTTCGAGCGAGTAGGGCGCGCCGAGCGCGCTGACTTCATAGAGCGTCATGCTGGCGCTTGCTCCCTTTGCCTTCATCGTGATCGTGGAATCGATCCGAAGGGGGACGTCTATCTTGGCATGCGTATGCTCTGAAATTAGGATCTGACCACCCGTGGAGAAGGATTCAATACGACCAGTCAGGTTCACATTCGGTCCGACAGCGGCATATTTCATCCGATGCGCTGAGCCAATATTGCCGACGACCACCGGTCCGGAATGTATCCCGATACCCATTTCTATCGAGGGCGCATCAATAGCGGCCAACTGTTGATTGACCCACGACATCGCTAGTTGCATGGCGAGCGCACACGCCACCGCTCGAGCGGCATGATCGGGCGATGCGACCGGCGCGCCAAAAATCACGAGAATGGCGTCGCCGATGATCTCATCTATGGTTCCTTGATAGCTGCCGATGACGTCAACCATCGTTTCAAGATAGATGTTTAGAACTTCAATGACGGATTGTGGGCCTAAATCAGTCGACATGGCCGAAAATCCGCGGAGGTCCGACATCAGAATGGTGACGACGCGCTCTTCACCACCGAGCTCCCGGCCGGCCGGCGAATCCAACATATTGTTAGCGACGTCCTCGGAAACAAAACGACCGAGCGTTCGTCGCGAGGTTTCCTGGGTAGTTACCAGCTCCTGCGTACGTTCATCAAGCTCCCGGCGTAGCAGGTTCAGTTTGAGGAAAGTGCGAACGCGCGCTAGGAGCTCGTGCTCGTTTATCGGCGTTAGCAGATAGTCGTCAGCGCCGACGGCAAAACCATGGGCGAAATCGTAATTCGCACTCCGGGCACCCAGGAGGATCGTGGGGATCTGTTGCCAGCCCGGGGCGAGCTTCAGGCGCCGGCAGAGCTCCGTGCCGGTACTTCCGGGTGCTGTCAGGTCAATAAAAATAAGCTGGAGGCCATCATCGGGATTTGTCTCCAGCACCAGTTCTGCGCTGAGCGCCGATTCAATGACGTGCTCGGGGAGCGCGGACAGCGCGCCCAGTAGCTGATGAGTTTCCGAAGAACCATCGACGATGAGTATGTGGTGTCGCATATTGGCTTTCCTGATTCGCGGAGGGACCGCAATTGCCGGGTAAGGTAAGACTGTACGCTACGGAGAGAGAACGCCCATTTCACGTAGCAGTGGCATGATTTCTTTTTGGAATCGACGGGTGTCTCTTTGGTAAGCCTGATAGACCATCAGTACGCCGTCCAGGCCAACATCACGCATCTCCTTCAACTTCAGCGCAACGTCTTCGGCAGTGCCGATCACTGGAAATGCACCGGCTCCCAACGTGAACATGTCGAGCGTAAACTGATCAAAGGAGCCGCTCTCTAAGCTGAGACCGCGCAGCCAGTTACCGCTGGCGACTTCATCCTTGGCCGCGATGATGCGCGCCACCTCGGCTTGTGCTTCATCTGCGCTGTCCCGCCACAGCACGAACGGAAAACTGGCGCAGCGCACCGTGCGTCCATGAGCGGCGCCTCGTCGCTTGATATCCGTGACGGTTGCTCGCGCCGAATCGAGGGAAGACATGCTCATGAAAGCCCAGTCGCAATGTTCGGCGATCAAGTGTTTAGCATCCTCTGAAATTCCGGCATTCGCAATGGGCGGTGGGCGCGCCGGCTGAGGCAGGCAATACCCTTGTTTAATTTGGTACCAGGATGATTCATGGCTAAAAGTTCCCCGCGGCTCAGTCCATAGGCCTTTCAGGATCTCAATAAAGGCCCGTGTGCGCTGATAACGTTCTGCGTGCGGCAGGATATCGATGCCCATCATGCCAAATTCTTCTTTGCTCCAGCCACTGACCAGATTAATTCCCCAGCGTCCCTGGCTGATGTGGTCCAAGGAAGCGCCCATTTTCGCCACGACCAGTGGATGAAACACCGGCACATGGACCGTGGAAAATACGCGTATCTTGGACGTGACCGCCAGCAGGGCGGATGCCCAGGTCATCGTTTCGAGCGACGTCCCAAGATAATCCGTCTCGCCGCCAAATCCACGCCAGCGACTGACCGGGAACAGGAAGTCAAAACCAGCGGCTTCGGCGGCCAGCGCGATAGCCTTGTTGCTCGTGTAATCCCACTCGTCTGGGACAACCCGGTAAGTGCTGATGGCCGACATGTTGCTGCAGTTCGGCATAAAAAGCCCGAGTTGCAGCCGCTGGACCTCTTGGGTCATGCGTTAGCATCTACATGCGCGTACCGTAGGTCGACAAGTCCTTCCCGACCGTCGACCCGTGCGCGGGGCATCTCCTCCGGCCCACGAACCAACGCCGAGAACTCCGTCGAGGTTAGGGGCGCCGGGCGCGCCTGCCGCAGATAGTCGGGTTTCCCATCAGCCTCTCGGAAGGCCGGCATGACTTCTTCCGCAAAAATCTGCATGTTCTTCATGACCATCCAGTCGGGCATCGGCCCGTATGCAGAGCCCGCGTTGATAACGCCACCAGCGCCGAGTTGCTCGCAGTATTCGCCCAACTGATTTTTCACGGTCTCGGGAGAGCCGACGATGATATAGCCCTCTTTGACGAGCTCTTCATAAGACAATTTGTGTTGCGCTTTGACTTTGCCTTTGATGAGCTGCGTGGTGAAGTTTCGGAATGATTTGGTCGTCATGTACCCTGGCGGGAAAAAGAGCTGGTCCGGAATCTTAAGGCCTGTGTTGAAGATCCACGACAGGTGTCCCTTGGCTTCCTTGTGTGCCTGCGCATCCGTTTCAGCGACATAGGTCGGAATGCACGCATTGAACATACTTTTCGGTGCCTCATAACCCAACCGCTTACATTCTTCTCGGAGGCCATCGGCAGCCAATTTGCAGAACCATCGGGGTGAGTAGACCATCATGTAGGTGTAGTGGTGCCTGGCGACGAATTGAAGAGTCTCCAGTGAGCCTTGACCCGGAATCCAGATCGGGGGGTGAGGTTGCTGCAGGGGGAGTGGTACGGGGTTCACATTCGGGATGTAGAAGTGGTCACCCTGGAAGGTGAACGGTCCCGGTTTTGTCCAGGCCTTGATGATAAGATCGTGCGCCTCTTCAAAACGTTCCACAGAGTCTGCGGGGACGACACCGTTGTTGAAATACTCGCAACCGATGCCGCGGACGAAGCCGCAGATCATGCGTCCCCCAGAAATGACATCGAGCATGGCTATTTCTTCGGCTACACGGACGGGATTCCCATGGAGCGGGATGGCGTTGCCGATGACACCCACCGGAATATGCTCGGTCCGCGCGATGACATTCGATGCGATGATGTTCGGTGAGGGCATCGTTCCGTAGAAGTTGGCGTGATGCTCATTGATACACGTGCCGTCAAAGCCGAAGCGCTCGGCCGCTACGAGTTGATTGAGATATTCCTTGTAAAGGGTGTGGCCTCGCTGGGGATCGTAATACTTGTTCGATAATGTGACCCAGCTTGATTCGATCTGTTCTGCCGGCGGGATGTGCGGATAGGGCATCAAATGGAAAAAATAAAACCGTAGCTTGTTCATCGTGCAGCCTCCGCGATAAATGCATTAAGGACCTTGGCGAGTGGCGCCGGGCGCTCCAGACATAGCTCATGGCCGGTTTCCGCTATTTTTTCCAGCCGACAACCGGGCAAGACCTCGGCAAATTTTTCGGCCATTTCGTTGGGAACGAGATGGTCATCCTCGGCACGGACGACGAGCGTCGGGCATGTCACGCGCAGGAGTCGGTGTTCGAGCGCTAGGTTGTAGCGCGGGGCCCAAATCAAGCGCGCCGCGGCTGAAAATTCCGAGTAGAGATGAACGCCTTCCTCAAAGTCATCCGGATTCGGTGTGAATTCCTGCTGCACGACTTTGTCGTTAAAGAGTCGATTCAGGAGGTCTGGCACACTCAACTGGAACAAATCGACCCCAGGATTGCCCGGTAGACGCAGCCCAATCGGGGTCAGTAAAGCGAGACTCTTCAGGCGGCGGGGATAAAACGTTGCAAATTCAGCCGCCGCCCAGCCGCCCATCGAATATCCGATCAGGTGGACGCGATCGACACCGAGACGGTTGAGAAATTCGTCAAGCAGGATCGAAAGATCGTCAAAATTGCGGAACCATTTTGGGGCCGGCGTTTCGCCGAATCCCGGAATTTCCGGCGCGATAAAGTCGCAGTGTTCCGAAAGCATCTGATAGAGCGGCAGCCATCGACGCGTGTATCCAGCGCCGTGAATAAACAGCACCGGCTCACCGTTGCCTGCGCGTCGATAGGCGATCGGGATACCTTGTATTTCTGCGAACTGCGGCGGCGTGTAAAACCGATCCGGTTTAGGTACTGACACTTTTTCAACGATATCGACATAACTCATGATGGCGCTTCCTAAAAGTTAGGTGTCGTGATTCTGACGGAATTGCAATGCAAGAAGATAGATCGAATAGAGAATGGTGCGAAGTCGCGGGCAGTCCTCGCCGATTAGTCTGCAGCGCTACTGAGGCCGTGTCAGAGTGCGCTGACCGCCTGTACCGTGAAGCGGAAGAGGTGCGTGGCGTTGTTGACGGGGGCGTACGCGTGCACGATTCGGAGTCGTTCGAGCACGAATCAACTGGGCTCGTCGCGGGCGGCGGCCATCGGCTTCTCGATCAGCACTTTCCTTGGTGCGCTGAACAGGACACGAGGATGTAGAGGAGGAGGCCAGAAGCGCGGCACCTTGGGGTGACACTAGGGCAGGGTTCAGGGTTTCAGGGTTAGGGTCGAGGTCTGAGAGCGAACTCCGAAGCTTACAAGTGACGAGAGGGGCCATAGCCCCTCTCGCGCATGCCCTTTTGGGGCAGGCAGGACGCAATAAGCGCGTCTTACTTGGCAGCGGCCTCGCAGGCCTTCGCCTTCACATTCCACTTCTCGCCCTTTTTGCACTTGTGCTGGTGCTTTTTGGCAGCATGCTTGGCCGGTGCAGGGGCGGTTGCAGCGGTAGGGGCGGCCGCAGGGGCGGCTGCATCTTCGGCGCTGGCGGCCACGCTGGTCAAGAGGAGGCCAGCAACGGCAAACGCTGAGACGGTTTTGATGATCATGTTCTTCATGGTTGAATCCTCGTTAAAAAAGTACTGATTCTTGAGGGGCACCCTAGCGGCGTTCTCCGTCAATTGGCGCGCATCGTACCAGCAGTGCGGTCTCGGGCCAATCATATATTTGACGGATCTTCATTCTGTTTTCAGCTTCGCGGTAGATGAAGGCATTTATCCGACGCCCAAAACCGCAACAATAGTGCAAAAAAATCGTTCTCGGTGCTCATATGAGCCATGCTATCGGCAATGCCGGAGGGCAGCGCAGTCGTAGGTACGGGAATCATAGTTCTACCCAATGCCCCTGTCGGGCGCTGTGACCTGTAGTTCTTAGGTGGCTCAGGGTGTCCGACTCAACCCGACCATTACGTATCTACCATAGCGAGGTCGTATTTCGTGGGCATCGTCCGAGACAGGGGGCGCCAGTTTGGTGACGTCTCTGACAGGAAGGACAGATGAGGACTATCTGTAGGACGTCAGCCAGGGAGGTGTTGGCATCGACGCCCGAGACAGAGAGTGCGCATCAAGACGTCCCCAGTCTGACCTATTGCTCGAGCGGTGAGGGCGTCCCCTCGGGGAAGGGGGTTGCGGGCATCGCCACCAGGGTCCATCCGGGATTTCGTGGGAGACGCATGTCATTGAGAGGAAAAGAAAATGGATATGCGCCAAGCAAGAGACGAACGTAAGCGGCACAGGCCGCGACCCGAGGGTCGCGGCCTGAAGTGCCTGTGGAGTTGTTGGCTCATCTGGCAAAAGGCTCGATAACGCCGACGGAAGTGCAGGATCTGTTCCTGTCGTTCCAGTAGGCGGTGATCGAGCGGGCGATCGGCGCGGAAATGAACCTGCATCTCGGCGACCGACCTGGTGGCGAGCCGAAGCCGGGGGGCGCGATCAACGAGCACAACGGTGCAAGCCGACGGACCGTGCTGACCGAGTGCCGGATCGTGCGGATCGCGTTACCCCGGGACGGCAACGGCAGTTTCGATCCGTTCTTGATCCCCAAGCGCGAGCACCGCTTCACGGGATTTGGCCAGAAGAACATACGCGATGTATGTCCGCGGTCTGAGCGTGCGGGAAGTCCAGGGCTTCATTGCCGAAAGCTACGGCACGCGGGTTTCCCCGGATTTCCTCAGCTCGATCACCGACGAAGTGATGACAGAGACGATCGCCTAGTAGGGGCGGCCGCTTGAGCTGATGTGTCCGGTTGTGTTTTTCGATGCACTGCGGATGAAGATCCGCAGCGATGGGGGCGTGGGCAACAAGGCCGTCTACCTCGCGCTCGGTATCCAGGTGGATGGCCAGCGCGACGTGCCGGAACTGTGAATCGAGCAAACCGAAGGCGCGAAGTTTCGGCTCAAACTATTCGACGGTTTGGAGACATGCGGCTGCTAGGACATCCTGATCGCCGCAGTCGATGGCTTGAAGGGACCGGCCGAGACGATCCGGGCGGTCTATCCGCACACCCCGGTGCAGATCTGCATCGTGTACTGGATGCGCAACAGTCTCGACTACGCCGGCTGTAAGGACCGCAAGCGGGTCACGCAGGCGCTGCGACTGAGATACACGGTCGTCAGCGAAGAGATGGCGTTCGGCGCGTGTTGCAGGCCTTCGCCGCTGGCCCTTGAGGCCGCCGAGCTGCCCGGTACCCTTCAATCGTGCAGTTCTGGCAGCGAACCCGGGAGCGCGTGACGCCGTTCTTTGTGTTCCGGCCCGACTTCCGGCGCGTGATCTACCCCCCCCTGCGATCGATAGCCTGAACATGCAGATGCGTAAAATCATCAAAACGCGTGGGCACTTTCCGACCGACGAGGCGGCCATCAAGCGCTTGTGGCTGGCGCTGCGCAACGTGCCGGCAAAAGCGGCGCGATCGACATTCGACTGAAAACGCGATGAATCAGTTTGCAATACTGTTCGACGAGCGCTTCACGCTCGCCCGAGGCTGACAGAGCGGTTCAAATGTTTAACCGCCGCGCCCACAAAAATACGGATAGGCTCGTTAAAAATCCATCTCTTAATTTCGACCGACCCTGTTATTTCTCCCTCGGTACCGCAGACACGAAAGGCAAAATCCTAAAAAATTACCCACAGGAATTCGTCATGACGCCCTACCAGCGATTACGGTCTCTTCCCGATTACAAAACCTATCTGGTGCCCTATTGAACCCCGCAGGAACTTGCTCAACAAGCCCGCGGAATGAGTGATAATGACGCCGCCAAACGGGTATAACAGTCCAAAAAACGGCTGTTCCAATCTTTCAACCGTCGACCCAGAACCGCAGCCTAGGGCGCTACACGTTCAGCCTCATCTTACGATTGGGAAATACCGCAAGCGCCCGGATTTTTGTATCCGCTCTTCCGGTAAGGAGCGCGAATAATTGACGAATAAGGTAAAAGGCAGCGCAGGCGTCACAAGACATTGCTGCGGAGGCTCAGGGAGCTGTTGGGCACCAAAAGGGTACATTGGACGAGGCTGGAAATGAATAAAATTTGCGTCGCAATTTTACTGGGGATTGCTAGCTGGCAAGTAGGCGCGACGGCTAGCTTTATGGATGGAAAAGCGCTGTTGGGGGATTGTGAAAGTCAGTCCCCGGCGTCCTTCGCGATCTGTCTTGGATATCTGGAAGCGGCTGTCGATACGCACAATACCTGGGTCGGCTGGAAAGACCTGCACGCCAAAATCTGCGTGCCTAAGGGTGTCAAGCCGGAAGAACTGCGTCTCGTCGTAGTGAAATATCTGAACGACAATCCGAAGCTCTTGCATGTCTCGGGTAGCAGCCTCGTGCTTAATGCCTTAATGGGGGCGTTTCCCTGCGACGAGTCCGGTACGCACTGAAAATAGGAATGCGCATCAATTCACCGGTAACGAGACCCAGACGTCTCGTTACCGGTCCCAGTCCTGCAGACTTGGATGTCACCGCGCCGTAGGTAGAAGGTACCTGGAAACGTTTTAAGTGCCGAGATCAGGCGCTATCTTGGTTAGCCAAAGGTTGCCCATCTTTTCCTGTACCGTGTTTTGCCGCAGCCGACCTCGCAGGTGCGTGAAATCGACCTCGTCCAGCGGTTGATCTTGGTTGTAGCAAGAGTAAACAAAGCTCTCTTTGCCCGTGACGGGGTCCACGTGTCGACACATGCACTGCGCACAAATCCCCTTCATCATGCACTGCATTGGGGAGTTGATTGAGCCAATTGCCCGATGACCGGGCTTTAGGTAAGGCTGTAGCGCATTGAATCTGGCTGCCTTAACCGCAGCCATCATGAGATCGGAGCCGATCACGACGAATTCATCCGCACTATCAAGCCGAATGTCAACGGGGCCCAATTCCTCTTTAGCGTAAGCGATCATGGCCTCCACGATGTTTCCCACGAAACTCCGGTCCTGCGGCCGGCGGGGCGCAGGGGCCACGGCCCCTGGAGCGCGGTCAACGGACCAGATAATGACATCGGCCGCGGCTTCGATGTCATCCTGTTTAAAGACATCCTGCGCCTTCTTGTAACCGGCAAAATACACCACCCGGTTGCCCGCTTGGCGCAGCGCCTTGCCGATGGAGAACAATACGGCGTTGCCCAATCCCCCTCCGGCGAGCAACGCTGTCTGATTACGCGGAATATGCGTAGGAGCGCCTGTCACCCCCATGACGACCACTTTCTGACCTGGTTTCCAGGTCGAGCACAGTCGACTTGAGGTGCCCATTTCTAAGGCAATAACGGACACTAAGCCGGCTTCCTTGTCTACCCAGGCGCCCGTGAGGGCGAGGCCCTCTGAGCCGAGAGCAGTGCCCTCCACAATGGGGGCGTCAGCTTCGTAATTCTGCACGCGGTAGAACTGACCGGGCTCAAAACGCCGAGCCGCATAAGGTGCGCGTACCACGACGTCGATGATGGTCGGCGTAAGACGCTCGACACGTACGATCGTGGCCGTCAGCGCCTCATCGAGGGTCTCAAACAGGGCTTTCAACGAGGCGTCGCGTTCCGTTTGCGCTTCGGGCTTTGCCGCGGCCACGGTATCAGCGAAGAGTGCAACGACATGCGGATAGCCGTCTTTAGCGCTCGCCATGGCCTTGACAACGTTCCCGGCATAAAGCGGATGGTTATCCCCATAGAAACTAATCCGGCGTCCAGCGTTTTCATAAGAGGTGAAAGGCGCAACTGTTGTTAATTTGAGGATCCCCGCGCCAGGTCCTGGGACCATCGCCGCGCCATCCAAAGCAAAATCCTTGAAGAACTTTCCGGCAACATCGAAGGTACCCGGGTTTTCTTGCTCATAAATGATGTTCGGCGAGGTACCGGCCGCGACGAACAGGCTGCGTAATGGGATCTCGATTTCGGTCTTGGTCCCACCTTGTGTCGATTCAAAACGAACAGCTTTTAGCGCCCCGAATTCGTCCGGCAAGGCTTCTTGCGGGTTCATGTTGGGTGCCAGCGCTATCGACTCCGCAAGGGCTTCTTTGATCTCTTCATGGTTTTGCCGATAAGCAGGCGAGTCACTGATATCCTTACGATAAAACAGCGTCACACCGCCCCATTGGTTGATGAGGCTGGCAAAATCGGGCAGCTCCCCCGCTGCCGCCGCGCGCGCGCGTTCCGCCCGAATGGCGCGACCATGCATTAAAAATTCGTCAACGATTTGAATCTCTTCTGGGTCGAAGCGTGCACGCAGGACCTCTTCACCGTGGGTGTGAGCTAAGGCTTCGTAGCGCGCGAGCATTTTGCTCACTTGCTTGGGATAGTAAGCGAGCACTTCGGTGGCCGTATCCACGGCGGTGAGTCCGCCCCCGATCACGCCGGCAGGCAGGCGAACTTGCAGATTGGCCAGGGATGCGTCCTTGGCCGCTCCCGTGAGTTGCAAACCCATCAGAAAATCAGAGGCCTTACGAATACCTCGAATTAAGTTGTTTTTGAGTCCGATCACGGACGGCTGACCGGCACCCGTCGCAAGGGCAATATGGTCGAAACCCAGCTCCCAAGCATCGTCGATGGTTAGTGTGCCGCCGAAGCGGACGCCGCCATAAACGCGAAAAGTTTGTCGGCGTAACAAGGTCAGGTAAATGACCTTAAGGAAATTCTTGTCCCAGCGGACGGTAATGCCGTATTCCGCGACCCCGCCAAATCCGAGATTACTGCGCGTGTCGAGATCGTCGTACAGGACTCTGAAGTCGCGGATAGGTTGCGGTGCATTAGCCGAGCCGCCGACCAATTCTATCGGCAGAGGCTCGATTTTCAACGCATCGATGCCCGCGACGCCGAAGCCCTCATTCAGGAGGTAATGCGCGAGTGTATAGCCGGCCGGTCCGAGACCGGCGACCAGAATATTTTTCCCGTTATACGGCAACGCGAACGGACGTTGGATGTTAAGGGGGTTCCAGCGGGTGAAGAAACTATAGATCTCAAAACCCCATGGCATGAACAGAACATCAGTCAGAACATTGGTCTCAATTTGCGGGATGTTGACCGGCTCTGTTTTTTGGTAGATACAACCCTTCATGCAGTCGTTGCAGATCCGATGCCCAGTGCCCGGACACATGGGGTTGTCAATGATGATTAGGGCAAGAGCACCCAGGTTATCGCCGTTACGCCGCACGAGGTGCATCTCTGAAATCTTCTCGCCCAGCGGGCATCCTGTGGCGGTCACCCCAAGTGCATTGGTCTTGAAACCACTCTCTTTTTTCTGACGCATGCCTTTTGAGCAAGAGTCCGCATCGCGATCGTGGCAATAGATACAATGATCAATTTCGTGGTGGACGCGGCGTGCATCGAACCGTTTGTCCGTCAAAGAGAAACCGTCACGGCGCCGGCGATGGTCGCTTGGACCGCTGAGCGTGTGATAAGCACCGCGTTCATTTTTTTCGAATGGGACTAAGGCATTCCAGTCTGTTTTTTCAGGTTGGCGGAATAATGCCCAATGGACCGCGTGCGGGGCGAATGTGGGATCAACGACCGTCAGGTGGCACCAACGCGCGACGATCTCATTCAAATCCGTGAGGAATCCCGTGTTATCGGACTGCGCGAGCTGTGCGGTGAAAGACAACTGCCCCTTGACGGTCAAGGTGGCACGTAGCGCGGCGGTGTCTCCGGCGGCCGTCGCGTCACCATTGACGAGACGAGTAGCCAAATCAAACAGGCCAATCCCCATCTTGGCGGTGAGGTATTCCTCGTCGTGGTATTCATCGGTCGGCGCGCGGGCGATTTCCCGAAGAACCTGCATCTGTGCGTCAAGTTCTAGCCGATTCCAGTCGCTTGGCGTGGCGGTTTTAAAGCGCTTAGTCAAGCCATCGAGCACCTCGTGTTTTAGACGGAATATGGTATCGAATTCGGCTTTGATGCGCTGACGTTGCGCGTTTTGGTCAGTTCCAACATTGAATAAACGCGCGACGAAATCGCCCACGTGAGTCGCCGATTCGACTAACACATCGGAAATGGCTTCGGGCGTCATGCCGATGCCAGTACATGCCCGATAGGCAGCAAATCGGTCAAACGCTTGTGGATCGCGCCGTTGGTAATCAGCATCGAACACGGCGAGCAGTTGCTGAAGACGCGCTGGCGCATAGAGATCTGCATACTCAAAGCCCGGGATCCCGAGTGTGAGGGGTTGGCTGATAAATTCGGAGGCGTTAGCGGATTGATTCATTTCGGAATTCTGCGATTAAGGTTGGACGATATAAGCGGCGCCGAATGGTAAACCATCCCGTGCCGTATGGAAAAGCGGGAATGCGCTGACAAGCCCTTGATGTCAGCCCATATTCGAACTTCCCAGGTGTCCCGCGCGTATTGTCCGCTGGATTAGGGTCTAGCGCGGGATAACGATGAGGAGTTACTTCGCGCCAATACGTGGAAATTGCGGGGCACGGTGTTCCAGAAAGCTTGCAACACCCTCGGCAAAATCCGGACGTTTGAAACTCTCTTCCATTCGGGCACCGGCCTCATTCATGGCGACATCGAGCGGTTGCATCAGTCCACGATAGACTTGCTGCTTGATTTGCATCAGAGAAGCTGGCGAAGACGCCGCGGCTAACTCGTTCATGTACTGGCAAGCGGTCTCGAGAAGGGCACTGTCCGGTACCACGCGATTAACCAAACCCATTTTAAGCGCCTCAGTTGCAGAAACTTTGCGTGGGTGCCAGAGTAAATCAAGGGCATGCGACGTTCCGATGAGCCTAGGCAGGATCCAGGACACCCCGTGTTCAGCGACGAGTCCTCGTTGTGCGAAGGCGCTACGGAATACCGCAGATTCAGCGGCGAAGCGCAGATCACAGAGTGCGGCGATAACAAAGGCTAGTCCGGCGCACGGCCCATTCACCGCAGCGATAAGTGGTTTTCGTGCCGAGAGCAAGTAAGCATAGCTCACGCGAAACTCTGGGCCCATATCCTGATCGCCAGGATCCGCTTCGAGTTCGGGGTAGTGCTCCTCGCCAAAACCTTCTCCGCGAGTCCCTGCGGCAAGTGCTTCTGAGTCCATGCCGGCAGAGAATCCGCGCCCCGCACCCGTCAGGACTATCCCCACGACGTGCGGATTATCTTCTGCGGTTGCAATCGCATGCCGGAGCTCGGCGAGCATTTGGCGCGTCAGGGCATTGAGCCGATTCGGTCGATTCAAGGTAATGATGGCACACGTCTCGCGCACGCTCAGGGTGATTTGTTGGTACATCGGTTCTGCCTATGGTTTGAAAGCGTTCAAAGTGAGTGATGCCATACCCGCGGCACCTCCTCGCGTGGAGCCACGCGCTAGCGTACCGAAACGGGCGGCAGAGTGCGATTGCCCCTCCTTTTCGGCGCGTAGCGGCGGTTTTTCGTGATATGTTGGAAAATGGCCCATGAAGGGCCGGCGGACTCTGGTTGCTGCAAATTCACGTGTTACAGGCGAACACATATGTATCCAAAGCCTATCGAACGTTATTTTGCGCCGTCTTCAGTGGCGGAAACGCTCGCGCTACGTGCCAGTTACCCTCAGGCGGTGTTCTTGGCGGGCGGACAGAGCTTACTACCCCTGATGAAAGCCCGGCGAATAGCCGCGCAAACCCTCATCGATATCAACGGTCTCAGGGAGCTTACGGATATCGAGGTGGGCACGGACGTCGCGCGGGTAGGGGCCCTTGTGCGCTATCGCGACGCGGTGGAACACCCTGGCCTACGGATGCAAGCGAATGTTCTTGTCGATGCGGCGCTTAGCGTAGGTGACTTACAGGTGAGAAACCGGGGGACACTGGTGGGTAGCCTGTGTTTTGGCGATCTGACCGGGGATATTGCACCGGCCGCTATGGCGCTCGGAGCGCATGTTCGGATTATGTCGTCGACCCAGGGCCCACGTCTGGTCCCGGTCAGCAGTTTCAAGGGCGAAGGGCTGCGCAGGGATGAGATAGTGACCCATCTCGAGTTTCGTATCACGCAGGGCCGTCCCGCGGGTGCGTACATTAAATACGGGCGAGTTGCGCAGGACCGGGCGATTGTTAGCGCGGCAGTGCACCTCGTGCTCGGGGCGTCGAACTGCATTGAGCAGGCCGCAATCGTAATTGGCGGCGTTGCACCAGGCCCGATGTTCGCGCGAAGCGCCAGCCAAGAGTTGATCGGTCGCGTATTCGGCACCGAGACGCATAGCGCAGTGGCCGCGGCGGCGAGCGTCGAAATTGTCACCCAAGATGACGCTATGGCTTCGGCGATCTATCGCAAGCAGTTGATTTTTCTGGCGGTTCAGCGGGCATTGCAGCGCTCGCACGTCACGAGGGGTGGGGTATGAAGCAGGACGTGGCAATTAATTTGAACGGTGAAATCTACACCGGTAGAGTTGAACTGCGCACCGTGCTTGTCGATTTCATCCGTGAAGTTGCCGGGTTGACGGGCATTCATGTCGGTTGCGGATTTGAGGGACGCTGTGGGAGCTGTACGGTAATTTTGGAGGGTGTCGCCGTGAAATCCTGCCTGATGCTCGCTATCCAAGCAGACGGGGCGAAGGTGTTGACACCCGAAGGGCTCGCGCGAGGCGGTGAACTCCATCCCCTTCAGACGGCTTTCCGCGACCATCATGGTCTGCAGTGCGGTTTCTGCACGCCGGGCTTTTTAATGACCCTCTATGATTACGTAAAGGACATCGTAGCGCGTGGAGAAGTGCCGGATGAGGTCCAGATCAGGCAAGCGATGGCGGGCGTGCTCTGTCGGTGCACAGGGTATGTCAATATTGTCGCCGCAGTCCGTCAGACCATTGATCGTCTCAATGCGATGACGCCGGCCGAACGGCAAAAGTGGTTTCCGCTATGAAGTCGGAAATTTCCGGAGATGTCCCCTGGGTCGGACAGTCAATCAAGCGAAAAGAAGACCACCGTCTGCTGATCGGCGAAGGCAGCTACGTTGCCGACATCACCATGCCTCGCATGTTGCACGTAGGCTTTTTGCGCAGTCCGCACGCGCATGCGCGCATCCTTCGGATTGATGCCACGGCAGCGCTTGCTCTTCCCGGGGTGATGGGCGTGGTGACAGGGCAGGATACGGCCTATCTGGGATCAATTCTGTCCGACTTGAGCGTGCCGAATCTCCCGGGCGAGACGAAACGCCCCATTTTCGGACCGTTGCCATTAGACGAAGTGAAGTATGTCGGGGATTTGGTCGCCGCGGTGATCGTACAGGAGCGCCAAGCCCTTGAGGATGCTATCGACTTGATTGAGGTGGCATATGAGCTGCTGCCGTCGGTCATCGACGCCGAAGCAGCGCTACGGCCGGGGGCGCCCTTGTTGTATCCGGAGTGGGGCGACAATGTGGTCTATCACCAGCGGCTGGAAAAGGGAGACGTTGACGGCGCATTCGCGTCCGCCGATTTAGTGGTTCGGGAACGCTTTCGGGGTCACCGATGCGGAGCGACGCCGATGGAGCCTCGGAGCTGTCTTGCCAGCTTTAATGCCGCTGAGGGACTTGTTTTGTGGTTGACGACGCAGCGCTCGCATATCAAAAGACACCTGTTGGCCGAATTTTTCAAGATGCCGGACAATAAAATTCGGGTGATTGCGCCCAAGGATGTTGGGGGCGGTTTCGGCGTCAAGGCGCCCCTTTACCGGGAAGAAATTCTTGTCTGCCATCTAGCGATGCGGTTTGGTCGACCGATCAAATGGATCGAAAATAGACAAGAAAATTTACAAAATATCGGACAAGAACGCGACCAGATCCACGAACTCGAAATCGCGCTGACCCGAGAGGGGAAAATCCTCGCATTGCGCGATCGCATGGTCGCAAACTGCGGCGATGCACGTGTGCCGATTTACGTAAGCTTCGCCATGCCCTGGCTTGGTATGATGTATCTTCCTAATGGCTACACGATCCCCTGCGTCGACATCGACCTTACCTGTGTGGTGACCAACAAAGCAGGGTTGACGCCGAGTCGATCTTTCGGCTCATTCTCAGGACGTTTTGCAATTGACCGGATTGTCGATATTGCCGCACGGCGGCTAGGCATAGATCCCCTCGAAATTAGGGCTCGGAACTGCATTCGGGAGTTTCCGTACGTGACCGCCACCGGGGTTAATGTGGACTCTGGAGATTTCCTTGGCGCACTGGCAAAGATCCGCGATGCACTCAGCTACGAGGCATTCCGCGCGGAACAAGCGCTCGCCCGTAAGCAGGGACGCTATCTCGGGATTGGGTTCAGTCTCGGCATCGAATTTTCGGGATTGTCCTCGAGGATCCTTGTGCCGATGGAGCGACAGCCCGGATATGGTGTTGCGACAATCCGTGTGGACGCGAATGGCCAGGTACAAGTGGCGCATGGCGACCAACCACAGGGGCAAGGGCACGACACGACCATTTCTCAAGTGGTGGCCGATGAGCTTGGGATAACGCCGGACGATGTCAACGTCATTTCGGGCGACACACAATCCGTGCCTTTTGCCGCGGGTACGTTGGCATCCAGAATGGGCGGTTATACGACCAGTGCCGTATTGCTAGCAGCGCGGGGACTGAAACCAAAACTTGTGAGAATTGCCGCCTATTTGCTGGGAATAGAGGCCTCCGGACCTGAAAATTTCGTTTTTTCTCGTGGTGAAATTGTTTGGCGAAACGATCCCGCGAAACATATCTCGCTTGCGCACGTGGCAGAAACCGCCTTGCTTGCACCGACGGAGTTGCCTCCGGGTATGGATGGCGGTTTAAATTACACGGCTCATTTTGAGGCGGATACCAACGGCATGCATAGCTGTAATGTACATGGCGTCATTGTCGAAGTATTTCCTCAGAGTGGGCAGTTCGACATCCTTCGATATGTGGCCGTTGATGATGCGGGACGCGCCATCAATCCTATGGTCGTGCAGGGTCAACTCCACGGCGGCATCGCGCTGGGTATCAGTAATGCCTGTTTCGAAGAGTATGTTTATAGCGAATCTGGCGATCAACTCGCCACTTCGCTGCAGGATTATTTGATAGCGTCTGCTCGAGATCTGCCGCATATCGAGACCGTGGAACATAATGTGCCGACACCCCATAACCCGCTGGGAGCGAAGGGCAAGGGTGAGGGTCCTACAGGAATGGTGCCTGGCGCGTTGGGGAATGCGCTCGAGGATGCGTTAGTACCTCTTCATGTATCGATTACGGAAATGCCGTTCACGCCTGAACGGTTATGGCGACTCGTCGAAGCGGTTCGTGATTAAGTTTTGTAGTAAATGGGGGGTGGCCGCGGGGAGGGGGTGAAAAACGGGGATAACGCTGTCAAAAGAATCGCAGGGGCAGCGGGATCTTTCAGTGGTGTCGATTATCCCCGACGGGGGCGCTCAATGGCGCGTCAGCGAACCGTGGTTGAGTGCGACCTGAGTCTCGAGTGTCCACACTGCGCGGTGCGGTGAGCAGGTTAGGGTAAAATTCGCTGTCTTCGGTTCCATTCGTAGCGATACCCAGAGAGTCGTTTCGGTTTTACTTGTGTCTATGTGCCAGCCACGACCAGAGAAGTATTGCTTCATGCGGCGCTGAACTGCCGATTTCCAGCTCTGTTGCCGTCTCGAGTGTATCCGTCAATTTGCGTACGCTTTTCGCTGGTAAGTGGGGTGTGATACGCAAATTACTGAACTTGATCTGTTCATGGCTGATGCTGTGGATCCTCTCCAACTAATCGATATCAGGATTTATTCCTTGGTGACCAGTTGCTTGGCGATGGCAAGCCGTACCTGACGACGATACCTTGGTGCATCCTTAGCGGTCGCCAAGGTGATAAATGACCAGTCCGCCGGGATCAATCGATTCAGTTGGCGAATCACCCGTGCGTCTGTCTCTTGGGTGCAAGCCATCCAGTACGGTAGCAACCCGGTCACGGTTAACGAGAAGTCATACGCTTTTATTTCTAAGAGTTGATGCGTAGAGCGTCGACACGCTAAGCGGCTCGATGCAGGCACCACAATATCAAAAAAAGAAAAGCATTAAGTTACAAGGGTATTTCGGGGATCCTCCAACGGGAATTGACTTCAGGGCGACACTCGAGGATCCGGTGATACAAACGACGCTCCTGTGCGACTTGCTCGTAGAGACGGAGGGTTTCCTGGGGCGTGTGTACGACGAGAGCTCTGAGTTTCTCTGGCGCCCGGACCTCAAGGTCTTTGCCGTGCTTCAGAATGTCCATCAGTAATTCGGGCGCCTCGCTGTAAGCTAATGTTAGTTCATAACGACCATCCGGCAACCAACGGGTTGTTTGGTCGGGATGCCAAATTTCGTCTGCCACCCTGCGAGCGCGGTGTGCGGAAAACCAGAGTACGACCTGTTCGGTCGGTTGCCCAGAAAAGATACCGAAGGCGGCGGCGAGATGTGCGTCGAGTTCGGCGTCGATCACTTCCTGCAAGAAGCCCTCGCGCGGAATGACGTTGGTAATCCGGTCGATCGAAAATGTCCGGAAGGAGATGCGGTCATGATCCCAAGCGTCTAGATACCAATTGTCCCGGTAATGTACGAGGCGCTGTGGCGAGACTGTGCGCAGCGACCGCTCATCCGAGCCTCGTGCTTGATGAAAGAATGAAATGCGCGTCCAGCGCGCCGCCTATACTGCGAGCGATTGCTGGCGCTAATGTCCGCGCCTGGCCAGTCAATATGCGGATACGAGCAGACAACTTGGTACGCCATAGATGTTGATGATCGAGCGGCTTTTCTATTCGTTTCTGAAGTAGCCCAAATTCGCGATCAGGCAATCCGGGCTGAATACGGCTCAGCAAGTGGTGACTGGAAACGAGTGCGATCAACTCATCTCCGGTAAACCAAAGCCCCGGTAGTTCGTAGGTGCCACCGCTTTCTGCTTCATCATAATGGTAGCCCCGCAGTTCCCGGTTATACACGCTTGGCGCACCGAGATAATCCCGCATGGCGCGAATGATGCGCTTCGCAGTTGACGTGTCGCCTTTCCAAGGCGCTTACCAGCTGCTGCACTGAGCGCCCGCAGCGTGCGTGGGTTAATTCTCTATGCAGGGCGAAAATTTGGTCAAAGCGGTCCATGTTGTCTCTTCTTAAGCACTGCTCTTGTGCCTGGGATCGAAAATCAGCGCGGTGACCGCTTCGAATACGGCTCGATCAAATCATAGTTCGACCACCATCGACGGCCCAGGATTGCCCGTTGACGTAGCTGGCTTCTTCTGATCCCAGAAAAACCGCAAGCTGTGCAACTTCGGTCGGCTGGATGAATCGTTTCAATGGCACCGAATTAAGGAAATTGTTCGTGGTTTGCTCAGGGCTCAATCCAGCAACTTTGGCATGCTCTGACATGAAACTGATTGCCATGTCGGTATCCACAACCCACGGACAGATTGCGTTGACTCTAATTTTATGTGGGGCCATTTCCAAGGCCAGACAGCGTGTCAGGCCGATTACGGCATGCTTCGACACGTTGTACGCGGCCTGGTTGGGCGTTCCCCATTTGCCGGCCGTCGACGCCATGTTAACGATGCTTCCGGCCTGCCGTCGGATCATCTCCGGTAATACCAGTTGCGTTGCGTGCAGCACGCCAAGAAAATTCACCTCGAAGAGTTCGCGAAAGTCCTGTGCAGAGTAGTCGAGGAATTTAGCGGCACGGTGAATGCCTGCATTATTCACAAGGATATCGATGCCACCACGTTTTTCGGCAGCCTGAATCATAGCTTGGACGTTTTCACGATCCGTGACATCGCACGCAAACGTATCAACGGCTACATCAAAGCGTCTCCGTAGCGCCTCAGCCACCTCTTCGAGCACCGTAGAATTTCGGGCGTTCAACAGCAGCTGCGCACCTTCGGCGGCATAAGCTTCAGCGATAGCGAGGCCGATGCCACGGCTCGCTCCAGTGATCAACGCAGTTTTTTTTTCAAGTCGATTGGCCATAGGAAAAATGCTCCAGCAGGATGATTCGGGTTGAGTGGTCAATTTTTAATCATTTTCTCAATGATCTGAAGGCGATCATTACCGAAGTACATGTCCTCACCATCTAGGAAAAAAGTAGGCGAGCCAAAACCACCGCGCCTCACCAGTTCGTCGGTATTTTCGCGCAGTTGCGACTTACGGCGCTCGGTAGTGATATCGACAAAGAAATCGAAGACATCCAGACCGAGCGATGCCACGATAGGGCGCAACACTTCGTCTTGGGAGATATCTTTCAGATCCCGCCAATAAGCCTCGAAAATGGCGCGAGCATAGGGGACAAGACAGTCTTGCTCGAGTGCGATGAAGGCCCCGCGCATGGCCTTGACGCTATTGACTGGGAAAACCGGCGGAGAGCCTATCTCGATCCCGACGTGACGAGCCCAGTCCGCTAAGTCTTTCTGCGCGTAGGTCTCCTTGACCGGGACGGGGTTCGAGCGATTGGCATACACACTGGGATTGACAGTATTGAATAATCCGCCGACAAGGATCGGTTTCCAACGGACAGTGACTGGCTGGTTCTTGAACTGGATCAGCGCATTTTCGAATGCTAGGTAGGTCCAGGGGCTTGAACAGTCAAAGTAGAAATCCAGATTATGCATACCTTTAATCCTCTGCCTGAGAAGTTGACCATTGTAACCCCGTGAAGTCGGATGCTGTGAAGCAGTGTTTCCTCCCGCGACAGGGGTAAGTGAGCAACACTTAATGAGTGTTACGCCGCCGCTTTCGCTGTGTGGGGTCGACGGCCGTCTCGTCTCGGTACCACTTATACATTCGCGACGAGGCGCAATGGGCTCAATCAGCTCGCGGTCTTTCTTTCGGGTGAAGCGGGTGCAGATTCCTAAGCCGCGCTGGGCTGGGAAGTTGAAGCGGGCGCCTGCTGATACGATTTTGTGCGATGCCAGTAGGGACGAAACCCGGTGACCAGCTGACAAAGCGCGGCATCTCTGGGCCCTGATCGAATTTCGGCGCAGCGCGGTTTAAAACCTAAGATTCCGGCGGGAGATTGACCTCAATGAGAACCCGCTTATCGTATCGTCCCGTAAGCTTGCTCATGCAATCAGCAATCCACAAAGCGAAGCCGTATTTTTTTCGGAGCGCCCGATAGGCAATCTTTGCGGTAGCCTCATCTGCCACGATTTGAGCCCTGGCGACTAACCACGCTGAACGCAATTTCCCCCATGCATTGCAGTGGGCTAGCCGCACCCGTGGATTTGCACGAATGCGTTTGACCTTACCTGCGTGTGGAGCTGAAAAAATGAAATGGCGCGCGCCTTGAGACGCGATCCAAACCGGGGTCATGACCTCTCGGCCGTCTCGCCTGTAGGTAGACAGACTGACATAGCGTGCTTTGTCGAGGTTTAAAGGCAACATTTTCAGGGAGCTCCGTGATGAGTAGGGTGCGATTTGCCGGCAGTGGCCCAAATGACAATGGCGTTTCAGGACAGTGACGTAGACAATACCGAGGTGGGCCGGGTATAACCACCATAATGCGGGGGCGAAGCTCAGCCCGCTAGGGGTTATGGGCATTCGTCAGCGGCAGCTTTACGGGGAGAAAATGATGCAAGGACTGCGAAGTGGGGCGGCGTGGGCGGCCGCAATATGTCTTTTGATGAGTGCAGCGGACCTCATGGCGGGCGACTTTACGCCGGAGCAACCCAGAGTTGCTAAATTGCCGGCGCCAGATCCGGCCCGAATGTACGTTTCCGATGTTGCGATATCGCATATCATCGATGGCAGAATGCACATCGTTGATGGCAATACGCTGAAATACGTCGGCGTGATCGGCTTGGGATTTACGGGGCTCGGCCGCCTTTCCCCTGACCGGCGAGAGATCTATGTGGCGACGACCTACCTCGCCAAACTGAATCGAGGGACACGCACTGATGAGGTGGATGTCTACGACAGTCAGACGTTAAAAATAAAGGCGGAAATCGCTATACCGCCGAAGCATGCACAAGCGCTGCCCTACAAAGGCGTAATCGCGACGACTCCGGATGGGCGGTTTATCTTTGTGCAGAATGCTACGCCGGCCAGTTCTATTACGGTCGTTGACCGTAAATCTGCGCAATACGTTACAGAGATTCCAACCCCGGGTTGTTGGGGGATTTTACCAGCTCAGCGTGTATCGAACCGATTCACCACGGTCTGCGGGGATGGCACGTTACTGACGGTCACGCTCGACGCGGCGGGGAAACCCAGTGGTGAGGCGCGCAGTGTGCGGCTATTTGATCCAGATAAGAATCCCGTCTATAGCCAGACGGAAAATGAGGTAGACGAGTACCTTTTTCTCAGTTTTTACGGTGACGTCCTAAGTGCCAACTTGGGCGGAGAGACGGCAAAAATTGGCGAAAAATGGTCGGTGATTGGCGAATCGGATAAACAAGCCAACTGGCGCCCTGGTGGTTACCAACCCTTTGCTTTTCATCCGGGCACTCGGCGGCTCTACGTGGCGATGCACCCACGCGGCAAGGAAGGTAGCCACAAGGATCCTGCGGCCGAGATCTGGGCTTTCGATACCAAGACCCACCAGCGGGTAGCACGTGTCCCCGGGAACAATGCCGTAGCTTTGGCTGTGAGTCATGAGGCTATACCGCGCCTGTTCGGGATAGATCCGCTTTCTGCGGGGCTCCTGCGCTACGAGACTGCCCCGGCGCTTAAATTCGGGCAACGTGTCGACGGTTTTGGGGAAGATCCTATCCTCATTGAAATGCAGTAAACGAGGACAGGTTCTGTGTCTCTCGACCCGATCGTCGGTAAGGCAATAAGCGCGTTGTTCAGCCTGATTTTCCTAACAGGTGCGTGGGATAAGCTTCGCGATCGTCACGTCTTCGCCGGCGTGGTTCAGGGCTATGAGGTGTTGCCCGCGGCGTGGGCTTTTGCGGCGTCGTTGCTGATAGCGACAGTTGAGCTTTTTCTTGGTCTATTCCTGCTATTCCCCGGCGCGGTGCCGGCGGCGCCGTGGCTTGGACTGGGGTTCCTGTCGATGGTTACTGCGGTACTAGTGATAAACTTGTTGAGAGGACGTACCGATTTAGACTGTGGATGCGGCGGCGCGAGCGCTGATCAGCAGATTTCTTGGGGCCTCGTGGCCCGCAACCTTGGATTGGGGATGCTTCTCGGGCTGGCTGGCGCTCACTCAACGCTCCGAGATACGGGCTGGGCGGACGTCTTGCTCACAATTTTTGCGGCGGTTACCGCCTTCGGCCTCTATGCGGCCGCCAATCAGTTGCTGTCTAATTATCCGCGTCTGCGTCAGTTGGAATTTTCTTGATGATGGAAACGCTTACTCTCGCCGTTGTCGTGCTCGCCTGTCTCGTGCTTGGGCTTGTCGCCGCCGTTTTTGCACTGGCGCGTCAAGTGGGCATCATCTACGAGCGCATCGCTCCGGTGGGCGCACTCACGATGGACTCGGGCCCCAAAGTGGGCGAAGCCGCCCCCACTTTTGAACTCAAAGGTCTGGACGGAGACACCATTCCGATTGGGCACCCTGCCGCGAAGAGTACATTGCTATTTTTTTTATCCCCGACTTGTCCGGTCTGCAAGAAGCTCCTTCCTATTCTGAAAGCCACTGCAAGAAGTGAGCAGCGCTGGCTGCGCATCGTGTTGGCGAGCGATGGCGATGTCCAAGCCCAGGAAAAATTCAGGTTGAGCGCGAAGCTGGAAGTCTTTCCCTATGTGCTTTCAACAGCGCTCGGAATGGCATTCAAGGTCAGCCGACTACCACATGCAATTCTTATTGACGAGCATGGCCGTGTACGTAGTAAAGGGCTCGTCAATTCGCGTGAGCAGATTGAAAGCCTTTTCAATGCGAAGGAACTCGGTGTCGGGACGGTCCAGGAATATCTCGGGACCTCGCACTAGCGCTATATACAATCGACATTGGTGTCACGGAACGGTGGCGCCTCCGACAGGAGAGAAACGATGCAATGGTTAGATGATTTCTTTGAACGGAAAACGCGTGAAGTGGCGCAACTGACTTCTCGTCGGAGTGCGCTGCTAAAATTTGGAAAAATTCTGATCGGTGCTGGCATGTTGTTCCCCATTCTGCCGTTTGATCGCCAGCCGCAGGCAGCGCCTGGTGGACATGGGGGACAACCACCTCAGGATGAGGGTGACGTGAATAAAGACACCACTTGCGAATACTGGCGCTACTGCGCGCTAGATGGCTTCCTTTGTACATGCTGCGGTGGTTCCATCAATGAATGCCCACCCGGTACTGAAGTTTCCAAGGTCACCTGGGTGGGCACCTGTCAGAATCCTAATGACAATAAGGCTTATCTCATTAGCTACAACGATTGTTGCGGTGTCACCGCGTGCGGCCGATGTATGTGTAATGCGAATATTGGCGAGCGACCGGCCTATCGGATGGGTGTACATAATGACGTCAATTGGTGCATGGGCAATAAGGCTAATGCTTACCATTGCACAGTTGCGGTGGCACTGGGCATTGCAGAAGCCCGGCCGCACGCCTGATCATTCAAGCGAGCGGTGGCGTCTGAGGATGGCGCTTAAGCGTTAGGTGGGGACTCGGTATGATAGCGCGCAAGTGGTGGATAGTTATGCTGGCAACGGGTGTCCTGTCTAGCGGCATCGCCTACGCGACAGATTTTGGACGACAAAGTTATCTCCTGAATTGCGCCGGTTGTCATGGCCCCGACGGTACGGGTAGTGATGCTAACGAGGTTCCCACGTTACATCGCATCCCGGGCCAATTCGTCAAGGTTCCGCGCGGACGTGCGTTTTTGTCGCAAGTTCCCGGAATCGTTTACTCTTCGCTAACGAACGCCGAAGTCGCCGAGATCCTGAACTGGATCCTAATTCACTACAGCAGTGACGTATTGTCGGCTGACTTCAAGCCTTACACGGTGAGCGAAGTTGCTCGATACCGCGGCGTTCATCCGGTCAGCATTCCGAAAATCAGGGCACAAGTGCTGTCTGATTTGGCGGCTCAGGGGATCTCCATTGATTATGGGGCGCGTTAATTTGATCAAGTGTCGCGGATGGGAAGCTCAGGCTCTCGGAGCCTGACGACCGCAGGTGGTTACAAGATCGTGCGCCGAAGATATTACGAGTATTACGTCACGATGCGCTGGACGGGTAAGGAGTGTCACTGGCTCTCCGCCTTCGATCCGGGGACGGCGATTCCCTGGGATTCTGTGAGCTATAGCAGCTGAAAGTGGCGAAAGTGAGGGACGCCATGCCCGGCGCGTCTGTTGTTTCGTCTTACGAGGCGGCAGAGAGAATGAACAAAACGCCTTCTTCATGGTGTGACGTGACCGCATCCGGCTTCACCACGATTCTGCTATCCATTTCGCAGTTGTGGCGGTGCGCGCGATCTCATGTTCTTCGAAGGCTTTCCGTCGGCTACCACCGCAAACTAGGTCTACGCGCGAAACAACGTGTTCGGCGGATTGCACGCCACTGTGTCAGGTTACCGACTCAGCATCATAGATGGCTCCGTTCCGTTCGAGTTACGCATAGAGCAGCCAATGACGCAGCAGTGCGGTTACTGCATGTGGTCGTTCCAGTGTGGATAAATGGCCACATTCCTCGATGATAGCGAGTCGGCTGCCTGGGATCAGCGCGGCCATTTCTTCGTGCATGGCGACGGGTGTAATGGCGTCTTCGCGGCCACATAGAATTAAAGTGGGTAATCGGTAGGACGCGAGCTGATGAGTCCGACTAGGTCGTCGCATGACGGCCGTGATCTGGCGCAAGAAGCTTGTCGGACCGATCGCATCGGCCATTCCAATCACGGTCTCTGTTAGCGTGCTTTCCTTAAGACGGAATGGATGTAGCAGTGCTGGCATGAGGAGGGGCGTAATTTCAGAAAAACGACCGGCCTCCGCGAGCGCAATCAGCCGGAGGCGACGCTCTGTCTGCTCGGGTGTGTCGGCTCTTGCCGTGGTTCCGATGAGAGCGAGATGCGTCACGCGCTCAGGCGCTATGGCCATAATCGCATGTGCGATGATCCCCCCCATCGAGAGACCCGCCAGCGCGAATTGGGCTGGCGCCTGTTTCAGGACCTCCCGTGCCAAGTCGTCAATGGTATTGGCCGCTGTGGCGTGAGCGACCACACAGTCAGTTTGTGATGAGAGAAATCGGGTCTGATGGCCCCAGAGGGCGGCATCGCACATCAGACCTGGAACGAGGAGTAATGTCGGCATATCCGCTATTCCCACTGGATGACCTCTGATTGTAGCTACTTTCGGTGATACTGGTCATCGAATGGGCGCGCCCGGCCTACGGATCACGTCGGCAGTGTGATCCGCTAATTGTAGACGCGGTATGGGTTTACATTCGCCAGTATCCGGATCGACTGGTTGCGGGCACCCATGGTGAATGAGAAATACATTCAAAAAATTCTCTGGGAATGGGGCACTCGAGCGTGACTGCAAAGACGAGGCTATTTTTATAAGTACCCAAGGCCGAATACTGCATAGGTCTATCGTCGGGATTGGCGGAGCTTCGTCGCAATTTGGTTTCTGAATGTGCGCGGTACGGATTTTCGTTGGTGGAGGCTTGACCGGCGACTGCGCCGATGTCCAATACCCCTGCAGGCGCTGGTCCGGCGGTGAAAAAAGGCCTTGATGCAACTCACTTTTACGCCGATGTTGCGTTCGATAGAATAAAAATGGCCGTGGGTGTAGACCCTAGCTTGTCCATGGGCAGTCAATAGGACCGAACCGGGCGGCGAGGGGGCTTTAGGAGTATAATTGAGGTCTGACAACATTTGATGAATGTTGATGGCTCGGCGCCATCAGCGACTCTCTCCGTGGCGCTCGAAAGGTTTCAATTTTAGATGGTAGATCACACAGACACTCGCAGCATGGCGCTGTATTGCGATTTTGAAAACGTAGCACTAGGCGCGCGTGACGCAAAATACGCTCGTTTTGACGTTGGCAAGGTCCTCGAGCGGTTATTGCTAAAGGGCAATATCGTGCTCAAGAAAGCCTACTGTGACTGGGACCGCTACAAAGAATTCAAGACGGCTATGCATGAGGCCGCCTTTGAATTGATTGAGATCCCTCACGTAAGGATATCTGGGAAAAATTCTGCCGATATTCGTATGGTCGTAGATGCGTTAGATCTGTGCTACACGAAATTACATGTTGATACATTCGTCATTATAAGTGGGGATTCTGATTTTTCCCCGTTGGTCAGTAAACTTCGGGAGAACAACAAAACGGTGATCGGGGTCGGCATCAAGTCGTCTTCTTCCGATCTGCTCATCTCTAATTGTGACGAGTTTATTTATTACGATGATTTGGTTCGTGTTGAAAAGCAACGGAGGCCTCGTCGCAAGTCTCCGTCGCCGGCGACCGCTGCGGCAACGCCTGCCATGGTGGCCGAATCAGATCGAAGTCAAGAAGCGCTGGATATCGTTATGGAAACAGTCGAAGCGTTGTTTACCGAGCGCGGATCTGAAGACAAGATATGGGGTTCGATGGTCAAGCAGGCGCTAAAACGTCAGCGCCCGGGGTTTAATGAGTCCTATTACGGATTCAAGTCCTTCAGTCGTCTTCTGGATGAGGCGGAGAACCGCAAGCTGCTTACTCTCGAACACGATGAAAAGTCTGGCGGAGTCATCATTCGCAATATCGTAGGTGAAACTGAAACTGAGATGGAAACAGAGGCCTGAAATTTGCCGAGCGCCGGGAGTTTTTGCCGAAAAAATGGATCATGAAATGGCCAGCCTTATGGCTGGCGTCTAGCCGTTGACGCCTGAGTTCGGTCGCTTTTCAGGGCTTTGGGGCAGTCTCTCGTTCGACTTCTAGTTCAAAATCACCCTCCACGAGCCGGGACAGTTGGGGATAATAAGTGGCAAAGTCTCGTCTTATCTGCTCAAGCGGGACGTCGGCAAACGCGCCACGATAGTGTAGATATTCCATATGTTGTCGACCATCTTCATCGAAAGCGTGGTAAATCGAGTCCGCGGTACCATCAAACTCCAGTGGCTTGATCCGAAATTTACGGCAAAGTTCAATATTGAAAGCCGGCGTCGCCTTATACCATCGGCCATCGAGATGGATGTCTGTGTAGCCGTGCCAGTAGAACTCGTTTGTTCCCATGAGTTCTCGCATCCGGGCGGTTGAGAGGTGGTTTTTTACGTCTGCGTAACCCAATCGTGCGGGGACGCCAACTGCGCGACAACAGGCGGCTAGTAGCACGGCCTTACTGACACACCAACCGCGTCCTCGGCGGAGCGTTTGACTGGCCGACAAACCCTGCGGGGTCAATTCTATTTCGTAGCCATCGTATCGAATGCCGTCGCGGATCGCGTAATAAAGCGATACGCTTTTTGCGATCGAATCCGTCGAGTTCCCCTGGTGCTTTTTGGCGAAAGCCGCGACGTCCGGATGTTCGGAATCAATGATCTCGGTGGGGGAAAGGAAGGTAGCGTAATCCATGTTCTTATGCCTTTTCGTCGAGCCGCGCGCGGGCTTCTGCGCGCAACTCTATTTTGCGAATTTTACCGCTGGAAGTCATCGGAAAATTTTCGACGAACACGACGTGCCGAGGGATCTTGAAACTCGCAATTCGTCCTTTCATCCGTTCCAGCAACACATCGCCAATGAGCGCCATGCCGGGTTTCAGAATGACAAAGGCGACGGGTACTTCGGTCAGGCGCGGGTCTGGGTAGGCTACCACGGAAGCATCCTGTACTTCGGGCATGTTCCGGAGATAGGCTTCGACTTCTGCCGGAGATACGTTCTCACCGCCGACCTTGAGCATGTCTTTAGCGCGCCCCATGAATACGAGGTGACCATCTTCGCGCACATAGGCCGTATCACCGGAGTGAACCCAGCCGTCGACTAGCGTCTCGGCGGTTGCCTCCGGCTTGTTCCAATAGCCCTTCATGATGGCGTAGCCTTTGATCAGCAGCTCACCTGCCACACCTGTCGGTTGGGGCAGGCGAGTATCCGGGTCGATGACTTTGAATTCATAGTCGTTCATCGGATATCCGGATGCGTGCACCCGCTGTTCTCTCGTGTGCGAAGGATTGTTACAGGCAACATAGGCCCATGTCTCGCTCATCCCGAAACCGGAGATCGTTGGACAGAAAACGTCCTGGACTTTCTCTGCTATTGGAATAGTGCTCTCCTGACCCGCAGGGAGCGATCCCATCCGCACCGATAGGTTGCGCGGGCGACGCGCTTGGGCCGCGAGTAAATCAGCCCAGTGTGCTTCGAAGCCATGGAGGAAGGTTGCGCGTTCCTTCTCCGCGAGATCGAGCGCTTTCTCCGCGTCGAAAACGTCCATCAGAATCTGTTTTGCGCCAGTGATGGCGCACATGATGGCAATTTCGCTATAGCCGTAAAGATGGAATAGTGGAAGGTAATTCATGTGGATTTCGGCCATGGACTGACCCAAATTCTGCGCACGTTCATGCACCGACCGGATCGGTACATGGGTATGCATGACGCCCTTGGGGTGTCCTGTCGTGCCAGAGGTGTATGCAATCATCATCAATCCATCAGGATCGACGTCAGCGGCGCGTGCTGCAAGCGCAGCATCGTCAACGGTATGGCCGGCTGTTAAGAGCTCCTCCCAGGTTCCGGCGTGTGGTAGCCGTTGTTCGCCGAGGATGACCAGTCTTTTTAAGTCGGGGTAGCCGGCAATATCCAGCGTCTTGTCCGGTCTTACTTTGATTGAGGGCATTGAGTCCATCAGCATGCTTTGGTAGTCAATGGGACCCGAGCGATCGAGGGTGATCATCGTCGCGCTTTGGGACTGCGTCACTGCATAGGCCACATCGTCGGTTCGATAACGAGTGTTGAGCGGGACGATGCAGGCACCGATTTTACCCAAGGCGAACATGAGCCACAGCCATTCTGGGCGGTTGGTCATCCAGACAGCCACGCGTTCGCCAGGCTCTACACCGAGCGCGATCAACCCCTTGGCGACGGCGTCGGTTTCGCGCTTAAAGTCAGTCCAAGTCCAGCGGTGGGCGTCGAAGACTAGTGCTTCGCGTCCGCCGTGGCGTTCGGCTGCTTCGTCTATCAATTGACCAAGTGTGCGTTTGCGGTACCATTCCATTGTCTTTCACTCTCATCGTTACCCAGCGTGGGCTACATACGCATGGTATCGATAATGAGAAGCGGAGAGAATCCGGCGATCGCTCGAGAGCGGACCCTGAGAAACGCCCGTTTTTGGGTAGACGCCGATATCGTCCTGCAGTCGAGATGAATTATCTAAGCCAAACGGTCGGAGAAAACTCATGTCATTCGAAGAAACGATTCCACGGAAATATTTCACGCGCAAGGAAATGTCGAAACGGGTTGCGCGTTTTTCAGCGCTTAAGGGTTCTGACGGAGGATTGCCAGATAGTTATCATCCGAGTGCCGAGCGGATTCTTTACAATGTCATTGGCTTCCAACCACCGCCTCGCGAAGTTGATGGGTTGCAATCTCCGGTCGGTGCAAAAGCAGCCCGCATGGCGGCGATAAAAATAAGGGAGGGTTTCAATCTGGGGTTTTGCCGGGCGCTGCCGGGTAAAGGGCCGATGATGCATAACCATGATACGAACGAGACTTTCGTCTGTATCTCGGGCACGTGGCGCGCCAGTTGGGAGCAGCGCAATGGCAAGATTGATTACTTCGATCTTGAGCCGCTGGATGTCATTTCCTTTCCACCCGGGTGCATCAGGCGGTTTGAGAATGTCAGTAAGGGCTCGAAACGCGCCTATGCGACGCTGATGTTTGTTATTGCGGGTGATCAGCCGCAGGCAGAGTTCAGTAATGAGGCCATGGCAGTACTCGAGGCTGCGGGACTTCTAACTGGAGCGGCGGCGGCGCGCAAGGCACGGACACTGTCCACGAACCCGGTCAGTGCTAAAGGCGTGACAGCCCGTAAGCCGACCACCGCAGTGGGCAAAAAGGTCGGGACGCGCAAGGCGGGGAAATGAGCGCATGCTTGAGTGGCCTCCTGGTCTAGGGGGGCTCATAAGTTTTTTAGCGGAGCCTGCCTTTTGGCACGGATCGCGGCAGCATGGAAGCTTGCGATGTTGAATTCGGAACGCGCGAGACCGGTGGCTCTAGAGGAAAGGGGCTTATGCCGGATTCGCCACGTCACATTTAACGACACGGCAGCGTGTAGAGGAGAATTGGGCTATGTACCCTGCGGTCATTGAGGAATATGTACGACCGACGACTGTCGAAGATGCGGTCGATGTGCTCGGACGCTATCCTGGGGGCGAAGCTATTTTTTTGGCGGGCGGGCAGAGTGTCATGCAAGCCATTAAATCCCGAATGATGCGGCCTCGTTGCGTCATCGACCTACAGGACATTTCGAGCCTCAAAGGCATCGCCGTCAATGCGGATGGCATTCGCCTAGGGGCGATGGTCCGCTATGTCGATATCGTTCGGTGTGCTGAGCTGCCGCCAGCTTATGCGGCTCTTCGTGATGCGGCGCAGCATGTCGGAGATCGCCAAGTGCGCAATCGAGGGACGATAGGCGGAAGTTGTTGCTGGAATTATCTCGCCTCCTGTCTGCCGGCTACGGTCCTCGCGCTCGGAGGCACGATGATGTTGTTGCGGCAGGACGGTCACCGGCGCGAGATGGCGGTGGATGATTTTCTCATCGGGCCACTCGAAACTGCCCGAGGGGATGACGAAATTCTTACGGCAATTCATTTCAAAGCGGCGACGCGGACGGGAAGCGCCTACCAGAAATGGGGCTTACTGAAAGATGCGCTGCCGGTCGTCGGGGTTTGTGTGAAGGTTTCGCTCGACGGTGACGGACGCTGTATTGCGGCGCGGATTAGTCTCTCGGGTCTAGCGGCGGGTGCTCAACGGGCGCCGGGCGGCGAAATAGTACTCGTGGGCTCTGCGGGGGAGACGGGTATCATCGAGAAGGCATTCGCGATGATTGCGGAGCAGGTCGATGCACAAAGCGATCAGTGGGCCAACAGTGCCTATCGGCAGCAACTGATCCGGACACTGGGTCGGGAAGTCGCGACGCGAGCATTTGGGCGCGCCCGAGGTGAATCATGAAAACAATTCAGGTGACGATTAACGGTGAGCTCTATCAGGAAACCGTTCCGATCCGGATGCTTTTAGTGGATTTTATTCGTGAAAGATGCGGGCTGACCGGCACGCATGTCGCTTGTACCTACGAAGGTGTGTGCGGGGCCTGCACCGTACAACTTGATGGTGAGGCCATCAAAAGCTGCATGTTGTTGGCAGTACAGGCCGATGGACATCGCATCACCACTGTCGAGGGACTGGCGAACGGCAGTGACTTAACGCCGTTGCAGACGGCATTTAAGGCGCATCATGGATTGCAGTGCGGATTTTGTACGCCGGGGATCTTGATGAATATGACTGAATTCCTGGAAAAAAACCCAGAGCCAACGGACGACGAAATTCGTTATGGGCTGATTGGTAACCTCTGCCGTTGCACCGGATACGTGCATATCGTAGATGCCGTTCGTGCCGCATCCAAAGTCGCTAAACAAGGAGGTCAAGATGGTGGATAACACACGCGACTCTGTATCCTGGCTTGGCGCACGCTTGGCGCGAAAGGAAGATCTGCGACTGATTACCGGACAGGGCAAATATATCGCTGACATGGTTCTGCCAAGGATGCTCCACGCGATCTTTGTGCGCAGTGATTACGCGCACGCGCTCATCAAGGGTATCGATATTACTGAGGCGCTCGCCTTACCCGGCGTTGTCGCGATCATCACGGGTGATGAGATGAGGACGCATTGCAAATCGATGCGCCAACCGGTGCTGACGCCGAACCTTCCGGCAAAATATCCGCTCTACTATGGACTTGCGGTTGACAAGGTGAAGTTTCACGGTGATCCGATCGCTATGATCATCGCGCGGGACAAGTACGTGGCTGAAGATGCGGCGGAGCTTGTTGTGGTCGACTATGAGGAGTTGCCTCCGATCCTGGAACCCGCCGAAGCCCTGAAGACGGGCTCCCCTAAGGTCCACGAGGAGGAAGCTGACAACCTCATGTTTGAGATGACCTTCACTGGGGGAACTACGCCAGAGGAGCAGCAAAACCATGCGGTCGAGGTCGAAAAAATCTTTCAAGCAGCGGAAATTGTGGTGGGGGCCGAATTTAGAGTTCACAGGACCGGGACCACCCCCATGGAAACAAGAGGCGTGCTCGCGGATTGGTCGAACTCGGATGGCCTACTGGTTTACAACACAACCCAACGGCCGCACATCGACCGTCTCGCCTTCGCCGACGTCTTGGATATTCCGGCCGAAAAAGTCCGGGTAATCGCACCACGGGATATGGGGGGAGCCTTCGGCTTGAAGGCGCCATTTTATCGCGAGGGTGTGGTGGTCGCTTATGCAGCGCGCAAACTTGGCCGGCCTGTGCGCTGGATTGAATCCCGTTATGAGAGCTTGATGAGCATTGGTCAGGAGCGTGGACAGGTCAACACGATGGAGGTCGCGGCAACCCGAGAAGGCAAATTGCTTGCCGTACGTAATCGTGGGGTCGCCGATGTGGGGACCGGGCAGATCGGGGTGTATTGGGGTTTCGTGATGCCCTTTCTCGGCACTGTGGAACTTCCGAATGCCTACACCTGGGAGGCGGGGGATATTAGTTTAAAAGTCGCCTTCACTAACAAGGCCTGCCTGACGCCGTCGCGCGCGTTCGGACATTTTCCCACTCGTTTTGCGATCGAGCGGGCGGTAGACATGGTTGCCCGTCGATGTGGTCTAGAGGCCGCGGATGTGCGGCGGCAAAACATCATTCCCAAGTTGCCTTATACCTCGGTGACCGGAGAATACTACGATAGTGGTGACTTCCTGAAAGTCTGGGACAACTTGATGATACAGGCGGATTTGCCAGCGTTCCGGCGTGCGCAATTGAGTGCTAGAGCGGACGGGCGCTACATCGGTATTGGGTTTGGTTGTGGCGTGGAATTGTCTGGTGTCGCCTCCGAACTCATGGTGCCAATGGAAAATCAGCCGGGTTACGGGGCGGCCACGGTTCGGCTTGACCCGCGTGGCAAGGCTTTCGTGCTTGGGGGGGATGCTCCCGGTGGTCAGGGTCACGAGACCACGATTTCCCAGATTGTCGCCGCGACATTTGGGATTAATCCGGAAGATATTGTGATCACCACGGGTGATACGGGCGTCACCCCGTTTGGTTCGGGAACGATTGGTGCGCGCATGGGATCTTATTTTGCCAGCGCGGTCCGTAAAGCCTGCGACGAATTGCGGGAAAAAATTACGCACGTGCTCGCCCATGATCTGGGTGTTCGGGCGACGATGGAGGAGTTCGCTTTCACCGATGGCGAAGTAGTCTACATACGAGATACGAGCAAGCGAAAATCGTTCTGCGAGATCGTCGAGCGAATTATCATGTTTCCGATTAATTTGCCTGAGGGCGAAGTGGGTGGACTCGAGACGACAGCGTTTTTTGAAGCTGCTAAGCCGATGATTTGTTTCAACGCGGATATGTGCACGGTGGAAGTTGACCTGCGCACGGGTGATTTCAAAGTGCTCAAGTGGCTGACATCAGAAGATGTCGGTAACGTGATCAATCCTATGATCGTTGATGGGCAAATGCATGGGGCAATCATCCAGGGATTATCGAACGCCATTTTCGAGGAATTCATTTATAACGACCAGGGTCAGCAGATGACGGCCGACTTTGAACACTACAAACTTGCGACTGCCGCAGATGTTCCAGATATTGAAATTACGTATGCTTCAACACCCTGTCCGCATACGCCGTTGGGCACGCGGGGCATTGGCGAGGGCCGTCCAAGTGCGGTTTCCGGAGCGCTTTGCAATGCTTTATGCGATGCGCTCAGTCCATTCAACATTGAAATCACTGAACTGCCGATACGGCCTAATGTGATCTGGCAAAAACTCAAAGCAGCCGGCGCAGTGACCTGAAAGTAATACGTGTAGCTATTGAAACCAGGAGAATGTCTCTTCCGTAGGGGTTTTCGTTTTGGTTGGAACTAGGAAAAAAAATGGAACTTACAAACGAGATCCGCATTCGCGCGCCGCGGGAAAGAGTCTTCGCCGCATTACAGGACCCGATCATTCTGCGACAGGCCATTCCGGGTTGCGAGACGCTAGAAGCGATTTCGCCAACCGAATTTACTGCAACCGTTTCGGCCAAAATTGGCCCCCTCGCGGCGACTTTCAAGGGGGCCGTCAGCCTTTCGGATATTAATCCGCCGGCAAGTTATTCGGTTTCAGGTGAGGGCAAGGGCGGCCCGGCCGGATTCGCGAAGGTCAGAGCCCAAGTTAACCTCTTGGCTGATGGGGATGAAACGGTACTTTCTTACCAGGTGAAAGCGGACATCGGAGGCAAGTTGGGACAATTGGGCGGTCCCTTGGTGGATCGCACCGCCCAGAAGTTGGCTGGAGAGTTCTTCCAGAAATTTGAAATACTGGTCGGAGAGCCGAGCAAAATCGCGTTACCGAGCGGACCGCCGGTGCGTCGTCGCCCACGCTTGTGGTTTACCGGTGCGGCGATCGTTTTTGCCTTGATTTGGTATCTGGCAAACCATTAAAAAAATCAGCGGCGTTCCTCACGATTAAGCCAGTTTGACCACAGCGTGTCCGGGCGTCAGGACCACGCCCGCGCTGTCGATTATCGCAATTTCGAGCGAGACGGTTCGATTGGTGGAGTCGATCTCGCTCACCTGGCCCCCGGCAGTCAACGTGGCGCCGAGGTAGGAGGCTTGGCGATTGGTGTATTCGAACTCAACCAGCGCCCCGTCATCACCCAACCATTCCAAGACTATCTGAGTTAGCCAATCGCCCTGCAGGGGGCCGTCGATCACGATCCCGGGATGTCGCTCTACGCCGGTGGTATAGGGCTCGTCGTAATGAATGCGATGGGAATTCCAGATCGCAGCATTGTAAAGAAAAAGCGACACACTCGTCGGCGTGAACACTCGCGAAGGAATTTGTGCGCCCACATGCAGCGTCTCTAGTTGGGGCATTGGGCTACCTCACTATCCGTGTTTGAAGTTCATCAACGACGAGTTCGCCTGTCAGGGTCTCTATATGCAGTTCGTACACAACAAACAACAGAGGCCCGGTAGACCCGTCTTTCCCATAAATATCTTTGAGCCGCAGGGTGCCCTGCAAGACGTCCCCAGGTCTGACGGCCCGATGATAGCGGGTGCGAGTCCCGCCAGCCATGACACGCTTAAGAGGCAGCGTGGGTAGCAGCGCCCGTTGTGGTAGGCCGTCGGAACCTATCCGCTCTAGCGGGACGACCGGGAACAACAAGCCATATAAAAACATCGGCGGTGCTTCATCGCCACGCAAATACTTGGCGAGACGCTGTTCGGTCGCAATGGCGTATTTTACGATCTCTCGGCGAGAAACCTCCAGTGGGCCGATGGCTTCGGTCCGGCCAATCCAAGCGCGGATATCGGGAGTAATCATGGCGGCAGCCGATCCTGTCTGCATAGCAATATCCTTTCTTAAAGAACTACCGGTAGCTCAAGAAAACTGCGATAAATGAAATCCCGATGCTGGATAAGGCGTGGCGATAGCGCCGCTTGAACCTCAGAATCCGGATTGGAATAGTGGCTGCGAAAGGCTGTGGCCATCGGACATAACTCAGGTGGTAACGGAACAAGCATGGGGGAAAAAGTGGCCCAGTAAATGTCGAGGGCCGAAAGGCGTGCGCCGACGAAAAAAGTCTGTCCGCGATGATATTGCGCCTCGATTTGGCGCGCCAGCGGCGCCTTCCGTTTCCGCATACCGATATTTAGTGGCCATATATTCCCATAGCCTACGGCGTGGCTCCTGCGCGGGCAATGTTTGCAGTGCACAGTGGATGATGGCGAGTCGCTTGGTCCAAGCGAATCCTTTTTCGCCCGCCAGTTCGTGACATAGGCCGAACATCAGAGCCCTATCTTCGACATCATCCGGAATCAATGGCGGGGCAGGTTGCAGTCGCTCCGCGAGATAAAGTTGGTCAACCCAACTCGCACAAGGGCGCTCATCATTCCAAATGGCGACGGGGGCGCTTGATTGGCCGGTCCAAGCCAGGAGTTCACTGTCCGCGTCATTCGCACCGAATTCGAGGTCTGAATGACCTTCATTCGCGGTAGCGACTGGGAAATAAGGGGTCCCCTTGACATGGAACAATCCCTTGCAGGCTTCACGCCATGGACCTGGCACTGGATAAGCCCCCAAAACGATTCGTAAGCCGCTGCGTTGACGCGTTTCAGCGATGGAGAGGTAGTCAAGTTTAATATCAGAGAATTGAATCTCTTGGTCCACGGCACTTCCGTCTTATTGTTCGATGACATTGTGCACGGTCTCATGCTGAGCGGGAACACCCTAAAGGGCGTTCCTTGACGCCCCTGCGGTGTGGCGAGAGACTTCGCATTTGCGCTTCATCACGCACGTTTGGCTACCGGAGCTTCGAGCATGATTAAACTTTACGGATTTGCAGTCAGCAATTACTACAACATGGTCAAGCAGACCCTTGAGGAAAAGGCAATCTCCTATGAGGAGATCAGTGCCATTCCTAGTCAGGGCGATGAGTTCAAGGCGAAAAGCCCGATGGGCAAGGTGCCCTGTATCGAGACGGACCACGGTTTTATTTCAGAAACTGCGGCGATTCTTGACTATTTGGAAGAATCTTACCCGAACCCGCGTCTTTTCCCGGCTGAGGTGTTCGCGCGGTCGAAGGTGCGAGAAATCATGCGTATTACCGAACTTTATATCGAACTTCCGGCGCGTCGGCACTTTCAGCACCTGTTTTTTAGCACGCCCCGCAATGACGCGGCGTTTACCGAAGTCAAGCCAATCCTTGAAAATGGCGTAAGCGCACTTTCGCATCTGGTTAAGCCGGCGCCTTTCCTCTGTGGTGCCGAGATGACCTACGCTGACATATACGCTTATCACACGTTCGGGTATGCCAACGCGGTGACAACTAAGCTTTACGATTGGGACATTATTGCAGCGATCCCGGGTCTTAAGGCGTCGCTTGCCGCCATGGCGGCCCGTCCAAGCACAAAAAGGGTAGATGCCGATCAACAGGCGATGATGGCTGCTCGCGCAAAGGCCAAATAATGTAATAGCGGGTAGCTACTGAGTAGGCGCACTTAGTGCGCCTCGACCTTGGTGGTGCCGCAGCGATCACAACGATAGACGGTGATCAATTTCCCCGCTTTCACATCGAATTGTTTGTCTTTCCAGACAGACCACTTGTGAAAACCTTCTCTGCAGAGGGTTTTGCCGCGGGTCTTCTCCTTAGAGTCCCGCTTACGAAAAGGAATGACATCGCCCATCAGCGCAAATACCTCGTGGCAGGGTCAACGTATGCGAGGGGAATTTTTTGTCTGGGCTCCGAGGCCGCTGATACCGGCCATGCGCCATCCGCCCGTTTTGATAGGGGATTCGGCCTCCGGCGGCCGGCATCAAGTGAGTTGGGTATCGTCATGGGATATCTGACTTCAGAACAACCTATGCACCATGGTGTTAGGGTGGGGCTTGGCGAGGGTACCGTCAAGTTGACCGTGAGGTCTGCGCAAAACGGCCCCGAGTGCGAGATAATGTCGCCATCTCGCTTCCAGCTTTTACCTAGGTTACTCCGCGCATGAATCATTCCCCGAATAGTCAGTCCTTAGTTTCCGACCGTCTCGAAATTGCCCTTCAGCCAGCTGCGTTCGATATCTGGGATCAGAAATATCGTCTGCGGTCGCGCGACAGTACCCCCGTGGATGGGACGATCGAGGACACCTATCAACGGATCGCCGTTGCGCTTGCTGGCGTTGAAGAAGATGAAGCAAAGCGCAGGCATTGGGAGCAGCGGTTCCTGTGGGCGCTTCAACATGGGGCGCTACCCGCGGGACGGATCGTGGCAAACGCGGGCGCAATGGCACATAAACCAGCAACCTCGACGATTAACTGTACAGTTTCCGGCACCATCGTTGACTCGATGGACGATATCCTCGGCAAACTGCACGAAGCGGGTATGACGCTGAAGGCGGGCGCGGGGATCGGTTACGAGTTTTCGACACTGCGGCCGCGTGGTGCATACGTGTCTGGTGCGGGTGCGCTGACATCGGGACCCCTGTCATTCATGGACATCTATGACCGCATGTGCGCGACCGTCGCCTCCGCGGGTGGCCGACGTGGTGCCCAGATGGCGACTTTTGATGTATCGCATCCCGATATCATGGAGATCATTGCAGCTAAACGAGCGGCAGGGCGCCTCAGACAGTTCAATATCTCGTTACTGATTACCCGCCAATTCATGGAAGCCGTTGCGGCCGACGGACCCTGGCCGCTGGTTTTTCCCGTGAGCAACGCCGAAGTCGCGAAGGGGATAGACCTAACGGACGCTGAGCATTTTTGCTGGCGTCCGTGGCCCGTCCGAAGCGGTTATGTCAGCAATGCAATCGGGGAGGTCGCCTGCCGCATTCATCGGGTGGTGAGGGCACGGGAGGTCTGGGACGCCATCATGCACTCCACTTTCGATTTTGCGGAGCCCGGCTTCATTCTGATCGATCGTTACAATGAGATGAACAATAACTGGTTTTGCGAAAATATCCGGGCCACCAATCCCTGTGGCGAGCAGGGTCTTCCACCCTACGGAGCGTGTCTTTTAGGGTCTATCAATTTGACTCGGTTTGTTCACGCACCTTTTACGCCAAAGGCATATTTCGACTGGGAGAGTTTTCGCGACGTCGTGTCTGTCTTTACACGGATGCTCGATAATGTCGTCGAAGTTAACGGATTGCCGCTTGGTCAACAGCGTGCTGAATTGTTTCGGAAGCGCCGTCATGGCATGGGCTTTCTAGGACTTGGATCTGCGCTCTCGATGCTACGGCTCGCTTACGGGGAACCGGCGGCGATTGAATTTACACGTACGGTTAGCCAAGAACTGGCGGTGGAGGGGTGGCGCACAGCGCTGTCGTTGGCAAAGGAAAAGGGTCCTGCGCCAATTATGACCGAGTTGTTCAGGCTTGATGCCGGGCATTTTGTCGCCAGACCCGAACTTTCTCGGGATGGATATCAAATCGGAGATGAGCTACCAGGGCGCGTACTGCACGCACGCTACAGCCGATACATGCAACAACTGACCGCCATTGAACCGGATTTGGTGGCACAGCTAGCTGAGCATGGCGCCCGCTTTACGCACCATAGTTCAGTGGCACCGACCGGGACGATTGCATTGTCGCTGGGTAATAATGCCAGTAATGGTATTGAGCCCAGCTTCGCACATCATTATGTCCGGAACGTCATTCGTCCTGGGCGCAAGACCAAGGAGCGCGTTGACGTTGCCTCCTATGAGGCGCTTGTCTATCGGGAATTTCTCCGTCAGAAGGGATTGGCAGAACAAGATGTCCTCCATGCGGCGCTCCCGGATTATTTTAGGACGAGTGAGCAAATCGCGCCGATTGCTCATATTCGGATGCAGGCCGCTGCCCAGCAATGGGTTGATTCTTCAATTTCGAAAACGATTAATGTGCCCACCGACATTCCCTACGCGGAATTTGAGGGGATTTATCGAGAGGCTTACGAGCAGGGTCTGAAAGGATGCACGACTTTTCGGTTCAATCCGACGGCTTTCCAGGGGGTGCTCGTGAAGACGCACGATTTGGCGGCGACGACTTATCGGTTCACGCTTAGCGATGGAACTACGGTTGAAGCGCGTGGCGATCAGGTGGTTGAATACGATGGGGCTTCACATACAGCTGCAAACTTGTATGACGCGTTGAAGGAAGGCTATTACGGCGCGTTATGATATTCGAGAGAGCAACACATTAACAACGTCGATGTGCTGCTGGATCATGTCACCACTCCAAGCAGCTCTGGAATCATCCAGACGTACGAGAAGGTCGCACGTTCGAAAGTTTTGTGAGGTGCGACCTCCAAGATCAAAACGCCATTAGCTTCCCATGCGCTTTACTTGACCTGTAACGAGTGCTTACTCAACTTGGAGACAGCCTGTGAATTTTCGTGTCGTTTCTAGGTCGCGATTGATTCGGAGAGGGTGGATCATTTTCAATGGATTGTGGTGGACCCCGGCTCATCTCTGCGGCATTTCGAAAAGGGCGCGACGTCACGTTCCTCGTCGGCGAATTGCAGAAGGCACTTAGTACTCGCAGGTTTTATTCAAAAATCGGGGTAACTAATCGCCCACCGCGACCTAGTGTTGACCGGGGGGCGCTAGCTAGATGGCGCCGAGGCGATTAACCCCGCGGTTAACCATGGTTTAGAGCTGGTTGGAATTGGGAATGCGGCACTGGAGGACCGTGGCCCGGGCGAGCACGATCTGGAGGGCCTGCCGGACGCGCGTGACGTTGACTACTGGGGCGATGGGTGAGCAGGGGCTTGGCTCTGATTCTGATACCCGCCTAGTCCTAGTCACGCAGGGTTCGCAGAACGCCGCGGACCTGTGCGCCGTAGGGGCACTGCTTAATCGTGGTATCGATGTGCACGGCGGCCTTCCGACGACGATGGCGATATGGGTGCGCTGGTTCTCGCCATTCATCTCACAGAAACCAACCAAGGGATCATCGTAGCGCGCTCGATGGTGTATGTCGTGGTGAGTACCTTGCCCTCGCCGTGTTGCCTTCTGGAGTTTTCGAAGTGGATTTGATCTAGCTGAGGCTGTTTTTAGGAAATTCGCGTTGTAGGATTATTTCGGGCTACCATGTCTCGCGAAGAAAATATCATCTTTAAGAAGAGTTGCTTTGTGAGATATGTGTTGCAGGGATGAGTTCTAATGCTGTCCGTAACAACGGTTCTTGCTGAAGGAAAGGAAGCCGGGCCAGCTTGTGCTTTGGACCCCAGACCTGAAGCGGCGGTGCGAGGCTTTCTGACGGCGATGAGAGATCACCACTTTGGGAAGCGTACATATGTGTGACGGCTAAGATGACGGATGGCAAGCCGCTCAGTATATGGGCCGCACAGCAGCAAAATGTTTGAAATTGGCGGCGTAACGATCGGACAGATTGACGTTTGAGCAGCCAAAAGAGACATGAAGGATGCCGAGCGTTGTGCTCCTTCGGCTATGGTATCGAATTTCCTTCACGCCGCTGGCGCCCTGAATTATCAGGGGAGTGCGGAATTCGAAATGCATGAGGTTGTGCTTCGGGGATGAGACTGGAAAATAGATTCTCAGGAATTGGCAACGGGCGCGTGACACCATCGTTGACTGGATCGACGAGATCCTCGGCGAATTGCACGAGGGGATAGTTGACGGTGAGTGGAGGTAACGGTGTTGCGAAGTGGCTTTGAGTATGAGTTCTCGACACTAAAGCCGCGGGTAGTGCGCGCTTCTCAGCGGAGAATGCTGACATCGAGCCCCTAGTCATTTCTGGACGTCCATTATCGCGTGTGCGTGATCACTGCTTTCTCGGATAGCCGATGTGGCGCCTAGATGGCGACTTTTGATGTGTCTCGTCCCGATATTTTTTATGGAGAGCATCGTAGCCGAACGCGGCGGTGTGTTTTACTGCACACGCGGCACTTCATGAAAGTCGTGGTGGTCGACGATTCTTCCCCGCTGGTTTTTCCTGTTAGCGCCGAAGTAGGAAAAGGGATAGATCTGATCGACGAGTAGCAGGTTTATTGGCATCGGTGGCACCTCCCAGGTGGCTAGATCAGCAATGCCATCGGGATGGTCACCTGCACATCTATCGCACCGTTGATTGAATACGATATGACAGTTGAGAGAACGAGATGACAGTGAAAATAGAACAAAAAATTATCAACGTTGAAGTGTTGGAGCATGCCACCGCCTCGAACGGAGCTGAAATCATTCAGATGCACGAGAAGGTCGAGCGTCCGGAAGTTTTGCTAGGGGCGACCTACAAGCTCAAAACCCCCTTATCCCCCCATGCGCTTTACGTGACCCTCAACGACATCGTACTCAATTTAGGAACGGCCCACGAATTGCGGCGCCCTTTCGAGGTCTTCATTAATTCGAAGAACATGGACCATTTTCAATGGATCGTGGCGCTCACCCGAATCATCTCGGCGGTATTCCGCAAAGGTGGCGATGTCACGTTCCTAGTGGACGAATTACGGAGTGTATTTGACCCGCGCGGCGGGTATTTGAAAAAAGGCGGGAAGTATATGCCCTCGCTTGTGGCCGAAATCGGAGATGTGATTGAGGGCCATTTGCGTGCCATCGGTATGCTGGATACAGCCCCTGATCCAACTCGCTCTGCGGGCATAGAAGCTGCACGAGCGGCTTACGCCGCTCGGCACGCGGCGACCAGTGAAAATGAAAGTGATTTCCCCGCGACAGCGACGATTTGTGCGCACTGTCAGACGAAAGCGGTCGTGTCGCTCGAGAATTGCATGACCTGTCTGAACTGCGGTGATTCCAAATGCGGCTAGCGGCGCGGACGAAAAGCGCGGTACGACGATAGCGTCGATCGTACCGCAGATACGCTCCTCAGGCGCGTTGTACGAATTCCACAACGTTCCCATCAGGGTCCCTAACCATGGCGATAGTCACCCCGGGCATTAGTTCCTGCTTCGGGATTTCAAATACCACCCCGGCTTTCTCGCAGTCCGCGCAGATCTCGTCGATGTTGGAGACCTGAAAGGTTAGGTAACGAAAACCTAATGCTTTCGTGAGGCCCAACGGACCCGCAGGCGGTACTTTCTTGGGGTCGACCAACTTGACGAAACTTTCTCCGAATGCAAGTCGATGCATGTGCCCAAACGGGACCGGGAGTTCGCCGATTTTCTTGAGTCCCAGAATATCCTGATAAAAAGTAAGACTTTTCTGAATATCGCTGACCAATATTCCGATATCGAGACTGTTTTTTGCGGGAATCATGCCCATGGGTATACTCCGTGTTAAAGGCGTAAGTTTAAGCGTTTTTGGCAGCTGAACGTATCGCTTCCGCTGTCTTGAGCGGTCGCCGTCACCTGTCGGGGCCTAGAGCGGTGTACTTATTTGCGAGGTCATTATGCGCGGTTAGACTGGCGCGGGTTCTCAAGAAAAATTCTGTTCTATACTCCGCTGTCCGAACGGGGCGTGCGTGTAAACGGCCGCGCAAATCCCGAACCCGAGAAACAGTATTAGGGAGGCGGGATGAGTAAATTTTTAGTGATGGCAGGTCTGTTGCTTGCGAGTTGCCAGGCAATACCCGAAACGCAGGCAGTGGCCGACGTTCACGCCTTCGAGACCGGTCAGGAACTGCTCGCGTTGTGCGACGAGAGAAGTGCGCACCTCAGCAAATGTATGGGGTATATTGAGGCTGCCCATGACATGTTGGACACCCTCGCCGCATTGAAAGACATGCCCCCACGAGTCTGCGTGTCGCTAGGTGCTCGTCCCTCCAGCGGACAACTGCGCCT
>CAIKBL010000024.1 GCA_903825645.1 uncultured Pseudomonadota bacterium | reverse complement strand
TTATTTTAGAATATAAAGCCCAAATCGTGCACACCACGTCAATAGATATCCAGCAGATGCGGCAGGCGGCGGCAGAGGCGTCGGGCGTGCTGCGGATGCTGGCCAATGCGGATCGGTTGCTCTTGCTCTGCCAACTGTCCCAAGGTGAATGTTGCGTGGGAGAACTCGAGCAGGCGCTCGGGATCCTTCAACCAACGCTATCGCAGCAACTGGGCGTCCTGCGCAGCGAAAACCTCGTGGCAACCCGGCGTGAGGGTAAACAGATCTTCTATCGAATCGCAGATTCCCGCGTCTTGCTCATACTCGAGACGCTCTATGGGTTGTTTTGTCCAGCAGACAAGGGAGGCCAATGATGTTGATTGACACCACTGTTTTCACGCCCTGGCGTTCACTCGCGGGGGGGGCGTTGATTGGTCTCGCCGCCTCCGGAATGATTCTCGTGAACGGACGGATAGCGGGCATTAGCGGCATTATCGGCGGGCTCGTACGGGCGGTACCGCTGGATGTGCGTTGGCGTCTGGCTTTTCTCACCGGACTGCTCTCGGCACCCTTGTTGTATCGTCAGGTCGCCGTATTGCCGCCGCTGCAGATCGCAACGCCTTGGCCGATGTTGGTGGTGGCCGGCCTGTTGGTCGGTGCAGGAGCCCGCTTTGGCGCCGGTTGTACCAGCGGCCACGGGGTTTGCGGACTCGCGCGTGGTTCGCCGCGCTCCCTCGTTGCCACACTAATCTTCATGACAGCAGGAGCCGTTGTGGTCTATCTACAGCGACACCTGTAGGAGAACGGATAATGCAGCTTCTGATTTTATGGGGACTCGGGCTAGTGTTCGGTCTCGGGCTGATACTTTCTGGTATGACAAACCCTCAAAAAATTTTTGGTTTCCTCGATGTGACGGGGGCGTGGGATCCGTCGCTTGCACTCGTCATGGGTGGTGCGGTGATCGTCGCCATTTTTCCTTTCGCGCTTGCTCGTCGACGCACCCACGCGTTGTTGGGAGCGCCCATGCAACTGCCACGGGCGAACCGGATAGATGCGCGGTTGGTGTGCGGCAGTCTCGCCTTCGGCGTGGGTTGGGGGTTGGCGGGCTTCTGTCCCGGGCCAGTGTTGATCGCGGCGGTCTCGGGGGCACCCGAGGCGGTGATTTTTATAGCGGCGATGCTGACGGGGATGGCGATATTCGAATATCGATTGTGGGAAAAATTCGGACGTTGATAACCCGACTCAGGGTGTCGTGCCGGTACGGCGGAGATCTAGGGGGTATGAGATGACGGAGATGCAGGCATGGCCAGCCGAGGGTGTGACGATCGCGATTCTTGTCCTCTATGAGATTGCGCTTGTACTAGCCCAGCGCCTTAGACCAGAACAAATGGCGAGGTCCGCACATGCACGCCTGCGGCAGGAATGGTTTGAAGCCGTGTCGTCTCAAGTGGGGTCGGAGATCTTGGCCGTCCAGACACTACGCAATTCCATGATGTCGGCGATGATGATGGCGTCGACGGCTGCGTTAGGCCTGATGGGGACGGCGACTCTTGCGGTGCCCTTGATGCACGCTGGTCTAGGAGATCCCCCCCTGACGCCCCGATTGGTGCTCGAAATGGTCCTGATGGGCCAGTTGTTTGCGTCCTTGGTGTCGTCCGCTATGTCGGTACGATACTTCAACCACGCGGGCTTTATCACCGGGATCCCCGCGGGATCAGACGCCCGTAAGCACTGGATGAATACCGGCTCGGCTTACGTTAAGCGGGCGGGGATCCTCTACAGTTGGAGCCTGCGCCAGCTTTTACTGGTTGCGCCGCTGCTGGTTTCCTTGTTGCACCCGCTGGCGGGGCCGCCTGCTGCCCTCGTGGTGGTGGGCGTTGTGTTCGCCTTCGATCGGTTTGATCCGAAGTGATTGCCGAGGTCCTCACACATACGCTCGGGTCCAGGGTGCGCAAGGGCCGTTGAGGCGAAGAGCGCGGCGCGCGCCGAGCATTTTGCGTTTCTTCGTCCATCGTGAGGGTCTGGTGGACTTCATCCCATTCCAGATTTATTCAACCGAATGGAGATTACGTTGATGAGTCCTGCACACCCATGTGCCCTCATTACGGGCGCATCTGCCGGCTTGGGGCAGGAGTTTGCTCGACAGCTCGCCGCGCGCGGCTATGATTTACTGCTGGTCGCCCGGCGCGAAGAACGTCTGGTGGCGCTTGCTGAATCGCTCGTGGGACAACACGGGATTCAGGTCGAGACGTGTTGTGTTGATCTCTCCAGCGCCGGCGCAGTTGACCGAATTCTGGCAAAGCTAGCCGCTAGCGGACTTGCGCTTGAAATGGTCGTAAACAATGCAGGCTATGGCGTCCCCGGGGGATACCTCAGCCACCCTTGGTCTGTGCATGTAGATTTCCAACAAGTGTTGATCAACGCCGTGGCAGAGTTGAGTTACCGGGTGGTCCCGCTGTTGCGGGCACGCGGCGCCGGCCAGATCCTGAACGTCGCGTCGCTGGCCGGACATGTTCCAGGCAGTGCGGGACATACACTTTACGCCCCAGCCAAAGCCTGGCTCATCAAGTTTTCGGAATGTCTGGCGGCCGAGCTTCGGCGTGACGGCATTACGGTAACAGCGCTGTGTCCTGGTTTCACGTATACCGAGTTCCACGACGTTAATGGCATGCGATGCCAGGTGTCTAGGTTGCCGCGGTGGTTGTGGCTGGATGCGGAGAGTGTGGTGCGTCAAGGGCTCGCGGCGATGACACGCCGAGAGGTGGTTTTTATCCCCGGGCGTGTCAATCGGCTACTCGCGCTGAGCGTGCGGTATTTGCCACGCGGCCTCGTCCAGCGGGCAATTGCTTCGCGCGAACACGACTTTCGCCGCACGGACTGAAGGATATATTCATCTCCACCCCCTGAAAAGTGCTGTTATTGCGCAAAAAAACCCAGTGTCAAGGCTTACAAACAGATCTCGAAGGGCTATATTAGCCGCCGTAATGTGGAGACTTCTCTAGCGCGCGTACCGTGTGTGTTCGGACGCTGGAGGGGTTTACTGAAGTGATGAAGCGCGTAGGGTCTGAAATTCCGGCGTTGGTCGATTGCTCGAGTACCGGCAATTCAGCCGATAGCTCGTGCGAGTGATGATCCCGCCATTCCAGTTCACGCGCTTTAAGGTAGCCAACCCTCGGGAGGAATGAAAAAATCATGAGCCGTGCGAAACCAGCAATCAAAGAACGTGAAACCAAGAGCCAGATTCTGGCGTCTATCGCGGAAGCAACTGAGCTGACCAAGAAGCAGGTCCAGGCAGTGCTGGCCGCGACCCGCGACCACGCGGTGCGTCACTTGAGCAAGAATGGTGATGGCGAGATGAGCGTGCCAGAACTGGGCATCAAACTGCGTCGAGTCAAGAAGGCGGCCCGCAAGGCTGGGATGAGGTTGAACCCGTTCACCGGACAGATGGGCAAAGTTGAAGCACGACCGTCGAGTTTTTCGGTGCGCGCGGCAGCCCTTAAGGCGCTGAAGGATTCGATCGCTTCCTAATGCCTGCTCGCGAGTTCCCGGGGGAGGCATGTCTCCCCCGGGAACTCGCTACCGCTACAGCTCTATGTGTTCGACGTCGTTGAATCCATCCAGTTTATCCATGAGTGCCCGGTAACCCGGATCCATCATGTCGACCGCCACGGTGTCCGAAAAATCCGTTTGATACGCCTTCTCGAAAGGCATCGAAGGCGACAATTTCCGAAGGTGCAGCTCCCCAAGTTCAGTCATGAACTGGGCCATTTCGAGCTCGTCGATTCGCCCGAGCGCCGCGCCGCGCCGCAAGTCGCTGATCAGTTTTGGCAGGGTTTTAGCGAGTTGGGTCCGCTCGGCCTGATTGGTGACGGGCAGGACGCTCAGCAATAGCCGATCCGTTGTCTGGACGGCTTCCTGCCACTCCGGGCTCCTGGTGCCGCGCCTGTGATGGACGCGCACAAGATACCGGCACCAATGGGTTAGTAAAAATTTGACTAAAAAGTCCGGTGGCAATGGTCCATCCGCGTTGATGATCGCTTTGCGAATGATGCCCCCGGCCGCGTGAATGTACGTCTTCAGCGGTGGTGGTGTGGGTGAATCCGTCACAATGACTTGGCGGATCGGGTTCGTGTGTTACTCATGCGCGTATTGCACCATCTATATCCTCCGAAAGCCACATTCGTTCAATGGGCGGCGCTTATTTTAGCCAATTGCAAGCACGCCGTCAGCGGCTATCTACGGGTGCGGTGGCCTCGATACGGAGGATTATTTCGAGGGGCTGCGTGTTTTCCCAGCGCAGTTCAAGGCGTGCGGCCTGCATGATCTGTTCGAATCCGGCTTCGGACTGCGAAACGGTATGGAAAGGCGCGGCGCGAAGTTGGACTGGGTGGGAGACCGTCAGTTGGATGCGTCCGCCCAGCGCGCTGTCTTCCAGCCAGAGCTTCTTGAGGCTTTGCACCTGAAGCGGCTGGCCAAAACCACCCGGGATGGTTAGGTCTGCAAGTCTGTAACGACCGCCATATCCGTCGCAACTAGGGAGCGCTAGGTGTAGGGCAGTGGCCCAGCCAACGGGGTCCCCGGTCGGATACCATGTCACCCGGAGCTCGCCCGAGGTGAGTTCATACCTTTTCCGCATGCCGCTACCGGAGGCGTTCGGCGCCATCTCGAGGGTCAGGCCTTGTAGTGAGCTCTGGATGATCACGTAGGTCTCCACGCGCGCGTAGGCACCTTCGGTGGTGAGCAGGAAATCCTCAAACAGCCCACGCCCGTGGAGGTCCGGGCTCAAATCAGTGATCGGAAAGTCGTGACGGAAGGCAACGCGGTGGTGGGCTGAGGCAATGCCCGTTTCATCCTTCTCCTCGGTCACGGGCGGATTCAGAACGGCGACGTGGTAATGCTCTGCATACCGGCGCAGGGTATCGCCGAAATTATGGCAAAGGGACAGGCTAGACCATTCATGCAGGGTGCCGGTGCCATCGTCACGCAGGGCCGTGAGTTGTCCGGCGTCGCGAAGGAAGAATTCGCGCTGCCCGTCGCAATCGAAATCGGGGGGCAACGGCAGGCGGGGCGCGCCGAGGGCCGCGTCGAGTCGCAAGAGGTTATGCCAGACTGCACGGCGCAGGTGAGGTAAATAGAGGCCACCGAACAGGCCGTGCCAATACGCATCATTGGCCTGGGCGTTATGTAGGCACGTCTGCAGGGTAGCCGATGGTGAGTCCCCCTCGGCATGCAGAAGCCGGGCGGATAGCTCCAGCATGCGCTTGTGCATCCAGTTAGCTTCCGCGTAACGAGACAGAAAATTTCGCCAGATACCGCCCCGCAGGAAGGGCCGCTCTACTACCAAGTGCCCTGCGTCGGTTACCCGCTGGACGAGTGTCGCATAGCGGGCAGCGGCCGGCGCCGGCAAGGTCCATTGGTTCATTTCGCTATACGATGTTGTGGGCAGATAGACCAGGCCGCGGGTGTGATGCTGATGGTGAAAATCAGCATAGGTGGACGTCTCGATGGCAGACGAAGTGAGCACCCTCTCTACAAATTCAACTAACCAGCCCTTGGTGTAAACCCAGTCATAAGTCTCGGGCCAGATGCCGAATTTTTCGATATCGTCAAAATAGATCGCCGCCGCATCCCCTCGTTGCGCGAGGGTTTCCAGATAGGCTACCGCGTCGGCCGCCGGTGCGAATGGTAGGCGGTAACGCAGTCCCTCCGCGATGGGAAAGAGATCCAGCCGCGAGCCTTCCTCTTCCGTGGTGTAGAAGCCATCGAGGGCTGCTGGCTCGGCACCCGTGCACAAGAAATGGTAATCATCGACCGTTACGTACTTCAGTCCACTGGCGAGCAGGGCTGGCACGATAGTGGATTCCCACACCCGCTCGGTTAGCCACGCGCCCGTGGGTGCTTGCCCGTATTGGCTCTGCAGATGGGCGCTCATCGCGTGGAGTTGCGTGCAGCGATCGCGATGTGGGATGGCAGCTAGTACCGGCTCTGCGAATCCGCCGCCGACCATTTCGACCTGCCCTCGCGCGACCATCTCTCCCAACACCGCCATGTCTTCGGGATAATCATGCTCGAGTCGGGCGAGCAGCCATCCTGAAAAATGTGCCGCGAACCGAAATGCGGGGTAGCGGGCGAGCGTGTGCAGGAACGGGCGATAGCATTTGACGTGGGCATCGTCAATGACGGTGCCGAAGTTGCCGACCGGCTGATGTGCATGCACACCGAACAACAGTTTAATCCGGCTCATGTGGCCAGCTGTGCACGACGCATAGTGCCAGCCTCCTCCATGTCTATCGAGCCATAGCTTAGGGGGATCTCTAGCGCAGGCGGGATCGGGACGCCGAGGCAGTCATAGAGGGCGCGGAGGTTGGCTCGAAAAAGCCCCTCGAAATTGGCCACGCTGGTGGCTGGGTTATAGTCGCCAAGCCACCAGAACCAGTCCGAGCCCTCGCAGACCGTGAGCAATGCCTCAGCGCGCGTGCGGGTCGCGGCAGGGAGGGCGTGCGCGCACCGATCGTAGGCGGTTTTGGCGGTACATAGCAGATCCCAGGCGCGATTCTTATCCGGAGCGCCTATCCAGGTTGCCAAGGTGCCGTGGACCCAACTGCCGGCGCACACCGGCGGCAGGGCAGCCATGCGTGCCTGATGGGCGGTGGCGGCGAGCGTCGCGCTGAACGTCGTCGTTTCGATCCAAGGCTCCGCGCTGAGTCCACTATACAAAGCGTCAAAGAAATAATAGGCATTATAGGGGTAGTATTCCCAGGCGTTTTCGCCATCGAGGGCAACACATACGACTGGTGTTTCGCCCACAGGTAACGCGTGCCGAATAGCACGGAGCTCCGCGATGAAATGGCGAACCGCGTCGCCCGCATCCCACCGGGCATATTCGAAGCCGATCAAATCGGAGAGACGATCGTCCCGAAAGAAAAGGGTCATGCCGCTCGCATCGCGCCAAGGCCGATAGAGCTGTGTTTCGCGATGATAGGTGGCTTGCGCGCCCTGCAAAGTATTGATCAATACTGCTTCGCCACTCGCCGTCCAGGTAAAACTCTGGCGCGCGAACTCGGTTAGGACCGGCGCCGAGATGGCGCCCTCCGCGGGCCAGACGCCGGCCGGCGCGACCGCGAAACGCGCGACATGAGCGGCTTTGGCGAGTGTGCAATGGTGGGTGAAACGCGCGCTGCCGCCGGCGTATTCCGCACTCGAGGGCAGGGGGAGATCGGGCAGGGCATCACGACCGGCCATAAAATCGATCAGCAAAGGGCCGAGCGGGTGTGCATAGGGAGTCGTGGACAACTCAATTTGGCCGCGTGCAGCCAATGCTCGGTAACGCGGGGTTAGCCTCGCGAGCTCTTGGCCGATCAGCGCGAGGAGTCGTGCACGATCATCCCGACTGAAATCGGCCCCCTTTGCGATGAGACCCAACAGCCAGGGATGGTGACGACGGGTACTTTCACCTGTCCACGCCAAGTGGTACCAGGTGATGAGATCAGCGTAGTAGGCACTGCCGAGATGGCGGTTGGGGCTTTCGGTGTCGGCGATGACGCGTGCAAGATCACGCAGACGACGATAGGGCGCGAAGGGTTCGAGCATGTGGGGATGATTGCAGCGAAAGCAGGCATCCAGCATCAGGGTACGATCGGTGTCCGTTATCTGATCGAAATGATCCAACGCGAGCAGGCGAAGCAGGGGATCATGCAGATCGCCGCGCGAGATTTGATCGGCATATTCATCCATCTGTTCAAGAAGCACGGGTGCAAAATTGACGACGGCATGCAGTGCCGGATGGCGTTCCAGATGGTCGGCCATGTCGGTGTAATCCTTGATCCCATGTAGATAGGTCCAAGGCAGGACATGACAATCGAGTGACCGATCGCGATAGTCCGGTTGGTGCATGTGCCAGAGAAAAATTAGCGCCAGCGACGGGGCTTGCAGCCGCTCCTCGTCCGTGTTCGTGCGATTCGGTCGTTCCTCGTTCATCGACGTTTTGAAGAATCCTTTGTAACCCTCGAACCGCTATCATAGAACGTATGGACGATGTCAACGCATCTTTTAGCGATTTACTCGCGTGTCGCGAACACGATCCGTTTCGCGTGCTGGGCTTGCACCGTGATGGGGCGGATTGGTGCGTGAGAGTTTATCAGCCGGGCGCGACGGACGTGCATTGGGGGACACGTGGAAAGCGTCCAATGCGCTGTATACATCCTGCCGGAATCTTTGAATGGCGGAGTCGACGCCGGCTTGTAGCGCCGTGGAAATTCCGGAGTCACGGGCGATGCTTCGTTGACGCCTATGCTTTCCGCCCAGTGTGTGGGCAGGACGATTTGTATTTGTTCGGTGAGGGACGCAATTACCAGAGCTACCGTTTCCTTGGCGCGCTCGTGGAAACCCGTGACGGCGTTCCAGGGATTACCTTTCGCGTATGGGCACCGGCGGCGGCGCGCGTCTCGGTGGTCGGTGATTTCAATGCGTGGGATGGACGTCTCCTGCCGATGGCCAGCCTCGGGCCGAGCGGGGTGTGGACGCTGTTCGTGCCCGAGGTGCCCGCGCAGGCGCGTTACAAATTTGAAATATTGCCGCGAGAAGGGCAACTCTCCTGCCTGCGGGCTGATCCTTATGCGCGGGCGGCGGAGTTACGGCCGGCCACGGCATCCTGCCTGCCGGCAGACGAAGCCTATCATTGGCGCGATGCGCCATGGCAGGCCAGGCGCCGCGCGCTGATCCCCGCAAGTCAACCCACTAATATCTATGAAATCCATGCGGGCTCGTGGTTGCGCCACCCGGATGGCCGTTTTTACGACTATGCCGAACTGGGTGTCCGTCTTGTGCCCTATCTTGTCGAGCACGGCTATACCCATGTTGAATTCATGCCGCTGACGGAACATCCGCTCGATGAGTCATGGGGCTATCAGACCACCGGTTATTTCGCCCCTACTGCCCGGTACGGCGGTGGGGACGCGCTCAAGGCGCTAATAGACGACTGTCACCTCGCCGGCGTCGGCGTCATTCTCGATTGGGTTCCGGCGCATTTTCCGACCAACGAAGAGGCACTGGCCTGTTTTGATGGCACTGCCCTGTACGAACATCCCGATCCGCGGTTGGGGCGCCATCCTGATTGGGGAACCTGCATCTTTAACTACGGCCGTCCTGAAGTATTAAGTTTTCTGCTTTCGAGCGCTTATTACTGGCTCGCCGAATTTCATTTTGACGGGTTGCGGGTGGATGCGGTGGCCTCGATGCTCTATCTCGACTACTCTCGGCGAGCGGGCGAATGGGTGGCGAACCGCTATGGCGGCCGTGAGAATCTCGAGGCCGTCGCATTTCTGCGGGCGTTAACCAGCATGATCCGTGCGGAATTTCCCGGGGCCCTCGTTATCGCGGAAGAATCGACCACCTGGCCAAAGGTCACGGGCGGACCTGCTAAAGACGGACTGGGGTTTACTTTTAAATGGAACATGGGCTGGATGAATGACACCTTGCGCTATTTCGCGCTCGAGCCCGTTCACCGCCGTTACCATCATGCGCTACTCACGTTCGGTCAGATGTATGCCTACACCGAACAGTTTCTTCTACCCCTCTCGCATGATGAGGTGGTGCACGGGAAGCGCAGCTTGTTGTCGAAGATGCCGGGCGACGAGTGGCAGCAATTTGCCAACCTGCGGCTTTTGCTTGCCTGGCAGATAACCACGCCAGGCAAGAAACTGACTTTTATGGGCAATGAATTCGGCCAGCTGCGCGAATGGCGGGTAGGTGGAGAGCTTGATTGGGCACTTTGCGATGTGCCCAGACACGCTGGTTTGCGGCGGCTCGCGACGGATTTGAATCATCTCTATTTACGCGAGTTGCCGCTTCATGAGCTCGACGGATCGCCGGCGGGATTTACTTGGCTCGACTGTGATGATGCGGATCGCTCGCTCTTGTGCTTTGCGCGGACAGATCGGGCAGGACGTCTGTTGGTGGTGGTGCTCAATTTCACACCCGTACCACGTGTCGATTACAAGCTGCGGGTGCCGGCAGCAACGCATTACCGTGAAATTTTCAACAGTGACTCGACTTATTATGGGGGGAGCAACTTCGGTAATCTGGCGCTGATTCCGGTTCGAGCGGCAGCGCCGCATGTAGAGATCGTCCTCCGCCTGCCGCCACTCGCCGCGCTCATCCTGGCGCCCGATCGGACGTGAGCGGCGCAGATTTTTAGGCGAACGTGGCCGCGACAAGACGTGCACAACCCAGCAGGGGTAGATCGTCGCGGAGCACGACATGGACGGGGAGCGTGGCGACCAGTGCGCTGTGCGAGGCCTTGCGGTTAAAGGCGGCGAGAAAGTCCGTCTGCTGCAGCTCGCGCACCAACCGCGGTGCAATTCCCCCGGTGAGGTAGACGCCACCGCGGGCTAAGAAGGTCAGAGCCAGATCGCCGGCCGCCGCACCCAGAATTCGGACAAACAGCGCGAGAGCAGTGCGGGCGATAGTATCCTGATCTTGGTGTGCGTGGGCAACGACGTCGGCTGCCGTGAGCGGCGGTTCCAGTGGCAGCGCGGCACGGGTTCGGCAGTAACCGTAAATCGCGCACAGCCCGGGTCCCGAGCAGAGATGTTCGACCGTGATACGCCGTTCGGCGCCACCCAAAAAGCGCCAGAGTTCGAGCTGCTCCGCATCACTCGGGGCAAACCCGGCGTGACCGCCTTCACTATTGACCACCACCCCGTCCATCAGTGCCGCAACACCGAAGCCGGTACCCGGTCCGAGACATAGACGCAAGCCCTGGGCGTCGGGGTGTCCTGCCTGCAGGGTGATTAAATCAGCCGGCACGAGAAGCGCCAGTCCCCTAGCCGACGCTGCAAAATCATTGATCAGAAGCACCGAAGCGCCGCCGAGCAGCCGACTTACGGTACCTGCATCTATACGCCAGTCTGGTCGGTTGGTGAGGTGAACCACGTTTGTGCCCGATGGCACTGGGGCGGCTACCGCAATGCAGGCGGCCATAAGGGGGCGTTGATACGCGGGTGGCAGCCCATCCAAAAAGGTGCGCACTAGCGCATCAAACCCGGCTGCCGCCGAATTTTCGAAACGACGGTGGTACTTGATGACGCCATCAAGGACGATGCCCAGAATCGTTTTGGTACCGCCTACATCTGCGATCAACATCCGCTGCCCTCCGAAAAATCTTCCTCCACTTGCACGGTACGCGACGGTGCCGCATGCGCGCCGCGCGCGGTAAGATTAGGACAACACCATAGCACTGATCGAGGTATGCTCATGCACGTGCTCATCGTCGGCGGCGGGCTTCTCGGCCTGACCACGGCCTACTTCCTTCGTCTCGCGGGCGTGCGGGTTACTTTGCTCGAGCGACGTGCCGGCGTTGCACTTGAAACGAGCTTTGCCAACGGTGCGATGTTGCATGCGAGTCAAGCCAACCCCTGGAATGAACCGGGGATCTTCTGGCGAGCGCTGGGCATGTTGGGGCGTGAAGAGGCCGCGCTGCTCGTTCGTCCAAGGGTCCTGCCGGGGCTGTGGCGCTGGGGCTTTGCGTTTGTGCGTCATTCCCAACCTGCACGGTATCTGCGCAACTTTGAAAAAAATGCCCATCTTGCCCGCTACTCGTTGGCGGAAACGCAACGGATGCGGGCAGCGCTCGGTCTTGAATATGCACAGCAGCGCCGCGGCACCCTCAAACTTTTTCGTACGCAAGCGGCACTGGCTAATGCCACGACATTGTGTGCTCAGCTGAGGAGTTGGGGGATTGCCGTGAACCCGGTGGACGGACGTGGCGCGGTCGCGCTTGAACCGGCGCTCGCGCCGATCGCCTCGGTGCTCACGGGCGGATTATATTTTCCAGAGGACGAAAGTGGTGATGCGTACCAGTTCTGTACAGGACTGGCGCGCCATCTGGTGGCGAACGGCCTTGAGTGTCACTTCGATACGAGTGTGACCAGCCTCTCGGTGCGCGCGGGCGCGCGTTGGGCGGTGCGGACTGCCACTACCGAGTTTGATGTCAACGCAGTGGTGCTTGCGGCCGGTAGCTATACCCCGGCGCTCGCGCGTCAGGTTGGGCTCACCGTGCCGATTGTCCCGGTGAAGGGGTATTCCCTGACGCTTCCGTGTGAAGGTTGGCAGCAGGGGCCCCAGATCCCTGTCATCGATGACCATCTACATGCCGCCGTGTGTCCGCTTGGCGAGCGGCTACGGGTCGCGGGCACCGCGGAATTCGCGGGATTCGATGGCTCCTTAAACACCGTGCGCATCGAGAACCTGTTCCGCCTTGTGCAGCAGCTCTATCCGGATTTCATGCCGCGTTTGCAACGCGAGCGGGTGTCGTGTTGGAGCGGGCTGCGGCCGATGAGCTGCGATGGCGTGGGGATCATGGGAAGCACCTCGTTACCCGGGCTTTTCCTCAACACGGGTCACGGACCGCTGGGGTGGACGATGGCGGTCGGCGCGGGACATTTCGTGGCTGACGAAATTACCGGGGAGTCTCCCGCCGTTGACGCTGCCGCTTACCGCCTTGAGCGATTCGCCCGCGGGTGGGCGGCATGACTGTGCTCCAGTGCTGGAAATGCGGGGAGGCGTTGCACGACGAGCCCGTCCCTTTTGCCCGCGCAGCCCAGTGCCCGGCGTGTCGAGCCGACCTGCACGTCTGTAAGCTTTGCGAGTTCTACGCCACAGGGATTGCCAACGACTGTCGTGAGCCCATCGCCGAGCGCGTGGTGAATAAGGAGCGCGCGAATTTTTGTGGCTATTTCAAACCGCGGCCCAACGCCTGGCAGGCGCCGGCAACTACGGATGTCACGCGCCGAGCCCTCGATGCACTTTTTGGTGGTGTCGCCGACACCCCACCCGCACCCGCTGCGTTGGAGGATCTGTTCCGGAAATCTTGAGATCGACCTGACGACGCAGGGACTTGCACGCGCGACTTGTGAGAGACTAGACGGCACCACGGCGGCGCCGGCCAGTGTCCCTCGAACCGTTCGGGGAACGCGGCTTACCACAGACAGCGTACAGGGGAGATTTCGTGATGAAGACACACCAGGCACAACAGCTCGCTGACGGCTTTGTTTTTTTAGAGGGGCCGCGCTGGCATCAGGACCGACTGTGGTTTTCGGACATGTGGGCCTTCAAGGTGTTCACCCTCACGGAGGCGGGTGAACGCGCCATGGTCTGTGACGTCCTGCAACGCCCCTCGGGTCTGGGCTTTCTGCCCGACGGAACCCCGCTTATCGTGTCGATGGCTGATCGCAAGTTGTTGCAGTGGCGTGGTAATGCACTCCACGACCACGCCGATCTGACGGCGCTGACCGCGGGCGATCTAAACGACAGTGTGACCGATGCTCAGGGACGGACGTATGTGGGCAACTTTGGCTACGATTTATTCGGGGGGGCGTCCGCCGCGCCTGCCGATCTGGTCTTGGTCGAGGCGGATGGGCAGGCACGCATTGTGGCGAGCGGGTTGGATTTTCCTAACGGATCTGTGATCAAGGATGGCGGCAAGACGCTGGTCGTTGCAGAATCTTGGGCGGGCCGATTGACAGCCTTTGATATTGCACGTGATGGCAGCCTCTCGAATCGGCGCATCTACGCAACGCTCGGCGAGCGGATCCCCGATGGGATCTGCCTCGATGCGGCGGGTGGCATTTGGGTCTCCTGCTTCGGAAGCGGGGAATTTCTGCGGGTACTCGATGGGGGCGAGATCACCGACCGCGTGTCGAGCGGAAACAAACGTGCGGTAGCCTGCCAGCTCGGCGGCCGCGATGGTAAGACACTTTTCTGCCTGACCTATGACGGAACCCTTGAAGACATTCACGTGCAAAAACCCGGCGGTGCGATCGAAACGGTTCGGGTTGCGGTCGCCGCGGGTAATTCACCCTGAGACAGTGCGCACTGGAATTTCCCCATGATCAACGCATTTGAGCTTGAATCAGGTCGCCTACGACAGGTGCTGGTGGATTCGTTAGAGGATCTGCGTAATGCCCGACCCGTCTGGGTTGATTGTCATGATGCCAGCGAAGAGGAAATCGGTTGGGCGAGAGAGGTATTCTCGATTGCATTGCCTGATGAAATAGACGAGGACGAAGTCGAGGACATTGAGGCCTCGGCGCGTTTCTTTGTTGAGGCGACCGGCGAGATTTACGTTCGCTCGGATTTCTTCTTGCTCTACGAAGAGGAAAGTGAGGTCGTACGGGTCGATTTCGTGCTGAAGGATCAAATCCTGTTCAGTATTCATGCTTATGACTTGCCCGTTTTTCGACTATTGCGCCTGCGTGCCCGTCGTCAACCAGGCTATGTCGAAAACGGAAAAGATGTCCTTCTCGAGCTTTACTCAGCCAATGCAGAATATTCTGCAGATGCGCTCGAAGGGATTTACGCACGACTCAATCGCTTCAGCGGTAAGACGCTAGGGACTTATCTGAACGATGAGCGCGCCGGGGAGGCGCTTTCCGGTATTGCGCGAGAGGAAGATCTGAACGGCTATATCCGACGTAATTTGATGGACACTCGACGCGCCACGTCGGCCCTCATGCGGGGTCGGGTGTTGTCTCCCCAGCAGTTTGAGGCAGCACGCCAAATCATGCGCGACATCGACTCGCTTGATGGGCACACTGGCTTCCTCTCCGATAAGCTCAATTTCCTGATGGATGCCGTGGTAGGTTTTATCAACATCAATCAGAATAAAATCATCAAAATATTTTCCGTAGCGTCGGTTGCACTGCTACCGCCAACGCTCATCGCCAGCGTGTATGGCATGAACTTTAATGACATTCCTGAACTCCACTGGACCTATGGATATCCATACGCCATTGGCTTGATGGTGCTTTCGGTCATCGCGCCGTTCTGGTACTTCGGCCGCAAGGGCTGGCTGAATTAATCGACGAATCGACAAGCCTGCGGTGCGACGGTCATGGCTTTCGGGGGTATCGAACTGCGCAATCGATCAAGACCCTCCAGCCGCATGCTGGACGGGGCATTTTTCGGATAAAAAACGCGCTTTAAAAATTCGGCAAAGGCCTTAAACCACGCCAGGCGCCACCGCCAACGGTGACAGTGGTTAGCCGAGCCTGTCGGGCTGACGGTCTGCGGGTGGTCGTCGCAGTTCAGGACGTCGGCAGGGCTTCCTGAGCGGGCGCGCTGCTTGTATGGACGATTTGGATAATCACCAGAGGACCGGGGAAAAATCCACCGCGGTGGCGCTTCTTATAGGGAGGACATTTCCTAAGCCGATTCGTTTGGGAATAAGCTGCCCACGCGACCAGCAGTCGGCTTTAATGTCCCAAGCGCCGGGTCCGAGGGGCACCTCCTTGGGGGGCGTGGGTGCTCTGGCAGTTCACGGCTTCCGTTTTGTCTCCACGAGGATTTCACGGTAGCGCGTAGGGCCAGCATTACGGGCGGCGTGCGTTGCCGGTGCGCGAAGTCCCTTGTCATCCGTTGTTACAAGTTCGTCACCCTCGAGACGCAACGGAAACACCGCGCCGGTTGGGGATTCAAAGGAACCGAGACGGTTGTCGTCTTTATCGAAGACTTCAAGCGTGGTGCCTTCTAAAACGTACCAAACGTAGTCATGCAGGTGGGTATGGACTTCGGTCTTCTCGCCTGGTTCAAGCAAAAAATCCCAGATAATGACATCGTCGTTTTCAAACAATTTGGTTGAACCGATACTGTGCGTTGTGCCCATATTTAGTTTCCTTAAAGAACAGCGAACCACTGTAACGTAGTTAACGCGAGATGACACTGACCCGCCTGCTAGCGAAGGTGACGTTTCCCGTTCGGTTTTGTTAAGGGTGGAAACTAGTCTCAACGATCGTCGCGCTCCCGCGTGGGGCAGGCAGTCTACCCAACGGCGGCAACGGTCGAGCATGTCTTTGCCCGAGGGCGGGCTCCCGTATTCTCCATTTACCGGAGAGGTTAGCGTTGTCGTTAAAACAACAAAGCCAAAAAAAAACAGCAGTTCAGCATGAATTCAGCACGCGACGGGCAGTATCGTACCTCCTCTGTATTGCATCATGGTTGGCCTCTCTGGGATCCTGTCGGGGGACGGAGAGGTCCTTTTAACAAGCGGATGGACACGGCACACTTCGTAAAGCGCTCCTATGCGTCTCGGCGGATTCTTGAGCGTGCTAAGCGCCGATGATGCCGACGAATAGTCGCCATGGTATGCGCTACTCTCGTTTCGAGGCGCACCAGGCATCTGTTAGCGGCGTGATTGTTTTTGGTTACGCACTGTGGCGAGGATACGGTTTCGATTTAATCAAATAGGAATTCGGTATGAAGATAATCAAAAATATTTGTGGGGCTCTTTGTCTTTCCTCCGTGTCGATGTTGGTCCTGGCGGATAAGCCGTTGGCGACCGGTACCGATGCACTAACGCACGCAAGCAAGGCGACGGACGCTCAATGGCACGGCAAAAAATGCATGGAGGGGCCGCACGGGGAAGGGCACCCTGCGCACGGGCAGATAGTCATGATTCCAAGACTGCCGGAAGGTAATGACAAGCTGCAGTTAAAAATGGAGGCGGAGGTCTATCAGAAGATTGGCGAAATCATGGCCAAGTACGCGGAGCAGCTTCACTAACGCTTCAAGCTCAAAAAATCGAGGGTAGTTCCCCACGATCGTTCTCAAACGAGCGCGAGGCGCCGCTACGCGGGTACTCGATTGTTCCGTCAGCGGCGCAGCGTACTGCGTGTTTCCTGATGAAACACGCAGGCATTCCGGTTAGGCTAGGTTTGGACGTCCCGTCCCGACAACTGCCCGGAGGAACGATGAAAATCGGTATTTTTTCGATTCTACCTGACGCTGCGGCTGATCCCGCGGTAGTGGCCAAGCACGCAGAAGATCTCGGCTTCTCGTCGTACTGGGTCCCAGATCATATTGTCCTGCCGGTGACTTATTCGACCCCCTATCCGGGTAATCCGAGACCTGGGGTGTTGCCAGATCCTGAATATCTCTGGCGGATGCCCGACCCCCTTATCGCCTTGATGCGCGCGGCCACCGCGACTACCCGGCTTGAGGTGGGCACCGGCGTATTGTTGGTGCCTGAGCGCAACCCGCTGCACCTTGCCAAGGAAATTGCTTCGCTTGATAGTTACAGCGGCGGGCGCTTCCATTTTGGTATTGGCGCAGGTTGGAACAAGGAAGAATCAGAAATGTTGGGCGGCGACTTTGAGCACCGCTGGACTCAGGTGCGCGAAGCGATCGAGGTGATGAAGGGCTGCTGGACGGAAGAATCCTCGGAGTATCACGGCAAGTACTATGACTATGCGCCGGTACGCTGCTATCCCAAACCGGTACAACGCCCCCATCCGCCGATCTATCTCGGCGGGATCATGTTCAACGACCAGTGGGCGAAGCGGGTGTTTCACCGCATTGTGCGCTATGGCGACGGCTGGTTGCCGGTGGTTCACAAAGTGGCGCAGGTGATCGACGGACGTGATCAGTTGCACGCCATCGCGGAGGCGGCAGGCCGGGATCCGGTATCAATCCGAATCACGGTTTTTGGTGGACAAAACCAATGGAGATCCCGCAAAGAAATTGACCAATTCGCCTCTTTAGGGGTCGAGCAGGTGACATTGTGGCTGAATGGGCGCACAGCCGATGCCATCCTGCGCGAACTGGATGGTCTCGCGCGGGATATCTTCGGGACTTGAGTCCGTCGGGTCTTACGCTGTCCGCTCAGTGCCCGATGGTTATCGCAACGCCAACGAAAACCGCTACGGCAAAAAAAGCAATCCAGTTTCGATAACGCAGATCGCCGGTACCCTTGGTGATGGGCTTTGACATGATTAGAACCTTTCCGTGAGTGTTATTTTAATTTTTTTTACACCTGTCATCTGACGGCCGGCGCGGTACTTTGTCAATGCAAAACGCTTGATTGTGATCAAGGGAAAGATACGAATTGTGAACCAGTTGACTTAATGCTCCCGAAGATGATGAATCAGGTGCTCATCGATATAGGTCTTGGCGTCCAAGATGAGTCGATCTTGGGACAACTGTAGATGGTGCAGAAAAAACATCACCACGATAGACAGACTCAGCGCGACAAGCGTCGAATTAAAGGTGATCCCTAGGCCCTGCGTGACGCCGGTGACATCGCCCGCGGCCGCGCGTTGGGCCTGCTGAAGTGCGGCACCAATGCCGCGCACGGTGCCGACAAAACCTACCGCCGGGATCGCCCACACGGAAAAGCGGATCAGCGAGAGTTCAGAATCGAGGCGAGATGCCTCAAATTCGCATTCGTCGCGTCCAGCGTTGGCCGCGTGCTGGATACTCCCGGTGGCGCTAAACCGGTTCATGACGACTTTGAGCGCGCGCGGCAGAAAGCATCGCTGTTGTGGCTCAGGCAACTGCTCGAGGGTGCGGGAGAAATCTCGGATGTCTCCCGGTAAAACGACCTGTCCGCTCTGCAGACCGACGAACACATGCTCGAGTTGGGACCGTTCGCGACTCAGCACGCGCCAGCGATAGCCGAGAATGAAACCCGCCCAGACGGCAAGGATGAAGCACGCTTCTGGCTCTCGATCGTGCAAGATCACCATCATCGATGGCTCCGGTGCGAAGGTGGGCTCTATTTTCCAGCGTGCAGCCCAACCCTGCCGTACTTCTTCGGCCGCTGGTCGAACGACCGCGATATAAGCGGTGTGCACGATGATGACTGCCAGTAGCATTGCGAACAACATGTAAAAAAAATCAAACGGAAAGCGTTTTTTCATCGAAACAATCCCAAGAGTTACCGAAAGGAATTAAGTCCCACAAAAGTACCCCCGTTGTGACGGGTCAACTCACGCATGAGGGCCGCAAAGCGCACTCCCGTGATCTGGAGCGCCGGTGGGTTCGCCATTTGCGTTGGAAAGCCCACGGCATGGATGCGGATGTGCGGCACTACACTGCCCGGGGGGCGATTCAATCGCTGGACGAACGACGCCACTTCGTGAATAGACCGCCCGGTGAATTCGTCACCATAGACGAACAGACTGATCCGGTGATCGGCGTGGTGAAATTGTTCGATTGCCGCCTCGATACCTTCGGCCGGCGAGGATTTGCTGTAAATGTTCCAGGTACGAAGCCGCGCCAGGATGTCGCGCCGACGCGCGGGGGTGTCGTCGAGCCAGTGACCCGTGGTATCCGGATACATGTACGTACCCTGATCGTTCATCACTTGCAGACCCTTCACATGGGGATAAACGGTGAGTGTCTGGACGATTTCATCGATCACTCGGGGCCATGCGTAGTTGAACATGCTGCCTGAAGTGTCGATTAAAAACACCACATACTCGCTATCGATGGGGACGCCGCCAATATAGCCGTGCGGTGAAGCCCGTCGTTTCTCGCTATAAAGCCGCTGCATCTCCGCGGTGAGTCGCTGTTGTGCGATTTCAAGCTCGCCGTAGGCACGCGCGTCGGCAGGCGCGGCACGACGCCGTGCACCCGCGATGGGCGGCGCTGCCCCGACCCCGGCGGCAATTTGCTTCAGGGTCGCCATTTCACCGTGACTGGCCGCGATCGTTGCTTTCATCGCGTCTATTCGTGCAGCGGTGGTGCGTGCGGCCTCACGCGTCGCGAGAAGTTGTTGCTGGAGATTGCTCAGGGCGGCGCTTTGCAAGGCGCGCTCGGACGTCTCCTGTGTCAACGGTGCATTGGTGGTGATCACCATCAGCAGAATGATGGCCCCGATTCCGCAGGTGATGGTGTCGAGAAATGAAATCCCGATTTCAGGCGGGTCGCGTCGTGAGAGTTTCATGGCCAGTCGTACGCCGGACTAATGAATGCGCCGTGTGACATCACGGCAAGTTCCCAGTAGGCCCAGGGCGCCATGGGATCGCCTTCAATTGGCAACAGCACGACATTGAGGGGGATACCGTCGGGGATCTGTGAGCGAGCTTCTTCAAAATAGTGGATGCGCTGCTCGCCAGAGACCGATCGACGGGTCGCGCCGGATAGCCCCTTTGTTGGCAGGCTATCCGTGATCAGAAAGACGTTGTCGGGTGGGGGCTGCAGGGTTCGAATGAGCTGCATAGCCTTCGCCAAGTTCGATCCGCCCGCTGGTAACAGTTGACGAACGGTATGCAGGGCATGCTTGAACTGAGCATGCTCCACCGTTGATAGCCAGTGCCCGTCGGTGCCTGTCAGCGCGGCTTGCACGTCTTCGCCGAAGGTATAAATCTGATACTGCGTGCCGGGGACTAGGCGCGCACTGATCCAATCGACCGTGTCGAGCGCCTGCTGCCATTTTTCGGCACGCCGCTTGGTGTCGTCATCCATATTGCGCCGACGGATAATGTTGATGATTTTTTCATCGAGCATGCTGGCCGAGGTGTCGAGGAGGATCAGCGTTCTCTTACCGTTCGTCTTGATACCTGTCAGGTACTCCCGCTCGCCGTCCCCGTCGAAGTGACGGGCCTGTTGCGCACGGTCTCCATGGTCGGCGAGGAGTTTTTTTTGCTGCAACTCCAGTTCCTGCACGGACACCCGTAATGCTGCCACATCTTGGGCGGTGATCGCGCTTGAATTGCTGGTACGGGGCACCTGTAGGGTCGCCTGAATGGCTGCCGTTTCCTCGTGAAGTGTCGTTATTTCGCGCGCAAGCGCCGCCGCCTCCAGCGTCGAGGCGGCGGCGGCAGCTTGCGCGGTTTTGAGTGCTTCCTGCAGTCGCGCGATTTCGACACGCTGCTGGGGATGGGCAGGAGCGTCGCGGGTAATGGCTTCATGCTTGAGGATCATGAACAGCAGGACGACGGCCCCGAAACCACAGCACATGACGTCGAGGAACGACAGCGTGAAAATTGAAAACGCGCGGCGCTTAAAGCGCATCAGCAGGGGCGACCGTGATGATGACGAGTGATGCTTTGGCGCCAGCGAAGGAGAGGCGATCGCCGGGTTGCAGAGCCATCTGATGCGCGAGTGGCGTCCCGTTCAGGTGTAGGCCGGTACCCGGTACGGGGTCTACACGGCAGCCGGCGGCGTCGCGGACCACCGCGCCGAGTGTCTTTTCGGCAGTGAGGCGCTGCACACCCTCTGCGGTGAGATACAGGGGACGGCGTGAGAGTGGATGGGCAATGTCACCCACCAGCAGATGCGTGGCGCCACGGCCTGGCATGGCGGGCGCGTTTAATTCCTGGCAGAGGCCTCGGGAAGCGGGTGCCAGTGTCGTACGCAGGGTCATCCCGCCTGTCGACGGGTAGGCGAAATCGGGACTGTGGGTCACCCCGGTCAGTGCCGCAGACGCGGGCAGGCGTATCGCGCCAGGCCATGCGGCGTCTATCCCCGGTAGTCGGCCAAGGCGATAATCGAGCAGCGGGGACTCAATGTCGGCGCAGTCCACCAGTCGTTGCGTCAGGGGCGCGATGGCGGCCAGAACCATGTCCCGTGAGAGGCGGGTCTCGTGGCGGATCCCGGCGCTATTGAGCGCGAGGACGATCTCGGGATTATCGGCGAGGCTCACTAGCCAACCGGCAAGCTGCGTATGGAGAGCTTGCTCCGTCAGCGCGTCGTGGCGGGCATCGAAACGACAGTCCCGCAGAAATCCGGCCACAATGCAATCGAGGATCCGTGTCTCGAAGTCGGCAATGCCCGTACCCGGGATGATCTCAGTGTCGGTGCGTTGCGCGGCCGTCGGGTTTACTTCTAGGTGACTAATGACAGTGTGGTGTAGCAGGGCCTCGACGTGGCGGTAATGGCCGGGGGGCAAGGTTGCGCCGACGGCGACGGCGCTGTCCACCAACCCCTCGACCGTTAACCCTGCGGCCTCCGCTATGCCGAGGAGCAAGCTGAGCTGTGTACGCGTATAACGCCCGGGGACGATGAGGGTGATCCGGTCCGGGCGACCCGCCTGTTCACGCAAATATTCCAGATGCAGGAAAGCAAGATCCCCCGCGTGCCGGATCCGCTTGCCGAGTTGTGTGATCGGTGCTGTATTCAAAGTCTCCCAGTAATGGGAGTGGGTGTGGCGCGGGTGTAACCAAGCATGAGCAAAGCCTTGCTCACCGACCACCACGGTGTGCTGGACGAGGGTGGCGTAGCCTGGACTGCGCGTGATCTCCTGCTCGTCACGCGCCACGCGGAGCTCGGCATCATTCAAATCAATCAGGATTCGAGACATGCGCGACTCCTTGAAATCGTTCGGCCGGCGAGCGAGTGTCAGATATCGGCCGGGAAGGGAATCGCATAGTCCTCTGAGACTTCTTCGCTGGGTTTGAAGGTGTCGGTAGGCAGTGCATGGGCGCGGTACTCAGGTTGTGCCGCCGTTGCACTAGATTCTGCCGATGGTGGCGTCGCCGGGGCCGAGGGCGTTTCCTGGATGACGTCATCGGCTGCCACGGCAAGCATCACAAGCACCAAGCCCACACCTAGACCCGAGTCAACAATAGGCCTCATCGTGCCTCCCTCTCGCGAAACGCATGCAGTTTAAACGGGTACGGGTACTTGTGCGCCCATTCGGTAAGGTGTGCCGTACCCATAGGCCATGCTCCTTCCGGGCCGCGTGCCGTCGATATGGTCGGAGTGTTCACCGAATGGCCACTTTGAGGCGAATTTGCAATCGCTTTGTATGGCCTCTGCGCGGCACGACGAGGGTTCTGTAGGGCGCGAAACCCGGTTTTCGGAGCACGATTTCATGCTCGCAAATGGGTAATTCTAGATGTTCCTTCACCTGGCCAAGGCTCACACCATCGACCAGTAGTTCGGCGTCTGCCGGTGCGGACAATAGTTCGATGACCCCGAGCTCTGGGGTGAGTGCGAATGGGATCTCTCTGGTCTCTCCGGAGGCCGATGCGAAGTTCGCTTGGCTATCAAGATAGCCGACTTTTAGTAGCGTAATCTGGTGAGACACGTCGGGTCCGACAGCAACCTTCACCGGCGTCTCCCCTTGATACACACCATCGACGGCTACCGCGGCACTTCGCGGCGTACTCGTGATGTTCAAATACCCATCGTCCTTCAGTAGCGGCACCTCGCCAAGATTGAGCGCCAACCCTGCAACTATCTGTATGCGTCGCGTCCAGGGCTTGAACCCGGGTTTGAGGAGCGTAATTTGACGGCGGCCCTGCAGTAGTTCTGCCGAGAGAGGGGTGATCCCGAGCGGCTGCGTTGTGTCGAGAACCTGAGCACCCGGCGGCACCGTGGTCACCGTGAAAGGTGACCACGCGGGGCGCAGCGTCACCGCGAGCGGCTGCGTCGCATCTTTGCCTGCGACAGCGAGAGACGTTCTAAACTCGAGATAGCGCGGTGCCCGGACAGTAATCTGGTGCACGCCGGCCGCCACGCCGGTGATCCTACCCGGCGCTTTGCCCACAGGTTGATCGTCCACATCGACGACGGATTCGGTGGGCGGGTTGACGGTAACAAGGAGGTTCCCCGGCAAAGGTCGCAAGGTCAGGAGGAAGGTTTGGTGGGGCTCTTCCGAAATACTCAGCGTCTCTTGCAACTGATGGTAGCCCGGCGCGCTGGCTTCGATGTCTCGCTCGCCAGGCAACATCATCCAGCGCGATCCGAGATGCGGCGTAAAGCCCCTGCTCGCACGCAGGTGTGCGTCAGCCGGACTGACGGTAAGTTCCACCGAACGGGCATTGATCAGGAACCATACTAAGCCCGCCGCACTCAGCAGACCCACACAGGCCAGGAGCGGCAGCCATGGCAATGTCGGCCACGCGAAGCCGATCAGCGCGCCGGCAGGGCGAAAGGGGGTGGGTTCTATGGCTTCGCCGGAGAGCAGCGGCGATTTGGGTTGGCCGCGGTTCAAACGCGCTCATCTCCCGAAAATACGGCGCGAGGTCGTGGTGTTATTAACATCAAAAAGGTGCGGGCGTCGCTGAGTCCAGTTTCTCGCGGGGTAGCCTTCAGCTACCCGCGCCAGTGGTTTCGGGTCGGTCGTCCGGGGTAGGGCGGTCCGAGTGCGTCAAGGCTATCAAGACGGGGCTGTATGGGCAATGAACCGTGGTTTGGTCGGCGCCGGCTGCGGCGCGAACAAGATACGCGGCCAGAAAATGGGCGCGCCGCGTGACAGCGTCGGGCCCTTCAACTATCCGCAAAATTGCACACCAAATCTGAGCGGATCCTGCGGCATTCCCCGCCGGAGGCAACCGGGAGGCACGCTATCGCCATTATGACGGACGGCAACTTAACCCGCAGACGTTCACGCTGACTTTCCCGTCTGAACAATCCGTAATGCGCTGGCGGAAGGATCGACTCAAAAGGCGGCAAAAATATCAAAAAGGGCGTTTCTAGTGGCAGCTATAACGACGAAGTTTTCATATAGACCTAGTTGCTTGCCCGTCCGTTCGTTCGTGATTTGACGGCGGGGGGGGCGGAGTTCAGGATAGCTTTGTGGGTAAACAAGCGAGGTGCTCGAGGTTCTCCGTATCGGCGCGCGTCAAGGTAGTTGTCGCCTAATTTACGCAGCCAACGGCTGAATAAGCTTTTCCTTTACGTGCTCCGTGATAACGCAGTCACGTTCGGGGTTGAGGGTGACAGGGCCCATGGGGCTCCAGTCGCGCGTATGGCGTGCCCAACGTGCCGGATTGCGCTCCCGGGCTTCGGTGTACAGGGCATGGCGGGCTGACAGAATGGCATGGTCTTCGCCGGTATGTCGCTGTTGTGGCGACACGTAGCGGATGCCGCTGTGCTTGTGCTCCAGGTTGTACCAATGCACGAACTGCGCACCCCACTCACGCGCAGCCTCCAGCGTCTCGAAGCCTTTGACGGGGAACTCCGGGCGGTACTTCGCGGTGCGAAACAGTGATTCCGCGAAGGCGTTGTCATCGCTCACCCGTGGGCGTGAATACGAGGGCTTCACGCCCAACCAGTTGAGCATGGCAAGCACCGTGGTGGCCTTGAGCGTGGAGCCGTTGTCGCCGTGCAATACGGGCTTGTCGCTCAGGGCTGCGATGCCCTCGGCCAAGGCGGTGCGGCGCACCAGATGCACCGCGTGGTCGGCCGAGTCATTGGCATGCACCTCCCAGCCCACGATCTTGCGGCTGTACAAATCCAGAATCAGGTACAGGTGAAACCAGCGACCAATCACCGTTGCAGGCAAATAGGTCATGTCCCAACACCAGACCTGGCGTGCGGCCGTGGCGATGTGGGTGGTGGGCGGTCGCCTGGCCTGGGGGGCCTTGGCTGGGCCTCGGTGGGCTGTTTGCCCGTGCTCGCGCATCACCCGTGCAAACGTGGATTCGCTGGCCAGGTACACGCCTTCGTCGGCCAGCATGGGCACGATGCGTGCGGGCGGCACGGCGCAAAAGCGCGGCTCGTTGGCCACGCTCAGGAGCTTTGCGCGCTCGTCAGCGCTCAGGGCATGGCTGGGTGGCGGGCGCACCGCTTGGGGCCTTCCATCCCCCTTGGTCAGGCCCTCATGCGCATTCCAGCGCTGTAGGGTGCGAGCGTCTATGCCGGCGATCTCACACACCTGCACCAGGCGCGCTCCCGCGTCTCTGGCAATCTGAATGTCCTGGGCCAAACTGCGGCGATCTGCGATGAGGATCATGCGTCCTCGCCCCAGTGGTAGATCGCCGCGACTTTTTTTGACAGCACCAGCAGTGCTGCAGTTTCAGCCAGGGCGCGGTCTTTGCGCAGCAGCTCGCGCTCAAGATCCTTGATGCGCTTGCGGTCCTTGCTGGTGACTTTGGGACTTGCTCGAGCATCCTGGGGCTCTGCCAGTGCGGTGGTGGCGCTGGTGCACCATTGCTCCAACTCAGCCGGGTAGATGCCGTGTTCCCGACACCAGGCGTTCTTGTCGATCTCTGACAGAGCGGCGGTGGTGATCACGGCCTGCAGTTTCGCCGGCGCCGTCCATGCCCGCCCTCGGGCGGGCATGGACGCAATGCTGTCTCTCCACTTCTCCAGCGTACCGACAACAATGCCAGCTTGCTTGGATACCAACTCCAGTGTTGCGCTCTCAGGCGGCAACAGCCGAGCGACTGCCCGGTCCTTGAATGATTGTCCGAAACGTGCCAATTGATTCCTTCATCGCCGCCCCCGTGTTTTTAAGATCTAAGAAGGCGACATCTATTGTGACGCGGGGGGGTATTGACCTTCATCAGTGCCGCCATCCTCGGGATTGAGCCGATCGACTGGGAGTGTCGTCGGATGACAACTGACGTGGCTACAATGCCGGACGTAAAATACCAACCGGTCGCGTCCAGCCGACGAGGCGTGCGCCTCAGGTGCTCTGCCCCTCGCCGCGCGGCTAAAAAATCAAGGAGCGGCCGTCCATGTCACAGCAAACATTGCCCGACGAATTTGCAGATCTCGCGCGTTTGATAGACGAACATGGATGTTCCCAGAGTCGAACGCGTTTGCGGTGGCAAGTAGTGATTCATGACGACGGGCGAGTTTGGCGGGTGGCTCTAAAATCACGCTCAGTATTGAACACGCGCTAAAACTGAGTGCTTGCTCCGGGTCAGTTGCGGGTGTCAACACCCGGTTTCTCGCCGGGGCTTGTGCCGACTCAGCACTCCCATCGGTTGCTAGCGCAGGTCAAGACGGATGTGCGCTCGTAGACATTCACGCACAGCAAGCGCGGATAAAGATAGACAGTGTACGGTGCGGCGAAGAGCGCACAAAAACGGTAGGGGGCGTTTCTCCCAAAGAAGGGGTCCTGTTGGCTGATAGACGCCTAGCGGCGAATATTCCAGTCGGCCTCAAGCACCCGGTTGGGGCGATGCATGGGTTACGTGCAAGCGTGCCTTCAGCGTGCTGATCTGATTTGTTAGGCGTGGGCCTGGCTGGGGCACCGCTCGGGCTTCAGCGAGGAGTGCCACCGTCTCGCGATAAGCCGTCGGATCTGCGCCGCGCGCGGGGTGCATGAGCGCACCCTGCAGACGCTCATCGAGCACCCGCCGCGTGGCCGCCTCGTGCTTCCCTTCACTCGCGATTACCACGGCGTTGTCGAGGGTGAGAGCGCTGTCATATAACGCAGCTGCTTCCTGCCATCGTTCGAGGCCGGCCGCACGCCGGGCTGCTCCCAGCACGTGGTCCAGTCGGGCGGCGATGGCGCGCGCCCGCGTTTGGGCGAGCGCATTAATGGCATCGCTAGCGTGGGGATATTGTTTGGCAGCCTGGCTAAAAATGGTCTCAGCCGCCACATAATCGCCACCGACCATGGCTGCGAAGCCGCGCGACATGAGGGTCTTGAAGGTTGCGGCGGCCGCGAGCTGCTCTAGATGACCCAACAGTTGTTTGGCCATGGGGGCTTCCGGATCGAGAGCCAGCGCGGCGCGGCAGTCCTCCATAGCTCGCCCCAAGTCCATTGCCTGCTCATGATTCAGTGCAGCACTGAGGAGGGTTTGGACTTGGTCAAAATTCTCCGCGCTCCGCAGCCCGCGCCGCGCCGCGGCGTTTTCTGGTGCCAAGTCGAGCGTCCGCCGGAAGGCCGCGACGGCCGCGTCAGGATGTTGATTGAGGAGGCTCTGCTCACCGCGCTGCATGGCTTCCCGCACCATGTTGGGGATCAGCGCTTTTGCGCGGACAATCTGGGCCGCGGCGGTCGCGCAGGCTTGACGGGCCGCGGTATAACGGCCCGTCCGATAGGCTTGCAAACTGTGCGCTTGAGCGGCTTCCAGCGCGGCAAATTCGGTGCTTGCCCAATTCTCCGCATGCTGGTGTTGCAAGGCCTCGATGGCTGGGACCAAGGCAGCCATCGCCGTTTCGGCTGCGGCTTTCGCCGCTAGCGGCTCGAGCGCCGGACGGTCGGTTTCTGCGAGTGGCAAATCAGCCAGCCAGGCTGGGTGGCTTGCGATCAGCCAGTGTGGCAGCCAGGATAAAGTGGCTGCTGCGCCGATAGCCGTTAGAAGGAGAAGGCTTAAGGCGAGCGGAGTCTGCCAGGTGCGCTGTGGCTGTTGCAGACGGGCGTCCGGCGGCGCGTAAGGCGTGAATGTGGTGCTGCCGCCCAAAGCAGGCCGTGGAGGGACGTCTGCCACCCTCTCCTGAGTAGCGTCGACACTCATGGCTGCTCGCCTTTATATTTCCGGTATTCATCCTGCAGCTTTCTGCGCAGCACCGGATCCGTTTCTCGGTTTGCCGCTTCCCGTAATTGTCGCGCGACGATATCGTCATTCCCTTTGTCCGGTAGCGTCTCGAGCAGGGGTTGATTGCTCGGAATTGCCGGTGCATTTCCCGTCGGTTTGCCCGGCGGAACGTGACCCAGTCCACTGCCACCCGCCGCAGAACTGGCGGGCGCGTTTTCCCCAGCGGGTGTGATGGGTGTGGCCCCTGCCGGGAGCTGCGCTTGACCGGGAGGAGGGCCGTTGCTGGCGCTGGGGCGCGCCGCCCCACCGCCTTCGCGGGGCGACGGGCCAGACTTCTGCTGCGCTTCGGCTGTTTTTTCCGACCAGGATTGAGATGCCGCAGGCGGTTTCGACTGGGCTGCGTCTTGCGCCGGCTGTTCTGGCGCCTCCGGGCTTTCCTCTGCCGTCTGTTGGCTCAGAGCTTCGATTTCTGCCTGCGCGCGTCGGGCGGCCTCCGTCGGATGGACCGGCGGATCGTCTTCCTGATTTCGGGAACATGCAGTGAGTTGCAATAAAGCGAGGCACAGACCGAGAGGCAATACGTGTCGCCATACCGAGCGGAATTGAGTCTTCAGGGCGCAGTGCTCCAGCTTCTTGAACGGCGCACACTGTACACCGTTCCTGTCGACGCGCGAGTAGGCCCGAGTTTGGGTTAAGATCGCCACTCGCGGGCGCGCCGAATTAGACCGACGTATGCCCGGTTATTTTTCTGGAGTGATTTGCTATGACTCACGACTCGCATGCTTCTCCGACCACCGTCTTGCGCCGTTATCAGGAAGAAATCTGGAACCGAGGCGAAATAGACAAGCTCGGCGAGATCGTCACGGATCCCTATCGGCGACACTACCCCGGAAAAATCGAAATCCTAACCAATGCTGAGCTTGCCGAACGCGTCCGATTCTTTCGACGCGGGCTGCACGATGTGGTGTTTCATAGCATTCTCGAAGTCGCGGAGGGCTCTTACGTGACCACGGCGTGGGAGACGCTCGGCACTACCCGGAAGGGACAGCGGTTATGTACTTCAGGAATCGAAATTTTCAAAGTCGAGGATGGACGGATCACCGATGTGTGGAATGGTCACGCCCAGGATGGTCTGTTTGCTTGGAATTTGAAATGGGATCGACCGGTTCGCCCTAACGATTACCTCGATGTGAAAGAGCGTGTGCGCGACTGGGGCGCGCAGACGATCGCCGATTGAAGCGGCAGATGGCTTAGTCCGCTCGCGGGAGCAGGAATCCGGACAGCCGTGCGCGCAGCGCATCGTCAAAGGGCACCGCGCGACGGGTTTCGAGCGACATCTGGACCACCGTGGTTTCCGCCCGGGCGCAGCATGTGTTGTGACACCAAGCCTCAATACTGTAATCGAGCGAGCTCGAGCCGATCCGGTGGCATTGGAGCTCTAAACGGATCACGTCGCCCAAGAATACTTGGCGCAAAAAGTCGGCGCTCGTTTTCACCGCAGGAACCCCCAGTCGCCGATGACGGATATAATCGCCGTATGGAGTTTTAAGACCTTCGGTGAACCATTCTTCCAGTACTTCGTGAAAAAGAACAAAGTACTGGGGATAGAAAATAATCCCGGCCGGATCGCAATGCTGGAAATGCAGGGTTTTTTCGCGCACGAATCGCATGGTTGCCGTCAGGGCGATCGGGGCTTTGGGACCAGATATCGGGTGCGCACGGCGAGACAGGTGGGACAGTCGCACCCGGTGTTCTGGTCGAGTTCGATGCGGGGCAGCGCGGGTAAGTTTTGGCACCAACACTGATCGCAGCCGGCGCCGCAGGTGAACGGTGCACCGCAGGTGGCGCAGTCCTGCACGCTCGGACCGCGCGCGCTCATGCCCAGACCAGTGTCTGCGCCGGATCGTCCAGCATGAAACTTGCTTCCGCCTCAGCCACGACGTTCCCGTTATCGCAGCGGCGCGCGCTCGAGGTGAGTAGCACGAGTCGCCGTTTCCGGGCCTTGAGCTGCGCTTCTATGTCTACCTGGACGCCCACGGGCAGGGGTTCGCGGTAGCGGATCTCGGCTTTGGCGGTGAACGCTCGTGCACCTTGCAGGATGAGCCAGTTCGCCATGGCGTCATCCAGCACACTGAACACGATGCCACCGTGCGTGATGTTGTCATAGCCGCCGTGGTGCGATGCCGGGGTGAACTGCCCACGGCACAGCCCATCCGCCAGGGTGAAACGAATTTGCAAACCGTACGGATTGTCAGTTCCACAGACAAAGCAGTGATGGATGTCGTCACTTGGGTGGGGGAATGTCATCGAAAATGGCCATTAAATTGTGCTTGGGGGAGATGTTCCGCTAGGCTCAGACAAAAATCAAAGCGTGCGACAGACGGCCCAAGGCAAAGCGGGCCTAGCACGGGCGCATACGTAGGTACTTAAGCGAGCCCGAATACGGGCTTGAGCCCAGTCGCCAAGCGGCCGCTGCGTCGGTCTCGCTGAGGATATGCCCGTTTGGCGTTGACCGTCAGGTAATCGATGGCGCGCAGAAAGGCGGCGCGTCATCGACCCGGCGCGGATAAAAGTCATGCCTTAATGATGGCCGGGATGACTTGCCAGGCGCATCTCGCCGCCCGTGCTGTCGACGTGGGGATCTCGGCAATGATCTGGACGCTGTGCGTCAGATAGCGTT
>CAIKBL010000023.1 GCA_903825645.1 uncultured Pseudomonadota bacterium | reverse complement strand
CAAGTAAAGACTATCGTCATAAATCTCACCTCTGGGTCTTGATGCGAGTCCATGTCCGCGTCATTAAGCGTTCATAAGTAGGCGTATAAACGACGTTCGAAAATAATTTTTCCTTGGCCTGCTCGGAGGGGTAAATAGACTTGTCATTTACAATCTCGGGCTTCACATAGGGAAGCGACGCGGTATTACCATTCGCGTAATTAACGTGATTGGTGACGCTCGCCGCGACGTTAGCTTGCATGACGTAATTCAGGAATTTGTATGCATTTTCCCGGTGAGGCGCATCTTTTGGGATTGCCAACGTATCAATCCACATCAAAGAACCTTCCTTTGGAATGACGTATTCGATCTCCTGACGGTTACGGGCTTCGGCAGCCCGACGACGGGCAATTAAAACATCACCACTCCAACCCAGCACAAGACATAATTCACCGTTGGCCAGATCATTGATGTACTGAGACGAATGGAAGTATCTGATCGAAGGTCTTATGCGCACAAAGAGTTTTTCAATCTGGGCAAGGCTTTCTTTGTCCTGACTGTCGGTGCGGAGCCCCAGATATCGTAGGGCAATGGGAAAAACTTCCGTGGGCGTATCCAGGATGGCAACGCCGCAATCTTTTAATTTCGAGATGTTTTCAGGTTTGAATAGGATATCCCATGAATTGGGATTTACGCCTGGCAGCCGTTTTTTTAACATGCTTGCGTTGTAGCCTATCCCCGTGGTGCCCCACATCCAGGGCACCACATGCTCGTTTCCGGCATCGTAATCCGCGAGGATCATCATTACATCGCGATCTAAGTTTTTGTAATTCGGCAGCTTTTTTCGATTGAGCGTCTGGAATATTCCTGCCTTGATTTGTCGTGCCACGAACGAAGCGCTGGGTACGACTATGTCGTATCCGGTGTTGCCAGCGAGGAGCTTGGCTTCCAAGACCTCATTCGAGTCGAAGACGTCGTACTGCACTTTGATACCGGTTTCTTTCTCGAAATCGGCGATAGTGTTTTCGGCGATGTAATCTGACCAGTTATATATGTTGAGTGTTCGGTCCGCAGAGATCTCGGGATCATTAGGCTTCCGGCTAGGAGTTTGCCCATCCCCTTTTCCGTTACAGGCGCTCAAGGCGAACATCAGACTCGTGAGCAGCACAAATACCCGAGTGAGCAAGTGTCTCGTAAGCAGCGCCTGCTTGCCGGTCGATCTCCAGATTGCCGTGTACCTCGCCACCAATGGAGCTACACGTTCAGGAGTAAGAATTCGCGTTCCCACGAACTGATCACTTGGAAAAACGTGGCGTACTCTTTTTGCTTCACCGCAGCATAACAGCGCACGAAGCGCTCGCCGATGAGTTCTTTTAGTGACGTGGAGGCATGCAGAAGTTTGAGGGCATCTTCGAGATTGTGTGGCAGCTGGTATCCGAGGTCGTAGCCACTTTCGGTCACCGGCGAGGATGGTTGTAATCCTTCCAACATGCCTAGGTAACCACAGGCGAGCGACATGGCAATGGCTAGGTAAGGATTAACATCTGCACCTGCGACCCGATTCTCTACGCGAGTAGCCTGGGCGTCCGCGACAGGGACTCTTAAACCGACTGTTCGATTATCGTAGCCCCATTGAACATTCATGGGCGCAAAATTGCCGCTGGCAAGGCGGCGATATGAATTGACATTGGGTGCCAAGAAGCTCATGGCCGCCGGAAGATATTTCTGTAAGCCGGCGATATGTGAAAGAAAAAGCTCGGTCAATTTCCCTTCTTCGTTTGCGAAAATGTTTTGACCGGTCGCGAGGTCCAACACACTTTGGTGTATGTGCATCGCACTGCCCGGCTCATCCTTCAGCGGTTTTGCCATGAAGGTTGCATAGATACCATGCCTGTAGGCGGCTTCACGACAGGTTCGCTTGAACAAAAAAGCCTGATCGGCCAAATCCATGGGGTCTCCGTGCAGGAAATTGATTTCCATCTGCGCGGCACCAGATTCATGGGTGAGTGTGTCGATATCGAGCTCCTAGACTTCACAATAAGCATAGATATCTTCGAACAAGGGGTCGAACTCGTTGACCGCATCGATGCCGTATGCCTGGCGCGCCGTCTCCGGGCGTCCCGATCGACCAATCGGCGGTTTCAATGGGAGATCCGGATCTATATTTTTTTCGACCAGAAAGAACTCGAGTTCCGGCGCGATAACCGGCTTCCATCCACGTCTCGCGTATAAGTCAAGAACTCGACGTAGTACGGTACGTGGCGCGAGATCAACAGGGCGGCCATCGTTATAGAAGCAGTCGTGGATGACCTGTGCAGTCGGCTCCGTCGCCCAGGGTACCAACCGAATTGTCGCGACATCGGGTCGCAGCAACATGTCGGGCTCGGTCGGATCTGTGACGTCATCATCCGGGTATTCACCTGTCACCGTCTGCACGAAAACGCCTTCCGGAAGACGTAACCGTTCCTCTTTCCAGAACTTGCTTGCAGGCATTATTTTCCCACGGGCAACGCCGGAGAAGTCCGGAATAATACACTCGACTTCTGTGCACTGTCGCTCGCGTAACCACTTTTCTAATGATGCTGTTCGGATAGACGAAGGGCTTTCAGATTTACTCAATTTTTATTACGAATCAGTAAGATATCGTAATTCCCCTTTCTGTTTCGTTGAGTGATGCGGTGTGCGGTAGCCGCGTGTCATGATAGGCTGCCCGGACAGTATCGACCAGTGCGATCATTACTGTCGCAAGCTTAGGGCCGGCGGCGTTCGTAGCTGCCGTGTTGACTGATTGAACTGAAGGCGAATCAGGGGTCCTTCGGTATGAACGATGAAATCTGTGCGTCACCTCCTTCCTACTACGGCGCGCGGCGCACGTCGGGCCGTTAACTTCGCGTCTGGCCGAACATTTATGCGGAGCATGGTTACCGAGCGATTCTATTTGAGTCCGCCCGAATTGGTTGGGGAGAAGGTCATCGTGCGGATCTGATGGTTTTCGGTTTCGCGCGCGAATGTGCGCTACTTTAGGGAGGTTTCTGTGGAACGGGACTTGTTAGTCAAATCCTTGGTTCATCATGCTCGTACGTGGCTGGCACTGCGCCGAGTTATTAACGGATGAGTTGGCTTGTCCGCTGTTCGATGGCGGTAACGTCGGTAACGTCGGTATCGGCGGCTTCAACTGCAGCGGTTTTGGCGACGGAGCATTATGATCCCTTGTCCGCCGCCAAAGGTCGATTTGACAACGTTCAAGCCCTTTGATGTCGCAGCAGCGCGAAGAGGGCGCAGAGGGGAAAACGCCGCTGGTCCCCCTGTTTCGGGTAAACCTCACAAGAGGCGTCCCGCCGCGCGCTATTACGCTTACCTCCGCACAGCGAACAAGATGGTTCTCGCGAGCGGTCTGCTTAAGCGTCCCTCCGAGCTTGGGCTTCAACCCGTCTACCGGTTATTGAAGAAATACCGATGTGCTCTCCGACTTCCGCCCGTCAGTTTGAATCATGGGCTCTATAACCGCCGTGTTCGTTGGACGCAGCGCGCACTGCGGCGACGCTGGGTGAGAATCAGGCATGCGCAGCCAAACAACCAGACCGCACCCGGTAACGGAACAGTCGTCAGGGTACTGATGCTCGTCCCGATTGTCGCACTCCAAGTTTGCCTGTGCGCGTTCAGTGAAACGTCTGCCAGAATGACGCTCCAGAGGCTATTGTTGTCATAGAACCAGACGCTCTCATTTGAGTTCATGAATTGCGCCCCCCATCCGCCCGCACTTCCATAATCTGAGGTAAACCCTAACCCGTAAGGCGTGGTATTGGATTGCGCCGACCTGAGGAGATTAGCGCTAAACAAAGTCGATGGTGTGTTGTTTGTGACAGTCGTCCCTCCGTACGTAACAACCCCGATGCCACTGTAACCCGGGATATGACCGCCAACTGAAACACTACTGCCCGTGGAATTAAATACCAGCGCATCCGAAAAATTCGCCACTAAATTAAAGGTACCGCCACTCACGGCCCATTGTTGGGCCGCCGAGGCTGAAGAACCAAACGACAGGTTACTTGCATCACCTGTCGCGCTTAGTTGGAAGCTACCATCGGCAAGCTTCGCAAAAGTGACAGTAGACGTATCGAAAAAAGATGGATACCCGGGCGGCGAGACTGAAGTCTCCCCATAGCCAAGATTAGAAGGTACGGTAAATGCTGAGGCCTGATGCGTCATGCAAAAAAACAACACAAAAAAACCGAGCAGCTTTTGGTCGTGACGGAACATAGCCAGACTCCAAACGGTTAAAGCAATTACGCCTGTTGAGGCCCCTTCACATGCTTTCGCAAGTGCCCAAGGGCCTCCTGCCGGAGCGACCCTCTGTGATTCACACTAGTGCGGCGATTTCTACTACCCTTTCATTACGTGGTCATGACGCATTGATTACAGTGCGTTATCGTCGTAATTCGGTCACGCAGCTACTGCGGTGCTGCTTCCCCACATATCCTCGTTGGAATACATCAAGAGTCCAAGGAAACGGGGCGCAAAGCGAAGGAGCTGAATTATGGCATCTGGTGGCGCTACGTGATTGTCATCGTGACGAGATTCACTGTTAACAATTCAAGGCCACTGTAGTTCCGACGTTGCGTGCGGAAACCGAGCGAAAAGCGGAGCTAAAATTCCAAGCTAAGAATCCGTTTATCTAACCTAGTCAGATCCTTCGTGCCGTTGCGGGACAAGTTTAAGCCCGAGGACGCTGCGACGCCAACCGTGTTTCCTAGAAGATTGATTTTTTTATTTTTTGGTCTCCGGGCCAGCATCCGCTGTCGTCCTTGTCGTCCTTGGCCTGCCTCTTCAGTGAGGTCTGATCGGCCTAGCTAAATTTATCAAGACCCCCACGCAGAAACGTTTAAAACCAGACACCACGCTCAGCGTCTGTACGTTAACGTAACTGACATATTAAGTGTTTATTCTTCGTCTCAAAGCAGTCGACGCCCCTGAGCATGTCAATAAAAACTTCGGGATTCTGCTCACCCAAAGGAGGATTTTAGATGAAAACAAGAAAATCACTGATCACCGCAGCTGCCGTGACTCTTTCGTGCGTCTCTTTTGTCGCGCCGGCGCAACCTATTCTGAGTCAGGCGGGAGCGACGTACACTTATACCGGTAACCCTTTCACTTATGCTGTTAATGGATCAACTGGCACGTCCTTCTCTACGACTGACTATGTGAGTTTCACGTTCACGCTCAACAGTCCGCTCTCACCTGGTCTATCATTTCAGGATATCGTCAGCGATCTCTCTAGTTGGTCTGCGAGCGCACAAAACGGGTCGACGTTAAATTCCACGAACAGCGGCACCACACTGTTCGATCTTTGGGCGAAAACGGATGGAACCGGCAATATTATTGTCCTCGGCGCTGATGGCGGCGATGCTCAGTACCCTAGCGTTTATTTTGACGTCGTTTGGAATAGTACAAGTAACGTATTAAATGCACCGGGGACTGCATTCCCTTCCGTGAACGGAAATGAAAACCAATCGGCATTCGTTAGTGGTGGGTATCAGAATTCATCTTGCGTGCTCCAGAGCGGTGGGAGCGGTATAATCAACAACCCTGATGAAGCGTGTAGCTTTGCTACCAGTACTTCCAATCCCCCAGCGGTAAATCCTGCGACGGTGCCCGAGCCGGCTACCTTCTCGTTATTCGCTATTGGGCTGACCGGTTTGTCTTACGCTTGGAAGCGGCGAAAAAGCTGATGGGGTGTGGAGCGAGTATTGCAGTCGGGATAATACCTACCAGCGCCCGCGCCAACCAAGGGTTGATGCATTAGCAGGTCCTGGGTAAGGGATCAGAAAGCTGATAAGCGGGGAAGAAAATATTCGGTGCGTTAGATTGCTGTCACCGCCATCTTAAAAAACCGTGGACCGATAGGGCTTCCTAGCGGGCACGGCGTAGATGAATGATTGCTTTAAGGCCAAAGCAGACGACGATGACCAAGAAAAAAAACCGTTAGAAAAGCGCATCGTAGACTCCGAGTTCGGGTGAAACGCGATGGACGGAACGAGCGGATGGGCAGGGATGCCTCTCCGCCCGGGGACTAAACAGCCCGCGGTGCCCCTCATTGTTCCCGGGCGCGGGCACTGCTCGCACGCCCGGCCTATGGTTATGGATAGGGTCGCGACTCGAAGACATCAGCGGATACAAAAAAGGAGTCAGGGGCGTGTAGCGGCTTCGAGGTTAATCCTTTTATCGACGTTCAAGAACAACACCCTAGATGAATGCCCGGATCGATTCTTAACGACGTCGTCTATCCACCACCTTCGCTTTATCTGACTCTTTGTTGCCGCCTGTAGTCGGCAAGGGCAAGGAGGCATGGCCGAGCGCTCGACGTCGATCGAGTGGAAACGCCTATAAGGTCGATAAGTCCCATGACATACCACCCCCCGGCGCGATCCGGACACTCTCCCTTTGCGTTAATCGGATCTAGGTTAATTTGCGATGCCCCGTCGTCCAGGTAGGCCCAAATAGTCTCGCGCAACGCCATGTGACCTCTACCCGGAGTCTGATATCCATCAGACGGTCACTCCTGATACCCGCGAAATCCTCGCCACAAACATCATCCCCCGCCCAAGAGCAATGATAAGCCGCAAGTTGGAGATGGAAGCCCAACGCATTTCGTGCGACGGCGCCAGCCGTGGCACGGTCTGGCGTCAATACCGCGCGGATTACTGCATGGATCTGCTTATCCGGTCCCATAAGCGCCGGTACTTTCGTACAATGGCCGGGGATTTCAAATAAAGAAAAGGCTCGTCCGCGAACTCGGCCGCCACCTCCACGAGCTTAGCCCGATGCCCGACGATCACCATCGGTGCCGACGTGACCTCGTGGATCGACGAGAACAGGAAGTTGTGCTGCTGTACGCAATTGAGTACGACTGCCGTGAAGCCACTATCCATGTCCCGGCCAACGCTCCTCGGTCGTAGAGCTTCGGGGTCGGTGAGGAACTCATCGTCGAGACGATGTCAGAGACGAGCGGGTGGTTTGAATTCGTGGTCCCAATCCTCCATCGAGATTTTCCGGAAGGGTAGCGTCTTTCGTTGCTTATTTTACTCTCGGGCGCAGCTTAATTATGGCCTCGCGGATATACTTTGGCGGACAAGAATAGGGCCCGGAGGCGATCTTGAGCGGGCGGTTCGCGACGTGTTTGCCCGCTGGAAAACCCTCGACACAAACAGTTTCCAGTCTTTCTTGGTTTAATTTTGGCCCGTCCGTTCTGGAAGGCCAGTCTCCCGCTCGAGCGCTGCCGGTGCTTATGTGCTCGAGATCTGATGTCGAGTAGTTGTCTTGAGCCAGACCCGAGACCCGGGTGCGCAATTCCGCCTATAATCGACACAGACCCGCTCGCGATAGTCCCTGAAGATTGCCGGGTAGTTTCGTTTTATCCGTGACAGTGGCGCTGCCGTTTTCGGAGCGGCGCCCGCGTTTTTATCAACAGAGGTAAGCAACGATGGCCGACGCCTACATTTTTGACTGTGTGCGCACCCCCCGCGGGCGCGGGAAAGCTACTGGCGGATTGCACGAAATCACCCCGATTCAGTTGGCAGCTCAAATACTCACTGCCATTAGAGAGCGCAATCACCTTGATACGACGCTGGTGGATGATATTGTGTTCGGTTGCGTGTCACCTGTGGGTGAACAAGGTGCCGTCATCCCACGGGTGGCGGCGATCATCGCGGATTACGCCGAGTCAGTGCCGGGCAAGCAGTTGAACAGGTTCTGCGCTTCTGGTTTGGAAGCGGTGAACACCGCGGCCGCGCAAATCATGGCTGGGCAGTCCGATTTGACTATCGGTGGCGGAGTCGAGTCCATGTCCCGTGTGCCAATGGGCTCGGACGGTGGTGCTTGGGCCACTGATCCTGCGGTGGCCTACAAGTCCTATTTCGCACCACAAGGGATCGGAGCTGATCTGATCGCGACAATCCATGGATTTTCTCGAAAGGATGTGGACGCGTACGCCTGCGAGAGCCAACGGCGCGCAGGACAAGCATGGAAGAACGGATGGTTCAACAACACAGTCATCCCCGTTCGGGACATCCTGGGAGAAGTAGTTTTGGCACGTGACGAGCACATGCGGCCGCAAACAAGTCTAGAAGAGCTCGCGAGCCTCAAGCCGGCGTTTACGCAGCTGGGGAATGAATTCGGTTTCGACGCGGTCGCGCTCCAGCGCTATCCAGGGGTCGAGCAGATCGAACACGTCCACACTGGTGGCAATAGCAGTGGCATTGTCGACGGTTGCGCGGCCGTGCTGCTCGGGACAAAAGAAATGGGCGAGCGACTGGGCTTGAAACCTCGCGCCAAAATTCGTGCGTTCGCGTCCGTAGGTTCGGAACCGACAATCATGCTTACCGGGCCCGCGCCTTCTGCGCGTAAAGCCCTGAAACGGGCCGGTATGAATACCAGTGACATCGATCTTTTCGAACTAAACGAGGCTTTCGCCTCGGTCGTTATGTTGTTTATGCAGGATATGAATATTTCGCACGAGAAGATTAATGTCAACGGAGGCGCGATTGCGATGGGGCACCCGTTGGGAGCTACCGGCGCGATGATTCTCGGGACTGTGCTAGATGAGCTGGAGCGCCGAAATCAGGGCACTGCGCTGATCAATCTCTGCGTTGGCGCAGGTATGGGAACAGCGACCATCATTGAGCGAGTCAACTAACACGTTCAGTTTATCTGGGCGCAAATGCCGCCCGGATCTGCATCCAATGAAGGCATTATCATGAACCAAACATTGAGTATTGCCGTCGATAACGACGGTATCGCTTTGCTGACGATCGACGTCCAAGGACGTCCCATGAATGTGGTGACTCCTGATTTCATGGAGGAGCTGACTGCCGCAATACAGCAAATTTCGACCAGTCCCGCTATTAAGGGCGCTGTCATTACTTCCGCAAAAGCCGATTTCATGGCCGGCGCTGATCTCAAGTGGCTCCTCGCTTCCCACGAAAAGATTACGGATGCGAAGAGCGCGATGGCATTTGCTTGGCCGTTGAACGAGCTTTTTCGTAAACTTGAAACCTGCGGTAAGCCGATTGCCGCGGCGATCAATGGAACAGCGCTTGGCGGAGGCTTGGAGCTGGCGTTAGCTTGTCACTATCGCGTTGCTGCTGACAACCAAACTGCCCGGATTGGCTTGCCTGAAGTCTTGGTCGGGCTACTCCCAGGTGCGGGTGGTACGCAGCGATTGCCTCGCCTTATCGGTATCCACGACGCGTTGATGATTATCATAGAGGGGACACACCTGAGTGTTCAGGAGGCCTTGGCGAAGAAAATTTTCCATAAGGTCGTACCGCAGGATCAGCTGATCAGGGTAGCGCGCGAGTGGATTCTGGATGGGGGCATTGGCGTGCAACCCTGGGATACCAAGGGGTTCAAAGTACCCGGAGGCGCGGGTGGAATGGATCCCCGCAGCGCCCAGCTATTCATGGGTGGCACTGCACTTGTTTCCAAGCGAACACAGCACAATTATCCAGCACCTATCGCCATCATGTCTGCGGTCTATGAAGGTACGCAGGTACCAATCGAGACCGGATTGAAGATCGAATCCCGCTACTTGTCGACCCTGCTACTTTCGCCTGTGTCACGTAACATGATTCGTACCATGTTCGTGAACAAGGGGGCCGCGGAAAAGGGCGCGCGACGGCCGGCTGACGTTCCCGTTAGGAAGGTGTCGACAGTGGGGATCTTGGGGGCAGGAATGATGGGCGCCAGCATTGCCTATATCTCGGCGCGGGCCGGCATGCAGGTGAAATTGCTGGATAGCACGATCGAGAAAGCGGAGAAAGGTAAGCAGTACAGCGAGAAGCTCGTCGCCAAGGATGTGGAACGTGGACGTAGCAGTGCGGCCAAGGGCGCGGAGTTGCTGTCCAGAATCCAGACGGTTAGTGGGTATGCGGATCTTACAGGCTGCGATTTAGTGGTCGAAGCCGTGTTCGAGGATCGAACTATCAAGGCGGATGTGACCCGTCAGGCGGAAGCTGTCATTCCGTCCACGGCGATTTTTGCGAGTAATACCTCGACATTGCCGATCACCAGTCTGGCGGAGGCCTCTGCTAGACCAGCGAATTTTATCGGCGTGCACTTTTTCTCTCCGGCGGAAAAAATGCCATTGGTCGAAATCATTGTGGGCAAACAATCCTCGGCCGAAACCCTAGCCTGCGCGATTGATTATGTTATTCAGTTGCGAAAAACACCGATTGTTGTCAACGATTCGCGCGGTTTTTATACCAGTCGCGTTTTCGCAACGTTTACCAACGAAGGGATGACCTTGGTCGGCGAGGGGGTCAGTCCGGCGTTAATAGAGAACGTCGCGAGGCAAGCTGGTATGCCGGTAGGACCTCTTGCTGTCCTTGATGAAGTGACCTTGGAGCTCGCCTATCACGTCACAGAGCAGACTCGGCGGGATCTGGGGGCTAGTTACAAGGATGCCTCAGGTTGGCCGGTCTTGCGGAAGATGATGGAAGTGCTAAAACGGCCGGGCAAACGATATGGCCATGGCTTTTACGACTATCCCGCCGACGCGCGGAAGTCTCTATGGGCGGGTCTTTCCGAGCACTTCCCACTCGCCAAGGCGCAACCGGAAGCGGAGGAGGTGCGTAAGCGGCTCCTGTATATCCAGGCGTTGGAGACGGCGCGTTGCGTCGAGGAGCGTGTGTTGACCAACCCGATCGATGGTGATCTCGGCTCAATTTTGGGTTGGGGGTTCCCACCATGGACCGGGGGCACGCTGTCCTTCATCGACACTGTCGGGATCAAAGACTTCGTGGCGGAATGCAAGCAAATGGCAGAATTGTATGGGCCGCGTTTTGCGCCATCGGCGTGGCTCGAAGCGCGCGCGGCGATCGGGCAGAATTTTTATTGAAAGACGAGATGCAGCGCCAGTACGCGCGCCGCACTTGTCCTGTATTGTCGCGGAATTAGCGTTCCGCGACTTCCTTTAGAATAGGCTTTAAATAAGCCATGAATTTTGTGGGATTTTCACTCATCGGAAAATGTCCGTTGTCTTTCATCTCCGTAAATTGGGCTCCTGCTATCTTCGCAGCGAGTTCGCGGGTCATGTCCGGACTGGTCGCGAAGTCATATTCTCCTGTCAGGAAATAAACTGATATTTTTTGCGTGTCGATTTTATTGACCACCTTTGCGCCATCGTACTCAACTGAGTAGTAGAACAGATCGCCCTTGAAGACCATCGGGGCGCCCTGACTGTAGCCAAAGACGGTTTCCCGCACGTTTGCTTCTGGACTTGTGGGGGCACATAGCGCGTACATCATCGCGGGTTTCGCTTCATTACTGACCCGTGGGTGATACCACTCGTCCAAGTAGTATCCGGGGCTACTCAAAGAAGACTCCACGCCAATCACCGCGCGGAAGCGGTCTGGATATTCTGCTGCAAGATCAACAGCGATTTGTCCGCCCATAGAGCACCCCATGAAGATGGGGCGATCAAGCTCAAGCGTGGCACAAAAAATCGTAATAAATTTGAGAAAAAAATCGCGCGTCAGATTGTAGGGTCTGGTCCAGTGAAGATCGCCCAGGGGGGGCAAGGATTTGCCATGAAACGGCAGATCCCACGCTATTACCCGATAACGTGACGTGATCTCGGGATCTTCAAGCAAGTGCCGCCACTGAGAGCCGTGAGCACCCGCCGTATGTTGACAGACTAGCGGGATACCCTGCCCGGCACTTTCATAGTAAACCCGGTACTCGATGCCATCGATAGTGAGATAGACGTAATGTCCGGTCGCCGCGTCATGTCTTGCCATGAAACTTTCTCTCCTCAGGTTGCGCATTGGCGCATGAGTTGAAACATTCGTCGTAATGCCCCGTAGTAGGCAAAGAACGTCTCGGAATTGCCCGCCCAGTCAAATTCGTCCCGCACGATAGCGGCGAACATGTCATGCAGAAAAGGTCTGGGGATGGGTTTTAAAAATTCTTCCCAGTTGGCGAGTGACCCTCGAATCGTAATATCCGCTGAGTCGAATTTCTGGCCCGGGGAGATGGCCAGTAGCGTACCGTCGCGAAATTTCAGTAAGAGGGACTCTTTTTCAAAATAAAGCTTGAGGGCACCATTAAAAAATCGTGCTGCAATCTTGAATTCCCCATCTGCATTCACGGCTTCTAGGAAGCGTGATTGATTAAACAAGGGCATTTCATTCCTCCTGGGGACAGTCTTCGAGATCTGGGCTCGAGGTTATGCGACTCGGGATTTTTATCGAAATTTTGGTTAAGCACCGGGCTGTGGCTAGCCTAACTCGAGTTGGCGAGCGATGACCAATCGTTGAACGTCGCTGGTTCCCTCGTATATCTGGCACACGCGCACGTCACGATAAATACGCTCGACCGGAAAGTCTTCGACGTAGCCATAACCACCATGGATTTGGATTGCGTCCGAGCAGACCTGTTCTGCCATTTCCGACGCGAATAACTTGGCCATTGAAGCTTCGCGCAAACATGGCCTGTCTGCATCACGCAACTCCGCCGCATGGAATACCATCTGGCGTGCCACTTCGATTCGTGTCGCCATATCAGCAAGGCGGAAGGATATGGCTTGGTGCCCGGTGAGGGGGACCCCAAAGGCTTCACGTTCTGCCGCGTATTTTAATGCGGCTGCCAAGGCCGCGCGCGCCATCCCAATCGCCTGAGCCGCGATCCCGATTCGACCACCTTCCAGATTCGAAAGGGCTGCTTTGTAGCCGCCACCCTCTTCGCCGAGGAGATGGTCAGCCGGCACTTCGCAATCTTCGAAAGCTATTTGTGCGGTGTCGGAGGCTCGCTGGCCGAGTTTGTTCTCGACGTGAGCTACCCGGTAGCCAGGGGTGATGGTAGGCACGAGAAAAGCGCTGATACCGCGCTTGCCCGCCGCTGGATCGGTGACCGCAAAGACTATCGCGATGTCCGCATTTTTTCCGCTGGTAATGAATTGTTTGACGCCGTTTATTTTCCATCCACGCGAGGTGCGTTCGGCTCTCGACCGTATAGCTGCAGCGTCCGAACCCGCATGCGGCTCGGTAAGGCAAAAGGCTCCGATCTGCGCCCCACGAGCCAGTGGACGAAGAAATTTCTCCTTCTGTTCAGTAGTTCCAAACCGAAGAATTGGCATGCAGACGACCGAATTCTGCACACTCATGATGGTAGAAGTCGCGCCATCTCCCGCGGCAATCTCTTCGAGGGCAATGGCTAAGGAAACATGGTCGAGCCCGGCGCCATCAAATTCAGGTGGGACAAGCATACCCAGCATCCCGAGGTCGCCCATTTGGCGGAGCGCCGCCGCAGGAAACACGCGTTCGCGGTCCCATCGTGCGGCAGCAGGGGCGAGGACTTCGGTGGCGAATCGGCGCGCCATGTCCCGGACAATTAACTGATCTTCAGAAAGCAACATAGAATGCTGTGACCTCGAAGCGTAGACTTAAGTTTGGTGTCCGGCGCCGCATCCTTTGTGGGCGAACCACGTAGCGGTGCAGTATACGATTCTGCCACGGACCGCGTCCGGTGTGGTGAAATTACGGTTCTATTGCGTCACGACCGGTTAGGTCTGGATTTGCAGCAATCCAGTCCGCACAGGGATTGGCCGCACGCCAATTCACGGCATAGCTACCCATCGTCTCGAATGTCACATTGGGGTGGCCAGAAAAATAGGTGAGTAGGCGTTCCAACATTAAAAAGTATCGACCTCGGGCGATGGTCTGCGGATGCATCGTTAGAATAAAGACGCCGTCGGGACAGCGCTGGCGAGCAAAATCGAAATCGGCACGCCAATTTTCCTCTATTTGAGAGGGCGGTTGTAGTCCGGTGTTCATTCCTAATACAAATTCGCTGGGCGGGAAATCGTCAAGCATCCAAGTCACGGGCATTTCGACTAAATCCACGGTGGTCCCGAAGTGATACGCACTATCAAGGGACCAGCGGTCTCCACTACGCAAATAGTAGGGGTAGAAGTCATGTCCCATGCAGCTTGATTCGTAGACGAAGCCATATTCCTGCAGGAGGTCGATGCTGCGGGGACTTAAATCCCAGGCTGGGGAGCGGTATCCGATGGGACGCACGCCAATCACGCGCGCAATCGCTTCCAGTCCCTTGTCAAGAATCCGGCGCTCGCCCGCTTCATCGAAGGTGGCCGGATTTTCGTGAACCCAGCCGTGGTGGGCGATCTCATGCCCTCGCGCGTAAATCGTTTCAACGAGATTCGGATAGGCATAAGCCGTATGTCCCGGAATCGCGAAAGTGGCTTTTGCCTGGAACTGCTCGAGTAAGTGCAGTAGGCGCGGGATGGCCACTGCCCCAAATTGCCCACGAGATATCATGCTCGGATTCATGGATTTGACGCTCCCGATCCATGAGGACATCGCGTCGAAGTCGAAGGTAAGGCAGCAGGTCAAGGGTGCATTGGACATGTCGGTCGACTCCCTGATAGGTGCGACAGCATTATAAAGGCCGGACGGGACTCCGTCCCTAACGGGCGAAACTGGTTAGGCCCGTTCGGGGCTTTACTGGGCCTAGCGGGGTGCGGTGTACGGTCTGGCAGGAGAGATGGAGGGCTGCTTATGGGGTGGGGATGCGAGAACTCAGAACTGGACCGCTGGAAGCGCTACTCGCCGCACAATCTGCAGTTTTGATTTAAGGCCAATTTCGGTAGCGCCGCACACGCTGACGGCCACAAAAATGAATATCTATGGCCCTAATATACCGATTGAGGCAGTTCGCTTTTTCTTATCTACCAGCCGTGTTCGCGTCAGGCCGCCGTTTGCCGCGGAGGCGCGCCGCTTTTGATTAATCGGGTAAGCGTAGTGGCGAGCAGTTGAGGGTCGAGTTTGGGCACGTAATCGTCGACCCCTACTGAGCGCCCCAATTCCTGATTTTGTCCGCTGGACAGCGAGGAATGCATAATAACGGGGATGCCGGCGAACCGGGCATCGTTTTTAATGTGTTTGGTCAGCATGTAACCATCCATTTCAGGCATTTCCACGTCGGTGATCACGGCCTGAACCAGCCGTCTCACAGGCATATCATTCGCCTCTGCGTATTCGGCCAAGCGTAAGAGTTCGTTCCACGCTTGGAGGCCATTCACAAGGCCTTTGTACTTTATCTGCATGACATCGAGCGCACGACTGAGCTGACGCCGCGCGACGTGCGAATCATCAGCAAAAATCACCGAGCAATTTTTTATTTCGAGCGGCTGGATTTCTTCAAAAAGGGCGTCACTATCGTAGCGCGTGGTCTCGGACAGGATTTTCTCCACATCCATCAGCATCACCAAGCGGCCGTCGGCGATTTCAGTCACCGCGGTCACGAGCCCGCCTGTTTGGGCGGTGAGCATGTCCGGGGGAACTTTCATCGCGGACCAGTCAAGCCGCAGAATGGTATCGACCGACTCGACTAGAAAACCCTGAGCATGATTAGCGTATTCTGTCACCATCATAATGCCGGGTGGGGTGTCCGTCTGAATCATGGCGTATTTCGCTAGGTCGATGACGGGGACGAGGGCGCCGCGCAAACTCACCATGCCTTCGACTGCATTGGGCATATCCGGTGCCGCCGTAACGCTTGGTGCGCGCATGACTTCGCGAACCTTGAAGACATTGATGCCGAAAGTTTCCTTGCGCCCGGTGCGTAAATCTTGACCGAGACTGAAGAGCAGGATTTCGAGCTTATTAGTGCCGGCGAGTTTAGTCCGCGCGTCAATTTTCTCTAGTAGTTGTGTCATTTTTCCCTCGCCGAGCGCGCTTTTTCGACCATAATCGCAAGCCTACGTGAAGGATATCGGCCGGCGATCAGGAGGCTTGAGCCAAGAACAAGGGTAGCTGTTGCTGTGCTTCAGCTTAGTGCTACGTTATGGAGGAACTGCTGCGCCAGGGTGACCCAATAGCTCGCGCCCGCCGGGATTATCTCGTCGTTAAAGTCGTAATATGGATTATGGAGCAGGCAGTCTCCACTGCCGCCGCTGCCAATCCACGCATAGTTGCCCGGCTGCTCGAGTAGCATCCATCCGAAATCCTCCGACCCCATGCTCGGCGCCACGTCGCGACGAATTCCTTGCTCGCCAAACACGCGGCTAGCTGCCTGCGCTGCCCATTCGGTCTCCCGGGGAGAATTGACCGTAGGCGGGAAGCGCCGCTCATATCGCCAGTCGAAGTTACATTGGTGTGCGACGGCGATCCCCTGACCGATTTCTTGCAATCGATGCTCGATTTTTTGTTGAACATCAGGATTGAAAGTTCGAACCGTTCCACGCAGGACGACTTCTTCGGGGATTACTGCCCATGCGTTACCGGCATGGATTTGAGTGACGGACACGACCGCCGATTCAAGCGGATCGACATTTCTTGATATCACGGTTTGCCAACTCTGGATGAGTAAGCTCGCGACTACGATGGGATCAACGGTCAGATGCGGTTGGGCGGCGTGGCCACCTCGGCCACGGAGTGTCGCTTCGAAAATATCCATAGCGGCCATCATGGGGCCATTCCGGACAACGAAATGACCTGGGGCCAGCCACGGCCAATTATGTAGCCCGAAGACACCATCAACAGGAAACCGCGTAAACAAACCGTCTTTCATCATGGCCTTCGCGCCAGCTTCGCCTTCTTCTGCAGGTTGAAAAATGAAATGAATCGTTCCATCGAAATCCCTGGTTCTTGCGAGATATTCGGCGGCGGCGAGCAGCATGACAGTATGCCCGTCATGGCCACAGGCATGCATAGTCCCGGGTTCGCGAGAGCAGTGTTCAAATTTATTCAACTCCTGAAGAGGCAGTGCATCCATGTCAGCTCGCAGACCAATTCGGCGTGTCCCGATCCCGGAAGTCAGGGACCCGACAACGCCTGTTTTTCCAAGTCCCCGAGTAACAGGAATGCCGAACTCGGTCAGCTTGGCCGCGACGAAGTCACTGGTTCGATGTTCCTGATAGGCGAGCTCGGGATGTGCGTGGAGGTTTCGGCGCCATGCCATATAGGCGTCTTGACGATCAACGATGGCCTTGATCAAGTTCATGGGGATCTCCTGTGGAGGTTCCAGTGATAAATAAAACTAGCTAAAAGACATCAATTGCAGCACCGAGCGTGGGTCCGATTTCACCATGCAATACAAGATCGGCGTGAGCATCCTGAGGCGTTGGCTCTCGATTGATGATGATCAAACGGGCGCCGTTTCGCTTGGCACGCAACGGGAACGTCGCGGCCGGATATACGACAAGAGAAGAACCGAGGACGAGGAAGAGATCACAGTTCTGACAGGCTTCATCTGCCCGTTGAATTGCGGTGGTTGGCATGGTCTGACCGAAAGAAATCGTGGCCGCTTTCACGAGTCCACCGCAGATTAGGCAATGCGGCAGCTCACCACGACCGGTAAATGCATGCTCAATTGGTGCAAGTTCGTGGCGATGGCCGCACTCGAGACATTTTGCATAAGTGCCGTTGCCATGCAGCTCGACGAGGTGGCTTTCGGTAATGCCGCTTACCTGATGCAGACCATCGATATTCTGAGTGATGACGCAAATGCACTGTCCACGCGCCACCAGAGCCTGCACCGCACGGTGTCCTCGATTAGGCCGAGCGACCCGCATGTCGTGGTCGATTATGAATTTGCGGCGCCACGATTCCCGACGGCTTTCCTCGGAGGCAATAAAATCCGAAAACTGGATCGGCTTGAATTGTGCCCAGATCCCCTGCGGACTGCGAAAGTCGGGAATACCCGATTCCGTACTGATCCCTGCACCAGTAAATACGACGACGCGCCGGGCTGTCGCTAGCCATTCACCGAGCATGGATTGCGCCTCCCGCATGCTGGCCAAGCTATCCGCTAGGACTGCGATTATTAAACGGGCCAATATGCCAGATTGCAGGCGCCGCCACCTTATCTCCTGCCTTTCTAGCACCTAGCTGTGCGATAAACGGGCCCGGGACAGATTTAGCCAGCACCGGCATCCGATTTTTTCGGCCGCCCCTCAGGAATTCCCCCCCTGCCGGCGGCTTTTGTTCAATTAGCATCTGCACACGATAACGGGTCGAAACCGGACGCTCAAGAGCCTTTTCGAACGGCGCGCCATCGCACGCCGAATGGGTTATTCTTAAGATGTCTCTCACCCCCAATCGACCGGATGAAAAAAGCAATATGACTTCACGCTACTGGAGCGATGTTGTCCGAGACTTGTCGCCTTACTCACCAGGTGAACAGCCGAAGATCGCGAATCTCATCAAGCTCAATACAAATGAAAATCCATATCCCCCCTCGCCGCGGGTATTGGCGGCGATTGAAGGGGAATTGGGTAATCTTCGACTATATCCGGATCCTAATTCGGATCGCCTCCGCGAAGCGCTGGCTGAGCATTTCCGCTTGTCTCCCGATCAGATTTTCGTCGGAAATGGATCAGACGAAGTACTCGCACATGCCTTTCTCGCGCTTCTTGCGCAGGATGAACCGGTATTGTTCCCTGACATCACCTACAGTTTTTATCCGGTTTACTGCGGTCTTTATGGAATAGATTTCGAGGAGATCCCACTGACGGATCAATTTGGGATCCGTCTGGCGGATTATAGACGGACCAATGGGGGTATCATTTTCCCTAACCCCAACGCGCCGACAGGGTGTGCGGTACCGGTGACCGAAATCCAAAAGCTGCTCGAACACAACACGGAGTCTGTTGTGGTGGTCGATGAGGCATACGTCGATTTCGGGGCGGAATCGGCGGTTTCTCTCGTCAATCAATATCCGAATTTATTGATTGTGCAGACGCTTTCGAAATCCAGATCGTTGGCGGGGCTGCGAGTGGGGTATGCCGTTGGAGATCCGGATTTGATTGAGGCGCTAGAACGGGTCAAAAATAGTTTTAACTCCTATCCGCTCGATCGGTTAGCCATTGCTGGAGCCGTGGAGGCAGTTGCGGATCAATCTTATTTCGAACAGACGAGGCAAGCTATCCTGACTACCCGGGAAATGTTGTGCTCGGAATTGGTTGTGCTTGGTTTTGAAGTGCTTCCTTCGTCGGCGAATTTCGTTTTCGTGCGACACCCTAAATACGATGCCGCTGATCTTCAGGCAGGCCTGCGGGTGCGTCATATCATCGTGCGGCATTTTGATCGACCTAGGATCGAGCAGTTTCTGCGCATTACTGTGGGTAGTGATGAGCACTGCGCCAGCTTGCTCGGTGCGCTTCGGGAAATGGTCTGCTGAAATACAATCTTGAGCAGACAGGTCGCCGGAACTGTCGAAAAAAGGGAACTATAAAAGAAGGGGATAGCTATGAAATACGTCAATTTCGGTGGGACAGGGCTCAGGGTTTCGCAACTTTGCCTAGGCTGTATGTCCTATGGCACGCCAACCTGGCGCGATTGGGTACTTGATCATAAAACGTCCCTGCCGTTTTTCCGTCGCGCATTCGAGGCGGGTATCAATTTTTACGATAGTGCGGACGTGTATTCCCTGGGAGTGAGTGAGGAAATTCTGGGTAAGGCCGTAAAAAAATACGCGGAAAGTCGAGAAAAAGCCGTGTTAGCCACTAAAGCTTTCAATCCGATGAGTGAGGATTCCAACGATCGCGGGCTGTCGAGAAAACACCTCATGCACTCTGTCGATGCTTCGCTGAAACGGCTAGGAACCGACTATATTGATCTGTACCAGATTCATCGGTTCGATCCGAATACGCCGATCGAGGAAACGATGGAGGCGCTGCACGACATCGTCCGTTCAGGTAAGGCACTGTACATCGGTGCTTCAAGTATGTACGCGTGGCAATTTGCGAAAATGCAGGCAGTAGCTGAGCGCCATGGCTGGACTCGATTTGTGTCCATGCAGAACCACTACAACCTTGTCTACCGCGAAGAGGAACGTGAAATGATTCCGTTCTGTCGCGATGAAAATATTGCCGTGATCCCTTGGAGTCCTCTGGCACGGGGTTTTCTGGTCGGCAATCGTAAGGCCGTCAGCAAAGGGAATACGACGCGTGCGAAAAGTGATGATTTCGCCGGACGCCTTTATTACCAACCCGAAGATTTTGCCATTGTCGAACAAGTCTCGGCAGTCGCAAAAGCTCGGGGCGTCAGTAATGCGCAGGTGGCGTTGGCCTGGGTCATCGGGCAACCGGGAATAACGGCGCCTATAATCGGTGCAACAAAGATGGCACATCTTGAGGATGCAATCTCGGCACTTTCAATCGAATTAGATGGTGACGAAAAGAAAGTACTCGAATTTCCTTACAAGCCGCATCCGGTGCTCGGGATCCACTTTTAAATCATCTGGTTGTTTGGTTGGCAAAAGCCTCGCTTACCAGAAAGGGTGCCGAAAAAGTTTAGTTTGGCTCCAACGCGGCGCAAAGCGAGACGTCACGGGCTTCATTTTTGATTAGTCTCCCAAGCCAACGCGGATGATTGCTGACCATCGCGAGGCCCTGCGTTTTTCACAGATCCGGCACTTACGACGTCCGTGCTCGTCATTCACAAATAGGCTTAGAAGAATCCTTGCGATCGCACGGTTCGGATCTGTTGGGGTTGCCGCTTATCCTCTTTATGGTCAATGACCGGTACGCGATCGGGGTTCCCTCAAGCGCCTTCGGTTGGATCTGCCGGCGACGCGAAGTCCATCCTAGGACCACACCACTTCGCGGGCAGACGTCGCTTTCCCTCCGTGGCGGTTAGGCGTGCCAGAACTGCCATGCCCAATACAAGCAAATGAACTGCTGCGCGCTGAAAAGGGTCGCGCGCATCATCACAAAGGGGACGCTGGTGGAGATCATATGAACGACGGACTGAGCGAGGCGGGCGTAGAGCAGCCAGACTGCCAAGCCGGCAGTGACAGCGCTTTGGCCCGTTGCGAGGGCATAAAGCAAAAAAGACGCGAGAATCGGGAGATTCTCCAACATATTCGCATGAACTCGAGTCATTCGGTAACTGAATCCTTCAAGATCCTTACCGGCGGGATCAAATGAGTTGAGTGCTTTCCCGCTCCGGATTGCGTTGACACGTACCGTTACCAAGAAGAGTGACAGGATAATCGCCCATGAGGCGAGTCCAACCAATGCGAGTCCTGTAGTATTCATGCTGTCTCCCTAAGATTGCTGTGTTGGTACGAAGAGGGGTGCCCGATTCGCCATTGATGGCAACTGAGTCGCCGATCCTTCGGCGCGAAGCATAAAAGATGTTTAGGCGGACGTCGACTTCCTCTTGGTTGACTTCAAGGGCCTGTGCCTCCTCCGTTACGAAGCGCGAGGAGCGAGAGGAAACCCGACTGGGCTAGTAAACAGACGTCAATAGGCTTATCGAAGGTCGCCTCCGCTCTCGCATGGACATCGTCTGGATAGAATAAGGCCCGATGCACTGGTGATTTCTGGGTGACTCTGGACCCCCCAAGAAGATATTCTCGAAGGTAAATGTCGCGTTCCGAAAAGGGTGGTTGCCAGCAAGAAGTGTGGCACTGCTGGGCAGGCGGGTTACTTGGTTCTGGTTACTGTAGAAGACACCGTACGTATACGCTATAGAGTTCATCCAGGTGGGACGCCGGAGTAATACCGTCGAGACATGTTTACCAATTCCCCATCCGTGTGAGGCTTTTTCGGTGGTACCACCGAGGGCTCTCGTCATATCTGGTGTCCGAAAAAAATTCCAACTGTCGGTTTGCGTGTCTTGAACAGTTCGCGGAAAAAGGCTTCGAATTGACGAATTCATAGTCAATCGTCATAGACCGAATAGGGGGAACCTGAACTAAGCTAGGCGTCGTGCGCATCGACCAGGTCAGGGTATTCGCCGGCGTAGACGCGGTAAGTCGTGATGGAGATCTCGGGGGCAATCATCTTGAATAGGGCGCTAAACATGGCCCGGTATTGACCGTGGATGCGCACGAGCTTTTTCCGCACTTCGTCGCACATCCAGATCCTAAGATTTTTCATGCCCGCTAATACTCGTGTTTCTGTGGAGCCGGGCTACTCACTAGTCGAGGGTACTGGTTATTTTTTCAGATTAAGCGTCGCGCATTTTCACCGCCAAGTCTGGTTGATCAGAAAATACGCCATCCACACCAGCATTGATAAATTCGAAAAATTCGCGCTCGATTGCTCCATGAGTGATGTCATTTTTTCCCGTACGGTAAGGCGTGGGGAGAAAGTAATTCTCCGCTCGGAATGTCCAGGCATGTACTTCAAGTCCGACTGCGTGCGCGTCGCGCAGAAGTCCAGTAGGACTGCTCAACGAGTTCGAGCCATCTCTCGGGATAAGCAGCGACTTATCCGGACCGATGCCGCTTGCATAGCGCGCAACTCGTGATAGTCCCGCCGGCTGGATCATCAGTTGGTAGGGTTCCGCTCGACCGGCGCGCACTGTTTCATAGGGTGCGCCGTCGGCCTCTATCAGCTGAATCAGCGGAATTTCCAGCCCAAATTCTGGTAGCGTGTCGTTTTTTAACGTCCGGAGATTAGCCGATTCAAATGACTGGATGAATATGCGCCGTGGATCTGTGAAACCAAGATCCCAAAGCGTTTTCACCAACGCGCGACCAAGGTCAAAGCGAATTTTTTGTCCGTTTAGAAAAGTACCTTCTTCCAGAAAGTAGGTCGGATGCTTTGTCTCGGGATAGACGCCTGCTGCGTTTCCTGACCGCTCCTCATGTGATTTTATGAGGTCCAGCACTTCGGAAAACGTCGGAATAGCATCTAGATAATCGTAGCGTGTGTTGTGCGGACGTAGTCCGGGAATTCGCTCCACTGCCCTCAGCTTTTTTATTTCTGCTAGGGTGAAGTCTTCGCTGAACCATCCCCTGAGGATCCGTCCATCTACCGATTTTTCGGTCAAACGATTGCGGAACTCGTCGTGGCGGTAAACGTCTGTGCTGGAGTCCGTCAGGATCAAACTATCGTCAGGGTTGAGTAGCGCCAATGCGTTTTCATGCCGACAAATGAGTATGCCATCACGCGTGGCGACCAGATCTGGTTCAATGAAATCGGCTCCCTGGTCGAGGGCCAGTTGATAAGCCGAGAGGGTGTGCTCTGGCCGATATCCACTGGCGCCCCTGTGGGCGATGACAAGCAAGCGTTTTCTGCGTCGAAGGGCACTGAGCAAGGTTCACCTCGCGGCATAAGAAATCTCGGTACTGCGCGATCTATCGGGTTATCTGAACGCCGAGCCCGTCTGGCTACGAATTTCTCCTCGGTCAATCAGTGAACTTCTTGTCCACCGATTGACCGAGTTTGGTTTTGAATGCGATGTTCCGAGCTTCCCCCTATCAAATGAGCGGAATTACTTTCGTCGCAAAGTCACGTGCTACTTGGCGCAGATACATGAGCGGCGGAAGCAAGCTGACTTCTTTTAGTCCAGCGCGCTCAGCGGCCCGAATTTTTTCGGCTACTTCTGCTGGCTCGCCAACGATGCAGGTCCCTTCTATCATTTCCGGGGTAATCAAGCCACGTTCTTCTGCTGGATAATAACTGCAGTGTCCCTCGTGGAGTAACTGATGTCGATCTGCTTCCGGCAGAGCTATTTTTTTTGTTTTATCCAAATATTTTTCCCAGACATTGCGCATGTAGGGCGGGATCACACTATCGTCACGCGTGTAGCGCCAAACCTCGTAGACGAAGTGTAGCGCGGTCACGACCCACGAACCGGCTGATTCGATTACCCGCGTGTCCGTGAGTTTTTCGCCCGGTCTCAGTACCACTGCGTGACACAGCGAAATAGTATGGAAATTATCAGTAATGCGCTGGCCGACTTTTTCTGCACCAGCCGTAACCAGTGCCAGATTACTCTTCATTACCTCTGGCTGTTCGTTGAAGATGGAGATAAGTCCGTCTCCGTAGGCACCCGCCGCGCGGAGCGCTAATGGTCCGTTAGCGGCGACGTACATGGGTATGTGATCCCAAGTATTACGAAAACCGGCGCCATGGTCTTGCCAAGCGATTTGGGTAGTTTTTTCCCGATAGGTGTAGTCGACCTTTTCACCCTTCAGCATCTCACGCACGACCCGGAGGTATTCTCGGAACTCTTTTACGGGCGTTGGATCTTGTCCCATGACTCGCATGGCCGTATGCCCGGAACCGATCCCTAGAAAGGTTCGTCCCGGTGCAAGTACGTTGATCGATGCGATGGCTGCTGCGGTAGTTGGCGCGATACGGGTGCCTGTGATTGCGACGCCAGTACCGAGATGTATTTTCGACGTGCATAAAGCGGCCGCAGCCAATGTGGCATAGCAATCTGACCACATCATCTGGGTATCGGGGAACCAGACAGCGTCATACCCCCAGTCCTCGAGATCTTTGGCAATTCGGTAATCCGAAATGCGGGTCTGGACGTGGCAACTAAATTTCATAAAAAATCTCCGTAGGTTTCACAACAGTGCAGGGCCGCTACTCATGGGGCCCATTTGAGCACACTGTCGGCTTTGCGCGCCTTAAGGCGTGGCGCGAATTTTTTGCAAAAAAACGACCTATGGTTTCCCGCGTCAACGCAGAGGGCTGCGCAAAAGCTGAATGCCGTTAAGTCAGACTTCGTTCCTAGATGCTTGATGCGCTGCGCAATAAAAATTTAGGAAAAATCCTACAAATCTTTGGCTAAATGCTGTACGCAAGATTCAACAGCAGAATCTACTCTGCAGGGAGGTGTCTTGTGGTTAACTGTCCTAGTATTCGTATATTCCCTGTTGATTCGGCCAATTTTTTCGTGAAAACCCTCACGTTCCAGCACGACTTCGAGTATGCGGTATATCTCTCTTTATGTTTCCGAGAAATAGTGAACATCTCAATAGACCTGCACAATCGCTATCCCTTATTCCGGTAATCGAGCGCTTGGATGGTATACCAAAAAAACAGGTGTGCAGAACGGCTACCGCGGTGAAATTACGACGCTATTCGGCAACGGAACATTTGCATGTGCCACAATCTTGACGAATGTTCAAATGCGTTACCCTAGGGTGATGCATGCGCTTTAAGAATGCACATAGCCTCGAAAAATCGGATTTAGGTTCCATTACAGGGGACCGCTGTCCCCTTCGACCTTTTTGAGCGGCCACCGGAAGTGTCCGACTAAGGCGGGGATGGTTGAGACGGCTCCGATGGAGGGCCCTTCGCTTGTCGTATCGGTGAGTCGCGTTCAAAAATGCAAGCACCGGCGAAATTGACACGCCTTCGAGCCCTCTCATCCGGGGATGACTTGGGTGTTCGGGCTGCGCCTTGTAGCGTGCCGTGGTTTATTATCCTGGTCTCCTCGCTCAGTTCGAGGCCTTGCTTCGTGTAGCATGCTCGTCAAGTATTCTCGAGGCGATTCTTCGAGTGGTTATTGCAAAGGGGATTTGATCGATGCAGACGCGGGCACTGGGCAATACTGGGGCAATGGTCTCAAGCCTTGGTTTGGGTTGTATGGGGCTGTCTGAGTTTTACGGACCGACGGATGACGAATCGTCCATTAAACTAATTCAAGAGGCACTGGCTCGCGGCGTAAATTTTCTTGATTCGTCGGATATGTACGGCCCTTTCGCTAATGAAATTTTGCTAGGAAAGGCGTTGGTGAAGCGACGTTCAGAAGCCTTTGTCGCGACAAAATTTGGTTTTGTACGAGACGAAAAGGGAGGATGGCACGGCGTCAATGGGCGACCTAATTATATTCGGGCCGCCTGCGAGGCGAGTCTGCGCCGACTGAAGGTCGACCATATCGATTTGTATTATCAAGAACGTGTTGATCCTGCCGTGCCGATTGAGGAATCGGTGGGGGCAATGGCTGACTTGGTCCGGGCAGGTAATGTGCGGTTTTTGGGACTGTCCGAAGCCTCACCGATGACCATCCGCCGCGCGTGTCGTGAACATCCGATTTCGGCACTGCAAACTGAGTACTCGTTGTGGTCTCGCGATCCGGAGCTCGAACTTTTGACGATTTGTCAGGAGCTCGGCATCGGCTATGTCGCGTATAGTCCGCTCGGAAGAGGTTTCCTCACAGGTACTATCCGCGAATTTCAGCATTTGTCGACTAACGATGTGAGACGCGAATCACCCCGTTTCATGGGCGAAAATTTCAACCGCAACCTCGATGTGGTAGATCAGATCATTAGAATAGCGCAAGCACGGGACGCGACCGCCGCTCAGGTTGCTTTGGCGTGGGTGTTAGCGCAGGGAGACCATATCATTGCCATTCCGGGAACGACAAAACTGACGCGTCTGGAAGAGAATTTGGAGTCGACTTCCCTCACGCTATCAGCGGAAGATATCGAGGCGCTTGAAGCCGTAGCCCCCATCGGTTTCGCTATGGGAGAACGCTATCCGGTCGACCGGATGCAGATGCTAAATCTATAAAGGCATCAATTTTAATGAACACTGAAAACTCCACGCGTCCTAAATCTCCCTCTAGGCGAGGCGAGAGAAAAGGTAGCGAGGGTAGGTGACGCCAATGTTAAAAACGCCGGCGGACGAGTTGTCGGTGCGCTTCGGTGGGAAACCGGGGCGTTACCGGCGGTGGCTATTCAGGTTAGCGCTATTATTTTTGAGCCTTCTCGTAGGGGCTGTGATGTATACATTCAGGCCCTCAGTACAGCGAGCATTTGTGTTACGAAACATTGCGCCAATGGTCGATTCCCTCGCTGTTGACTACCTGCGCTTGACACCATGGTCCTTAGTCGCGCGGGGACTTGACGTCGGATTCAAGGGCGGTCGTTACCATATCGGTGAATTTGCAGTTGGCTTCAATCCGTTGGCGTTGTTTGTTGATACCGTGGCGATTCGCTATCTGATCGTGCAGCACACCGAGCTTGATCTTCGCGGCTTGGCGGAATCCCCGGCGGCAACCGTGCCTTTCCCCGGTTTGTTCCCGACTTTGAATCATGGCTATGCTGTGGCCCTGGCAGGGGTCGATGCAGAATTGGATCTGCGCCTCAAAGGGGATCAGAAGGTTATGGTTCATCTCAGCGGCGGCAATCTTCGCCCGCACCTGACGGGAGAGCTGGGGATAGCCCTGCGGGTTGCTGCGGGGAAAGCTATCGATGTCGAGGCCAAAGGGATCCTTAAACTCAGCCAGCTTTCTCAAGGACGTATTCGTTTTCTGAAAGCGAAACTTTTGAGTGATTTTATTCCGCCCGGTTTTACGAACGCCGAGCATGTCGAATTACGTCTGAAAGTCTCACCGCCACCCGGGCTAGAGGGCGACGCTTACCGAAAACGTTTTCGTAAATTAGATGATGGCAGTGAAGTGCTGCTCCCGAATCCAGAATCGGTTTCACTCGATGTCCGGGTCGGCGAGAAAAAACTCAGACGCGGCCGGTTTACCTTGAACGGTTTTTATCGGGGAGAGGATGGTGTCCTTAGTGCGGGATACCGATTGGTGGGCAACGAGGGGCTTATCGCTCCTTATGTGGCGTCGAAAACGCTTCCTACCCTTGAGAGCGAAGCGCGAGGGGCTGTGCAGATCGACACGCTGCGCGCGGCCGGTTTAGTGTCCTTGGAATCCACGCTCGCCTTGGGCGCACTGGATCGGGTCGTTGGGTCCGGTGACGGATTGCCGGCTCGCTTAGTGCTTCAAGCACGGACTAGCATCACTTTCGATCCTCAGCATCTAAATCTCGGACAATTCAAACTCAGCCTTGCCGACGCGCCAGTCACGCCACGATTCTCAATGCAGTTGGTGGCACCGGTGGAGGTCAATCTGTCTTCACCCCTGAGTATTCTGGCCACGCCACGGCCGCTCGCCAATATTACGGTCGGACCACTTCCGCTGACTTGGCTCAATGGCGTCGTCGCCGGTGCTCAATTCGGTGGAGAGCTCGCCGGGCAGTATGAATTGCGGGTCGACGAACACGCTCGCTTTAGCCTGGCCGGGGCCGGATTGACGCGATTGACCGGATTACGGGTAGTGCAGCAGGGCCAGATTCTGGCTGAACAGGTGGACTTTTCGGTGCAGCCATCTGCCAGCTGGTCTACGGATTATATCCGGGCGGGACTGCGGGATTTCGAGATACGAACTGGGGCACAACTGCTGACCAACATCACGGTCAAAGTGGCGCGGCGTCTGCGTAAGGAGGGGCAGGGCGTGTGGCGTTATCGCGCGAAGGGAAAAATCGAAATTGATCCGATTAGCAAGCTTCCCCGCATCGCGACATTGCTGGCGAATCGTGCGCTGCCGAATTTCATGACGTTGCGGTTTAATTCACGGATTGCGCAGCGCACCGGTGAATGGGATGTCGAGGCATTCGGTTTGCGCGTCGGGGTGCCATCGCAAGCCGAGCTACTGACGCTGACCGGGCTGCGGACCTTGCACTTATCCGATGGACCAGACGGCATCAGGTTGCAGCGATCTCGTGGTGATCTCCTTGAACTATCGTCTAAGGGCGTGGAGCTGAGCTGGTTTAACCCTTTTCTTTCGGGGATAAATTTTCGCGGGAAACTCGCCTCCGCGGTGCTGACGCTGAGTGCTCCAACGGAAAAAATCTTGGCACTAAATTCCGGCTCGTCGGTCAAACTGACGGGCATATCTATGCTGGCCCAGGGCAAGCCCCAACTGCGCAATCTGGACGTCGAGGCCGTCCCCAGCGTTCGTTACGATGGCGCGAAGCTAGAGCTGTCGCTCATGAATACCAAACTGCGCTCCGGCCGAAGAGTATTGCTGCGAGGGGACAACGATTTAACGCTGAATACAACGGTGTCGGCCTCACCAGAATTTGCCTTGAGCGGCGGGCTTACCGTCGACGTCAATGCCGTCGTAGCACAACCTGTTATAGCAGCCGCCTTGTCTAAGGATTTTTCCGATCTGCCAGTTGTGGCCGATGTGGTCTATGGCGTGAAGAGGGAAGGCGACATTTTTTCGTTCACGCGGGCGGATGCCACATTAAAGGTGGGTCCACGCGCGACGATTCAACTGCGAGCGGCGCCAGGGCTTACCTTGCGGGCACAGATCTCGCCAGGAGAGAATTGGGCGCAGCACGTCGTGGGCGCTGTCGCGCTCAATATTGCCAATCTGTCGTCGGATGTCATCGGTAGATTCGCCCCGATGGAGAATATTCATTTCGCGGAGATTAACGCCAGCCTCCAACTCAACTCCGATGGCGACGTGCTCGTCGCAGAAAGTGTTTCACCACTGGGCGTGGAGGATGTGCGCATCGACGATGGAAAGCGTGCGCTCTTAAATCCATTTACGGTCAGGGCGTTCGCCAAACTTCGAGTAGAAAAACAGAGGATTCTAGCTGATTTGACGAAAATTGGGCTACTATTTTCTGGGCAAGGTGACCATGCCGCCGTGTCAGGCGATGTCAATGTGCAGATTGAGCCGGGGAAGACAGTCCCGCTGACGTCGCTGGATATGTCGCTCCATGCTGACCTTCCTCAACTTTTGTCCCAACCGGCAGTCATGCCTGGACATAAATTGACGCAGGGTGGTTTGAGTCTGAAGGTTAAAATCGATGCCGCCCGTCACCTCGCCGGCGTGGCGTCGCTCGACAGGCTGGCCGCTCGCGTGCCTCTCGCTATAGATAACTTCGAGTTACCCCTTACGGGGGAAATGAATGCGGATGGTCACGGTTTTCAGTTCACCGCCCCCTTGAGTGGGCAGGGAAAATCGGGTCTGACCAACGCCACTTTAGTTGGACACTATGCGCCGCGACCTGGTCAACCGGACATCATGCGTCTCGACATAGCCAGTGCGGTTTTTTATTTAAATGACATTCTGGCGAGCGCTAAAGCAATTTCTCCAGCTGAGGCGAGAGCTTCCCCAGTAGCGGCGGGAACATCGTCATCACCGAAAACCAATGCTCGCCTTGACGAGGCGCCTGATTCGGTCGCAGCGTGGAACGTATTGCCTTATGGTTTTGAAGTGGCGCTGAAGATAGACAAGCTTTTTTATTCGGATTATTTGCTTTTTACTAAGCTAGAGGGGGCCTTGGAGGTGGGGGCGAATAAATTCGCCTTAAGCGGCCTCAAAGCCCACTTCCACGACAGCGCCTTCGTCTTTGAAGGGGTTACCCGCTTCAATGGTGGCGTACCGGAGCCATACAATTTGGCGTTAGCAGGAAAGGTCACGGATTTCGATTTAAATGAATTTTGTAAGGCGCTTGCGCCTGATAAAAAAGCCCGAATCGAGGGGTTGTTTGGGGTGAATTTTACCTCCACAGGTAAATTTCCCAATTTTTCGCAATTACGCAATCGCGCGCTCTTCGATCTCCGAATGAACAGTCGCCGCGGATTATTCAGGCCGCTGCCGCCGGACAGTCGTTTATTGATTGGGGCATCAGATGTATTGGGATTCCTAGGAGAAGGCTTATCTTACGTGCCTACGGGCGGTTTCGGTGCTGGGGCAGTGGCTCGCCTCGTGAACTATATCGAGCGCATTGATTACGATAGCATTGACATTCATTTGCGGCGCGACGAATCTCGCGATGTGAAAGTTGAGCAGTTTCGCATGTTGAGCCCGACAGTCGCATTGACTATGGCCGGCGGGATCAAATATCAGCCCGGGCGGGACCTTCTTGACGCGCCGCTTGAGCTCGGCGGCAGTCTCGATATGCTCGGTCGCGGGGCAGCCATTCTTTACAGCATGGATCTCATGGGAGATTTACGGAACGAGCAGGGCTATTGGCGTGGTCCCGAGTTCCGCATTTGGGGTAGCGTCGATGCGCCGCAATCAAATTTTGAGGATATCATTGCGCGTGCGGGGCACGGCACGCTTAGAGGCGGAATCACGCGACCCATTTCTGGCTTAATCGGTAATGTGAAATATCGCTGGCTGGACGACACGTCGCTGAAATCCGTCGCAGAGCCGTCTCAGTCCGCAGATGCGCAACCCAAGGCAGCGGACGGGTCGCAGAGGCGCTGATGAGCGATTGACGGGGTATGCTATGCCGTCGTCGTCGGTCCTGCGCACCGACGACGACGGCAGTAACTTTAGACAGCCGGTCGATTGCTGTTGAGAATATCTCGATGGATTTTCCAGGCCTTACCGTCTTTTTTCCAGATAACGACGTACTTACCTTCATCCAGCACTGCACGCTCGGCGCCGGTGAGGATGTAGGTCCCCACTTCGATGGCCGTTTTGCCACTAAACACTTCAACTTCTAGTGTTTTCAATTTTGCGCCGCGGATCCCCTTGTCGATGGCGCCCTGCCAGAAAGCCGCGATCTCTTTACCTTTTAGGATTCCCGTGTGTTGTGGCATGAGTTTCGCGCCCTTGCCGTACATTTGGGTAATCCCAGCCGCATTGCCTGCCGCCAATTCGGCGCAGAGCGCCTTGTTGTTTTCTTTGATGATTTTCCCGATGTCCGTTGCTGCTTTGGTAAGCATTGAATTCTCCTGGCAGGTTTGGGTGAGTGTTTGAGAGGGCAATTGTTCTATATCTCCGCAAATATTGCGGCGCACAAGTGTAGCCATCTTCTCGACTTGAAATCTATCCCCTATCGTTGACGCAGCCGCGGATAGGGAAATCTCAGTTACGGGGCGTGGGCGGTTCAATTCGAGCATCAGACCATAGTCGATGACCAGCAAGGCGAACGGGTTGCTGCGCGAGAGACAGATATGCTCGTCTATCCAGGGATAGTAGCGGGTTTTTACGACAATAAGTTGCATTAAATTCTTGCGTTATGGATGTTTGCACTGGGGCTTTTTTAGCGATTGAAGCACTGCTAAGCTCGGGCGACGTTAGCCTCTTTATGATTTTTTACTTCGAGAAGCTGCCGCTGAATGTCCTTTGCTTATTTCAGGAGCGACGAGAAACGTCCCAGTGGGAGACCCCGCTCCGAGTTGGCGCGCAAGTCCATCCTGGATGCCACGGCGCGCCTGTTGCAACGTGTGTCACTTAGGAACCTCGCGATAGAGAACATCGCGCGCGAAGCCGGAGTAGGAAAGACCACGATTTATCGTTGGTGGCCGAACAAGGCAGCGATCGTGATCGATGCTTTTTTTGAGGAAGTTGAGCAGCGCACCGCTTTTGAACGTGCGCCAACCGCTGTCGAAGCTATTCGTGATCAAGTTGTCCGCATGGTGCATACGATAGGTGGGCCAATCGGGCGGATCGCGGCGCAGATCATTGCCGAGGGCCAATCTAATCCGGACGTGCTGGCACATTTTCGGGAAGTCTTCCTGCTCCAACGTCGCGCCGCGGCTACGGAAATTTTCCGGACAGGTATTGCCAACGGTGAATTCCGTCACGATCTAGACATAGAGCTTGCTATCGATTTGATTTATGGTCCGATTTGGTATCGGCTGATGGTGGGCCATCAGCCGCTCGATGAAGAACTTGCCAACCGTCTTCCGCGTCTCAGTATCTCCGCCCTTCTCCAAGTTTCCGTGACGGCCTGACTGCCCAAATCGCGTCGATGTCGAACACAACGTCGTTCGGTGAGGCGGAAGGAGTTGATCGAAGCCCGAATAATGGACTTAACCGGTCATGTAGACGCCACCATTTACGTGAAGTGTTTGACCAGTGACGTATGATGCATCCTTGGATAGCAGAAAAGTAACGGTGCCGGCAATTTCGTCAGGTGTGCCTGCCCGTTGCATGGGAGTAGACCGGGTCATCTCGCGGTATTCCTCCTCCGGCAAAACGCCGCGCAACCGATCATGCCAAATCAAGCCCGGGGCGATCACGTTCACGGTAACGCCGAACGGAGCGAGATCGCGCGCAACGGAATGGGTATATCCCACGATGCCGGCCTTAGCCGCGGCATAGGCGCCTTGTCCTGGTCCGGGCTGATAGGCATATAGCGAGGCGAGATTCACGATTCGTCCAAACCCGCGTGCCTGCATGTCTCCACAGAAAGTTCGCGTACAGAAAAAAGTACCATGCACATTGACCTTGATGACGATATCAAAATTTTTGGCGGTCATTGTCTGACTAGGGGCCCCGGCGCCGGCTACGCCCGCATTATTGATGAGATAGGCAACAGGACGTTCTTCTTTCTTGAGTGCCATACCCAGCGCGATGACATCAGATTCGCGTGTCACGTCAAGTACCCGGATATCGAGTCTGCGCTGAACATCAGCGCTAAATTGAGCGCGCCAGGCTGCCGTATCGTCGGAACGGCGATCGACCGCAATTACCTTCCCACCATCGGCCAGTAGCCTGGCGACGATCGCGGTTCCCAAACCACCGAGTGCGCCAGTAACAAGAATGGAGCCTTTTTCATACATCTTCTTTCTCCGAATATCTGTGCAGACCACGTTTCTGTTCTCTCACTAAAGTTGGTATCGATCGAAGAGTCCTTTCATCCGTTGGCATAGGGGGCAGCCGCACAGGACGGTTATGCAGACAAATCAATCTAATTCCCAAATTTCTTCGGAACCCAAGCTTGAGGTCCCCCTGTGTCAAGTTCGATCGGGGCCGATTTGGACGCATATTTCCACTACAGAGGCAAGCAGCGCACAATCCTTTTTTTTACAAACAGGTTCACTGCAAAATGAGTGATTTTTTCGAGGCAGGCTGCGCTTGGATTGATGGACATTATGTGCCCCTCAGCACGGCGTGCATTCCTCTTGGTGACGCCGGATTCCGGCGCGGTGATGCTGTCTACGATGGGGTCACCACTTGGCGTGGAAATTTTTTTCGTCTGGCAGATCATCTTAATCGCTTTGAGCGAAATTGTTTTTGTCTGCAGCTGGTCCCGCCTATTGCGTTCGCCGAAATTTCGATAATTCTTGGAGAGTGTGTGCGGCGTAGCGGATTAGAATACGCCTATGTCGAAATGATTTGTACCCGGGGGACTATGTCTTCCGCATTGCGCGATCTACGCATAGCGGTGAATTGTTTCTACGCCTTTGCAGCACCCTATGACGGGATCGCCGCCGTTGACGCGCTGGAGAGTGGGATCTCCTTGATAATTGCGGGTCAGGTTGAACGAATTTCCACCCGAGGAATCGACCCCACGGTCAAAAGTTTTCAATGGCGTGATTTCACCTGTGCCCAGTTCGAGGCGCTCGAACGTGACGCTCACACGGCTGTGCTGCTGGATTCCGCAGGCCATCTGACGGAGGGGCCCGGGTTTAACCTGTTTGTCTACAGCCGTGGCACCTTGCTGACGCCTGGGGAGGGTATTTTGCCGGGAATAACCCGCCAGACGGTGCTCGAATTGGCCGCGCTTGAGCATATCGCCGCTAGGGTCACGCGCTTTGGCGCGGAGACGCTATACGACGCGGATGAAGTGTTTCTGACCAGTACGGCTGGCGGAATCGTCCCGGTAATGAGTGTGGATGGCCGTTTGATCGGCGACGGCACACCAGGGCCCATGACACGCCGACTGCATGCGCGCTATTGGGGTGCGCATCGGCAGGGTGCGTGGGTTACCCCTGTCCATGAGACGGTTACAGGCGGGCGGCGAAATCCTTAGTCATGTAAGAACCGCCGCGGTAAGCACAGACAGACAGTCTCGCGCTCCTGTGCTGGCAATGCGAAGATGCGAGATACTTGCTGCCTAGGTACCCCTGTGCGCCGCACGATCCCTACGGGGTGTTGTTAATCAAAGTTTGAATCTGGAGTCATTATGCGCGAACTGACGCTTGCTGAAGTCGAGACCTTGCTCAAAGAAGGCATTGCTTATGCCCAATCCATTGGTCGACCGAGTTCGATCTCGGTCGTCGACTTTGGGGGACATCTACGGGGCGCACTACGCCCAGACAAAGGGCGTATTGCTAATATCCTCATCGCGGAAAAGAAGGCTTGGACGGCCGTGGCATTCCAGCGCCCCACCGATATGGTCCGCGACGTCATGCTGCCTGGCGCCTTCGGGTATGGCCTCCAGCATACGGATGAGCGCATTTGTATGGTAGGTGGGGGTTACCCTATTTTTGATGAACTAGGTGAAATAATCGGGGGCATCGGTGCCAGCGGCGGTACTATTGAGGAAGACAGCGAATGTTGTCTCGTTGGCATGCGTAAACTTGGCTTCAAGACTGAATTTGTGAATCCGCTGGCCGCCAAGAAATAGATCGAATAAGGATCTGTTGTAGTCGCGACTGGAGAGAGTCAGGGGCAGTAGACGTCCCCTCTCTCCTCAACGCTTTCCCTCGTGGCGCAGGGGCTCGAGTTGCCGACCTGCTCCAGATCCTGCACTCTTCTGTTCCACTTCTCCGCTGCAAGTGCGACGGGGCAGACGTAGTTAATTCCAACCAAACGAGATGGAGGTTTCAAATGGGATATGCTGTAGTCGTCGACAAAACCATTCCGGTCGCACGTTCGAAGGTGTTTGCCTCGCTGATGGATTTTGGCGGTGTGGGTAAGCTACTCGGTGATGCCGTCGAATCATGCACCCTGACGGGTGTCGGCGTCGGAGCTGAGCGCACGATCAAGCTTAAGGGCGCGCCGGGTGAGGTCATAGAACGTCTTGACTGCGCGTATGAACAGTCAGTTTTTTCGTACTCGATCGTCGCACCTAGCCCGTTACCACTCGACCATTATCACGCCGTTGTCACGTTGTCGGACGCGCCTGATGGGGGCTGCCGGGTTGTTTGGGGGAGCAACTGGGTAGCAAAAGGTGCGCCGGAGGCGGAAGTAAAAACGATGCTGACAGGTCTTTACGAAAATTTGATTAATGCGATTGCGAAAGCCTGACTGTTACAGATCTGACTAGTCTGAGCGGGGGCCTCGAGTCCCCGCTTTTTTTTGTTTGCGTTTTATTGCGTGCGACGGGGTGTCCTAGTTATGAAGCTTGAAGGTATCAAAGTCGTCGACCTGTCGATGTTCCTGCCAGGTCCGCATTTCACGATGATGATGTCGGACCATGGTGCCGATGTCATCCGCGTCGAGTCGTTCAGCGGAGAGCCCGTGCGGCAGGTCGGCTGGATGCAGGACGGAGAGTCCATTTGGTTCCGAAACACCCATCGAGGCAAACGTAGTCTTCGTTTGAATCTCAAGGATCCACGCGGCAAAGAGCTGTTACTCAGGCTTGTGAAGAACGCCGACGTGTTTGTCGAGGGATTTCGGCCAGGCGTGATTGAGCGGCTCGGTCTTGGTTATGACGTGCTCAAGACACATGCCCCTCAGTTGGTCTACTGTTCGCTTTCCGCCTTCGGACAAGCTGGGCGCTACCGCGACCGGCCCGCGCATAACGTCGCCGTGGAAGCGTTGCTGGGCGTGATGTCGTTCAATGTTGGACATGATGGCAAACCCACGCTGGTTGGCATGCCGTCGGCTGACATGTGTGGGTCCCTCACGGCGTTTGCAGGTGTTTTAATGGCGCTGGTGCGACAGCGCACAACCGGACAAGGAGACTTCCTCGATATTTCCATGCATGACGCGCTACTGGCCTGGACAGCTAACTATCAAGGGCCGGTGTTCGCGGCGCGTCAAGCGCACGACGTCAAGTTCGAGCGTAATTGGGGCGGACAGGCGTTCTACAACATGTACGAAACCAGTGATGGTAAGTGGATCGTACTTGGTGGTATTGAACTGCATTTTTGTGAGAATTTTCTACGCAAATCAGATCGACTGGATCTGCTCGATTTGTGTCGAAATCCGCCGGGGCGCACGCAGGTACCAGTCATTGAATTTTTACGAGATTTCTTCCAGGCGAAGACGCAAGCTGAAGCCCTGGAATGGCTGAGTGATGTGGACTGTTGTTACGCGCCTCTGCGGACCTTACTCGAAGGGACGTTAGATCCGAACACGACCGAACGCGAGATGCTTCTGCAGGATGCCATGGGCCGCGATCACCTTGGCATTCCGATCAAATATGCGAGTGAGCCTGGACAAGTGGATTTTAGAGTGCCGGCATTGGGCGAGCATTCCGGACAAATTGCGCGTGAACTGGGTTACAACGATGCGGAAATCCGTGGGCTTATAGCGGACAATGTGATCTGAACATGACGACTGGCCGCTGGACGGTAATTACCCGTCCGGAGGCCAGCCGTTTCACGAACAACAGCGAGACGGTAGCGTCGCGCGGCTTAGCGGAATGCCGGCATAACTTCCTTAGCGAAGAGTTCCAACGAGCGTGTACCTAGCTTAGGATTTAGTCCCGGGAACTGACAATCCATGATGAAGTCAGTGCACTGATAAGTAGCCGCGAATTTCTCCATCTTGCGGGCAACCTGCTCGGGTGTCCCAATCATCAATCCCTCTGCGAGGGGGGAGTGGCGAATATCTTCTGCCCGCGAGATGGGTAGCGGTTTGTCATCCCCTTCCGCATCGTTCGCTTCGGACAGGATATCCTGATAAAAATCAAATAGGTGGAATAGGTGATGTTGGCATTCGTCCCAGGCTTGGTCTTCGTTTTCGGCGCAATACACCATCCGCAATTGACATATATTGAAGTCTGCCGGGTTGCGCCCAGTCTCCTGCAAAGTCTGCTGGTAGAGCGGCGCCGGATCAGGTCCAAGCGTCGCCATCAGGTGGTAGCCCATCTCAGCAGCACGCTTAATCGCTTTCGGCCCGCGCGCACCTACCCAGATTGGTGGATGGGGGAGTTGCACTGACTTTGGTGAAAGGGTCATTTCCTTGACTTGCGTGAAGCGCCCATCGAAAGTCACTTTTTCTTCGGTGAAAAGCTTAACCATGAGGTTAATGCCTTCACGCATGCGCAGGCCACGCTCGCTCCGGTTCATGCAGAAGGCATTGAATTCGTGATAGGAGTACCCTTGGCCAATGCCATAATCGATACGGCCGTTGGAGATAATGTCGGCGCAAGCGAGATCTTCTGCCGCGCGGACTGGATGCGTGAATGGTAGAAGATGAATGAAGGTGCCAATGCGGATTCGACTGGTCCGAGCCGCGATTGCGGCGGCGGTCGGGAACATGGACGGATTATAGCCGTCCTCGGTGAAGTGATGCTCAGTCAGCCAGACGTTGTCATAGCCCAATTCTTCCGCCCGCACGATTTGATCAAAAATAGATGAATAGAACTCCGGAAAGGGCTTGCGCCATTTTACGGGGTTGCGAAAATCTTCCATAAAGCCAAAGCGCATGTTGGATCCTCCCGGTTTGAATGTAATGGATAGCAGATTTTTTTGGCCGAACCCTAAGGTCTGCCGCAGACCATAAGGGAAGATATCGGCTAAGCGCTCAAGCGTAACTCAACCATGGCTTTTGCACACGTGTGTGTCGCCAAGCGGGGGCGCCCGCATTACGATATCAAGATATTCAATCAGGGGCCGAACCGCCGATGTCATCCTATCTTTTGACTGCAGAGGACGAATATCCGCACTCGCCATCCGCGGAGAGCTGTTTTAACGAAAGCGTTTATATGAATGCCTTCGATCACCGACACCAGTGGGGCGGTTGGATGCGGCTTGGTAACCGAGTTCACGAGGGTTATGCCGAGCTGGCGGTCTGTCTGTATTTGCCCGACGGGCGTATTGCCTGTCAGTTCAAGCGCCCAAAGATCCTAGACAATTCGCGTTTTTCCGCCGGTGGCTTGGAGGTAACGGTCCAGGAGCCGCTGCAAGCCATCACGATGACTTACCGCGGTGAATTGATGCTGGTATCAGATCCTGACTGGTTCAGAGATCCAAAGACCTTGTTTGCGCGCGCACCGAGAGTCTCCGCCGAAGTTCAATGGGTTCATAAAGGGGTGTCGCCTGTCCATGGCGGCTTACCGACGCGTGATGATCAGGAAACACTTTATGGTAGGAATTTTTCCCTCGGTCATTTCAACCAACATACCCAGGTTACCGGCCGCCTCCAGCTGGGCGACGAGCACTGGGATCTGGATGGGCTTGGCTGGCGTGATCACTCGTGGGGACCTCGGCTTTGGCAAAACATTTTGTTTGACCGGCTTTACATGGCGAATTTTGATTCATGCCATGGGTTGATGTTATTGAAAATCGCAAATGGGGACGGGCAGGTCCGTCGTGGCGGTGTTTTGCAAGTAAATGGCAAATATGAAGAAATTATAGATTTGGACATCTTCAACGAGTGGTCTGATGAACGAGATCCGGTCAGTTTCCGTCTGAGCGTGAGGACTGCACGCCGAGCGGCTCTAATTGAAGGACGTATATTGAACTGTGCGCCATTGCGTAATCGTCGCGAGATTGCGGGTGTGCTGACAGAATCTCGGATCGCTGAGTGTTTCACCGAGTACACTTGGGGCGAGTTGAAGGGGTATGGCATGACCGAATATGTAGAGGTCATGCGCGACGGGATTCCTTCGGGTTATCCTCTCTAGCTACATGCTTCCGGACTGGCGCGAAAATCGCGCCTTTTACGGGCTTCATTAGACAATTTGACAGACAGTCCCGTCCACAATCGAAAGAGAATCCATGCAATCGTTTCGCCTTACCGCACAGGATGAGTTAACCCATACGCCGTCTTCTGAAAAAAATTTCAACGAAAGCGTCTATCTGAATGGCTTTCATCCAGCAGGCCGCTACGGTGCCTGGATGCGGCTCGGCAATCGGGTCAATGAAGGATACGCGGAGCTTTCCGTGTGTCTTTATCTTCCTGATGGCCGAGTTGCCTGCCAGTTCCAACGACCGACTATCGTCTCCAATGGTCAGCACGATGCGGGCGGGCTCAAATATCATGTGTCGGAGCCTTTGAAACGGGTGGGCATGCGCTATGAGGGCGAAGTTATGGTGCTGTCTGGCGCGGAGCAGATGCGCGATCCAAAAAAAGTATTTGCCAATGCCCCGCGGTTAGCCTGTGAAGTCGTGCTTGAAGCAACGGGTAATTCGCCATTGCATGGTGGTGAGCCGATGGACCCTCACATCGAGACGATGTATGGCCGCGATTTCTCGCTGGGCCATTTCAATCAACATACCAATGTATTAGGTCACATCCGGGTCGGAGACGAATTTTTCCCCCTCGACGGGCATGGTTGGCGTGATCATTCCTGGGGACCGCGCTTCTGGACTAACATTTATTTTTATCGTCTTTTTATCGCAAATTTTGGTCCAGATCGGGGCTTTATGTTACTTAAAATCACGGGGCGAGATGGGGTTACTCGTCGATGTGGTGTGCTTCAATACGACGGGGGGTACGAGGAAATTACCGATTTGGATGTTTGGACAGATTGGACGCCTGAAAAAGATCCCCGTCATGTACAGCTCGGTATCCGCACGGCACAACGGGCGGTACAGGTGACGGGGGAAATCAAAACCTTGTTGCCGTTGCGTAATCGGCGCAAAGAGGGGGCCGGGACGCTGGAATCCCGAATTGCCGAGGGTTTCACACATTGGCAGTGGGGCGATCGTTCGGGAGTAGGGATGACGGAATACATCGAAGTCCTAGAAGATGGAAAACCGGTCGGTTATCCGCTCTGAATGAACATGGATGCAACATCTTCACCCGCGGCGCCCCGAGAGCTGCTACAGCGGCTCGAGGGCGCGGTAAGGCGTCGTTTTGGAACGGCTGCCGCCCTTGAAAATATCGAGGTAGCAACGCTTGGCGGCTCAAATCGCACACTGCTTTTCGACCTAGTCGAAGGCCCTACGCGCCGTCGCTTGGTCTTCAGGCAAGAAACTTATCGTCTCGAGCAGTCGCCATTTATTGCGCCACATGACCAGTACCAGTTGCTTGAAGTCGCGCAGCGCCATGGGTTGGCGATTCCGGAGCCGATTTTCGAGTTTGAACCGCAAGATGGACTTGACCGTGGCTATGTCGTGGCCTTTGTTGAGGGAGAAACGTTGCCCCGACGACTCCTGACCGACCCTCGATTCGAAATGGCACGCCAGAACTTTCCTACGCAGGCAGGTGACTTTATTGGACGGCTGCACGCGATCTCGACGCTGGAAGCAGTGTTCCTCGAACAGACCCCGGATAGTCTCGATCCGGTAGCGGCGCAACTCGCGCGCTTTGATTATTACGGTGAGGCCCATCCGGCACTCGAATTAGCGATTCGCTGGTTGGTTCGACACCCCCGTCGCGCGTCAAATCGCTGTCTTCTCCATGGTGACTTTCGCACCGGCAATCTGCTTATGGGGCAGGAAGGAATCCGGGCGGTACTGGACTGGGAATGCGCTCATCTTGGCGATCCCATGGAAGAATTCGGTTGGCTGTGTTTGCGTTCATGGCGCTTCGGGCTCATCGACAAACCAGTTGGTGGATTCTGCGGTCGCGAGCCACTGTATCGGGCATACACGGCGGCAAGCGGGATTGAGGTTGACGCCGAAGCCGTGCACTGGTGGGAGGTATTCGGGTTTGTTCGCTGGATAGTGCTCAATATTATGCAGGCTCACGGCCACTGGACCGGTGTACGTCGCTCGCCAGCCTTTGCAGCGTGTGGACGTAACACCGCACTGATTGAATATGACCTGCTAATGACCCTGCTCGGTCACTACCACTGAGACAATTCTACTATGAGCCAAGACCAGCCGTCGCTACCCGATATACTGAGAGTAGTCCGTGATTTCATCGAACAGATCAAAGAAGATGTGCCTGATAAAGATCGATACCATGCTATGTGCTGCAGTTATCTGTTGAGTGTAGCCGAGCGCGAAATTTCTGATGATGCGCGCCTTGCGGATAAAAAAAATGACGTGCTTTGCACATTTTTAGGAAGACCTATGGTGCCGTTGGCGGCAACTCGAGCGTTAGCGGCAGGACTGCGCGAAGGTCGCTTCGACGAACAGTGGGACAAGGTGACGGAGCTGGTTCTTCATCACGTAATCGACAAGGTTATGGTGTCTAAGCCGGAGCATTTAAACGCTATCCATAGAGAGGAACGTCGATGAGTGGTGGCAAGGTTAAATTCTCAATCCAGAACGGAATTGCTCGAATTACGCTTTCTAACCCGACTGGTTATAACGCCGTTGATCGACTCGTTACGCAGGGTCTCAGGACCGCCGCGGTCCAATGTGAGGTGACGCCCGGGTTACGTTGCGTATTGTTGAGTGCCGAGGGCCACCAGTTTTCGGTCGGGGGCGATTTGCGAGAGTTTGTGCGAGAGCGCGATCACATTCAGTCGCATGTGCGTGAAATGACGATTGATTTTCACTCGGCGATCGCGGTCTTAAATAAATTGGCGGTGCCGGTGGTAGCCGCGGTTAATGGCCTCGCGGCGGGAGGCGGCGTTAGCCTTGTATGCATGACCGATCTCGCCATCGCGAGTCGCTCTTCGAAATTTAATTTCGCCTATACGCGATCAGGCCTTACGCCGGATGGTGGGGCGACTTATTTCCTGCCACGACTTGTGGGGGTGCAGCGCGCATTCGATATTCTTGCGACCAACCCAACGCTGACAGCGGATATGGCGCAAAAGCTGGGGTTGATCGCCCGGGTAGTCGATGACGAGACCTTCGAACAAGAGGTCGAAAAATTGGTGCTGCAACTCGCATCTATGCCTTCCGATGCAGTCGGTAATTTGAAGGCGCTATTGCGTCAAAGTTTGCGAAACACACTGCCTGAGCAACTGGAGCTTGAAGGCGCGGCCATTGCAAGCCTCGCGGCAACACCCGCAACGCTCGCCACGATGGAGGCGTTTCTCGCCAAGAGTAAGCCACAGACCTGACTGCTAAGGCCCTCTGGTTGGACAACCCCGGGGGCATTCGTTATGGTCCGACAAACAAATGCCGATGGCTAGATGCCACGGAAAATTTAGATTTCAACCTGCCGAGTGGAGTTTACGATGTCCCAGCCATCTTCAAGCCTTGATAGTGCTGCCCCGCGTTCACATGCATTCAAGTTGACACCGGATCAACAAACCATTCTGGATGAAGCGGACAAGTTCTCACGTAATGTGCTGTACCCACTAGCTGCGCGTATGGACAACGAGGAATGGTGGCCGGAGGATGTGTTTGAGAAAATTGGAGAACAAGGCTACTTCGGAATCACTGTGCCAGAAGAGTATGGGGGCGCCGGTCTGGATTTCTTTACCAGTGGACTAGTTTGTCAGGCCATGGCGCGGTGGAACTACGCGCTTAGCTTGTCCTGGATAGCACACGAAAATCTGTGCCTGAATAATATTTATCGTAACTCCAACGACGATTTGCGTCGAAAATACGTGCCTGACTTGTGTTCCGGTAAAGCCATTGGCGCCTTGGGATTGACAGAGCCCGAGGCAGGTTCCGATGCGCTCGGTTCCATGCGCACGACGGCGAAGCGAGACGGCGGTTACTACATCTTGAATGGGCGCAAGATCTACATCACGAATGGACCAGTTGCCGATACCTTGCTCGTTTACGCGAAGACCGCTCCCGAGCGAGGTCCTCATGGTATATCCGCGTTTATCGTCGAAAAGAACTTTCCAGGCTTTCGTGTCGCGCAAAAACTCATAAAAATGGGCTTTCGCGGGAGTCAGACCGGAGAGTTGGTTTTCGATAACTGTAAAGTTCCTGTTGAAAATCTGGTTGGGCAGGAAAACATGGGTGTCGCCGTGGTTATGAGCGGACTCGATCTCGAGCGCGCCGTGATTTCGCCTATCTGCGTTGGGGTTGCTGAGCGTGCGCTTGAGCTTTCGATTGATTACGCGAAAACGCGTGTCCAATTCGGCAAGCCGTTGTCTGAATTTCAAATGATCCAATCGAAGATTGCCGACATGTACGTTTGGGTCGAGAGCATGCGCGCGCTATGTTACGGCGTGCTCGCAGAAGCCAACGATTTGGAAGTTGGCGAGGGTGGTCGCGGCATGATCCATGCCCAGACAGCAGCTTCGCTGATGTATACCGCGAATACTCTCAATCAGGTACTGAACGAGGCGCTTCAAATCCACGGTGGCTATGGTTACATCTGGGAAGCAGAGATCAATCGGCTCTATCGTTCGATCAAACTTTTGGAAATTGGCGCAGGCACTACTGAAGTACGAAAAATGATCATTAGTCGCGAATTGTTACAACGGCGATGAGTACGGCGACCATGACGGACCTCAATGAAATTCCGACCAGCAACGAAGAACTTGCGATTCATCCTACGGTCTTCGCGCCGGATATGCTGCAAGGTAAAGTTGTTCTCGTGTCAGGCGGCGGTAGCGGTATTGGTCGGGCGACGGCTTGGCTCGCAGGGCGTCTCGGGGCGAGCGTCATCATCTGTGGACGAAACGAGGACAAGCTTGTTGGCGTAGTCGATGCTATGCGGGAACACGGGTTGGATGCGGAGTTTGAACCGGTCGATATTCGCGATCGAGCTTGGGTTGAACGCTCAACGGAGACGATATGGGGGCGCTTTGAGAAAGTCGACATCCTTATCAACAGTGCAGGTGGGCAGTTTCCGCAGGCCGCTCTCGATTTCTCGGAAAAGGGCTGGAATACGGTCATTAACACCAACTTAAATGGTACGTGGTCGATGATGCAGGCACACGCACGTAAATGGCGCGATACGCATCTTCCTGGCAGCATCGTGAATATTGTGGTGGTGCCTCGGGGACTGCATGGCGTCGCCCATACGGTCGCCGCACGTGCAGGGGTTGTGGCGGTGTCACAAGCTGTCGCTGTCGAATGGGCCCCTCTCGATATTCGCGTCAACTGTATTGCCCCGGGCACGATTCAGACGGAAGGGTGGGCGGTCTATAGTGAGGCGGCGCGCGCGAAATACCCATTGACTAACCCGATGCAGCGGGTCGGGTCGCCTTGGCAGATTGCGGAGGCTGCCGTTTTTATCGGGGGCCCAGCAGGTGGATACATTAACGGAGAAATCCTCACCATCGATGGCGCTGGCCAGCATTGGGGGGAAATCTGGACAACGGACAAGCCCGACTATTTCGCCGACGCCACGCGTCGGCTTGACGCCGCTGGCGAGGGGCCGTAACGGTAGATGGATGGTTGCGCGTTGAGAGGCGGGCAATGCAGCCTGCCTGTCCTCGCCGTCATTAGATTGACCCGTTGAGTTTTTTCGGCCGGGTGCGCCAATGGTGCACGTACTGTGAGTCGTTCAATTCGAGCGGGCTTTTACGTGTCGTTTAGTGCACTGTTTGCCGCGTAGATGGTGGACAAGCCTTTCCCGTCACAAATCGGGCATGCCACGACTCGTCGCCGGTGGGTTGGCGGCAGAATCAGGGGAGCGCCGTCCCGACAGGGACTATTCTCGCGTGGCACAACGCTCTGCCGATGTGCCATGCGGAGCAGGGCGACCTGTCAGCGCATGGCTTCGGCGCCATGTTGAGCTAGCCGAACAACCGCTTGAAGAACCCTTTAATGCCTGCTGCACTTTCCGGTGCGGTAGGCGAAGGGTTGGAGCGCTCGTTGTTTCCACTACGCGGGCTTCTGCCGCGGTTATCACGCTCAGAGCCCCCTTCGCGGCTTCCCGGCTCGGGCTTGTCGCTTTTCGGTTGAGAGGCATCTACGCGCAACTCGCGACCGTAAAGTTCCGAGCCGTTTAGGGCGGCGATTGCACGTTGTCCTTCAGCGTCGACGGTCATCTCCACAAAGCCGTATCCTCGCGACCGACGCGTTCGTTTGTCAAAAATTACCTCTGCGGACACAACGGTGCCATAAGGTTCGAAAGTGGCCCGAAGTTCTTCGTCACGGACGTTGTAGGGCAGGTTCCCGACATAAATATTCATTTGTTGATTCGACCCATCGTGATTGCTATGTGAAAGTGTCGCCGTCGTTGCCGTCGCGCCAGTCCTCGCGGCTCTCGTAAACGGTCATTCCGCGCCCAAGTTGCAAAATATAGAATGGGCAGTCGGTATCGAATTCAACCATACCGGGCCTGCCTTGCGCAATGTAAGGCGTTCCTCTCAGTTAGGCCGTGAAGGCTTGTAAACCCGTTTGGGCTCGTCCGAGAATGAGCGCATGAACATCATGGGTACCCTCATAGGTATTGACGGCTTCGAGGTTCATGAGATGGCGAATTACGTGGTATTCGTCTGAGACGCCGTTACCACCGTGCATGTCACGTGCTTGGCGGGCGATATCCAAAGCTTTACCGCAGTTGTTTCTTTTCATCAATGAAATTGCTTCCGGTGCCCCTACGCCCGCGTCGATCATTCGGCCAAGCTGTAGGGCGCCTTGCAGTCCCAGCGTGATTTCGGTCTGCATGTCGGCTAGCTTTTTTTGAACTAACTGGGTCGCGGCGAGCGGACGACCGAACTGCTTGCGGTCGAGCGTGTATTGACGAGCCGCATGCCAACAGAACTCCGCCGCTCCCATAGCACCCCAAGAAATGCCATAGCGAGCCCTGTTCAGACAGCCAAAGGGACCACGAAGGCCCTGGACATTGGGCAACAGATTAGCCTCGGGGACGAAAACATCCGCCATTACAATTTCGCCGGTTACCGATGCGCGAAGCGAGAACTTCCCTTCAATTTTGGGTGTGCCGAGGCCCGCCATACCGCGCTCCAGCACAAAACCTCGAATAATACTGTCAGAAGTTTTCGCCCATACGACCAGAACGTCCGCTAACGGAGAGTTAGTGATCCACATTTTGTTTCCGGTGAGTTTGTACCCACCGGCGACGGAGACAGCTTTCGTCTGCATACCGCCGGGATCTGAGCCATGGTCAGGCTCGGTGAGTCCGAAACAGCCGACCCACTCACCGGAGGCCAACTTGGGTAGATATTTCCGTCGCTGCGCGTCATTTCCATACGCATAGATCGGATACATCACGAGACTCGATTGCACGCTCATTGCGGAGCGAAATCCCGAATCCACGCGCTCAACTTCCCGTGCGATAAGGCCATAGGACACATAATTCAATCCACCACCTCCGAATTCGGTCGGGATAGTGGAACCTAGGAAACCCAACGCGCCAAATTCCTCCATGAGGCTGCGTTCGAATGTTTCGTGCCGATGCATATCACGGACTCTGGGCTGCAGACGCTCCTGGCAAAAGGCGCGCGCAGCGTCCCGTACAAGTCGCTCCTCCTCGGTTAACTGGTTGCTGATCAAGAGTGGATCTTCCCAGTTAAAGGCGCTCTCGGCAGAGGCCGACGGTGCATTTTTGAGCGAATCTGAGCGATTAGGCATGCGGTGTTTCCTTCTGTTGACGTACGACGGGTGGCATCTTCGCACCACGCTCGGGGTGGGTCGAGCCCACACAAACTACCGTCGCGGCGCGCGCCGCTCGGTGTCGCAGTCTGCTCGTTTATCTCGCCTTTTTCGATCAGGCCTTTACTGGTAATATCCGGCGTCCTGATAGAGTCCATGCCTCATCCTACGCGCGCCCAGAGAAGGGTCCGCGTGCGTGATGGCGCCAATTGCTTAAGCTGGAGGCAATCATGAAGATCCTGGTGGCCGTGAAGCGCGCTATTGATTACAACGTTAAAGCGCGTCCGAAATCTGATGGCTCCGGCGTTGAACTCGCCAACGTCAAGATGTCGATGAACCCTTTTGACGAAATCGCGATAGAAGAGGCTATTCGCCTCCAGGAGGCCGGTAAGGCCCAAGAAATCTTGGCGGTTTCGATTGGCTCAGCCCAATGTCAGGAAACCTTGCGGACGGCGATGGCCATGGGTGCGGATCGGGGCATTTTGGTACAAACCGATGAAGAGGTGCAGCCCTTAGCGGTCGCCAAGTTATTGCAAGCGTTGGTCAATAAAGAGCAACCGGGGTTGGTGATTCTTGGCAAGCAGGCGATCGACGACGATTCCAATCAGACGGGCCAGATGCTCGCCGGATTACTTGGTTGGGCGCAGGGCACCTTTGCGGCCAAACTAGATGTTCAATCGGAGACCTTGGAAGTGAAGCGTGAAGTTGACGGCGGACTGCAGACCTTGAGTCTTAAGCTGCCTGCAGTAGTCACCGCCGATCTACGACTCAACGAACCTCGCTATGTCAAATTACCGAACATCATGAAGGCAAAAAAGAAGCCCCTAGATATCGTGACCCCATCCGAACTCGGGGTAGACATCAGTCCGCGCCTGAAACTCGTTAAGGCCGCGGAGCCTGCCGCAAGGGCGGGCGGTGTGAAGGTCGCAGATGTTCAAGAATTAGTAGCAAAACTCCGCAACGAAGCTAAGGTAATTTGAATTATGGGTGCCCTCGTCATTGCAGAACATAACAACGTCATGCTCAACATCGCGACGCTTAACGCCGTCGCCGCGGCGAGTAAACTGGGTTCAGTGGACATCCTCGTGGCAGGCCACGAATGTCAGGCTGTGGCAGATGCAGCTGCACAGGTAATGGGTGTCAGCAAAGTGCTGCTCGCTGATGCCGGACATTATGCACATGGATTGGCGGAAAATCTCGCACCCTTGGTAGTGCAGTTGGCCGCCGGCTACAGTCATCTTCTGGTGGCCGCAACGAGCAACGGGAAAAACGTAATGCCGCGAATAGCCGCGTTACTGGATGTGGCGCAGCTCTCAGACATCATAAGTGTTGTCAGTGAGGATACCTTCGTGCGACCGATCTATGCCGGCAATGTCTTGGCGACAGTGCAGTCAATCGATCGAGTCAAAGCGATCACGGTGCGGACTACAGGTTTTGATCCGGTGGCCGCCACGGGCGGTAGCGCCGCGATCGAAAAGGTGCCACCAGGGCCAGATGCAGGGTTATCTTCTTTCAAGGGGGAAGAACTTACAAAATCTAGCCGACCAGAACTCGCGGCGGCCGACATTATCGTGTCAGGTGGACGGGGCGTCGGCAGTGCCGAGAATTTTGCGATTATCGAAAAGTTGGCGGATACCCTCGGTGCGGCAGTGGGTGCCTCTCGGGCAGCGGTCGATGCCGGGTACGTCCCCAATGACTATCAGGTTGGTCAGACTGGCAAGGTAGTAGCGCCGCAGCTTTACGTCGCTGTTGGGATCTCCGGTGCTATTCAACATCTTGCGGGCATGAAGGACAGCAAGGTCATTGTCGCCATCAACAAGGACGAGGAAGCGCCTATTTTTCAAGTGGCGGATTATGGGCTGGTGGGTGATCTGTTCAAGGAAGTGCCCGCGTTAATCGACGCGCTCAGTAAGTAGCGTCGAAAGGGAGCAAGCTCATGGAGCGAGAGGCAATGGAGTTCGATGTCGTCATCGTGGGCGGTGGGCCAGCGGGCCTTGCTGCGGCGATACGGTTGAAACAGTTGGCGACGGAGCACGGCCATGAGCTTTCGGTGTGTGTGCTCGAGAAAGGCTCGGAGATAGGCGCGCACACGCTGTCAGGCGCCGTCTTTGAGCCACGGGCTTTAGACGAGTTGCTCCCGGATTGGAAGACGCTTGGCGCACCACTTAACACCCCGGTCACGGAAGATCGCTTTCTGTTTCTGACTGAAAAACGGGCATTTAGATTGCCCACGCCGCCCCCCATGCATAATCATGGGAACTATATCGTCAGTTTGGGTAATGTTTGTCGATGGCTTGCGCAGCAGGCAGAGGCCTTGGGCGTTGACATCTATCCCGGATTTGCCGCGGCCGAAGTCCTCTATCATCCAGATGGCTCTGTAAAGGGCGTCGCAACCGGAGACATGGGGCGGACGAAGGCGGGTGAGGAGGGTGCGAATTTTGCGCCTGGAATGGAACTTCATGCGCGGCAGACTATTTTTGCTGAAGGTTGCCGTGGGTCACTGACCAAGACATTATTTGAGCGCTTCCAGTTGCGCAGTGGTGTCGATCCGCAGGTCTATGGGATAGGCATTAAGGAATTATGGGAAGTGAAGCCTGATCAGCACCTCGAAGGTCTGGTCAGCCATACTATTGGTTGGCCCGTCGATCAGGCAACGTACGGGGGCTCTTTTCTCTATCATCTTGAGAACAACTTGGTCGCGGTTGGTTATGTGTTGGGCCTCAATTACAGTAATCCCTATCTGAGCCCTTTCGATGAAATGCAGCGGTTCAAAACGCATCCGGCCATTCGTGAAACATTTAGTGGCGGGCGCCGCGTTTCCTACGGTGCACGCGCAATAAGCGCGGGTGGTTTTCAATCCATTCCCAAGTTGACGTTCCCGGGCGGCATGCTCGTCGGGGACACCGCCGGTTTTCTCAATTTGCCGAAAATAAAAGGCAGCCACACGGCGATGAAATCGGGGATGACGGCTGCGGAAGCCGTGTTCGAATTACTCCGGGTCGACGATAAAATTGGGCGCGAAGCCGTGGATTACCCCCATCGCCTGAAGAACTCGTGGCTCTGGGATGAACTCTACCGAGTGAGGAACATCAAGCCGGCATTCCATTGGGGGCTTTGGGTGGCCCTAGGCTACGGGGCGCTCGATACCTTGGTCTTACGCGGTAAGGCACCTTGGACATTCAGGCATACGCCGGATCACACTTCGCTCAAACCTGCGGCACAATGCAAGCCCATTGATTATCCCAAACCGGATGGCCAACTGACCTTCGATAAGCTGTCCTCGGTGTTTTTGTCAAACACCAACCATGAGGAAAACCAACCCTGCCATCTGACGCTGAAAGACGCGGGCGTTCCCGTTCGGCTTAATCTCGCCGTCTACGCTGGGCCAGAGCAGCGTTACTGTCCGGCAGGTGTCTACGAGTTCGTCGAAGAATCTGGTCAGCAAAGTTTGCGCATCAATGCGCAAAACTGCGTGCACTGCAAGACCTGTGACATTAAGGATCCTTCACAAAATATTGATTGGGTGACTCCTGAAGGGGGCGGCGGCCCCAATTATCCAAACATGTAACTAGCGCGGAGAAATAACCAGTCATGCCTAAAGTGATTTTTGTTGCGTCAGATCAGACACGTCGGGAGATTGAAATATCGGGCGGATGGTCCCTAATGGAGGGGGCTGTGCAAAACGACGTAACGGAGATTGTCGCGGAGTGTGGCGGGGGATGCGCCTGCGCGACATGCCACGTCTTCATCGAACCTGCATGGTTGGACAAACTGCCTGAGCAGACGCCGAGTGAGAAAGATCTGCTGGACTGCACGGCCGTTCCCCGCCAGTCCAATTCTCGGTTGAGCTGTCAGATAAAGCTAACCCCAGAAATGGATGGCATGGTGGTGCATTTGCCTCAACGGCAGACCTAACGCGGCCACCAAAAGCAACGTATGAAGCGTTTCATCATTGTCGGGGCCGGTCAGGCGGGCTTGCAGGTCGCAGAGAGCTTGCGTCGCGGTGGCTTCGATGGTGAGGTTTTACTGGTGGGCGAGGAAGCGAGCTTGCCTTATCAGCGTCCGCCACTGTCGAAGAAATACTTGCTTGGCGAAGTAGAGGCCCCTCGACTCCTATTCCGACCCGCAGATCATTACGCCAAGCTAGGCATCGCATGCCATCTTGGCGTGCCAGTCGCAAAGCTGGACAAGGAGAACCGCATCGTCTATCTGGCCGACGGCGCGGAGCTCTGTTACGACCGCCTAGCGTTGACGACGGGTGCGCGTGTCCGGGAACTCACGGTACCGGGCGCAGGTGATCCACGGGTATGTTATCTGCGGGGGCTGAACGATGCCGAAAACCTGCGCGTGCGGCTCTCTCAGGCTCGCCGCGTAGCCATCATCGGGGGTGGTTTTATCGGGCTCGAGGTGGCCGCAATAGCGCGCGGACTTGGCTGTGAAGTAGCGGTACTGGAGACCCAATCTAGGGTACTGCAACGAGTGGTGGCACCTGTAGTCTCAGATTTTTTTGCACGTATACATCGCGAGCGGGGCGTCAACATTCAACTTGCACAGCAGGTGAGTGCTATTGATGCCACACCGGACGCGCTCACGATAATCACGGCTGACGGTTCAAGTGTGGTGGCGGATCTGATCGTGGCCGGGATTGGGGTGCTTCCTAACATCGAGTTGGCTAGGGCCTCTGGGTTATTATGTGACGGTGGAATCGTGGTGGACGAATTCGCGCGGACTAGCGATCCCTCCATCGTTTCGGCTGGAGATTGCACCATGCACCGTAATTTATTGTACCCTCGGCCGCACCGCATTGAGTCGGTGCAGAATGCCGTGGACCAGGCGAAGGTTGCGGCCGGTACCTTGCTTGATCATCCTGTCGCGTATGCACAGGTCCCATGGTTCTGGTCCGATCAATACGATTTTAAATTACAGATGACGGGGATTTCCACCGGATACGATGAACTTGTTCTGAGGGGCGAACCTGAGAAGGGGGCTTTCTCGGTTTTTTACTACGCGGACGAGCGCTTGATTGCCGCCGACTCTATCAATCGCCCGGCCGAACACATGGTTTCGCGTAAGCTTATAGCCACCCCCGGAGGCTGCTACCCTAAAGCACAGCTTGCAGATACTGCTATTGATCTCAAAACAATCTTCTAACACGAAAATTCAGAGCCATGCCAAAAATTACCTTTATCGATCTCGACGGTCAACAGCACGTCACTGATGTTGCCATTGGTCTTTCTGTCATGGAAGGTGCTATCGCTAATGGCGTCCCTGGCATTCTTGCTATCTGCGGAGGCAGCTGCGCCTGCAGTACCTGTCACGCCTATGTGGACGACGCTTGGGCCGGCGTGGTGGGCGCTCCAAATGAAATAGAAGACGCGACGCTTGAGTTGGCCAATGATCGCAAGCCCCTTAGTCGATTGACGTGTCAGATCGTGGTCACACCTGAATTGGATGGACTGGTCATTCACGTCGCCAAGAATGACTAAGGGAGTTCTCGAGATAATTCGGCGCCGACAGGGTGTTACGATGATCTTCAGATAGTTAAATATCACCAGCGGCTAGTTTGTGGACGCTTGGGTGATGCAGTGTGCAAGGTTGGGCGGGATCAGTAAGGGAGGCGCTGGGTTAGCGGTCCCTTTGCTCGGCCAAAGGCTCTTCGCGACGGTTCCGGTACAAGAAAGAAAATGCCGAAGATGCTTGAGCTCCATGAATTTTTCCTCTCGCCAGCCTCTCATCGCGTGCGCATTGGCCTCTCTCTCAAAGGTCTCGCATACCGCAGCATCCCCGTCTCGCTCACCCAGCAGGGTGGAGAGCAACTATTGGCTGACTATCGGACAGTCAACCCTCAAGGCGTTTTGCCAACCCTGACGGACAACACGTTCATCGTTTCCCAGTCACTCGCGATTCTCGAATATTTGGATGATATTAAGCCAGATCCTCCGTTCCTCCCGAGCGAGCCTGAACGCCGTGCGCGTGCGCGGCAGTTCTCCCAGATGATTGTTTCAGACATTCAATCGATGACAAACCTTCGGGTCCTGTCCTACCTCCGCAAGACATTGAAAACGAGCAGAGACCAGCGCAGCCTATGGTTCCGACACTGGTTCCTCGAAGGACTTGATGCGCTTGAACTCTGGTTGACCTCAGAGGGCGAAAGATATCGGTATAGCCTTTCCGATCAGATAACCCTTGCAGATATCTGTCTAGTGCCGCTGATGCATTCCGCGCGCCGTTTCAAATTGCCTTTAGATGATTTTCCGAGATTATGCGAAATTGAAGCGGCATGCCTTGTGCTTGACGCATTCCAGCAGGGGCAACCAGACCAGCAGGTTGGCAGTGAAAGTGCATAAGGCTGCAAGTTCTCTGTAAGACCGGTGCGGTCTGGCCGCTTTTTTTGCACCACATAAATGTGAGGACAAGTAAGGCTCGGTTCAACGCGCTAATCTATCTGAATAGGGTGCATCGTTCTTCCGTCCGACATGGTGGAATAGCCGGCGGCTGGGACAGAATTTATCTTTTGAGACAATGTAATGAGGAGCGAGGCATGACAGCTATTCGTCAGGAAGATGTAATCCAGAGTGTTGCCGACGCGCTGCAGTATATTTCCTACTACCATCCGAAGGACTACATCACCAATCTCGCAGCCGCGTATGAGCGAGAGGAATCGCGTGCAGCGAAGGATGCCATGGCACAGATCCTAATTAACTCCCGTATGTGTGCGGAGGGTCATCGGCCGATTTGTCAGGACACTGGGATTGTGACGGTCTTTTGTAAGATTGGTATGGGGGTTCGTTGGGAGGCCAAGTTGAGTTTGACGGAGATGATCAACGAGGGCGTTAGGCGAGCCTATCTGGACCCGGAGAACAAGCTCAGGGCGTCAATCGTCGCCGATCCAGCCGGCAAGCGTATCAATACTAAGGACAACACACCTGCTGTTATCCACATGGAGTTGATTCCGGGTGATGAGCTTGAGATTACGGTCGCAGCAAAAGGCGGCGGTTCCGAAAACAAGTCGAAATTTATCATGATGAACCCTAATGATAATTTGGTTGACTGGGTTCTCGCGACGGTTCCGTTGATGGGAGCGGGATGGTGTCCACCCGGGATGCTCGGAATTGGTATTGGCGGTACGGCGGAAAAGGCCATGGTAATGGCCAAAGAAGCCCTCATGGATCCCATCGATATACAGGAGCTTCGGGTTCGTGGCGCTCGTAGCGGACTTGAGGAACTTCGTCTAGAACTTTACGAGAAGGTCAATGCGCTCGGGATTGGTGCTCAAGGACTCGGTGGGTTAACCACCGTCCTGGACGTCAAAATCAAAGACTTCCCGACGCATGCGGCATCAAAGCCGGTAGCCATGATCCCGAATTGTGCCGCAACCCGGCATGCGCATTTTGTGTTGGACGGATCCGGTCCTGCAGAGATGCACGTACCGAAATTGTCTGATTGGCCAATTATTAGTTGGTCGGCAGGCGCCACGGCCCGACGCGTAAATCTTGCGACAGTCACGGCCGCAGAGATTGCGACCTGGAAACCGGGCGAGACTTTGTTGCTGAACGGTGCGATGCTGACCGGCCGGGACGCGGCACACAAACGGATTCAGGAAATTCTGTCGCGCGGGGAAGCGCTCCCCTCAGGCGTCGACTTCAAAGGTAGATTTATTTATTACGTTGGCCCGGTTGATCCTGTTCGTGATGAAGTGGTTGGTCCTGCGGGACCCACCACTGCAACCCGTATGGATAAATTCACGGAGATGATGTTGGCGCAGACCGGATTGCTCGGAATGATAGGTAAAGCTGAACGTGGACCGGTTGCCATTGAGGCTATCAAAAAACATCGCGCCGTTTATTTGATGGCGGTGGGAGGGGCTGCCTATCTTGTGTCAAAGGCTATCCGTAAATCGCGAGTGATTGCTTTCGAAGATCTGGGTATGGAAGCGATCTACGAGTTTGAAGTCGAGGATATGCCGGTGACTGTGGCGGTGGATTCCAATGGCGAATCCGTCCACAAGACAGGACCTGCCGAATGGCAACAACGTATTGGCAAAATTCCGGTTAAAACGGTCAGCTAAATCTCGAAAAAATTGGAAGCACTGGCACTGGGTGTGGAATATTCCCACCCGGGCGGGTGGCCCTCTTTACCCGCATCGATGCAGCCTGGTGCTGCTGCATGCATTGACTCTTAGCGGAGGGACGGCAGGTAGCAGTGATGCGCCGTCCTCCGGATGAGGCCGGCGTATCCAGTCCGAAGAGATGCTTACCCAAGGCGAACCGCGAAAGTGGCCTCCGTCTTTGCCTTTATCTCGTCTAGCGTAACACCGTCGGCTAGTTCTACTAGCGTGGCGCCAGAGCCCTTTCGATCGATTTCAAAAACCGCAAGATCAGTTACCAACAGGTCGACAACGCCTTTGCCTGTCAATGGAAGGCTGCAGATCTGCCGAAATTTAGATTCGCCACTTTTTTCGCAATGATCCATGACGACGACGACGCGCTTAACGCCGGCGACCAGATCCATCGCGCCACCCATTCCCTTGATCATCTTGCCGGGTACCATCCAGTTTGCGAGATCTCCAGTTTCGGAAACCTGCATCCCGCCCAGGATAGACAAGTTGATGTGCCCGCCACGTATCATGGCGAAGCTATCAGCACTAGAAAAATAGCTAGTCTGTGGAAGTTCAGTAATGGTTTGTTTGCCTGCATTGATAAGGTCGGCATCCTCCTCTCCTTCGTAGGGGAATGGGCCCATCCCTAGCATTCCGTTCTCGCTCTGCAAGGTCACTGTCATGCCCTGGGGGATCACATTTGCGACCAGGGTAGGTATCCCGATGCCAAGATTAACGTAAAAACCGTCTCGTAATTCGCGCGCCGCGCGCGCTGCCATCTGTTCGCGTGTCCAAGCCATCAGTTTTTCTCCCGTGCACGAGTCGTAAGCCGTTCAATGTGCTTGGTATAACTTTTGCCGACGATCATTCGCTGAACGAAAATGCCCGGCGTGTGTATTTGGTCGGGATCAAGTGTTCCGGCCGGGACCAGTTCTTCTACTTCGGCAACGGTAACTTTACCTGCTGTTGCGATCATTGGATTGAAATTCCTCGCGGTTTTGCGATAAACGAGGTTTCCTGCGGTATCGCCTTTCCATGCCTTCACAAGCGACAAATCCGCAGTGAGACCTGTTTCCATGACGTACCATTCACCATTGAACTGACGGGTTTCTTTGCCTTCGGCGACTGCAGTGCCGTAGCCGGTGCGGGTGAAGAAGGCCGGGATGCCGGCACCTCCCGCACGAATGCGCTCTGCCAGCGTTCCTTGCGGATTGAACTCGATTTCGATGTCACCACTCATGTAGCGACTCTCTAGAATCTTATTTTCACCGACATAACTGGCAAGTACTTTGCGTATCTGATTATTGGCCAAAACCAGCCACATGCCATGCTCATCACATCCGACATTATTTCCAATCACAGTAAGGTTTTTAGCGCCGGAATCCCGTAAGCCTACAATCAGGTTTTCGGGGATTCCGCAGAGACCGAATCCGCCAGACATCACAGTGATGTTGTCGGCGGTGAGTCCCGACAAAGCGCTCTGGGCATCCGGATAGAGCTTGGAAGACATAACGACTCCAATCGACTTGATGAGTAAAGAGATTTCACCCGATGCTGGTGGCACTGTGCCGTCAGCGCAGAGCCTATGCGACCAAAGCGCCTTTGCCGTGACGTTTTCGGCGATGAGGCAGCGAACAACCATCTGGCCGCAGAACTCCCTTGCAGGCGGGCACTGCGCGATCCTATCGCACTAGCGCGGTCCCGGCGACTCCTCGGCGCCAAGGTGCGTAGAACTGGACGAGGCGCAGAAGGACAAAGGAGGCTTAACTTAAGGGGGACTACAGGAGACCGGTCAAATACCGCCCCCCAAACGCTGTAGCCCACATTCTCGATCGGCCTCCACTTTGGTGGGGTCCGTATAATTCAGATTGTCAGGCAGACCGAACTCGTAGAGGTAATTTTCCAGATCAACTTCCGTCCAGTGGTATAGCGGCGCGACCTTAAGCGATCCGAGCACCCCGGAAGAGACCACGCCAAGCGATTTTCGAAAGGCGTTTTGGTCAGCGCGAATTCCGGTAAGCCAGACATCCGGTTGTATTTCTCTGAAGGCTCTTTCGAAGGGTTCTAACTTTACTTCTCGGGTGAACGTTGCGTGGTCAGCTCTATCAAGCGCAGGCACGCCGTTGAATGCGATGGCGCGTCGTGCGGCAGTCACTCGAGGGGTGTAAACCTGCAGATTGAGTCCCAGAAGGGCAGTCAATCGCTCGGCGTACTCGTAGGTCTCCCGCGTGTTGTAGCCGCTGTCAACCCAGATCACCGGAATATCCGGTTTGACCTGAGTCACCAAGTGCAGCAAAACCGCTGCATGGGGGCGAAAATTGGTTGAGACTACAGGGACCTTTGCACGCTCAAACGCCCAACGGATTATCATCTCAGGGTCGTTCGATCCGTTTGGCAGACAGTGCCCAACGGCGTCTGGCATAATTTGCAATTCATTGGCGAGTAACTGGTTCGTCGACATGGGGTCCATTCCACTCAGGGATTGTCTATGGCGCCATTATTCCTTGTGTCGTGCTACACAAATTAGTCCGAAGTTGAATATCGTTATGCCAGATGCGTGAATATCGAAGCCGCGGTAACGAGGTTTCCAGATTCAACCCTGTGAGCCCTAGGTCGGACTCAAATCAGTATTGGTGTCGGCGTGGAGACGTTTTAGGACAGCCACCAGCGTTCGTGATACTTCGGTCAGGGCTTAATTTAATCATTAGTCTGCGGGGAGCCCGCTCTCTCATCCCCGGTATTTTTGAAGGTGACACCAAAAATGCTCACGGTGTTCGTCGTCACCTAGCGCGCAAGTGCGGCGCCACTTAAGCTATAAAGGTCTGAAGTTGGGGCAGCGAGTTCAATCATGTCTAGGGATAGTGCGTGCGGTTACACGGTGATGGCGTCGAGAAATTCAACGGCCCAATGCGGCGTCAGGTTGGGGAGCGGGGACATCTCGTAGGCCAACTAGCGAGCCCGAGCGGTGTCTCTAGCAGATGGTGAGCGCGACGATGCCTTCCTAAGGATTCCCGCCATTCCCAAGTATTGTCGGGTCATAACGCTATTCAGCGTTCGAAGACACCCGCTCGATTAACTAAAGTGGTGATGGGGATGGTTCGTGTGCTTTCTGCTGCCCACGACTTTACGATCTGGGTATCACGCTACCATTCCCGCGGCGCAATAGATTGCTGCCGCACGGGGTTCGGCCTAGCGCCGTAAATTCAGTTGATACTGTCGGCGAGACGAGGCTGCAAGTACAAGTGCTCTGCTTCGGTCCGTGCACCGCCAATGCGCTCGAGGGAGACATTCGTCAGGTGGTGTGTCTTCATTTCTCGCCAATAATCGACGGTGAGTAGATCGGCGTGTGCGGCGAGGAAAACCCGGCGATATTCCCCATCCATTGCCAAGAAGCGGAGGAATTCTTCAGGGAAAATATCATTCCCGTGTACATAAAACCAAGATTCCTGCCGCATTTCATCTTCTTCGTAGCGAGCCTCCGGCACTTCACGGAAATTACAATCAGTCACTAGACATAACTCGTCGTAGTCGTAGAAGATGACTCGCCCATGGCGGGTAACGCCAAAATTCTTGAGCAGGAGATCTCCGGGGAAAACGTTGGTCTGGGCTAAATCCTTGATAGCATTTCCATAATCAATAACGGCCGCGTTACCTATTTCGCGGGGACATGCCCTGAGGAAAAGATTGAGCGGTTGAAGACGGCGCTCTACGTATAGATGGCGAATGACCAGTTGATCAGCGTCGACGCGAGTTGACTCCGCAGCTTCTTCGAAAAGCTCTTCTATCACGGCAGGATCAAACTTGTTTAGGGGAAACCCAATATGGGTGAATTCCTGTGTGTCGATCAGGCGTCCTGCCCGGTCGTGCTTGAAAACTAGCTGATATTTTTCCATCACCTCTTCGCGATTGGAATTCTTCGGAAATCCGAAGCGGTCACGGATAACCTTGAATACCAAATCATATGAGGGAAGGGTAAAGACAATCATGACCAACCCTTTGTCTCCTGGTGCGTGAACGAATCGATCTTGGCAATTCGAGAGATGGCTTGTGAATTGTCGATACCGCTCAGTTTTCCCTTGTCTTACACGCCCGAGGACTGTGTAGAGTTCGTCGATTGGTTTATGAGGCAGCAGCGAATGGATGAAATAAATGGCGCCTTCGACTGGCTCGATATCTACAAAAAAATACGAGCGCGTAAAGCCGAACAGGATGCTGATTTCATCTATATCCATCAAAATCTGCCCGACCTTTACACCTTCCTCTAGATGGCGGAACTCAACGACCAGCGGTGCACTATAGTTCGGCCAGAAAGCCTTCCCGATTAGGTAGGCGCCAGTAGATTGATAGAAAATCGCGGGCAAAAAATCCACACGCAATAGCTCAGCGCCCTTAGCGTATGACGCCGCATGAGCTTCAAGAGTTTCGGTGATTACCGTTTCGTCGCGTGCGAGATCTACGTAGTCAGCCGCAAACTTAAATTCTTTCAGGAGCTGTCGGATAAGCGCCGGAAGTGCGCCCCAATTTAAATAGGACTTGTGATCAATGGCGTACCGCTGTGCATCACGCACATTGAACCGCATGTCGAGAAACTCTGTTTGCGGATCGGTACCGACCGTGTGGAAGATACGACGGGTGACTGAGTTGAAATAGGTTTTGCAGAATGAACCATCTGCAATGCCGCTAACGCGATCACCGAAGGACTGTTTGAGTTCTGCCCATAACTCCCGTTCCTCCACGAGCGGGCCAAGTTGTCGCGTGAGGGATGCGACCGTTCGCTCTACGGATTTTGTGTATAGTTCAAGACGCTCGACGAAATCCTGTTCAGCACCACGCCAATCTCGTGATTCGAAACGATCCTTGGCGCGTCGCGTGATCCGCCCAAAATTGTCATTGTACTTAGCGAACGCCTCGTGGACGCCTTTTCCAGCCTCGAATATAAGTTCTCGGCGAGAGACGGGATCCACGAGTCAGAAAGCCCTTTCTTAGAGTCGTTCAATCAGTGCGGTACCGAATTCGCTGCATTTAACTTCCTTCGCGTTGTCCATCAAGCGAGCAAAGTCATAAGTGACAATTCGGTCATGGATCGTGCGGTCCATGGCCTTGATCATCATGTCCGCAACCTCGGTCCATCCAAGGTAGCGGAACATCATTTCACCTGAGAGCAGAACTGAACCTGGATTCACTTTGTCCTGATTCGCATATTTCGGAGCTGTGCCATGAGTAGCTTCGAAAATGGCGTGTCCAGTTTCGTAATTGATATTACCGCCAGGTGCTATCCCAATCCCCCCAACCTGCGCAGCAAGTGCGTCGGAGAGGTAATCACCATTCAAGTTAAGCGTCGCTATCACGTCAAATTCGCGTGGCCGCGTCATGACCTGCTGGAGAGTGATATCTGCGATGGAGTCTTTAATTAACAGTTTGCCCGCCGCCAGCGCAGCATCCTGCTCGGCATTCGCCGCTTTGCTTCCCTGTGCGGCAACGGTTTTTTCCCATTGATTCCAAGTGTAGGTCTCGTTGCCGAATTCCGTTTCAGCGACATCGTAACCCCAGTTACGGAACGCCCCTTCGGTGAACTTCATGATGTTCCCCTTATGGACGAGGGTGACACTCTTACGATTATTGGCGATTGCATAACGGATTGCCGCGCGCATCAGACGCGAGCTCCCATCGCGAGATACCGGTTTGATTCCTATTCCGGAATTTTCCGGGAAGCGAATCTTCTTAAATAAGGCGGGGAACGCTTCTTCAAACATGGACATGAAGCGTTTGCAGTCTGCGGAGCCCGATTCGAATTCGATACCCGCATAAATATCCTCGCAGTTCTCCCGGAAGATAACCATGTCCACGGCTTCCGGGTGTTTTACTGGCGAAGGTACGCCTTCGAACCAACGAACTGGTCGGAGGCAAACGTAAAGATCTAAAATTTGGCGCAACGCCACGTTGAGCGAACGAATTCCGCCACCTACTGGGGTCGTCAATGGTCCCTTTATGGCAACCAGATATTCGCGGCAGGCGTCGAGTGTTGCATCCGGTAGCCAAGAGCCCGTCAGGTTGTTGGCTTTCTCTCCGGCCAGAACTTCAAGCCATGCGATTTTTCGCTTGCCGCCATAGGCTTTTGCCACGGCCGCATCCATGACGCGTTGGCTCGCCCGCCAAACGTCAGGTCCGATGCCGTCACCTTCAATAAATGGAATGACCGGATCGTCGGGAACCGTCAGACGTCCGTTTGAAATTGTAATTTTGCTGCCGCCAATCGGCGCCGAAGCTTGCGTAGCCAATGCCTTATCTCCCAGATACCTAAATGCACGCCAAGTGTTCCACAAACAGCCCTCCGTTGTCATGTCGGTGTCGGGGCATGATGGCCCTTCGTAGGCGCCCTGACGGTCTGATTGCGGTCGACAGCACTAAATTCGGGGAGAAAATGTTCAGGAGGTGCGTTTCGTCACAAAGTTTTAATTGAGAAACGGCGGGGCATGCAATATGCTTTCTCCGGATTAGTAAAGACGTCCAAAGTCAGCTGCAAGCCATTGAATTATAAATACAGAATAATAATCTTCGACGAAGAGCGTAACGACCGAGGCTTGCTCGCGCTTGCTTTACGCAGCTCTGATTCGGGTTTTGAGATTCTGGAGGCATCTTCAGCCCTTGAGATAGCCCAGCACGTGAGCGCGGGGCCTGTGGATGCACTGGTCGCTGATCCAGGGCGGAGTTTTGTCGAGGTCGCGCTTCTCGCATCCCAGATCCGCAGACGCTCGCCTCACAGTCTGTTCTGGCTGTTCACCGCAGACGCGCTCCCAAGCGTCCTGGAATGTGTCGGATGCGGTGTTGACGGCCGTACGAATAAGACCAGCGCGGGTTTCCTGACCATGCCGATTGCCCTCGGTGAGCGTTTACGCGCCGCTCGTGAGTTGCATGGGCGTTTCCCCCTAGGCCCGGGCACGATGCTTACGGGCGTGTTCTCTGTTCCGGCCTGTCTGCTAAGCAACGATGGACGGATTGCGGCCGTAAATCGCGAGTTTGAGGAACTCTTCAAACGGGCCCGCTACGAATTAGTCGAAGGTCTATTTGATCAACTATTGGTGGAGCCGGGTGGGCAGGAAGAATGCCGCCGACGCGTATCGGGTGTGCGGGAGCGTTGGGAGTTTAGTGGCACGGTGAGCGTCAACGGTGAGGAGCGGCCGTTAGTTGTGCTCACCGCAACCCCTATCGATGGTCAAACATCCGCACAGGCCTTATGGGCAGTGCAGCTTTTCGATATCACGCGATGGATTTCGGTCGGTCCGTCACCGCAGCCAACGGGTGGCGAAAGCGAGCTCGATAATCTCCTCTTCGCCGTGTCCCACGACCTTCAGGCACCACTGAATTCACTCGCTAGCCATGCTAAAACACTCGCGGTCACGGATGCTCCGGATGGCCTTGAGGCACGTCTTGCCGCAAGGGAAATCGGTGCGCTTACCGCACGCATGCAGCTCATGCTGGACGGTATGCTGCAGATCGCCTCGGTGCGGGCGGACCAGCGGGAACCCGAGTTGGTGAATCTTGATGGCGCCCTGCAGGATGCCATGGAAAATCTGCGGAGCGAAATTGAGCAGACAAGTGCCACGATTGAACGACATACGTTGCCGGCACTCATCGTTAATCGTCAGCAGATGGTCCAGGTTTTTCAGAATCTCCTCGCGAACGCGCTCAAGTTCCGAGGAAACAAAATTCCCCGCGTTCGTATTAGCGCCGAAAAGAATGGAGATGCTGTACGCATTTTGGTCGAGGACAATGGCATCGGGATAGAACCGCGAGACGTCGGCCGAATTTTTGGCATGTTTCAACGGCTTCATAACGAACGAGAGTATCCAGGGATCGGCGTGGGTCTCGCTATCTGCAGGCAAATTGTGCGCGCGAACGGGGGCGAGATTCTGGTCGAATCGACACCCGGGCGCGGTAGCTGCTTTATCATTGAATTCAAAGGCGCTGCTTTACGCACCACTGGTATTCGTAGCGCCCGCGGTGGAGTTCAGAACTGATGACGGAATTGAGTGTCACCTGCAAGCTTCTGCTGGTGGAAGACATCGAATCAGAGGCGCAACTGGTTACCAAACACCTGCGACGAGTCAGTGGGTGGCGGTTTATCATCGACCATTGCGACCGTCTTACCCCAGGGCTCGAACGAGCTAGCGACGAACGCTACGATGTCATTTTGTTGGATCTGAATTTGCCGGATGGGGCTGGGCTCGAAGTCTGTCAGCGCATGCGAAAATCCGCACCGCAGACCCCCATTATCGTATTGACCAATCAGACTAGCGCAGAGCTTGGCACCAAAGCACTGCGCGAGGGCGCGCAAGACTACCTTATTAAACGTGAAGTGGATGGTCCGACCCTCGGTAGAGCGATTCGTTATGCGATCGAACGTTTCCGAGTGGATAAAGCCCTGCGGGAGAGCGAACAGCGCTACGCACTCGCTGTTTCAGGCGCTAATGATGGTATTTGGGATTGGGAAATTCGGGAAGATGAAGTTTATTTTTCGTCTCGATGGAAGGGGATCTTAGGCTATTCGGATGGCGAGATCGCCGATCAAGTTCGCGAATGGTTCGAGCGCGTTGACCAGCGCGATCGCGAACGCTTCAATGAGGCGCTGAATCAACATCTAGAAGGACGAACGCAATATTTCGAGTGCGAATATCGCATGATGACCAAGGGTGGTGATGTTCGTTGGGTATCGACGCGTGGTGTGGCGATTAAGGACGAAGTGGGTACCGCGCTGCGGATGGCAGGTTCTATGACCGACATTACGCGTCGCAAGCAAACCGAGGCTCGTTTGCTACACGAGGCCATGCATGATGCGTTGACGGGCTTGCCGAACCGTATTTTGTTCATGGACCGTCTGGATCTGATACTACGTCGGTTTCGACGAGATCCTTCTAAACTGTTTGCCGTCTTGTTTTTCGATCTTGATCGCTTTAAACACATTAATGACAGCTTGGGGCACGCCGTTGGAGACGAACTGTTGGCGCAGGTTGCTAGCCGCATTTTAGGATGTTTGAGGCCCGGCGATACGCTGGCTCGCTTGGGTGGCGATGAGTTCGGGATCGTGCTCAACGATATCGCAGGCCCGAGCGACCCGATTTACGTTGTGGAACGTGTGCAGGAAGCGCTCGCGCTCGAATTCGAAATCGAGGCCCATACGGTCTACACATCAGCAAGCATAGGGATTGCCGTTAGCTCGGAAATTTATCGTGCTCCGGATGAGATGTTGCGAGATGCCGATATCGCGATGTATCGAGCCAAGAGCGCTGGTCAGGCAACTTATGCCGTATTCGACACTTATATGCACGATCAGGCCATGTTCCAGCACCGCCTGGAGACGGATCTGCGACGAGCTCTCGATAAGGGCGAGTTCGAGATTTATTATCAGCCGATCGTCGACCTACGAAGCGAACGGGTAGAAGGGTTCGAAGCCCTACTGCGCTGGCATCATCCCAGTCGGGGACTGGTCATGCCGGAAGAATTCATTGGAGTGGTTGAAGACACCAGTCTCGTCGCACCCATAGGCTGGTGGGTGATCGAACACGCATGCCACCAACTGGCCGTGTGGCAGCGTCTTTTCCCAGGCGTTCCTCCACTCACGATGAGTGTCAATGTTTCTGGACGTCTCTTCCTGACCGATGACATGGCAAAACGTATTGCAGCGCTTCTCGAAGATTGCGGGTTAGCACCCAACTCACTTCGGTTGGAAATTACGGAACGTGTTGTCATGGATCACGGCGATCTGGTGTTGAGTACACTCGCGGATCTTCGGGATCTCGGCGTAGAGCTCCATGTTGACGATTTTGGAACGGGTTATTCTTCGCTAAGCTATTTGCAAAGATTCCGTTATGACACGCTAAAAATTGACCGGAGCTTTATACAAACGATGTCCGATAAGATCGACAGCAGCGCAATTGTCGAGGCCATCATTACACTGAGTGCAACACTGGGGATGAAGGTCGTGGCCGAAGGTGTGGAAACGGCAGATCAGGTTCGTCGTTTGCGCGCGATGCATTGCCCCTCCGCGCAGGGTTATTGGTACTCTCGGCCGATGCATCAGGACGCCGTCAGCGACTATCTGCGTGTAGGGGGACATCTGACAACGGAAGTTTCCACCTTTGTGGCTCACTGATGCGGGTCATTATCGTCTTAATAAATGGGCTTCGCGGTTTAGATCGCTAGGTCCAGGCTTTCCAACGAAAAGCGACCGAATCGCGTTCGTTCGGGCGTCGAAGCTCGAATTTAAGGAATGTTGCCGCAGCCTGTGTTGTCGTGGGCGCATGGCTGGCAGGCTCGAGGCCTAGGCTTCTACGATGTCGTGCGTTGACGGCACGATTTTTTTCTTTCCCTCATCAATTTTCAGAAGATCAACCTGTACTTGGACTGGTGGCAGGGAGTTTGGTTGTCAGGTCGCGGCGTCCGGTCTGATGGCCTGATTCAATCGGTTCTCGGGAATGGCATTGCGTAAGCGCTGATATACCGAAGGATGGTTAGTGGTCCGGGCTGTTACTGACGCCTAATTCCATACAGCGCCGGATTTGATCTGATGGTCGAAATAATCGCGCATGGTGCGGATTTATGACGAGTGCGGATGGAGGGAGTTGGCCATAATGTGTCGTCGGGAAATTTTTACGCGCGTCGCGTCATTCTGCGAGCATTCTGCACACCGATGGAAGGGACGGACGTGAGACACGGCAGTCTTATCATCGGCTGTGGTTATCTGGGCACGATACTGGCTCATCAACTTGGTCAGACAGGTACCACAGTTTTCGCGACGTCTCGGTCACCGGAACGTCTAGCTACACTTAAGAATGAGTTGGGCGCTTCGGGAATATTGTTTGATCCCGCAGATCCGCAGACACATTCTATCCAGCCTGTACTAGATCGTATTGACCGTCTCGATGTCTTCTGCTTGTTACCTCCTTCTGCGCTCGCCGACACGTTGTCCAGAGAACGATTGAAAGCGCTTCTTCAGCGACTTCCAGTCAACCGGGCGGTGTTGACCTCGAGCACAGGCATTTATGGCGAGTGCGCCGGAGGTATCGTTACGGCGACGACAGAAATCCGACCGGTCACCGAACGCGAACGGAGATTGTGTGCGATAGAGGAATGCTGGTCAGAACTGCCCGGAGGCCGCATCGTTCGGCTAGCGGGTATCTACGGACCCGGGAGGGTGATAGGTGCCCGAGCGTTGAGGGAGGGCAGGCCCGTGCCGGGTGAACCATCGGCATTACTCAATCTGATTCATGCAGCTGATGCCGTTGGGTTACTGCGCCGGTGCATGCACCCGCAGGGAGCTCTACGCATAGAAGTTGGGAGCGATGGAACACCGGTTGTACGGGAAGATTATTACCGATTTCTCGCACGGGAGATTGGCGCTGCGCCGCCTGTGTTCGACAGGACCCGTGGGGATGGGGACCAAGGCAAAGCGGTAGATCCGAGCTCGTCTTACGAACGGTTGGGCTGGTGGCCGCGGTTCCCTAGCTATCGAGAGGGGCTGCCGGATGCCCTAGGAACCGAAGGGACAGAGTGACCCTATGAAACCCACACGCGGCATTTAGGGATGCCTGTCGCTACAACTGAGGTTAAACCTATGTTTACTGCTTCTTACCGCACGCAAATTAGTTTCGTTTTTTTGGTGATTCCACTACTTTTCACGAGCGGGCGTGCCCATGCATTGCAGACTTGTACGTTGTTGCTGACCACGGAGGGACGCGATTTTTCTTTCGTTTCGGAAATGGCGCTGGAACCCGCTGAGAGAGAAAGGGGATTGATGGGCCGAAAAACGCTAAGCCCGCATCACGCCATGTTTTTTGATCTCGGCGAGATGGCGCACGTCTCAATGTGGATGAAGGACACTTTGATCCCGCTCGACATGGTCTTCTTTGGAGAAGATGGCCGATTGCTCTACTTATCGAATGATACGACTCCACTCTCTCTCTCGTTAATCACGCCCCCGGTCGCCGTGCGATATATTCTCGAGGTGAATGCAGGAGAGGGACAATCATTCTCACTTGACACGCACCTCAATCAGTTGACGCTGAGTAACTGTCTGAGTAGCCTCGCGCGTGCGCCCAAATGATTTTCCGAATCAAATTGCTACTGTCCGGGATCTCTCTTTCCGGTTGGCTCCTGACGCAGTGCCGCTAATCCGGCGCTAAATCCCGACAGAGAGAGCGGAACTTCAATAGGTTGACGTTGTGCATCATGGAAACGCACGATAAGCTTTTCAGCACGTGTTAGTGCGTCGAGTAGCTCTCCGTTTATTTTGAGGCCAGCCCGACAACCTGTTGGTTCACAGCGCTCCACCGGAAACTTTATTGGTTTGTCAGCTGACAACTCAATGCTGACACCGGGAGGTAGTGAAATGCCCAATGGCAAGCTAAGTAAGGCGATCGGTTCCGCTGTATTCGGAACATAGCCAATAGCGATCTGGAGCACGCGTTGCCCCCCTTTTCGCAGCACAATGTTCTGGAAAATGAAGCATCCACCGAGCTTGTTTTCGTGGACCGTCTCACATTTCGCCGTCCAGCTCCCGAACGTCGTTTCTTCCAGTGCCCTTGCCGCGAGACCGGGAAACAAAAGCAGTAGAGGAATTAAGCAGAGTAACCAGCTCCAACGGCATAGGGTTTCCAAGATGGGTGGGTAGCGGGTGGCGGCTTTCATCATTGGCTTTATTTTAGCCTGTCCAAAGCGACCTAACTAGCGAAGATAGGCGTTTGTCAAGGAGTTCGCGGTGCGCTGTTGGACCAGGCGGGGACCCTGAGCTGCGTGAACGTGTCGTAATGGTCATACGGCTTGATATCTATAATGGGCGACTGGTCGTACGCGTCAAGTCTCCGCACGATAAGGCGGTTGTTGACCCGCTGAATGAGGTCCACGACGGCAAGTCCAATCGGATTGGGTCGGTTACGCCTACGCATGGCAAATGCGCCCACCCTGGGTGCAGACGCTTCCGCGCTAGGGTGTAGTAATACGTTTTCAAAGGGCGGTGTGCGTCCCATCCAGAACAACACGATTAAGTGCGAGTAGGCTTCTATGCCGGTTAGCGCGCTTTCGTACTGAGGTTCAATGATGATCTCGGAAACAAGCGTTCGTCGGCAACGCGCGATTTCTTCGTCTGGCATATCGGTCTTGGCAAAACCTATCGCGGTGAGCGGGATTGAGGTTAAGGTTTGTTGCACGCTCGGTGGCCTGATTATGTTGCTGCATCATGGATAGATAGCCTTGGAAAAGGCAAACGACTCTAACGGATCTTTGAGCGGCTGGTGGGATTTGAAGGATCTGTTGAAGTCTGGGACAGCGCACGTCTTGCATCCTGAACAACCGGTTTTTTTCATCCGGCGATCATAAGCCGGAAATTTAGTTTCTTGCTGATCCACACCCCTCGACATACACAGGTACTGGTATCCAGTGCTTCGAGTCAGGCCCATCTCGGTCACGCGATCTGGTGTGGTTCGGGGCTTGGGTACGAGCATTGTCCACCCCAATCAGTTTCGGTCCTGCGCCATCGCGCCTGAATTGGCCCTCTGTGCGTGTCTGTTGCGACTGCTGAGTTGGCCCGCAGAGCCAAAGATATTGCGAGCAATTCTTCGTGGGACGGAGGGCCGTTTGCAAACGCTTGCGATGCATTCGGGCCGGCGTATGCAATCTCCCGAGATTATCAGCGTGGCGGCGCCGCAAAACCTAGCCGGGATCCTCCTCGGACTTACTGACCGGGTGTTCACATACCCACGCCGATCGAGGTCAGATGTGGAGGCGAGACCGGTTGAAACTAAAGTTAGAAATGATATTTTAATTTAAAAAATTTTCATTAAATCAATATATTATATAAT
>CAIKBL010000022.1 GCA_903825645.1 uncultured Pseudomonadota bacterium | reverse complement strand
CCACATCATCGGGTCTTTCTTCGAGGATGAGGACGCCTTCCTCTATCTGCTGGAGCAATTCGACCGATTCGCTATTAAATTCGGCTAGGAGCTCCGCGTCGTCGTCGAAGTTAATCAGGAGGCTGGGCTCGTCGTCTTCGGGCTTGGAGACCAGGGCCGTACGTTCAATCTGCAAGTCCGGCGCCGGTGGCGCTGCTTTCGGTGGCGTCGGCGAAGATTTGTCCGCCGCGTTTTCTGTCCATTCTTGCGGCCAATCGGGTAATGCCGTGGCTCGTTCGATGGCGTCGAGAACATTTGCCATCCACATTTGCCAGCTGTTTAAGCGGCCAACATCTGTCTCGCTGAAAAGCCCAGTTCCATCCAGAATCGTATCGAGCCAATTGCGTGCTACGGCGATGCCGGTCACGAAGACTGGCGGCAGGTCTACCTCCGTGGTCGTGTCTTCGAGATCGGCAACGAGACCGTTCAGGGGTAGCAGACCGGCATCCTGCCCCGGTGAGACAAACGCGAGCTCCTCTGCTACGCGCCCCAAAAGCTCGGCCAGTGTGTTCAGTCGTGTGGGGGATATTGGGGAGTTCATGGTTAATGACGGCGGTGAGTAAGACAAGTGCTTCCGCTGTGTAAAGGTCTCCTGTCTACACCGCGCGCCTGCGGAGTGCGGCCGCGCCCAGGATTTCTGTGCAATGAGCGGTTCCGAACCGTGCAGGTTTTTGGCAACTTGCCCATTTACGTTAGACACCTCTTGCGCTTATTGGGCCCCTCAATACTCGGCATCGACTGCCAACGCGACGCTTCCCCCGATTAACACACGCAATCCGCTGACTTTTTCTTTGATCTGCTCGGCCTGACCATCCAATTCCTCCGCAGCAATGGCGCAGTCATCAGCGTTGGAAGAATTGCTTTGTGCGACCTGATCAAGTTGCGCAATGGCGATGTTGATCTGTTCGATGCCGAGCGCTTGCTCGCGGGCAGCCTTCGCAATTTCGGCTACCAGTAAATCTGTCGAGGTGATTTGTACGGATATTTTCGCGAGAGAGTCTTCAACCTTATTGGCACACTCTGTGCCCTTGCGGCTGCTGTTGAGGGCGGCTTCGATTTTGACTGCGGTCTCTCTGGCGGCGGCGGCGCTGCGCTGAGCGAGGGAACGAACTTCGTCGGCAACGACCGCGAATCCGGCACCGGCTTCGCCGGCGCGTGCGGCCTCTACCGCGGCGTTGAGTGCGAGAATGTTGGTTTGAAAGGCGATTTCATCAATATTTTTGACGATTTTACCCACCTCGGCGCTTGATAGGTTGATTGTCTGCATGGCCTCAGTCATATCGGTCATGATGCGCGAACCGGATTCCGCCGCGGTACGCGCCTCGGAGGCGGTGACCTTGGCGCGTTCGACATTGTCGGCAGTCGCCCGAATCATGGCGGATATTTCTTCCAAGGAGGCACTGGTTTCTTCCACCGAAGCCGCTTGCTGGTTGGCGCCGGCGGAGAGTGATTGGCTTGCAATCGTGACTCGACGCGCAACTTCCGCTGTTTCTAGGGCTCCCCTGTCGAGATCTGCGGTCACGCCGCTCAATTGGCTATTCAACTTGCTCACGAAGATCATGATGAGCGAGAAACCACTCAAAATACTCAGCGGAAGGCCAATAATCAGGGACATTTCAAGCGTTTTTGTCGCGCTTGCATTATCCGATGCAAGCCGCTCGGTGAGGCTGCGCTCTTGATTAAGCACGCCAACGACGACTTCTCGTATGCCGTCGGAATACTCCTTGCCACGACCTGCTCTGAAGACATCCAGAAAATCCTGCGAAGAAATCATGCCTCGGAGCAATTTTTTCTTGGCGATCATTTCGCTCGAAATAGTCTCTATCCACTTGAGCTTGAAAGTTTTGAGTTTGTCGAGGTTTTGGTGAGAGACCTTATCATCTCCGATCAGTTTTCCCGCTTGACGAACCTGCTGATCAAACTTCGCTTCGGACTGTTGGAAGGGCTCCATGTACTGGTCATCCCCGCTCAGGAGAAAGCCTCGTATTCCGGTCTCCATGTTCACCAGCGTGAGCAAGAGTCCGGAAAATACCTCGCTGACTTCTTGTGAGTGCTGCAGGCGCTCCAAAGTTACCGAGCGATGATTGTTAGCGAAGTAGATTCCCCCACCACTGATCGACAGGAGCAGGGTCCAGACAAGGCAGCTGAACAGTAGTTTGGACTTAAAGGAAAGCGTGGAAAACGACATCAGCGATTCTCTCATGGTGACGCGGCCGGTTGAGGAGAAGACATCTCTGAAAGCCGAAGGGATTTCACAAAGTACACCAAGCCCCAGCGTTCTTTTTCCGGCAAGAAATTCCACGCGGGCATGGCGGTTCCCGGTGAACCATCCGTGATGGTCTTGAATACCCTGTCAGGGTTGTCACCATATCTAAATCGCCCGGACATGAAGTTGCGCGGCTTGGCGCCAGAGATTGCGACAGCCGCGACCCCTCTCCCATCTCCCTTGGTACCGTGGCAGGCAACGCAATTTTTTGCAAAGGTCGAGTGGCCTAGCGCAATTAGTTCCGGCGAACTTTCTGGTGTGGAAGCAGCCTGTACAAATAACGGGGCGAACGAAAGACTCAGCACGCAAAAAATACGAAGGATAGTCCTGTTCTTACTTCTTTTTGACATGCACTTTCAGTTTCATTCCGGGGTGTATCGCACATTCCACATCCGTATCTCCGGCCTCGTTGAGGGTGACATCGCTGGATGAGCCGGGCTCCTGGACTTTCAATTCGAAGTCATTCTTTGGTCCGAGCGAGTACACATTGTGCGTGATGTCTTTTTCTTCGTTTCGGAAAGTTACCGTATCTCCTGCGTTGACGCTAATCTCAGTTTTGTCGAACGCTTTGTCTTTCTGTACCACTACGATATTGGCCGCGAGTACATTCGCCATCGATAGCATCAGTGTTAGAGAAGAAATCAGAATTTTCATGTCGGGCCTCAGCAAAAAATGCGGTGGGGATAATCTTAGCGTGGCAACAGCGGCAACGAAACAGCGGCGTCTTTGCTGGTTAGCGTTTGAAGGAATGTCAGTAATTGCGTCTTTTCCTCGGCGGAGAGGCCCAGCGGCTTGATGGAAGCTGACAGACTGTCTCTCTTGACGTCGCCGCCACGATTGTAAAAATCGATGACTTGGCCAAGTTCGTGTTCCGAACCGTCATGCATGTAATTTGCGCGTTCGCTGATGTTGCGCAAGCCGGGCGTTTTGAAGGCGTGTTGCTGCGTTTTCAAGTGCAGAAATTTGCCTCGTCCGATGTCATCACTTTTTAGGCCGATGTCCTGAAAGCTGTCGTCAGTAAAACGCCATCCACTGTGGCAAGCGGCGCAATTCGCCTTAGTGTTGAACAGCACAAAGCCTTGTTTTGCCTTCGCGGAGATGGCGTGTTCGTCTCCAGCAATCCATTTGTCGAAAGGGGCAGTCCCAGAAATCAGGCCGCGCTCGTAGATCCCAATCGCCTTCCCCATCAACTCGGGTGTCACTTCTTGATCAGGATAGGCTTTCTTGAACATTTCCGCGTACCCAGGCATGTTTTTAAGAACCGTGGCCACGTTGGCGAGATTGCCGTTCATTTCTGCTTCGCTCGACAGCGGCCCAAGTGCCTGACCTTCAAGTGTTTTGAGTCTGCCATCCCACATCATTTTCTCGGTCCACGCCAGATTCAGTATGTAGGGGGAACGACGACCTAGCACTGTATGCTTGTTGCCGACGGCCTTTGGTAGTCCGTCGGTCCAACTCAGCGATGGATTGTGGCAAGTGGAGCAAGACATTGACCCCGATCCCGACAATCGAGGTTCGAAAAACAGGCTTTTCCCCAGCGCTTCGCGATCTTTGGAATACGCGTTGTCGGATAGATAGGGAATGCTCTTGGGGCGTTCGAAATTCTTCTTCAGTTTCGCAACATCGACATTATCAGCCGTTACGGTGCCACAGAAAAGCGCGAGGAGAGCCGGGACGACTAAACGGGGAAACCTTGGCATGATGGCGTTGCCTTCGAATAATGAGGTGCATGAATTGGATTAGCCCCAGATCTCGTGCTGCAAGCGGCGGGAATTTGACGGTGCTCGCGTCAGTCAAAAAGACCCGGAACTTTTTAGGATGCAGAATATATATACGGGAATTTACATATACAACATGGATGACGGTAACATAGCCCACAGATCCCGCGCGCGGCAGGGCAATGCAAGGGTTATCCGCTTAACCT
>CAIKBL010000021.1 GCA_903825645.1 uncultured Pseudomonadota bacterium | reverse complement strand
TATATAATGTTTTACGCAAATACAAGCCCCCGAAGGAGGCCCGCTCCATGACTGCTCAGCTTAAAGCCCTGTTCGACGAACAAACCGCCACCTTCACCTACATCGTGTACGATGAGGATGGTGGCAGCGCGGCAGTAATCGACGCCGTACTCAATTACGATCAGCGTTCGGGACGGACGCGCACCACTTCCGACGAGACGGTAATCGAGTTCCTCAGAACGCATCGTCTGACACTTGAATGGATTTTGGAAAGCCACGCCCATGCCGATCACCTCTCCGGCGCAGCCCATCTAAAGCAAACGCTTGGCGGTAAGCTCGGAGTCGGCGCGCAGATCCGCATCGTCCAGCGCACCTTCAAAGAATTACTTCACCTCGAGCCGACCCTAGCCGTCGACGGCTCGCAATTCGATCGGCTTTTCGATGATGGCGACACGTTCACCATCGGCAAATTGCATGGCACGGCATTAGCGGTCCCTGGCCACACCCCAGCCTGCATGGCTTACCTCATCGAGGATATGCTCTTCGTCGGCGACACGCTGTTCATGCCCGACGTTGGCACTGCACGCTGTGACTTTCCGGGCGGCGATCCGCGCGTACTCTATGCGTCGATTCGCCGCTTACTCGCCCTGCCCATGACAACGCGCATCATGGTCTGTCACGATTATCCCCCAGCAGGACGCGAGCCGCAGCATGAGACTTCGGTGGGAGCTCAGCGCGCACACAATATTCACGTTCATGACGGCATCTCGGAAGAAACTTTCGTCAACATGCGCAGGGCGCGCGACGCCACGCTGGATCTGCCCGTGCTAATTATTCCCGCCATTCAGGTCAACATCCGAGCGGGCGCCCTACCGCCACCTGAGGCCGATGGCAGTCGCTCGCTTAAAATTCCCCTGAACGTGCTGTAGCTCGACAATAGGATATTTAGGCGCTTATTCATGTGGTTTCGTTGTGTTGAACTAGGCTGCTTTTAATCGGGAAAGAACAAAATAAGCGGCGTATAGCGATCTGGTGACTAACTCGCAGAACGAATTTCCGTCAACCCATGAATGTCAGAATTTGCATTGAACCGGTATTCTCGATTTTGACGTGTTTGAAGACGAAAAGCGCACGGGAAAATCGAAGGCTCGACCCAATCTCGGTATTGCATGACAAGGAACCACGTGAGACTCCGCGCCCAACCTTGCGCCGCACGATAGCCGCTTTCACAAAAATCGAGATCGCAAAACTGCCAAGCGCAGACGCCAAACTTTGTCGCGAGACTTGGCATGACGGCTTGCCTCAAAGAGGATCATCCGGTTGCTGGCCACCATCACCGTGCCCAAAGTTGCCACACCTCGAACGCCAGTCGGCCCAAATTAGCAATCAGCGCCGCGTATCGCACCCGCGCGCCGCGGCAGACCTTCTGCAAAAAAAACAGGGGATCTCGCCCTTGGTCTGCGGATGTCGTCCCGGCGGTTAACAAATACCGACGCGGCCACGCCTTACTGGAAGACCAATAATCCCAACGCACCCACTCAACACCCTCGTCAATCCGCCACCCGAGCGGGCTATTAAAGCGCGCGGCGCGCGTAGTTGATCTGCCGACTCGGCACAAGCCTAAGATGGGCACACCACCGGGCACACTTACGGGCGGAGGTCGGATCAGGCAAAGCATCCGGCTGCTGCACCGGTCTCCGAAACGCCCCGCAAAATTTCTGCGCGCCTCAGATGGCGACGCCCTAGCGCCACCCGGTGCATCAATCACCATAAGATGGCACACCGCGCCGCCGACTCGCCGGGCCAGACGAGTGGGAACGAGAAACGTTATTTCCGCTGACGTAGCCAGCGCAGCAGACCGAAGGCGCCGGCGCCGGCAATGAGCAGCGTTATCGACTCGGGTTCGGGCGCATACGAGTCAGCCCACGCGTTCACCATAAACAGATACAGCGTAGAAGCAGCGATCACATTGGCTTTCATACGAGTTTCCTTTCGAGTGGGCGATCAAGATCTCTTGGCAACGAGGATACACCCAGGAACGGCGAGCGTGAAGATTGCGTCACACCACGAGGCTTCTTCATTGTCTGTCTTCCAGTCCGGGTTCCCCGTCGTATTCACCCAAGATATAGTTCACGAATTGATTCACATTTGGCTGTAATACGTCGAAGGTACCGGGTGTCGGCGAACGGATGTCTATAGGGGTTTGATGAGCCCCACCCGGGGTATAGGCGGGTACAAGGGTGACAGCGGATGCCGGACCCGCGGCCGCCATGACGCTCCCGGCAAGCAACCCGACGCGGAATAAATGTGGCGGAGATGAGTGGCTACGTTTCATAGGGTCACATCTTTCAGGGTTGATTTTTTGGTATCTGCTTTCCAGACGCAAAAATCGCCCCATCTTCTCGAATTCGCGCTAACCAACTGATAATTTAATATTTTTTTTATTCTAGATCACTTTAACTTGAAGGTTACAGTGTAAAGTCTCATAAGAAAAACTCGCTATAAAAGCTGGCTCTACACACAAATTGCAGGGTATTTTTAGACTCGCTAGAGATGACATATCCCGCAGAAAGCCGAGCGTATACGCCACATCGCGTACGACGGCTCTCAGATGTCTCATCACCTGAGGCTGCACCGGCGGCGCCCAGCAGCGTCAGCAATACACGGCAATGGCCGTCAATAACCACAGCCGGTCGCGGCGTTGAGGTTGACCGTTGCGTCTTGACACTCATCTCCAGGCCAAAACGCAGAGATCAGATGTCGATCATCGTTTAGAATCCCTTCCTATCTATAAGACTGACCTGGGCCTGAAGCTTCTGGATGAGGCAATCAAGTTCAGCGATCGCCGGCGTGTCGAGAGCGCAGACAAGGGTCGTCTCGTAGCGCTGCGCGAGTGGCACTATCTGGCTATAGACGGCCCGACCTGCGGCCGCCAGATCGAGCCTCGACCGTCGGCGATCTGAGGCTTCGAAAATCCGTTTGATGTAGTGCTTGCGCAGCAGACGCGCCACGGCACGACTTACCGTCACCCGGTCCATCTCCGTTTTTTTACACACAAAATCGGCGGAGACGCCCTCGAATTGACCGAGTACGGCCATGACACGCCATTCCGGAATCGTGATCCCAAAACGCACACCATAGGCACTGGCGAGTTGTGCGCTGATCCGATTCGCAAGAACCGATAAGCGGTAGGGCAGGAAACTGCTGAGATCGAGGGGCCTCATGCGCGCGGAAACTGTCGCGACAATCCCTGCCAGCAGGCCAGGTAATCGGATTGAAATTCCGGCAAGGCCACCGCGGCAGCCGTCGGCACCATGAGATAACGCGATTCGAACATGAAAGCGAGCGTCGCCGACAATCGCATAGGCGTGAGTTCGGTTTCTGTGGCCCGCGCATACACCGTCTGCTCCGGACCATGCGGTGTCATACAACCATGCAAACTCGCTCCCCCAGGGTCGAATCCCCGACCTTTCGCATCGTACTGTCCGTAAATCAGCCCCATGAATTCGCTCATGATGTTGCGATGGAACCAGGGGGGGCGAAACGTATGCTCCGCTACCATCCAACGAGGTGGAAAAATCACGAAATCGACGTTAGCGACACCCTGCGTGTCGGAAGGCGACGTCAGTACCGTAAAGATGGAGGGATCAGGGTGGTCATAACTCACCGAATTCATGGCATTAAACGATTCAAGCGCATATTTGACAGGATAGGCGGTGCCCACCCAACCCACGACGTCGAGTGGCGAATGGTCAAGCGTGGTCCGATGGAACCCGCCTCCGAATTTGACGACCAACTCGAACGCGCCTTCCCTATCTTCGAACCAAGCGACGGGTGCCTTGAAATCCCGATCATTGGCAAACCCGTCAGACCCGACGAGTCCGCGTTCAGGTAGGCGCAGACCGGCGCCGTAATTCTCACAAACATAGCCGCGACTCGGGCCGTCGGGCAGCTCCACCCGGAACCTGATCCCGCGCGGGATGAGCACCATTTCACCCGGATGCACTAAAAGCCTTCCGCATTCCGTGTACAAGATGAGACGCCCCTGCTGCGGCAAAATAAGCAGCTCACCATCTGCATTGGCAAAAAAACGGTCGGTCATCGAACGTGCCGCGGTATAAATGTGAGCGCCAAGCCCTACCTGCAAGCGTCCGTCTCCCCCGCCAACAAGCGTCGTCATCCCGTCGAGAAAATCGCCCGCATCGGCCGCAATAGGCAGCGGATCCCAACGCATCTGGTTCGGCCGCGGCGGCTCGGAGATCGGGGGCGTCCGCCAGGCGGGGAGCGCCATCGGCGCAAACTCCCCATGCAACACGGAGGGTCGAATACGGTAGAACCACGTACGCCGATTGTCCGCGCGCGCGACCGTAAAGGCCGTCGTGCTCAGCTTCTCTGGATAAAGCCCAAAGGGGACACGCTGAGGCGAAAACTGACCGATGGGCACCGCACCTTCCATCGCTTCGGTCACATGTTCACTGGCAAAACCGGGGAGATAGGACAATTCAGTCAAGGCGACACTCGGCTTCTTTTCATGACAGGTGCTTAAGAGTATAGTTTCACTTGTAACTAATCTCAATTAGATACCTAAAGGCTCGGTACAGAGATGAAACTTGCCACACTCAAGAGCAGCTCGCGGGATGGTCGCCTCGTGGTCGTCGACCGGCTCCTAACGCGTGCCCGGGCGGTCCCCGACCTCGCACCGACGCTGCAGGCAGCGCTCGACGACTGGACGAGCTTGGAAGGCGCGCTGCGTGCCGTGTACGTGGATATCTGTGCGCATGGGCGCGCAGGCGATCTCCCGTTCCAACCGGCACGGGTAGCGGCACCCCTGCCGCGTGCTTATCAATGGGTCGATGGGAGTGCTTACGTCAATCACGTCGAGTTAGTCCGCAAGGCGCGGGGCGCCGTGCTACCAGAGAGTTTCTGGACGGACCCACTGGTCTATCAGGGCGGCTCGGACGATTTTCTCGGCGCGGCAGATCCCATCGTCGCCGTCCGCGAGGTCGACGGCATCGACCTTGAAGCCGAAGTCGCGGTGGTGACGGATGATGTCCCCATGGGTGTGACGATTGCCGAAGTGGCCTCCCACATCAAACTCTTGATGCTGGTGAATGACGTTTCTCTGCGAAACCTCATTCCACAAGAATTAGCCAAGGGTTTCGGTTTTTACCAAGGCAAACCGTCGAGCGCGTTTTCGCCAGTCGCCGTAACGCCCGACGAGCTCGGCTCAGCTTGGCGGGACGGCAAGGTGCATCTCCCGATCATCACCCATGTAAATGACGCGTGGCTCGGCTCGCCTGAGTGTGGCATAGACATGACCTTCAGTTTCCACCAGTTGATCACGCATGCTACCTGCACCCGTCGACTAGGCGCGGGCACCATCGTCGGATCCGGCACCGTATCGAATTATGATCGCTCGCGCGGTTCTGCCTGCATCGCCGAGAAACGCATGCTCGAGACGCTGGCGGACGGCGCGCCCCACAGTCCTTTCCTGCGCTTCGGAGATCGGGTGCGGATCGAGATGTTCGGGACCGACGGTGTCTCGATTTTCGGTGCCATCGAACAACAAGTCGAAGCGGCCGTCGCGCCTAGCCAGAGGGGCTGATGACGGCGCAGTCACACTCGCTCACCCGAGCCACGAACAAGAGCCGTGCTATCCGTCGGACCTATGCGGGGGTCGTGCCTGCGGAAATTAATCGTGGCACCCCGGGGCACATCCCGGTGGCTATCATCGGCGCCGGTCCGGTGGGACTCGCGATGGCCGGCGAGCTCGCCTCACGCGGCGTGTCGTCGGTGATCTTGGAACGCGCCCACACCTCAAGTGACGGTTCGCGGGCTATCTGTTGGTCGAAGCGCACGCTCGAAATCCTCGACCGTCTCGGCGTAGCGGATCGAATGTATGCCGCCGGCGTGACCTGGAGTGTGGGCAGGGTCTACGCCGGAAACACCACTACGCCGCTATATTCCTTCGATCTTGCGCCCATGAAGGCGCAGAAATTCCCTGCCTTCATCAACTTAGCCCAGTACCACGTGGAAGAATATCTGGTTGACCAACTCACGAGTCAATCTGAAATAGATCTGCGCTGGCAGAACGAGCTGGTGGCCCTCGGACAGGGCGCAGCGGGCGTGACGCTGACCGTACAAACGCCAGCGGGCACCTATCGACTCGTCGCGGATTATGTCGTCGCTGCAGACGGTTGTCGCAGCGCCGTGCGAGAGATGCTGGGCCTCCATTTTGAAGGACGGACTTTCGAAGATCACTTTCTCATCGCCGACGTCCGCATGCGCGCACCATGGGAAGCGGAGCGGCGCTTTTATTTTAATGCGCCGTTCAATGAGGGACGTACGGCGCTGATGCACCAACAACCTGACGATCTCTGGCGACTTGATTTTCAACTCGGCGCCGACATCGACCGAGAGGCTGCGCTGCAAGAGAAAAATGTATCGGCGAAAGTCGAGGCGATGCTGGGGCCTTCAATCGACTTCGAGTACGAGTGGGTGAGCTTGTACACGTTCCAATGCCGGCGCATGCGACAGTTTGTGCACGATCGCGTCTTGTTTGTCGGCGATGCTGCCCATCTGGTCTCCCCCTTCGGCGCACGCGGCGCGAATGGTGGCATTCAGGACGTCGATAACTTGGGCTGGAAACTCGCGGAGGTTCTGCGCGGCGATGCGCCGCGACGCTTGCTTGAAAGCTACGACGAAGAGCGCGGCCTCGGGGCCGATGAGAACATTGGGCACTCCACCCGCGCGACGGATTTCATGACACCCAAGACACCAGCTGCGCGCGCATTTCAAAGCTCGGTGCTGGCCTTAGCCGTCGATTTTCCGTTCGCGCGTGCGCTCGTGAACAGCGGACGATTATCCACACCTTGCACCCTTGGCGACTCGACCCTCATCACCGCGGATACGACGACTTTCGCCACACCCGGGATGCAACCCGGGGCGGTCGCACTGGATGCGCCCGTTCATTGCCAGGGCGAACCTAGCTGGCTACTTCATTTGCTGGGGCATGACTTTGTATGCCTTGTCTTCGGCGCCACCGTGCCCTCAGCGTTGCCACCCCGCGTACGGCTGGTGGTCGTGGGGCGCGACTTTATCGACACCCATGGACTGGTCGCTGCCCGTTATGACGGGACCCCCGGGACTGTCTATCTGATTCGGCCAGACCAACACATCGCTGCCCGTTGGCGACATCCCCATCCCGAACAGATTAGGTTGGCTTGGCAACGTGGCCTCGCGCTCACCTGAAGCGACAGCATCGCACCAAAACTTTCGTTTAAATCACTCTATACCGCTAAATTAGACTCAACTAGGAAAAATCCAATCATGACCAAAGCCTTTGCCTCCAAAGGGGATCTCGAACCCAAGCAAATCAGTTTCACCCGGCTAGCCGATAATGCGTATGCCTACACCGCGGAAGGAGACCCGAACACCGGCGTCATTATCGGTGATGACTGTGTGATGGTCTTGGACGCACAGGCAACACCCATCATGGCTAGGGACGTCATCGCGAAAATTCGGACGGTCACTGACAAACCCATTCGGCATGTCGTACTCACCCACTATCACGCGGTCAGGGTCCTTGGCGCGAGTGCCTACGGCGCTGCGAATGTCATCGCGAGTCAGGATACGTACGATCTAATCGTTGAGCGCGGCGCGGAAGATTATCAATCGGAATTCGAGCGCTTCCCCCGCCTGTTCCAGGCAGTCGACTCGATCCCCGGCTTGACTTGGCCCAATGTGGTGTTTCGCGACGCCCTCACTCTGTGGCTTGGCAAGACCGAAGTCCGACTTCTGCAATTGGGCCGAGGTCATACGAAAGGCGACACGGTGGCGTGGCTACCGGCTGAAGGTGTCCTGTTTAGTGGCGATCTCGTCGAATACGGAGCCACGCCCTACACAGGTGACGCTTACCTGACCGATTGGCCGGCGACCCTGGATCAAATTGCCGCACTCAAACCCCGTGCCCTAGTCCCAGGGCGCGGCAATGCCCTCACGACACCCGCCGCCGTCGCCGACGCGCTGAGTGGCACACGAGCATTCGTGACCAAAATGTTCGAACAGGTCAAGGCCGCACGCGCGGCCGGCAAGACCCTGAAGGAAGCGTATGACGAAACGTACGCCGCACTGAAACCCGAGTTCGGACATTGGGTCATCTTCGATCACTGTCTGCCGTTCGACGTCTCGCGCGCCTTCGATGAGGCCGGTGGTACGCGGGATCCCCGGATCTGGACGGCAGCCCGTGACGGCGAGATGTGGCAGTCCTTAGCGAGTTGAGAACGGGGAACGGGCATGATTACAGCCGCAAACATCGAAAAACCCGATGAATTTTATGCGGCTCTGGTCGAGCTGCATGCCGGTCTTGATGGCCAGGAGAGCTTGCGACTCAATGCCGCACTGATTCTTCTGCTCGCCAATCAGATCGGGGAGGCGGGCGTCCTATCCGAAATCCTGCAGGTAGCCCGGCAAGTGCTTGTGTCGGGGAGCGGAGAGGCAGAGCCCACTGCGGCTACTGCTCAGCTGGTGTAAGCTGCGCATCGGGGCACCCCGCCCCACTCCAATTTTCTATTATCGCAATCAGGTTGGTATGTTTTCATGAGTATCAAAGGTAAGGCGTATATCGCCGGAGTTTATGAACACCCCACACGCAAGGCGGAAGGCATTCCGATAGCGCAGCTACACGCCGAAGTCGCTAAAGGCGCGCTCGAAGATGCCGGTCTCAGTCTCCGCGATGTGGATGGCTATTTTTGCGCAGGCGATGCGCCGGGCCTGGGTGGCTTGTCCATGGTGGAGTACCTCGGTCTTCAGGTCGGCCACATCGACACCACCGAAACTGGCGGCTCTTCCTATCTTGTCCATGTAAGCCATGCCGCACAGGCCATCGCGATGGGCAAATGCAAGGTCGCGCTGATTACGCTCGCGGGTAAACCGCGCACGGGCGGTGCCCAGCCTGGGCGTGCGCCCTTATCCGCCCAACCGCCTGATGCACCCTTCGAAGCGCCGTTCAAGCCTAGCGTCTTGAACCTGTACGCCATGTGTGCCCGTCGACACATGCACGAATTCGGGACCACGCCCGAGCAGCTGGCCTGGATTAAGGTGGCGGCCTCGCAACACGCGCAGCATAACCCACGCGCGATGCTACGCGAGGTCGTGACGGTCGAAGACGTGGTCAACTCGCCGATCGTGGCCGACCCGCTGCATCGACTGGACTGTTGTGTCATCTCCGATGGCGGGGGCGCGTTGGTTGTGGTGGCACCGGAGATTGCCGAAAAACTGAATCGGCCCAAAGTCCGCATCCTCGGCGCAGGCGAAGCCATCAAACATCCCCGCGGTGGTGAGGTCGATCTTACCTATTCAGCCGGCGTGTGGTCAGCAGCGCGAGCGTTCGAGGAAGCGGGGATCCGCCGCGAAGACATCAAATATGCCTCCCTCTACGACAGTTTTACCATTACCGTGCTGATGCAGATCGAAGACATCGGATTTTGTGGGAAGGGCGCCGGCGGGCGCTTTGTCGCCGATGGTAATTTGATTTCAGGCGTAGGCAAGTTGCCGTTCAACACCGACGGCGGCGGGCTCTGCAATAATCATCCGGGTAATCGTGGCGGCATGACCAAGGTCATAGAAGCCGTACGTCAGCTGCGTGGCGAGGCCCATCCAGCCGTACAGGTCAGGAACTGCGATCTGGCCTTGGCGCATGGTACCGGCGGTCTGTTAGGCACGCGGCACGGCAGCGCAACCCTCATCATGGAAAGGACTTGAACCATGGCGGATCCCAAGAATGATGCTTTCAACGCGGATACCGCACTTGAACCGTACTGGACTGCTGCCCGCGAGGGCAAACTGCTCCTCAAACATTGTCGTGCGTGTGGCAAGACTCACTACTACCCGCGCCCTATCTGTCCTTTCTGCATGAGCGCGGACACTGAATGGCGCACCGCGTCAGGGACCGGCATCATTTATTCGTGGAGCGTAGAGCGACGCGCAACGCCGCCCTTCGCAATCGCGTACGTGACCCTGCCGGAGGGTCCCACGATGCTGAGCGCTATTGTCGATTGCGATCTCGATGCGATCGCCGTTGGCCAGAAAGTCGCCCTCGCCTTCGAAACCCGGGACGGTCAGCCGGTCCCGGTGTTCAGGCCCCGCTGACCAAAGTGTCGCTCCGATGACGGGTAGAGCCCCGTCATCGGGGCCCGTTCTTTGCGCATCTTGAGCCCGGACTATTTCCGGGCGCTGGTCATCATGATGATGGTCATCGGTTGGAAACTAGCCGTATCATAAGAGGCACGGCAGTCCGATCATGCCCTTGAGTTCAAAATATGACCGTCCCGTGGTAAGGCTTGGACGGTACTTAGTAGCGCAGTATCAGGCAACGACTCGAACTTCCGGGGACCATCGGGTGTGATGGTCTCCGCCAGTGTCACACCGAGCAACTGGCGAACAAGCCAAAGGATGCGTTCGAAAATACCTGTCGCAACAAACAGCGTTTGCCGGCGACCCAGATCGTCGGTGGTCTCTTCCAGCAGCGCCTGCCGAATATTTTCCATCAGCTGGCTTCTATCTGAAACGAGTTGTCGCAGAATTTCTGCGTGATCTTCGCCCGTCACCAACAGCTCATCTGCAAGCGTCAGGGTCAGATGCAGACCTTCGACCATCGAGATGACAAGCCCTTCTCCCGCGTAGGGCTCAAGTATTTCGACGAAAGTATGCAACGAATTCTGCAAGGCTCTAATCGACTCGTTACGGCCATGCAATTCAAACACTCGGGCAATGATTTCTGCCGATCCGCCGTGGACGGTAACTTCCGCGATGAATTCGTCTATCTCGGTACACAGCTGCCCGGCCGCCCGGTGACGTGTGCTGTTGGCGAGGATTGACCCCTGCGGGACCTCGTCGGGGCGCAGCGGATCAAGGGTTGGTGGCAACTCACTCACTAGCCGATTCTGCTCCTTGCCAGCCAGCAACAAGGCGGTTTCGGGATTTTCAGCGGCATCGGGATAGATATACTGGGCCGCAAACCGCGTGCGTGCGGGATCCATGGGGATCCAACGTTCGAGCAGCGCGCGCAACTTTCGTTGAAACAAACCCGAAACGATGGCGCCGGCTACCTGTAGAGAGAGGTACACAAGAGCGATCAGTGTTGGTACCGAAATTTGTTCGGAAACCACCACCCGCAGCCCGTCGATACCGCCCTTTTGAAGGGCCAAAATCGGCAACACCACCAACGTGCCGATAATTTTGACGATGCACTGCCAGATAGCGAGTTGGCGTGGCTGACTTTGCAGATGAGCGGTTACCAGCGCGACGCTCAACCCGGATCCGACACTCGCCCCACAAACTAGCAGGGTTGCATCGGCAAACGGTAACATGCCACCAAGATTCAGCGTCACGGCCAAAATACCGATAGTGGCAGAAGATTGCACCAGCAGCGTCACGATCACCCCGACCAGAAACCCGACGAGTCCGTTTTCACTGGTAAATTGAAAAAATTCAATCGCCCACGGCGACGCGGCGAGCCCAATGCTGGCTTCCTTAACAAGCCCCAGTCCAACCAAAAGAAGACCCAACGCGAACGCCACTGACACCAATTGCGCGCCGGTACGATGACTCTTGGCGTTGAAAAGGTGCGCAAGTCCCACTAAACCAATCGCATAAAGCCCTAGAACTCGCACGTCAATGGCCGCAAGGAACACCAGCAGTGAGGTACCGACACTCGCCCAAGCACTCAGGCTCAACGCGCCAGACATCGACAGCGTGCCCGTATTCAGCAAGCCAATGCAAACGAAGGCAGCAGCGCTGGTGCTCTGCGTGAGTCCACCTAGGAACGTCCCCGCCACGGCAGACCGCCAAGGACCCACCGTGAAGCGCGCCAAGACGCGCCGCATCCGACGTCCCGCCAGGCTCTGCATGGCCTCCGACAGGAGGTGCAGACCACTTAGGAAAAGGCCGAGTCCGGCCACCGACGAGACGAGTTGATTCACGGCGAGCTTTCTCGCAACACGCTTACGCCGAAGTACAGATTGAATGCGATCAGCGCCAGTGCCAGTCCTGCCGCAGCAAATAACATTAGCCGCAGCGTGTGATAACGTTCCTGCAGCCTGGTCGGTATTGCGCGCTCCTTCTCACCGCCAATATCGTCAGTCAGGGTGCTAAGCGCGTCGAGTTCGATCTGAATAGACCGGTCCTCTCCTCGTACCGCCCGGTCGATCCGTAAGGCGTCCTCGATGGCAAGCGACGCCCGCTGCTGAAGCGTACCATCAAGAACAGCACGATAGTGTGCGCACAGCTTATCGTAGTCCGTCCGTATCGCGTCTCCTCTGGCCTTCAATTCGGGATAGTGCAGTCGAGTGACAGCCGCCGAAAACATCTGCAAAGCCGCCGACACAGCAATCGCGCGTGCCTCGAAAGCAGCGCGATACTGGACGAGGGACGCGGGATCAGAACCGCGTAGCAGAAGGTTCTTCCACTCCTGGATCTGAATCTTGAAATCGATCTGGGTGCTCAATGCCGTAGCGCGTAATTCACGCACCTCATTTATTTCCGCGGAGCCCCGCTGCCAGGACTTGTTCATCGACCAGATGGCGAACATGGCCAATATTGCGATCACCGTAAGCAATCCGATCGTGGTGGTCGACGTCGCGATGAGCACGCGACGCAGGCGTTCGCGCTGCCCACGGTCGAGAACACTGGACATGAAGTCACCCTCCTTTTCAAAAATATTGCAGGTCGGCCGCAGCCATCGCTGATGCAGCCCGACCCATTGGGATCGAAAGGGTCAGCATGCTCGCCAAACGAGCATTGTCTGCGATCGGCCGCTTGAAAGGTCGTTCCGCACCGCTGGCATCAAGACCTCAGATCGCACCAAAAATCTGGCGCTTATCGGACCATATCTATGTGACACGCAGAAGACGTCCCGCGTGCGGTGGCGAGCCCTACAAAATATTGCATCGCAGCATTATTGTCGTGGTTGCGCGACGCCAGTTTGCGCGCGGTAAGCGCTCGGGTAGACTCGTGCAGCGCAACGGGCATCGGCCGATATCAACAGGAGCATCACAAGATGGACCAGAAAGTCTCACCCAAACCACTCAATTCCCTGCAAAGTCTCAGCGAGCACGTCAGGATACGCGCACGCTACGACAATTTTATCGGCGGTGGCTGGGTCGCCCCGAAAAAAGGGCAGTATTTCGAGAACACCACGCCCATTTCTGGAGAAATCTTGTGCGAGGTCGCACGCTCCACAGCAGAGGACATTGAAGTGGCACTCGATGCGGCCCATGGCGCAAAGATCGCCTGGGGTAAGACCGCGCCGGCCGAACGCGCCGCCAAGCTGTTCGCGATCGCCGATCGGATGGAAAAAAATCTCGCCCATCTCGCGCTGGCTGAAACCCTCGATAACGGCAAGCCGATCCGCGAGACCATGGCCGCGGATCTGCCGCTGGCCGTGGACCACCTTCGCTATTTTGCAAGCTGCATTCGCGCCCAGGAAGGTTCGCTTTCGCAGATTGACGAGACGACCGTAGCCTACCATTTCCACGAGCCGCTCGGTGTGATCGGCCAGATCATTCCCTGGAACTTCCCGCTGCTTATGGCAGTCTGGAAACTAGCCCCCGCCTTGGCAGCAGGCAATTGCGTGGTCCTAAAACCGGCAGAGCAGACGCCGATGAGCATCCTGGTCCTAGCGGAACTAATCGCCGACATCCTGCCTCCGGGCGTATTCAATGTCGTCAATGGCTTCGGTGTCGAGGCGGGCAAGCCGCTGGCCAGTAACCCACGAATTAACAAGGTCGCTTTCACCGGAGAAACTTCCACCGGGCGCCTCATCATGCAATACGCCTCCGAGAATATTATTCCGGTCACGCTCGAGCTCGGCGGTAAATCCCCCAACATCTTCTTTGAAGATGTGATGGACGCCGATGATGACTTCTTCGATAAGGCGCTAGAAGGCTTCACCATGTTCTGTTTGAATCAGGGTGAAGTTTGTACCTGTCCCTCACGCGCGCTCATCCAGGAATCCATCTACGAAAAATTCATGGAACGGGCGATGGCGCGTGTAGCCAAAGTGCGTCAGGGTAATCCGCTTGAACTCGAAACCATGGTCGGCGCCCAGGCGTCGTCTGATCAGCTTGAGAAAATTCTGTCCTATATCGAAATTGGCAAACAAGAAGGGGCCAAACTCTTGATTGGCGGCGCGCGAGCACAGGTTGAAGGCCTAGAGAATGGCTACTACATGCAGCCCACGGTTTTCGAAGGTCACAACAAGATGCGCGTCTTCCAAGAGGAAATCTTCGGACCGGTGCTGGCCGTCACGACTTTCAAGACGGAAGAGGAAGCGCTAGCTATTGCCAACGACACGCTCTACGGCCTCGGCGCCGCAGTCTGGTCGCGCGATGGTAACCGCGCCTATCGCATGGGTAGAGGCATTCAGGCGGGTCGAGTCTGGACCAACTGTTATCACCTGTACCCAGCACACGCCGCGTTCGGTGGATATAAGCAGTCGGGCATTGGCCGCGAGACGCATAAAATGATGTTGGAGCATTATCAGCAGACCAAGAATTTGCTGGTGAGTTACAGCCCCAAAGCTCTTGGCTTTTTTTGAGCTGGTCCCTCGATGTCCGAGACCCCAGATAACGCTCGGCCTTTACGGGTCGAGCGCGTCGGCGCAACAGCGGCGGCGATGGCGTTAATTACGCAATTGTCAGCGGCTCATGGGCCGCTGATGTTTCATCAATCCGGTGGTTGCTGTGATGGTAGCGCCCCGATGTGCTATCCACGCGGTGAGTTCCGGGTGGGTGACAACGATATCTATCTGGGGGATATTGGCGGCTGTCCGTTTTTTATCGGCGGCCGTCAGTTCGTCGTCTGGCAACACACACATCTCACGCTGGATGTTGTCCCGGGTCGGGGCAGTGGATTTTCAGTGGAATCGCCGCTCGGCGTCCGTTTTTTAATCCGATCGCGCGTCTTCGATGAGACAGAAATAGCGACAATGCAGGCAGAGGCTGCTCCCTTGCGTGGTGATGCCGCGCTGGCGCTCTATCCCGCATAGCCGAGCGTGGTAATCAGCGTCTCTCATCGAATCCCAAATCCGACTTGACGGAAAGACGGCTTTCCTGCGCCCGAGAACCTTGTGTAGGCTCATCACCCGCACTAATGCTGCTCTGATTGCTGCCCGGCTCGAGACTTCGCGGCCGGTGACGAGTAACACTACCCGCACGGCGGATCGTGCTCTACGATACGAAGCCTGTTAACCCCCTGAGCAGGAGCCGCGCATGACTGTCCCCACTTTCGATGATCGCTATATCCAGTGGCAAAGGCTGGGCGATATAGAACATCTCGAATTTTCAGTTCTGGATGTCGACGAGACGAACAGTATTGCCGACGTGCTGTTCAAATTCGCCGCGAACCGCCAGATCGTGTTGCACCGACATCTCGCGCACAACAATACCTTTGTTATTCAGGGGGAGCACCGACTCTATCACCCCGACGGAACCCTCAAGGAGATTCGACCCGTCGGCAGCATGACGTCAAGCCCACCCAGCAACGATCCGCATCGTGAAGGCGGCGGCGATATCGATGTCGTCATCGCTTTCAGCATTCGCGGGACTGGGACTCTGTACGAGCTGCTTGATGACGATCGAAAAGTCATCGCGACCATCAGCATGGCCGATTTGGCCGGACTCTTTCACGCAAGCCGAACGACCGCGTGAAGCCACGCCGGCTGTAGGCGGCAGGCTGCCAAGGCAAGCTCGGGCGATCGCCAGCGCAGCAGCCGCTGGCGGCGACCGGCGCTCAGTGCCATCCGCCGCCTTGTGCCCCGCACGAGGCTCCGTGCGCGTTTCGGAAAATTGACAGATTCCCTGCCCCGCTGGCGACTGAATTTAGCGCCGAAATCGCATAGAGACCGTGATGATTGGCGTCACGGGAGCCACGCACAAAGGGATCTTTCGTTACGGCGCCTCTAATAGCCACGCACACCATCTCTTCAAATCACAACACCCCAGTCTGATTCGCTGCGGCATTCCATCCTGAATTGCCACACACCGGTCCCCTACGGGCTACGCCGGCGGACAACGTTTCCAGCTACTTTACTGTCCCCCGTCGCCGATCTCAGGCTAGGTCGAAGCGATCAAGATTCATGATTTTGTTCCAGACCGCTACAAATTCATGCACGAAGAACTGCTCCCCATCCTGGCATGCATAAACTTCGGCGAGGGCTCTAAGTTGAGCGTTCGAACCAAAGATCAGATCAACTGTCGTGCCCGTCCATTTGAGATCACCGGTCGCCCGATCGCGCCCTTCGAACACACCTTCGGCGCTGCTAGATTCCTGCCATTCCGTTCGGATATCGAGCAGGTTCACGAAAAAATCATTGGTCAATGTTCCGGGCCGTTTGGTGAAAATGCCGTATTCTGAATGTCCAAAATTTGCATTCAACGCGCGCATGCCACCAAGCAGAACGGTCATTTCTGGGGCGGTCAGTGCGAGAAGATTCGCACGATCCACCAGTAACTCGGCCGCTGCTCCCTCGTCGCCTTTTCGGAGGTAGTTGCGGAACCCGTCTGCGGTTGGCTCTAGAGCAGCGAACGAAGCCACATCCGTCTGGTCTTGCGATGCATCCATGCGCCCCGGTGAGAAGGGGACGTTCACGTCGTGACCGGCTCTCTTGGCAGCCGCTTCGACGGCGGCACAACCCCCTAGCACGATGAGATCAGCCAACGAAATTTTATTTCCGCCGGTCTGGTTGCTGTTGAACACCGCCTGAATCACTTCGAGCTGCCCCAAGATCCCTACCAGTTCATCTGGTTGATTGACTGTCCAAGTCTTTTGCGGCGCAAGGCGAATACGCGCGCCATTCGCACCCCCGCGCTTATCGCTGGCACGGAAAGTCGACGCCGACGCCCAGGCCGTCGTCACCAGTTCGGAGATGGACAGCCCAGACGCGAGGACTGTTGCTTTCAGCGCAGCAATATCTTGCTTCCCGAGTAACGGATGGTCCACGGGGGGGATCGGGTCTTGCCACAGCAGCGGCTCTTTCGGCACAAGCGGGCCGAGATAACGTGCGCCGGGTCCCATGTCTCGGTGTGTTAACTTGAACCAGGCCCTCGCAAAGGCCTCAGCGAACTGATCGGGATCCTCGTGGAAGCGCCTTGAAATTTTTTCATAATGAGGGTCGAATCGTAGCGCGAGATCAGTAGTTAGCATGGCTGGCGAGTGCCGTTTTGATTTGTCATGTGCATCCGGCACCGTACCGGCACCTGCGCCATCCTTCGGCGTCCATTGATGCGCGCCGGCCGGGCTTTTCGTTAATTTCCATTCGTAGCCGAACAGGTTCCAGAAAAAATTATTGCTCCATCTCGTTGGTGTCGTGGTCCAGGTAACCTCGAGACCGCTACCGATCGTGTCCCCGCCTTTCCCGCTGCCAAAAGAATTTTTCCAGCCGAACCCCTGCTCTTCAATGGCAGCAGCCTCAGGTTCCGGACCGACATGCCTGCTCGGATCCGCAGCGCCATGGGCTTTGCCAAAGGTATGACCGCCCGCAATCAGCGCGACCGTCTCTTCGTCGTCCATCGCCATGCGTGCAAAGGTCTCACGAATATCCTTGGCTGCCGCAAGCGGATCGGGATTACCGTTCGGTCCCTCTGGGTTTACATAGATTAACCCCATCTGGACGGCGGCCAGCGGTTGATCGAGTTCGTGCTCCCCGCTGTAACGCTCGTCCGCCAGCCACTTGTCTTCAGGTCCCCAGTAAACGTCCTGTTCGGGCGTCCAGACATCGGTGCGCCCGCCACCAAACCCAAACGTTTTGCAGCCCATCGACTCTAGGGCAACATTGCCGGTGAGAATCATGAGGTCGGCCCAAGATATTTTGCATCCGTATTTCTGTTTGATCGGCCACAACAATCGACGCGCCTTATCGAGATTCACGTTATCCGGCCAACTATTCAGCGGCGCGAAGCGTTGCATGCCAGAGCCGGCGCCGCCGCGACCATCCGCGACGCGGTACGTGCCCGCGCTATGCCACGCCATCCGGACGAACAGTGGCCCATAATGGCCAAAGTCCGCCGGCCACCAATCTTGGGAATCCGTCATCAACGCATGGAGATCGGCAACCACCGCGTTGAGATCGAGGGTCTTGAACGCCGCAGCGTAGTTGAATGTCCCACCCATGGGATCGGACAGGGGGGAATTCTGATTCAGAAGCCTGAGATTTAGTTGTTCGGACCACCAGCCCTGCGTCGGCACGACTCTTCGATTGCGCGGACGACCCATGACCGGACATTTGTTTTCGCTTTCCATCTCAACGCTCCTGATATTCCGGATTTTTTAATTCTTTCACGACCAAGCTAGGCCTCAGCCCCCACTCACTCCACCCGGACGAGACGAAAGCCTATCGACTCCGAACGTACCGTCGGGCGATGTCCGGCGCGGACGGAAATGCGCATGAAGCGGTGATCTTCAGCCCAAGAACCACCTCTGACAGCATAACGAGTACATTTTCCCAAACAGTCGTCGGTCCACTGCCAGACATTGCCGAGCATGTCATAGAGCCCATAAGGATTAGGTGAGAAGCTTCCTACCGGCGCCGTCTCTCGATCAGCCCAGTCGCTGCCACAGTCCTCGCAGTTCGCTAACCCAGAGCCCGCCCCATTGCCCCAGTAGTGATCTGTAGTCGTGCCGCCGCGGGCAGCATATGCCCATTCTTCCTCCGTGGGCAGTCGGTACCGATGCTTCGTGACTTGTTCCAAGCGCCCTATGAAGGCAACTGCGTCGTCCCTCGAGACGTTGATGACCGGTCGTTGTGCACGCCCCCAGCTATGGTCATCGGGCCGATAACCATCACACCCCCCTGCGGCCACACACGCGTCCCACTGGGCGAAAGTCACCGCATATTTGGCCATCCGCCACCGTCGTCCAGGGATAGGTACAAATTCGGCATCGATGTCACGTAGGATTGCAAGGGCAGCGCCTACCCTTTGCTCCCTGTACCTTGGCGTCGCCGCTAGTGTTGATGACACCTTTACCGGTAAGCTTGTCGGTGACACGAACGGCTCAGCATGCGCCTCGTTGGCTGAAAGCGCGCGAATCGATCCGAGATTCGGGCAGCTGGCAGCCAGGAGATAGATCAAGGCAATCATCGCCAAAACCGTTCGGGTGTCATTCATAGCCACGATACTCGCCATAACCGGCACCTGTTGGCAAGATGGTCTACGCACTGCCTTGCAAACAGTCGGCTGTTCATAAGGCTCCGCCATCGTTATAGCCTCCGGTGTCGGTCGTCCTGGAATGCTATCAGCAAAACCTGACTCCCCTTACACCGCGGCGACGAGCCCCATAGATGGCGAGGGGCCGAAAGATTGCGGTCCAACACACGCTGCCTGAGCCTAAAGATACATCGAGCGTACAGCGTCGCGCGATTTTCCTTTGCGCGGTTTAATACGTCGGCTTATAGCTCGATCGGCTTGTCCTGACAAAATCGCGCTATCTAAAAATTGAGGGGTTAAGACGTTAGCTGAAGTTGATCTGGCAGCGACTACGCCGCCGCGACGTGACCTCACCGTCCCCGACACCACGCAGGTGGTGCCGGGACGAGTGAGGTAACCTATTTTTGGATCACCTAATCGCAGCAACGGCCTAACCATAGAAAACCTAGCGCATAACCACTACGGCCAGTGCCGCCCACGTCCTAGGCCGTGTCAAGATGTCGATGCTCTACATAAGAAAACGCGTGAACCACTCGCACGCTAAACGAGAGGATTCGACGAGCCATTTCCCGGCATAGATTTCGTAGTGCGTGATCGGCAACACGACCAATTTCTTCGGCTCGCGAGCGCGCTCGTAAAGCTTTTCGTACCCTTCCATTGGACACGTATCGTCATCCCGCGCGGCAATCAGGAGGAGCGGACGAGGCGAAATCTTATCGACTACGTCGATAGGCTTGTATTCTAGGGTCTTTTCCACTGTCTCCCACGACATTTCACACTTCATCGCGGGATTGTCCTTCAGTAGCGGTTCTAGAAAATTACGGGTCTGTGCCGCGTTCAGAATGGTGATGGCATCTGCGCTTCCACCCTTGCCATCGCGCGCGCGTCGCTGTCGGTCGGCTGCAAGCTCTTGCCGCAACTGGACCCGTTGGGCGTAGCCTCGAGAGTCTAGTACTAAGCGCTCACCGTCACCAAACCCGACTTGCCCGACTACCGCCTTGACGCGGGGATCGATCGCGGCCGTATACGGCGCATGACCGCCGCCGAAGCTGGTACCCCACAGCCCGATACGCTCTGCGTCGACCTCTGGCTGTCCTTCCAGATAAGTAATTGCATTACGAATATCGTCAATCTGCTCGAGTGGGATCAGGCGCCATTGCGTCCCTTCGCTGCCACCGAATCCACGGTAATCGAATGTGAGTACCACGAAGCCGGCCTTACAAAAAGCCTTGGCATAATCTGGCAAAATACCCATGCGAAGTCCGGTAAACCCATGACACAATACGATCCCAGGGCGTTTTTCTCCCGCTTTCATCCCGGCAGGCAAAAACAACTCACCTTCTAGTTTGGTCCCTTCGCTGAAAAAGGTGACAGTGCGTTCTTTCATCTTTCAATCCTTTTGCTAAACAAAAATTGATCCGCAAATATCCGTAGACGCCTTCGCGCCTCCTTATCATCTTCTTCGCTCAGGAAGGATTCCAGAAGAATTTTAATCTTGGGTGAGCGCCGTCAGGTATGCTCGACAAGGCAATCCGACAGGATAGGGTCGTACGTTTTTCTGGATATTATGAGGGAGCTAGTAACGGCCGCTCGCGAGTTGTCCGCGTTGACGCCTAGAACGAAAAAAGCTGAGGCCGGCAAAATTCTCTGCCGTGCCTCTGAGAGGTGTCCCCCGCTAACGCCGCACAGCGCTGACCGCGGAGAAGACTGGATCAGCAGACTCACCAAGAGATCCCGACTTCATGCAGTTACTAGACGACAGCTTAATCCAGACTACCGGCATCCGCATACGACGGCTGTCGACGCTGGACTAACCGACGGACAACCGCGCGCGATTTCAAGCTGTGGAGAAGTCTTCGCCCGTTATCTGCGCCTTTTTGGCCCCGCTATCATTTCGCGCCGATCAGGCTGTGTCTTCGCGCATCAGTTCGGGAAATGACTCGTTTGATCGATGAGCGAAGAAGGCGTTTAGCAGATACCGAGCATGTGGACTCAGGCCAACGAAACGCAGCCCAACAAGACATTCCTGTGGGTTGATCCTCGATGCCCTCACATGCTGCAGTGCAGCGGCGGCGTTGAATAGCTTGGCTCCTCTGTTAATAGACAGCCTAAGGGTGACGTGCACGATGGGATGACCGTCGTTGTCAGTTCGCGCATCGTGCGGATATAGCATTGCCGCGACATCGACATGACACCGTATCTGCATACCATCCGCGGAGAGGTTCCTTAGTCTGGCTGAACCAGACTGTTCACGGCTATTTGCGATTTTAACGGAGGTTTTTAAGGGCACCCTCGGCGCCTTGCGGCGTTCCAAGACCTGCGTGGGAGGGGCATGGAGGGCCAGTCGCGGAGGTGCAATACTGATGGTTTTGTCAAACGTCAGAAAACTCCCAAAAATCTCGGATCCCATCTAAGTTCGCCCCGATTAATAAAATGTCGTTAGCACGGGTATCGGCAAGACGCGCGAATGCTTGAAGCGTGAGGGCGCAAAAGCGTTTCCGTACTCTTTGCTCGAATCAAGTAAATCGTCGATTCATCCCCGCTATCCTGTGTCACCGACCCTGGCATAGCTACCCGAGGGCACTCCGGCCTTGTCACCGTGACCGAAAATCCAGCGTATGGGGACAACGGTGGTCTAACGCTTTCGTCCGCGTCACACCCTGCACCAGGTAATGGCACTCGAATGTCTGCCGCCTATCCATCGGACGACCGACCGCATGCTGCCCGGTACCGGGAGGCCTGACTTTAAAGCCCAGCAGCACACCGGTCATGGCCGATTGTGCGTCCAAGGCGAACGTGACCACCGCCATGGAAAAAAGCAGCTTCCGCTTCAAAATAAAATCTCCCCCTTAAGAAAAAAATGTCAGCCACGCCCCCTTAACCAATCCTCCACCAACGGGAAGACGCTCGAAGCTATGCGCCGCTGTAGACCTCAACGCCGGATATTCTCTGGCTTCGTGCCGCAGTAAACGGCAAGATCGAACGCAAAACCGACCACGTCTCCAAGACATTGAGCTACACTCGGCCATGAGCATTCCCCGATGTTCTCGGCGGGCGCATAATGCGATGAGTGCGTCTTGGGCGAAGATAACCCGATCACGCGAATATTTTTGGCGCATAGCGGAATGGCGTGCAGATAGCATCGGCCTCGATTACCCGCAAAACCTAATCTCACAACAAAGTCTCAGGTAGCTGTCATTGATATCGCCACTCCCCGTTGAGCTTGCGATGCTTCACGATCGCGTCGGAACGCAGGCTCATACACGTGCGTCCCTACCAACGAAACGAATGCGCGCCTAAATGGACCATTCTACCCAACGGATAATCATCATAGGAGGCTCGATAGCGGGCCTGTTCGCAGGTCTTTTGCTGCGGAACCTCGGCTGGTCGGTATCAATCTTCGAACGCTCGACGGAAGCGCTTGCAAACCGGGGAGCGGGGATCACCACGCACAATGAACTTTACGCTGCGCTTCGTCAGGCCGACCTTAAACTTAGACCCTTGATGGGGGTGTCGAGTGTTGGTCGTGTCATGTTCGATCGCGAAGGTAATACGGTTGGAACGTTGGAGCTCCCGCAAATTTTAACCAGTTGGGGATTTTTATACCGCTTTTTACGCGAAAATTTTCCGGACACGGACTATCAACACGGGCACACGCTAAGCGACATCCGAATTGGGCCAGACCATGTCGATGCCATTTTCGAGAATGGACGCACAGCGCGTGGTACCTACCTAATCGGCGCCGATGGTATTCGATCCAGCACCCGCGCCCTCCTGCTACCAGAAAGCAACGCCCGCTATGTCGGCTACACGGCATGGCGCGGCCTCGTTGATGAGCGTGATGTACCCGCCGCGCTCCTCGCGCACACCGGTGAGCGCATGGCATTCTGCCTGCCTCCCGGCGAACATTTTCTCGGTTATTGGGTCGCGGGGCCCGATGATGACCTCACCCCGGGCCGTCGCTGGTACAACTGGGTCTGGTACCGCCCCGCCTCGGCAGACACGAGGCTGCATGAACTACTGACTGGTATCGATGGGAATGTTTATATGGAAGGCATTCCCCCTCATTTGATTCAGCCCAACTTCGTTGCGGCAATGAAGGCTGATGCGTCCAACCTACTGGCGCCCTTTTTGGCGAAGACGGTGTGGGCGACCAATCGGCCTTTCCTACAGCCAATTTATGAAGCCAGTAGTGAACGATTGGTTTTCGATCGCTGCATTACTATTGGAGACGCGGCATTTACGGCACGACCACATATTGGCATGGGGGTGTCAAAGGCCGCCGATGATGCTGCGAGATTGGCGGAAGCGTTTTGCTCCCATCCAGATTCATCATCCGGGGCCGTGACGCGTTCCATCGAACATTTCACGATTGCCCTCAAAAATTGGGAAGCGCAGCGGCTCGCCTTCGGCAGAGCGACCGTCCAGCAGAGTGCAAACCTAGGCGCGTATGTCGCGGGCTCTAGCGAAAACGTGGCAATTAAACGACTGCACGCTTACTACCGACAACCTGAGATCGTCATGCAACAGATCGCCGCGGGCAACCCTTATCTCTATCTAAATACTGACGTCTGCATTTCTCTAAATTTAAAATAGTTGGTCACCGCCTGCTTTAATTTATTTCGATTGAAATCTTCTTTATTTTTAAATTTCTTAAGTCGACCTTCGTCAAATTAATCCCGCAGTCTCATCGTCACGTACGTGACGACGCAATATGGATGGCATGAATGTACAAACGCCAACTTGGCCCTAGCGACTTAGTAGTCGTCTTCCATCGCGCTAGGTTGCATGGGAATGAACGTCAACGACGGTCCTCCTGGAGACAAGTCTCTCAGTCTCTCTGTGTTCTATTCACCTAGATCGTCGCAAATTTTATATCCTGAAGCTGTCCACGGATGCGTGGACGACATGTGGCCAGGTCAGGCGCGTAATCGAATCCGCCAGCGGGTCTTTAGGAACTCCAGCGTGACGAGCACGACGACACCAGCCATAACCGTCACGGCAAGGTCCTCGGGATGCAGTGGACCGAAGCGAAACAAGCCGCTGGCTACAGGCAAAAAGAGTGTCAGGCTCAGTATCGACACCACTGCCACGAGAACGAACTTGAGAGAGGGATTGGGCCGCCGGAGCGCAACAAGAATTGAGCTACTGAAGGATCTGTTGACGAAGATCAGTGCGACGATCGAGGTAACAAGGGAGAAGAATGTCAACGTGCGGGCTTCGTTGCCGGACGCGCCGCGGTGCAAGGAAATCACGTAAATCGAAGCGACCAGTGCGAAAGCGAACAGACCCTGGAGAAGGCTCCAAAATATGAGCTGTCGTGAGAACAACGGTTCGTCCGATGCACGCGGCGGCCGCGCCATGATATCGTCCTCCTCGACTTCCGCTTCGAAGACGAGCGTGCAGACGGGATCGATTACCATTTCGAGAAAAGCGATGTGGATTGGACTGAAGATGATCGGCAGCCCGAAAATCAGTGGCAGCAACGCCAACCCCGCGATCGGCACATGTACAGCGAAGATAAAGCTCATCGCCTTGCGTAGATTGTCGTAGATGCGACGTCCGAGACGCACTGCGGTCACCAGCGATCCAAAATCATCATCCAGCAAGACCATTGACGACGCTTCGCGCGCCACGTCGGTGCCGCGGCCGCCCATGGCGATGCCGATGTGTGCCGCTTTCAAGGAAGGCGCATCGTTAACGCCATCGCCCGTCATGGCGACGATCTCGCCATTGGCCTTCAACGCATTGACAATGCGGAGTTTTTGATCAGGCATGATGCGGGCGAAGACCGTAACGGCCTTCACGTGCTCCGCCAGTTCCGCATCAGCAGAACTCATCACTTCCTGACCGGTCATGATGTGCTCGGCCTCAAGCCCGGCCTGCTTGGCAATAGCTTGGGCGGTTGCCGGATGGTCGCCGGTGATCATCACGACCCGAATGCCGGCCGAGCGGCATTCCCGCACCGCCCCAGGCACACCAGCGCGCAGCGGATCGGCGAGTCCAACGAGCCCCAGAAACTCAAAGGGAAAAACAGTTGGCGCGTCCGGCAATGGCGTACGCGCCCACCGCGCACGAACGACGCCGAGCACGCGCAAACCCTCAGCTGCCATCGCGTCACTAGCCGTTTTGATTGTGCTCGCCTCTTCGGGGGCGAGATTGCTCAAGCGTACAATCGCCTCGGGTGCACCCTTGGCGGCAATGAGAAAATCATTATCGCCATCGGCTGCCCAGACCTGCGTCACCGCCAGGAGGTCTGGTCGCAGCCCATAGGCGCGCACGAGACTTAATTCAGCATCGGGCAGTGAGCCGCCGTTCCCGTGCGCGCGACCCAAATCATGGAATGCCTTTTCCATTGGGTCGAACGGCTCCGGCGCGCTCGCTAGGATGCCGTAGCGCACGAGGTCATGAAACGCCTCGGGCAAGGCCTGGCCGGACGCATCGGCTACGCAGAACAGAGGCCCGGCCTTGAGCCGTAGTTCGGCGATCCTCATGCGGTTCTCGGTCAGAGTGCCGGTCTTGTCCGTGCAGAGAACGGTTGCAGAGCCGAGCGTCTCGATGGCCGATGCCCGCCGCGTCAGGAGGCGGGCGCGAGAGATACGCCATGCCCCCATCGCCATGAACACGGTAAGCACCACGGGAAACTCTTCGGGCAGCATCGACATGCCCAGCGCGATGCCTGCGAGCAAGGCATCGAACCAACTGCCACGAAGAAGGCCGTAGAGAAGCACCGCCAGCACGCTGACAGCTCCACCGATCAGCGCAAAGATGCGGACTAGCCGCTGCGTCTGCACCTGCAACCGAGGCGACTCGCTTTCAAGCGTGCTGAGCGAATGTCCGATCTTGCCGATTTCGCTGCGGGGACCTGTCGCGGTCACTTCGGCTACACCCGTGCCCCGCACGATCAGCGCCCCGGAGAAGACATAGGGAAGATCGTCTCCGCCGGGCGGCACCGGCGGAACCTCAGTGTCGAAGATGTGCGCCACTTTGCGCACCGGTACGGACTCGCCGGTCAGGAGTGATTCATCAGCCTGCACATCCTGGCTATGCGAGAGCACCGCGTCAGCAGGAACGCGATCGCCTTCGCCAAGGACGATAAGATCGCCGCGCACCACCTCCCGACCCGCGATGCGTTTGCGCACGCCGTCGCGGATAACGAGAGCCTGCGGGCTGATGAGATCACGCAGCGCCTCCAGCACCCGTTCGGTGCGCGTCTCCTGCACGACAGTAATGACGATCGAGACCATCGCGAAAGCGAGCAGGATCAGGGCTTCCTGCAAATTACCCAGCGCGAGATAGACGGCGCCGCCTGCGAGCAGCAGCGCCAGCATCGGTTCACGCATGACGTCGAGCACAATACGAAAGGGCGTGCGGCGACTGCCGCGTGGCAGTTCGTTATAACCCTCGCGCCTGAGCCGACTCTGTGCTTCGCGCTCGCTCAGGCCCGACAGTGACGCGTTAGCGGGAATCTCGTCATTTATGCGCACCTAACTTCTGGCCGCCCATAATTCGGGGTAAAACAGATGCCGCCGAGATTGCGATGAGGGCAGCTTGGGTTGTCATTATCAGACGTCAAAGTGCCGCATTCCACAGCTGTTTTCCCAGAAGCAGCCCTTAGCTCACCCTTGATTGCCATGATGCGACTACCCGGTTCGCCGTATCCACAAGCAAAAAACCCGGGGGCGACGCCGTTGGGAGCTTAGTCCACATGACATGACTGGTCATCACGGCCCACTATTCCGGCAAGAGCGGTCAAGCATCCACAAGGCCGCAGGACAGGAAGATGCCTGTGCCGGGGTCCCTATGGATTTCCTGAATACACGCCCAATCTTCGAGCGCTCGGCGACCTGCATTCATCTGAAACGATCCTTCGGGACAGCACTCGACATGGATCGGGGTTCTTTATTCGATATGGTGGCTGGGGAGGATGTCTCCAAGTGTGCGTCACTCCCCTCCTGCCCGAGACTGTTAATGACGTCGTGGTTTTTGGTTGTTTTATTGAGCGCAACGACGCCGTGAAATACCTGATGGTGCGCGCGATTTCCGCCTGTCGGGCCGCGAAGCGGGCGGAATTAGGTTAGTCGCGAATCTGCTGTTCGATGGTATACAAGTGCGCTCGCTATCCATCTGAGGGCTTTCAACGGCCGCCGGGCCTTATCCGGGGGCTTCGGGGGTGATCGGTTTGGGTTCAGGCCGAAGGCTTTTAACGTATCGATAAAGTAACGTCCGGCATGGGCCAAGCAATACGAGGGCGTCATGCCACGGACGGCAACCACCGCATGGTTGCCAGCATAGCCGTCCGTTTGCGGATTGACGGAGTTGGCGTACCGCCCACTCTACTCTAGAAAAATTGTCAGTCAAAATAGAGTTGATTAAGACGCCATCCCGCGGTTTTGCGTCGAAACGTAAGCATAAGTCGCAAAGCACCCCTTTCGTAGTGCAGCAGGAAATTGAAACGCACGAACGCCGAGACAAACCTGTCGGTACCGGTGGGGATGAAACGCACCGGTTTCCCGAGGCGGTTTAACTTCATGGGCAAGTCCTTCTGGACCCATTGGAGATTTTTCTGGGTGTAGGGATCATCAAGATGGGAGTCTCTTATAGCCAATTGCACTGCCGCCACAACATCAGAAGCAAACAAGTTGCGGGTTATAAGCGTTGCGGCGTTCTCTGCGTCCTTGATTGTCCGAAAGGGAGCGTCCGCGCACGCCGGGCGCGCGAGCAGTATCATGAGAAGGGAAAGCCACAGAAGCTCACCCGCTAGGGCGCTTCGCTTGTTCGGTAGGCCGGCCTGTCGGCCTCCTAACTTTTTACCGAGTGACATCAAGCCTTCCTTCAGTTTCCACTACTGTAGACCACTGGAATCAATTAAGACGCGCTTTAGTGTTTTTTTCTTTGCTACCCTGCATCAATCCTCTGTCACTCCCTGAAATCGCCCCAAAGTATCTAGCTCGTTCACGCTATGCGCTCTCTACCCAGCTCTGCAACGCGTGCAACGCCAATTCACCAGATCCCACACGCATGACGCGTGTGTGCGTACGCGCGTATACGCCTATTACGGCCAGTGCCGTTGCAGCCGTTGCAGACTTCCATTTCGCTCCCCAAAAGCGAGACCGCGCCCAAATGCCGCCATTCAGTCGTTCCAATACTGGCCGCCGCTTTCCCGCAGTCGCAATCCCGGCCAATGCCGGCCTATACGTAAGAGAGTGTCGCCGGCGCTGAACCCGGCGTTGGTGATCCGTTCCGAGAACATCTTCTGATGTGCCTTCTCGGACATTTGCAGCGTCGGCCCATACCTTAATCTGCGGCTCGTACAGATCAGGTTTGAGCACGCCTTGTTTGAGGTTATCGAGCACCACATAGCACACCGCGCCGCCGAAGCTGCGAAAAGCTTCTTCGTGTAAGCCCGCCCAAGTCTCCTGATCGGCCTTCCACACCACCTTGCGAAACGACTTGCCGGAGTACTTCAGCGTCATCACGAACAGACACGGACAGCGGTACTTCTGCGTGCAGGGAATGGTCGCGCTACCGCTCACGTGCAAGGTCAACGCGCCCTGATCAAAATCCACTTGTACCTCCTCACCCGGGAGATACTCCAGCACATCAAAACGCTCGGGCTCACGGACCTTGAGCGTGCGCACAAAGCGCTTCACCGAGTTGTAGCCATGCGTAAAGCCGTGCTGCTCGACTAGATCCTGGAAAATACTCTGCTCATTGCGGCCCACCTGAACCTGCGCTTCGATCCACGCGCGGTGCATCTCGCACGCCGAGCGCACGATCTTCGGCTCCTCAGCCGGTGGCCACCCCGGGGGGATTTGAACTGGCATCAAGCATCCGCGCGTAGCGCCGGATCGTCTTGCGATCCATCCCAGTGCGTCGCTCAATCTCGTGCTGCGAGGTCCCGTTACCCAGCAGCGTTTGAATCGTAATCCGTAAATGTGCTTTCAAGACGTTCACTCCTCGCCCCTTGTTCGTGCAAAAGGGGCAACGTAACGTCCCGCCGCAACACGCGCTTCACGCGCGCCAAGTCACGATCTCAACTGAGGGAGTTTGAAGTGGCCTTCACTGGGGGAGTTTGGGTTGCCGCCGGGGCTAAAGCCATAGACATTCACGCTCGTGATTTCCCCTGTAACCCTATGTAGGAGGCTGCTTACGCGCTTTCCCAGTGACATCAACAGCATCGCCGAAATGCAGATCGGTTTATACCTAAAGCATTCGGGACTACCAAAACGTGCGCGACAGTCATGCCGAGGCAGGCAATTTCATCGAGTGCCGAGCTGATTCCAACTGAGGTCGTGGCTTCAGTTAGGGTAATTTTCTCGACATGTATTCGTCATGGCCAATGACCGATTCCGCTGCACTGGAGCCGGTCAGGGGAGAAAACTCGACGGCGCAGATTCGATGACCGCTTCCGGGAAAGCACGGCAAACGAACCTGAAAATTGGAGGAGCGACCCAACTGACCGGTCCTGGCCAGAAGCGGCGTTGGTAGCCGTCTGCTCTGGATCATCACAACTTCTCGGAATCGTGAAAAATCTGCGGCGGTTCGGCTTCATCGCGATCCCTCGCAGTGGATCGCTTTCGATTTTACCTCATCAGCCAAACAATTCAGCGTGGGTACCCGCACGCACGAAAACAATCTGCTCATTCTTTCCGCGACCCTCTACGCGATAGATCAACAAAAAGTCCCCTCCGATATGGCACTCCCGGTGATCCGCCCAATCGTCAGTCAGAGGATGATCAAGCCATTCGGCACCCAGCGGCGCATCATTGGCGATCAACAACAGCATCGCCTCTTTAATTTGCTTCAAGTCGTAGCGACCCGAATGTGACAGGCGAGTCCAATCTTTGACGAATGCTTTGGTGTGATCGCAGGCACGCGGTAGCGTGCTTCGTTTAGCGGCGGCCGGCTTTTTCGAGGTCATTCATCAACTCGTCTGCCGACTTGAATCGGGCCTGGCTGATCTTTCTGGCTTCCTGCATGGCTGCAATCGTAGTCGCGTTCGGTACCTTGAGCGCGAATGGCAAAGCCTTTTCTGCCGCAACGCGTGTCAGGAGAACCCTCACCGCGTCAGATACGGAAAGCCCCATCGCAGCTAATGCCTCGGTGGCTTGTTCCTTGATATGCCCATCGACACGCACGTGCACCATGGTCGTCGTATTCATTGCGCGCTCCCGTCGTTAATGAGATACATTGTATCGCATCGACGTATGTCGCGCAATTGAAGCACGAACTGCTCCGTCGGCGAACCCTGCGCCTGTGTGCAGGATTAGCGGCAGCCAGGTTTGCATCCCCTCGTTAGGTGCTTCGTGGTTAGGACCGACCAAGTGTCTGCAAACACTCTGGCCCGCTATGCCTGATTGCCGCTCAGGCTGCGGCCTTGCTCTTGATCGGTGTCACGATTGCGCCAGCCTTCCAACTGTCGAGCATGTCCGCCCATTGATGCATCATTTTGGCGCGGTCCACCCAATATTCCGCATGCTTGTATGTGCGTCGCACCGCGTTGGGTTCGGCATGGGCCAACTGGCGCTCGATCCAGTCCGAGGCAAAACCCAACTCGTTAAGCCGGGTGCTTCCGGTTGTTCGGGTCTCCAGCCGGGGTTCGGCCCTTGCGTAAGACTGCGCTGGCAAACCCTCCACCTGCTCCACGTTGAAAACCGTGTAGCCCTTCATGAAGGGAATATCGCGCTCGGTTTCCGCGCCGCTGTAGCCGTCAATCTCGGTGCGCGTCACCTTGGAGGCATAAACGACAAGGCTGCCGGTGACGGAAGGAGACTGGCTAGATACACTAGAAACCGGAACTCACTGCAACCCGATATTACGTCATGAAACACTGTCGCTCACTCGCTCGGTATCCATGGCCGTCGCTATCTGTTTGTTTTATTGGAGCTTTGGCGTAAAAAAACCCGCGGGGATGCGGGTTTAGTGTGGTGGGCCATGAGGGACTCGAACCTTCAACCTACTGATTATGAATCAGTTTCTTTTCTTTTGAAAACAATTGATTGCATTAGTTAGTCTATTTCAGGTACCCCGCTGGGT
>CAIKBL010000020.1 GCA_903825645.1 uncultured Pseudomonadota bacterium | reverse complement strand
GCAAGGCTAGCGGGGTTGCATGACGCAACCCTTCTTCAAAAAAGATAGCCACAGAGCTGATTATTTACCGGCGGCGAGGGCGTGGCGGTAAACGCCCTCTTTATCAATCCAGCACAAAAATCAGCACAGTAGCATCACGCTGCACGCGCTATTCGAGAAATGCCGTTACGAATCCGCGTCCTAACGTATGTCGAATCAGATAATTCGCGAGGTGCGGTTCACCTTGTCTCGAACTGTTTCGCACACAAAATTGAGGCTCAATTAGCACATGCGCTAGCACATTAGCGCAGTGTAACCTGAGTTATCTATTATAATTCTGTAACTTATAGAATTCTTTATCAAACTTTAGCGCCGGCGCGGCTGAGGGACTCGCTCACCTACCGGCCTCCCGTACATCAACCTCATTCATACCCCCTTATATTCAGGAGAATGCACCATGACTATCGCCCAGTTGACCGCGATCCGCAGTATGCTCGCGGCAAATCCGATCATCGCGCCCGGCGCTTCGCTAGCGGACATGCGCAAGGGGCTAGATGCCATGGGGAATATGGTCCCCCGCCTCGCCGAAGTCAGTGCCCTGGCGATAGACGCCGGTGGTGTACCGGCTGAGTGGCTGATCCCGCAGGCGAACGCGGCCACACGCGTGGTGCTGCATCTCCATGGTGGTGGGTATGTACTCGGCTCGGTTCAGTCACACCGTGCGCTGTTAGAGCGCTTGGCGATCGCCGCTGGCTGCCGGGTGCTCGCTCCCAACTACCGCCTGGCACCCGAGGCGCCCTTCCCCGCCGCCGTCGAAGACGCCTGTGCGGCCTACCGATGGCTGATTGCTCAAGGCATCTCGCCTAAAAGTATCGCCGTCTCCGGGGATTCTGCCGGGGGTGGGTTGGTCCTCGCGACGTTGTTCGCGCTACGCGACGCCGGTGATGCGCTGCCCGCGTGTGCAATCGCCATTTCGCCATGGACCGATATGGAAGGGCTGGGTGCGTCTATGCAAACGCGCGCGGCGGTCGACCCGATGGTCCAGAAATCGGGTATCGACGATTTGGCACGGATATACCTCAACGGCGCCGATCCGAAGTCTCCCCTCGCCTCTCCCTTGTATGGCAGTTTTAAAGGATTGCCACCGCTGCTGATTCAGGTGGGCGATGCAGAAACGCTGCTTGACGACACCACGCGCATCACGCCGAAAATGAAGGCAGATGGCTTGGATGTGACCGTCGAAATCTGGCCCGAGATGATCCATGTCTGGCACCTGTTCGCGGCGATGCTCGATGAAGGCCAGGCAGCCATTGATCGCATCGGTGCGTTCGTGCGCTCGCATACGGCCTGATTAGGAGCGTCACGCCCGGACCGTCGCCGGGCCTGCGACGGTCCGGGCATTCGAGGGTGGCGAGCAGCCCCACTCCCTGCCTCCTCATCGCGCACCGCAAAGGGCGCCCGTGCGCCCTGGTTCGCTTAGCGACGCGCTCAGCGGTCGGGAGCAGTCTGACTTTCGACCGCCACCTCAGCCCGAGCGGGCGCACTTGGCCGCAGAGATCGTCGTCGAGATCGATTTGTAAGCTCCAACCAATCGGCATACTTTTCCCGCTGCCCATCCCGCCAAACCGAGCGCACCGCGCGCGCTCGAACACCCTGGACCTGTGGCCGAGGATGGACCCGCCCTTGAAAACGGTCTTGAGCTTGGCCGCAAAGACTCTCCCGAGATTGCAGTGAACTGCCGCTTCGATTTTAGGGATTCTGCATACTAACCTGCAAAAGCGGCATCACGTGTGCGTCAACGGGCGGCCGAGCATGTCCGCGCCATCTGCAATCTGGACGAAGCCACCTCGCCCGGTGTGATGGTGTGGTCAAGCTCGCCGATTCGCGCAACGTCACGCTGTTTCTAGCGACGAAAGATCCGGAACTCGCCCAATAGTCTTCGCGTGCGATCCGGTTTTACGATAGCGCGGAAGATGACGGTGTGAAACTCGCACATGCAGTCAAAAAAGCGGGCTATCGACGCGGGGGTGTTTTACATGCCGACGGTCCCTGGACTAGCAAACTATTGGCGACTTTTAAGCAGACAAGCGGTCCCGCGTGAGTCGTTGAGGAAGTGCAAGGGTTTTCGGCGACAGACACCGACTGGGAGAGTGTTGTGAAAAATTGAAAATCATGCATCTTGATGTGATTGGTATTTTTTCTCATCTCCGGCCAGTTTTCTTGCGCCTGTCGGACGCTGGACGAGCCAAACGTCGCTTTGCCCACTTTGGGTACGGATTTTTTTGACAGCCGCCTGAAGGTATGGAAGTCGGGTGCGAAGATGGAAGGCGCGTTCTTTGCGGCTAACCGCGTATCACTGGAATGCCATGAACGATACGACAAACGCATAGGGGGAGACGCGCAAATCATCTACGCCGCGAACGGGTATGATTTTGCGCAATTCCTCTGTCTCGATATCGCTCGCAAAAGCCCCGGTTCACCCCGGATGACATCCTCTGTCTGGCGGAAAGCATGCGGGGCGATGGCGTCTCGGGCCAGTATCGCTATACCGATACTGGCGGCGACCGGCACATCAGCTTTCCTGTCGTCATTTGTCGAGTCGCAGGTCAAACGATCGTCACTGACGGCGAGAAGGTTCTCGCCCCCAATCCGCCGAGGATAGCACACGCCCTCGGGGGATCAGGAAGGCCTGAACCTGTCGCAGATCGCGGGGAGGCAGCGCTGGCGCCCCGCGATACCTCGCCGCGGGGTGCCCCGTCGGACAATCGGGCTGGCTCAAGCCGTGCGGACACCGCGACGCTGCAGGGGCGGACGTCCCGTTTGACGATGAGTAACCCCGGGCGCCTCGTCGCCTCTCTCCGACGGGCGCGCCGCGCCCCATCTTTTCAAGCCTTACCTGCGCGAAAGACGGTCCAGACACAGACCTAAAATTTGATCACGGCAGGTTTTTTTACCGTGTTTCACGGTTGTCCTGCCTGATCGCTGAAACCGAGCATAAGAGCTACCGACAGCCGAAAACGGTAGCGTCCGGCCGTTCTCATGGTTTGAGGGGTAGGTTAAATGGCCCGAATAGCGCAGGATGCTCGGCCCTACCACCAGGAACACTTATGGTTAACCCGCATAAACCGCCAACAGCCCGCCACTTAGAGGCGACTTTTTCCGTGCCCGTAACCGCCGCTGCCTATACATCCCGCCAGATCCGTCGCATGGAGAAGAGAAAAGCGGTGGAGGCCGCGGCGAAGCCGAAACGGCCTGCCTAGGCGCTCGCCGCCTCCAAGGGGCGTTGATCAATCGGCCTCTCAATCAACCAGCCCGGCGCGGCCCCTCAAAATTGGAGATCCTGCGGATCATCGTCGCACTGCCCCTGCGCGTCTGAAGGGCCCGTTCGCTCAGGCGCGCGGGCCACTGCGTGCCCGATGCGTCACGGGGACAACCGCACCGCCAGCCATCGCCATCGGACATTTAGTCTGATAAAGAATTCTATAAATTATTGAATTATATCGTTTAATTAAGGTTACGCCGAGCTAATGTGCGAGCGCATGTGCTAATTGAGGCTCAATTTTGTGCGCGAAACAGTTCGAGACTAATTGAGCCGCACCGGACGAATTGTCCGATTTTACATTCTCTAGGACACTGATTCGTAACGATATTTATCGAATAGCATGCGTAGCGTGATGCTACTGTGCTGATTTTTGTGCTGGATTGATAAAGAGGGCGTTTACCGCCACGCCCTCGCCGCCGGTAAATAATCAGCTCTGTGGCTATCTTTTTTGAAGAAGGGTTGCGTCATGCAACCCCGCTAGCCTTGC
>CAIKBL010000019.1 GCA_903825645.1 uncultured Pseudomonadota bacterium | reverse complement strand
GTCATGCCTGTGCGGCTCTGCGTTGTCCCGTCTGTTGGACAATCTGGATGCCGTGTTCTGGTGGGACGTCGTATCGACTCTACTGCAGTGCGCGCTGCGGCGTGCAGGCGCGTATTTGTCGCCACTGTGACCACGGCAACCCCTACTGCGGCCCGGCGTGTGCGATTGATCGCCCGCACGCCTCAGCGACCTGCATAAAACCGCGTCTCAGCCAAAATTACGCGGATCTACACAGCCGCTGACAGGTACAAGCCGGCTGCGCCGAAGATGGAGATCCTTTGGGCCATCCGCAGCGCCGCTTTCACCCGGGTCGCGCGAAAGCGGGGATTTGCCGGGGCGCGATCTCCCCTCAGCGTGGCATTGCCCGGAGCAATCCCGTGTATTCATGGCAATTCAGATACTCGAACAACTGCTCATCTCGCCGGCTAAGCGTGACCTCGTGGTAAAGCTTGATCCGGGCGTTTTCGCCGAATTTCTGGAAATAATCGGTCGCTGCGCCAAAAATTGCCACGTGGGTTGGATGGGATTCCGCCCAGCGTTCCAACGACGCCAGGTTCCGCCACCAACTCATTCCGTAGCTCTTTTCCGTAGCGCGGCCGTGGACGTCCTGAACGGTGACGTAGCGACTGCAAAGGCACCCACCGGGTAAACCTTCGTCACGCAAAAACTCCATGCCGCGACGGAGGATCGGCTCCAGAGTATCGAGATACATGCGTCTCTCGTCCCCTTCGGTCTCAAGCCAGTCCTGTCCCGACCGAATCAAACAGAGATCATCTTGCGCATGGACCCGGACATAGCTGCCGTCGCGTTCAAAAGTGGGACTTTCCGTCGAATGCAGTGCGTCGTACTGTGACGCGGGGATGCGATCACGTGCGGCACCCCAGTAGCCGTGTTCCTGAATAGGGCCACTGATGCCATCCGCAAGGGCGGCAATACCTTCTACGGCGGTGGGGTGGCCGAGAAGAGTCTCATAGCGTGTTACGTGGGGACGCAGGACCTCTAAAAATGTTCCGATGCCCGGGCGAGGCACGCGGGCCCAGCTTAACCCGTGCAAAGGGAGCCACGCGTCATAACGGGTCGGCTCATCCCAATAGGCTGCGAAGATGACATTGTGGTATCCGCGCTCGTCCTGCCACTGCGCGCGGTCCCAATGCCCGGGACCATGGGACAACGCGAATGCATCGACGAGCGTCTTACATGCCTCGGAGACCCCATCGCCGAGTTGGCGGAATTGAATGCCGAAATAGGCCATGATGACGTGTGAAATGCCCGGCGCGTGCCTCGCGACAAAACCGGGATAGGGCGGCACGTAGTCGTCGGGGATGCGTCGCTGCCGCGAACGTGGACACTGCAGACGGTTGGGGATGGCGGATTCCATATGCTGGCTTCTCCTGTGCGTTGAATCGGACGCGGAAAATTAATTCGGACTGGGCCCTCACGGGTGCGCCCCCCTTTTGTGGTCTCCGTGCGCGAACCGTGCGGATCGATACAGGGCTCCCAGTATCTGCAGGATCCGACTCGACGTTGATTGCGGCGCAGCGCCGACATCCTGGATACCGAACTTTACACGGCGACTTACAAATTCCGACGTGCTCGTCGGGGGCGGAAGGAAGCCTATTGATTATTCATCTTCAATCCGCGCAATGACGCTTCGCTATTGTGAGGCAATCCTATGCACTTGGCTTGCCTTTTTGCTCGTCTTTTCTCTCCTCCTTTCAAATTTGGGAGAGGTCGCAAAAAAAAGCCCCGAAAAAGCACAGGATGTTCCTCAGCGGAACCTCTCGGTGCCGCCATTTCCGGCAGGCGCGTGCGGTTCGAAGCGTGCGGCTTGCGGCGTTCTAAATATCCCGTCGGCTTTCCGTTGCGGGACGGGAACGCCGACTTCGGCGGCAGGATGTCTACGGATTGGCAGCACACCGCTGGAGAGGGTTTCCCGCACTGGACGAGGTTGGACGCGCCCGCTCCGTGCAAGACGTGGAGGTCCCGAATACGTTTCTATGGCGCCGGGGAAATACAGACGAAGTTTGGAACAATCAGTGCAGCCCAGCACCTGAATTTCCAATGGCAACTCTTCGTGCACGGTCTGCCAAGGCATCGACGGCCGGGCTCGTCAGACTGTTGAGGAAGGCCACCAAATCAGTCCGCTCTTCCGCACTGAGGCCAAGGGGTCTGATCAGCGGATCGAGGCGATCGTTTTTTATGCCGCCGCGATTATAGAAATTCACGACGTCCTCCAGCGAGGAAAGCGTACCGTTATGCATGTATGGCCTTGTCAGGGCAATATTCCGCAGCGTCGGGGTGCGGAATTTCCAGCGGTCGTCCGCATTTTGGGTGATCTCATAGCGCCCGAGATCGGTCAACGGCGCGTCTGCCGCATTTTCAGCGACGGCCAGGGTGTAGTCTATCGTGGTGCCGGGCACGATGTGCCTGCGACTTTCTCTTGCCCCCTTGGACATCGACGCGAGAAAACCAAGCCCCGTGTTATGAAGTTTTTCATCGGTGAACAACGCCCATTTTTTGTTGATCGTATGGCAGGCACTGCAATGCCCTTTGCCGCGGAATATGTCAAAACCACGTTGTGCAGCCGGCGCGAGTGCTTTGACGTCTTTACCGTAGTACCAGCGATCGAAGGGGCTGCCACCGGCGATTAGGGTGCGCTCATAGGCTGCCAGGGCCTGTCCAATGTTGACCATGGTAGGTCCGCTTCCGAATGCGGCTTCGAAAAGGCCTCGATATTGGGGCCAATCCGTCAAGTTATCGACAACGTACCCTATCGAAGGATTGCCCATTTCGTTCGGCGCGAGTAATGGACCCCACACTTGTTGCTCTAAGCGACTTTCGCGCGCATCAAAAAACAGCCTTGATAATTGCCCCACGTTGAGCAAAGTCGGCGCGTTACGCTTTACGGTGCGTCCCCCGATGCCTACGGGTGTGGCCAGTTCGTTGGCGGTGAATCCTTGCGCCGGCACGTGACACATGGCACAGGAAATGGTGTGATTTAAGGACAGGCGCGGATCAAAGAACAGGCGTTCACCAAGCGCAATTTTCGGAGCAGCGGCCTCAGGGGCACGCCGTGGCGGAAGGCCCAGTCGCGGGTCCTCCATTGGTCCAGCGTTGCTGGACGCCTGCAAGGTGGCGTCCGGCATCGTGCCATCTGCGGTCGCACTTTCTTCGCGCAAAATCGTTTGGATGTCCGCGGCGACCGTGTCGGCATGCAAGAACGACGTGCTGTAGATATTACGAACTTTTTTTGCTTTGTCTATCAGGAACACGCGAAGAATGTGGGAGTAGGCATGGCCACCAATCTGCTGGACTGACTGCTGGTAGGCGTTAAGTGTTCTTGCGAGTGTTGCCGTGTCAGGGCTGGTGACGAACTTCCAGTCTATACCCGGTGAGCGGAACTGGCGGGCATACCGCTCAAGCGCTTCGGGTGTGTCGCGGTTTGGATCAAAGCTGAAACTAATCAACCGCAGATTCGGGCCAATCCGTGGATCTGCGGTGAGTCCCTTGGCTATCTGCGCCATGACAAAGGTCGCGAGCGGGCAGCCGTTGACATCATCGCACTGCGTATAGATGAAGCTAAGCAGCGTGACATGTTGCGCGAAAAGTGCGTGCAAGGTACCCCGTTGCCCGCTTGAGTCCGTAAAGGGCGCATCCGCGGCGGCTTCGATAGGAGGCAGTTGATAGGTGCCGGCCACGGGTGCCGCATATTGGAGCGACGAATAGCCGGGCGCGAGCACCGCTGCCGCCGTGCTCGTCTCGTGGGCATAGGGCGCTGTTCCGACGAGCAGCGCAGCGAGCAGCACGGGCCCACGTGCTAAGCATCGCGTGCGGGCCAGATACCTCAGGTGGATTTTCTGCTCACGGTTGGACGGCAATGCTTGAGGTCCCCGACGGAGGGTTGCTGGCATAAAGGGCCCGCGCGCCGAAACGCATTTGATGAGGACTGCCCAGTTTTGCCGCAATGAAATCGATCGAGAATTTTGGTTTCAGCTTTCTTCCATCCCAACTGTACGCCTTGAGGAATTGCATGTCTCCGGCCTTTCCTGTCTTTTTGTCCCAGTTGGCGAGCAGGGACGAGCTGTAGTAGAGGCGCTTGCCGTCCCAGCTTTCCGACACCATATTGACTTGATCGCCTATCTTCTGTTTAAAAATTTCCTTTGCGGCGTGGGGGTTGGACACGTCGAACAAGTGCGTTGTCCCATCGTTCCAGGTATTTACCCAGAGTAATCGGTCATCAGCGGATATCGAAATGTCCACCGGGAGCGGGATTTTCCGCGCGTCACCGATATCACCAACGGCTTCAGCTTTCCAGTTCCCTGCGGGATCTGCGAAAATAAGCCAGATTTTCGAGGTGAGCGCGGTCGTGGTAAAGCAATAATCATGATGAGCACCCCAGGCGCAGCGGACTTCCAAGGGGGCGCCCGGCACGTCCAGAATCTTTTTCGGTTTGCGCGTGTGTAGATCCCAGGCCACCACGGTATTTCCAAAATGCTGCATCGCCTCGGGGTCGCGCATCATCTTGCCGAGGTCCATCATGTAATTGTTCCAGCCAGTGAACGACGAGGTTATCAACGCGTTGCGACGCGGTAATGCGCGCACGTCATAGCCGTAGCCGTCGGCGAATTTTCCGGATTTCGCAGCACCCATCAACGCACCGTCCCGGGGCATCCAGTATGTCGCGATATAGTCACCCTCATTCGTGTATTCAACCATGGCCGTGGTGCCGCCGTGATCCGTCTGGTTGGATAGACCCGTGATCAGCATTCGACCAGGTAGCGCATAGGCGGTATGTGGCCCCACCACACCACCACTCTTTTCGACGAAGTCCGAAACGATTTTCTTAAGGGTCGGCCTGGCAGGGTCGGACTTAATGTCGAAGACGAAAATCTTGTTGGTATCGAGTCCGCCGGCCCAGAGATAGGCACGGTCGTCGGTCAGATCCGCGTGATGGGCTTCGTTGCGGCCGCCGACCGAAAGTGCGCTGATGACGGTCCCATACCCGCTGGAGGCCGGGTTTACATCGATGGTCACGAGCTTGTCTTGTTCGTCGCCGAGGCCGGGGACACCGAGCGTCCAGATATACAAAAAGTCTTCCTGACCGACTATTTTTGCCATGTACGGCGAGAGACACGTTTCGTCTGCCCCAGCGCCAGGGACGGCACCGACGCAGAGAACGTAAAACAGAAAACGAGCGGCCATTGCACGGTAAGCTGAGTACGGTTCGCACGCCTTCATGTGTGCACTCCACGTTTGTTGCCGAATACGCCAGACCGTTGCGCTTTGAGAGATTACCGCAACAACACCCATATTCAATCCCTCGGCGCGCCGGATGATCGAAGTATATCCACCCCACTTGGGCGTTGAAAAGCTCGACAGTCACCGGGCGCTGGAAGTGGCGCACACCGCTGCGCTGGCGGAAGACAGCGCTCTTCTGGCCGCCTGGCCGCCGTGCACACTTCATCGACCGACCCGTCCATACCCGTCACCAGCGACCGCCGGCACCGGTATGACTACCGCCGCGTTCGAAGCTTGCCGAGATCACTGTCAATCCCAGGCCATCGGCGACTACGGAAAACGGACACAGGAGAAACCAGATGCCACCAACGCTTGATCAAGTCCGCGGGTCTGCGCAAGCTCAACCACTACAGGATCGCCGCTCGCGCTCTCGACGCATCACCAACGCCAGAGGGGCGATTTCAAACCCATCGCCCATTTCGACTGGTCGGAGCCGACCCGATACGACCGCGCATTGATCGGGGAGTTGCGGTCCCGGGCCTTGCTTCAGAATGCCGTCAACGTGTTCCTGCTTGGACCCAATGGGCTGCGGAAGACGATATTGATGAGAACCGCGTGCGGTGTGGCCCTCCTGCAGGGCCACACCGCACGCTCCCCCCTGACCTCGGGCATGTCACACGCGGCAGCACACGAAGGACTCGGCGCGCGCTCTTGGACTGCACTTGCGGCGCTAGACCACTACGCCAACCGCACTGACCATCGACGACGTCGGCGACTGCAGTGATGACGCCGGCTACGCCGATATCTACGGCGCCCCATCGTGCTAACGATCAGCAGGTCCTTCTGAGAGTAGGCGTGGCTGTTCCGCGATGCCGCCTCGGGGGCAACGCGCTTGGACCGACTCGTGCATCGGTCAGCAGCAGTGAACCTGGAAGACGATCGCTACTGACTCAAGGAAGCCAAAGCAAGGGCTGAGCGCGGTGCAAGGAAACGCGCCGGAAAGAAAAAATCAGCCACCCCGTCCGCACCCATGAGCGCGGCGAACAACGTGGTCGTGCCGTTGCGCTTGTAATCATGCGCCATCGTCGCGGCGCGCCCCTTCTTCAAGGCCAGTCCAGGCTGAGTTCGGTCCAGCGCCTGCACTGGGCTCTTCTCATCGCAGCACAGCACCAGGGCGTGCTGCGGCGCGCACATGTAAAGGCCGACGATGTCTTCAAGCTTTTCTACGAATTGCGGATCGCGCGAAACTTTGAAGCTGCGCACCCGATGCGGCTTCAACCCGTGCTGACGCCACACCCGCAGCACCGTGGTGTGCTCACCCCCACCTTCGCCGCCAGACTGCGCGTACACCAGTGCGTCCCTGCGCTCGGCGAGGTCTGGGTCGTCGGCTGCACGATCTGCGCCGCATCGATCTTTACCGAACGACCGCCGTGCGGCAAATCCTTTTCAATCGCCGCCAATCCTCCCTCGGCATACCGAGTGCGCCAGCGCCCGACTTGAACCCGGTCCAGTCCCAGTTGCGCCGCAATCGTCTCGTTGCCCGAGCCGTCCGCAGCGCCCCACACAATCTGTGCGCGCGCGTCGCTCAACAACATGATTACCACCGCCTTACGCATCGCGCGATCCCCATTGGCGGCTTCAATGGCAGAACAAGCGATATCTCTATGGGTTCTGTTAATTCTGAAGCACTAGACTAGCCCGGAAAATTCACCGGAGGTTGGCGGATGTAGCTTAACTCGCTGATTTCAAGCCGCATCGCCTGCGGATCTCTAAGAAGCTCAAGCCCTAGCCTGACGACATCGAGTGCGCTCATCGTATCGACGCGAAGTACAGCCCCTACCCAAAGCCCGAGAGCAACGGCAGGACCTTGGCTCCGTTGTTGATCTGATCAAGTGCAATGAATGGTACGTGCTGTCGCAACGCGGCAATCGCCCCGTAGACGCGGGCCATCAGTACGAGATCACACTCGGCATACTGTTCCTCGATGTCATCAGGCGTTCGCTGGGAGCGAAGCAAATTATTTTCGATCTCGACAACCCGCACAGAACCATATTGAGCTCATAGGTTGACCAATGCAGCAAACATCCGGTCAGCTTCGCGCCACAAGCGAAGTCCCAAGCCATATTCATGCTGCTCTCCACGCAGCGCCAAGCTGATAACAGTTTCATCACCAGACCGGTCTCGCAACTGGTGGCTAGGCATTTGAGAGACGCATGTTGCCACATCGCCAAAAGGCCCTGCGCCCCCCTGACGTGCAAACAACACACTGAAGGAATTTCGATAATTTTGATGGCCCTCAGGCATCAGGCTGCCCCCAGCACCAGCCAATTGGACGGTCAGAAAGTGCTCGAAGAAAGTAGCTGCTTCAGGATGGTTCAGCAGTATCGGCCCACACACAAGAAGGACCGCATCGCAAGATTCTGGCCTGCATTGACGCCAATCCCCCTGACTACTCCGCTGATGTTGATGATGTCAGCGGTAGCGTGAAACACCTCATGCCCCCGCCTCCAGGTGTCATACGACCGATTCCAGGGAGCGCAGGTCTCCGATCGTGCCATGACCGGCAAATGACCCAAACTACCCTACAAGAAGGCGTCTCTAACAGGACGCGGCGATTGCTGCGCGTTCTCGGCATAGGTACAGAGGCTGGCAAACAGCGAGTTAAGACCGGGTTGGTTCTCGAACTTATGCGTGAGCTTGAAAACTGGCGCAGGCGGAGTTCTCAGCAGGTCCTCAATGTCCGCAGGGGGAGGAGCCAGCAGATCAGCGCTATTTGGGCCAAAATGAAAACGATGGACTGCCGATATCTGCGGCGTTCCTTCCCACAGCTCATGGAAACTTGAGTCCGTTTCGTACATCAAGGCGAACAATTGGTGAACCCAGAAATAGTTATCGCGTTCCGTCCGCCCGGTCCAATATTTCAAGGAAGCGTTTCGCCATCGCTCGACAATATAGGAGCCCTTTTCGGCCGCAAGAAACCAAGTGGACAACATGCGATCCGGGCCCGGTCGCGCGAAAGCGAAGAAGCCATATGGCATCACATCCGGTAGCCAGTCATCGAGCGGCGCGACGCACACGGAGGTTGCGTCGGCCCACACCCCACCATGGCGATGCAAGAGTTCGAGGCGTATCTGGTCACTCAAGGCTTCCGCTTCCTTGGGCGTTGACAAGATATTTTCGACAATATCAGCAGGGAGAAAATGCGCTAGGGTTCGGCGGTCTAAGCTTTGGATTGTCCAGTGAGGATTGCGGCTTTCCCAGCTCCTTCGACAAGCGCGGGCGACTGCCGGCGCATCGTCCCAGCCTTGAAGCCAGAGCAGCCATATTATCTTAGGGGGATAGCTACTCTTTCGTTTGTCCATTTTAATCTTCGTCCAATGTTTGGCCGATATCCGCCGAGTTGGCGTAGCAGCGTTGATCCTAATTCACCGTGTAGAGCAGCTGGCGTCAATGTCAGCTACCCCTAATTTTCTAAATCTATTTCAGCCATTCCGGACCCGGCTCCAAAGCGGTCATTTGGGCGCCGATCTTTGGCGGCATGAACGAAGGGCGGCTTAGCCCCATCCGTCCTCGAAAGGTGCCTTTCCGGACTCGGCCCCCTCCTGGTCATTAGCGGAGGCTTCATGCCACCGGGCACCCGAATGTCGGCTTCGGAAAGGAAGCAGACCTTCGGAGACTGTCTCGTGAACGCCAGCTTTGTCCCAAACCTCCTCATTCCATCATGCCGCGAACAAAGTTAGCCTACGACCGGTTCCAGGGCCCCGATTATGGGCCTTGAATGTCTGGTCTTAAGTCGGCTGCGGCCATCCATCGCGGGTGACTTGCCAAGTCGTGACGTGATTGTCCCGCTGAAACAAGGCGTCGTGGGCTGCGTTTGTGCCCCTCCGCGCGGCTGTCCATGCCCTACACATGCTTCCGGTAGAAGCTCCACTGCAGACGGGCCAACCCGCCGAGTGTCAGCGCGATCGCCCCCAGGCAAAGGTCCCACCTGACTGGCGCAGGCCACCCGAGCAGGACGGGCACGACAAGCCCGAGGATCACCGTCTGCGCGGATTTCGCGCCGTGGTAAAGATGCGCCGATTCCCGCCCGCCCCCCGCGCGCCGAATCGCCCGCTGCACAAGTCCGTCGACCGTCCCCACCCCATAGAGCAAGGCTCCTAGCGGCAGAAAGCGGAGCACGATGGCGAGCCGCAAACCTAACAGTTGAATGCCCACCATCGCGGTCTCAAATGCCTCGCAGTGCGCCATCCAGAATTGGCGCACGAGTGTGTCGGGAAGAGACAAGGCCTCAGGTGTCGCGAAGCGCTGTCCCATCCTCTGGAGAGCGGTCCACTCAAAAAGCACAGTGTATAGCCCGTTGGCCATTGCGGTGACACTCGCGGGCGAGACGCGTTGGCGTGCCTCGAATGCCCTCCCTTGGGCCAGCGTCGATGCGCGTAGCGCGTACAGCGGGGCGAGGCCCGACGCGCGCCAGACGCAGGACGCATCCAGGGTGAGACATAGCACGACAACCACAAGTGAAAACAACACGCCGCGCACCACACACTTAAGTGGAATCAGCAGTACGCCCGTCAACCCCATCTCATGAAACGCCGCGCGGCCTGATCTGGCCATCTCAGGTTGCTTGCCAGCGTTGTCGGATGGCCTGAGTTATCCGCGCGATCTCGCCTGCGCCCCACGACTCTTGCCGATTGTCCGGGCGCGGCAGCCGCAGCTTATATAACTGCCCACCCTCGATGAGCGCAAAGGCCTGGCCTTTCGGGAGCTGGACCACATCGGCTGGCACCAGCATCGGCACGGTCTCGACGCTTAGCCTGTCTTCGCTGCGGCTCGCAAAATCCTGCTGCGCATCGGCCCCCTCCACATCCGAGACGGCGGACGCTTCGAGCAGGGATAAGATCTGGACTTCGGGGAGTTGCCGCGTCAGCAGCTCCGCGGTCACGATTTCCTTGACCCGCAGCATGATGAGCGTATTGAAGTTACCGGCCACCTGCCCCGCGCGCGCGGGCGAGCCGACGCGAGCCTCCACATCCGACCACGTCTGCGTATAGGCGGTCACCTGGAAACCCGCACCGCCCGCCTTGTTCAGCAGCGGCACAAATTCTGCGCCGATGAGTTCGTTGAATTCATCCGCGTGCAGGGCTATCCGCCGTGGGGCGATGTCACCCGGCAACCCGCGACCGATGCCGAACTTGTAGAGACTGCCGGCCACACTCGTCAGATCGGCGAACATCGAATTGCCAACCACCGCCGCGACTTCGTAATCGGACAGTGCATCAAGGCCCACATAAACGATGCCGCTAAGCGCAATCACGCGCTGCCAGTCGAACGCCGGCCGCCAATCTGTATCGTCCGTCAGGGTCGGCGAGAGCAAGGCCGCCAACCGGCCGGTGGTCAGTTTTTCCAGCAGCGGCAGCAAGGAGGCCACCAGCTTGTCGAAATAACTCTTCTCGTAGTTGAGGATCGAGGCAAGCGCCTGGGCAATCGGATCGTAGAGCTCTTTCTGCCGGGCGTATTCGACCAGACTGACGGCATGGCGCCCGCGCGACTGCAGGCTTCGCGCGAGACGGCGCTTGTCGAGCGGCATCGCCGCCAGCTCCTGGCGCCAGTCCGCCGCCGGCTCCTGCGACAGCCAATGCTCAAAGTAATCAATGAGCAACGGCTCGATATCGGTGGCATAGCGCAAAATGGTGTGGTAATCCGGCGTGCGCCCCAGCGCCACGAGCGCACGCGCCATGACGTTCACGAAGCGCCACACAAACTCCCGGAAGGCGGCAGACTGGCCCTCGGCCGGCAGCTGGCCGGCTATCCGGGTGGCCACCTCGGTGATCCGCGAGAAGCTGCCCACCGGGTTGTAGCGCGCGGAGATCTCCGGATAGCCAAGATGGAACAAGAAGAAGGCCTCGTGGCGTCCGGCCTTCTCCGCCTCGGCATAGATTCGGCACAACAGATCGCGATCGCCTTTCGGATCAAACACGATGACGACCTCCCCTCGGCGAATATCCTGGGTAATCAAGATTTCGGCGAGGCGTGTCTTGCCGACACGCGTCGTGCCCAGCACCAGCGTATGCCCGACCCGTTCGCGCAAATCCATCCAACACGCCGTTTCCTGCGGCTCCACGCCGTGCAGCGCCGGATCGCCACCCGCCCCGGTCGGCGTGGACAGCGTAGACAGCCGCGGGCGCAGCAGTGCCGCCTGTGTCGGCACGCGCGCGTCATGCAGCCGCTGGGTATGCCGCTGATCCCAGCGAAACCCCTGACCGAGAAACAGCCGATCGGGCGACCACGGAATGTCCGCGGCGGGCAGCGGATAGTCCCGCAACCTGCGCAAGCCGCGCCGATAACGCCACACCGCGAGCATCGCACGGGCGCGCCAGAAGGCGTGGGCCGACAGCGCCGCGGCAAGCAGGCTTTGCCCAGCCCCGCTCAGGAGCAACCGCGCAGGCGCGCCCAACACGAGCAGCGCCGCGCTGCCGGAGGCCAGCGCGGCCCACCCCTCGTAACCTGGGCGCAGCCGCGCCTCCCGGGGATAACTCATGACGCCTGCGCCGTGATCCGCACCAGCGTCGGATCGCAGGGCGGCACCGGGGTCAGAAAACGCTGCGGCTCACGCAGCACGCTGCCGGGCAACGCCGCCCCGTCGAGCACCGCGGACAGCTCGGCCAGCAGCGTGGGATCGGCCTGCAACCAGGCGTAGATCGGCGCGGGCAACTGTCCGATCAGCGACTGTCCGGTCCGCGGGTCGGGGGCGATTGCCG
>CAIKBL010000018.1 GCA_903825645.1 uncultured Pseudomonadota bacterium | reverse complement strand
CGCGGCCGTCATCGCGGAATTGGACTCACTTCCGGCAGATGCCCCACGCATACTGTTGGCTAGCGGGAAACTCGTCGGAGAAGGCTTCGATCATCCTCCGCTGGACACCTTGATACTGGCGATGCCGGTCTCCTGGAAAGGCACACTGCAGCAATATGCGGGGCGCCTCCATCGGGAGCATGCGGGGAAGGTCGATGTGCGGATCATCGATTTCGTGGACACCGGTCACCCGGCGTTGCTGCGGATGTGGGTGAAGCGGCAGCGCGGCTACCGGGCAATGGGATATCGGTTGTCAGTTGGAAACTCGGCCGCGGGTCTGGGTGTTTGATCTCCCCCGCAGCGGCTCGCCCAAGATGGCGAAACTGAAAATCCTGACCAATGAAGCCCCAGTCGCTTGGCATGGCTGCCAAAGAGCCTTGGCCCTTTCGGCATCTATCGCCGTCTATCGTCCCCAAGCGGAATTATTTGGCGGTAGATCTGACGGTAAGTTCGTTGTACGCTTAGGAAAAAACTAACAGTTTCAGGCGCTTATAATTGCCGGAGACAATTGAGTGGGAGTGAAAAGGGCCTTTCGGCATCTATCGCGATCTATTGCGTGAACGCGCAAGCCTCTGAAAAATAACGGTTGGTGCTATGCCGTATTTTTGGCCTCCGACCCCCTAGCGAAACTTTTTGACGGTAAATCTGACGGTAAAAGTTTTCTGAGCAGTTTGCTCGTGGTATTTACCGTCAGATGAACTGCGAGGCGACGTCAAAGCCTATAAATAAAGGCATATTCGCAATGGTGTCTCACGGCGCTTCGAGAATCCTCGAGTAACATCGCCGACTCCCCCACACCATGATCCGTTCGTTGCTTGCCAATAGGTAACGTAAACGTTACTATATCCCAATGAAAATCCGGGTAGAGGAATACATTCGCCCGGATGGGTTAAGTCCGTACGCCGAATGGTTTGACAGCCTAGAGGCGCAGGCGGCGGCGAAAGTTACGACCGCGAAACTGCGCATGGAACTCGGCAACACGTCCAATGTGAAGTGGTTTGCGGGTATCGGCGAATACGTGATCGATTGGGGTTCGGCTTATCGGATTTGTCTGGCGAAGGACGGCGAATCGCTGATTGTGTTCTTTGGCGGTGGAAACAAGCGCCGACAGCAATCAGATAGGCGAGGATGCGCATGCTTGTTTCTTCGATTGAGCATGGTCTCTCTGCCGGCTCCTGCGAGGCCGTTCCAGCCATTCGCGGTCTATCGCCGTCTATCGCGTTCAAGCGGATTCTTTTGGCGGTAGATTTGACGGTAAGTCTCCCGCACCGTGACACGAAGTGTTTGGTAGCAGTTTCATCATGTGCTCGAGTCTGGTTGGCTAGGCACGTGGACACGCCACAAGCCCTTAGCTGTAGATACGGATTTGCGCGGAAAAGTGTCGGGTCGATTCACGACGGGTACGGTGCGATATTCCGATAGGCCGACTGGCAAGCCGATCAGTGTCGGGATCACGACCTGAACATCTCATGGCCCAAACCTAGTTCTCGGCCCGCGGCTGCGAGCATGATCGACTCTCCCCCCATCGATCCAGGAACTGCCGACACCGCGCGGTGCAGGGGCTGAAGGGCCCAGATCGAGGCACTGCAGGGGGGCTTGGCCCTGTTTTGACCCTGGCAAGGGCTGCTCTGGACCAGACCATCAGCGCCCAGCCCATGCTGAACAAGGTTTGGGGCGAGGAGGCGAATGGCTGCGATTGACGAAGCTCCCAAAAAGGGAGAAATTCGTCCGCATGAGGGTCATCGCCAAAAGCAGTCTGAAGAAATCTTGGGGCCGACCCGGCTGCGGTGATGCGCGTGGTCCGTTGCACAGTTGGTACAACGAAGCCGTCAAGGCGACTTGGGCCTCACCGCAGGATGTCAAGGACCAGCACGCCAACGCCAGCATCTGTGGCAACAACCGCGTGGTGTTTAACATTGGCGGCAACAAGTACCGGCTGGTGGTGGAAATGCAGTACCGAGCAGGCATCGCCTGGGTGAAGTTTGTGGGCACCCATGCCCAGTACGACCGCATCGATGTGGAGAACGTCAATGACTATTAAGCCGATCCGAAACGACGACGACCTGAGGGCGGTGTTCCGCCGGCTCGAGGCCATATTCCAGGCCGAGGAACAAACCCCGGAGGCGGACGAGCGTGATGTGCTGGTGACGCTCGTCGAGGCCTACGAGAGCAAGCACTACGACTTCGGCCCGGCCGACCCCGTCGAGGCCATCAAGTTCCGCATGGAGCAGCAAGGCCTGACCGCGCGTGATCTCGAGCCTTTCATCGGGCCGAGCGGCCGCGTGTCCGAAGTGCTTAATCGCAAGCGAGGCTTGAGCCTGCGCATGGTCAAGAGCCTGCATGACGGGCTGAAGATTCCCTACGAGAGTCTGCTGGCGCAGGGTCAGTGATTGCTGATTGACGGTTACGGTTACCAGGCCGGATGACTCGACAGCACCCGACGTGATCACGATGACGAGATCTCTGTGCTGTGCCGCCAGGGCGGCGTCATGACGGTAAAAATAGTGCGAAATAAACCATCCATGGCAAGGACTTAAGTCATTTGATGGTGTCGCATTTCGCAGCCTATTTCACAGGACCGGCAGCGCATGTAACCGCTCCTCATTGGCACTGCGCAAGTCAATACACCCCGATAGACCCCGAAAGGTGGGGCTCAAAGGTGCGCCGACAGCCGTCGATAGATGCCGATAGATCCTGAGAGCGAGTTTTGAGGCTCAAATCAGATTGACGGTAAAAGTGACGGTAAAAAGTTCGGGCGCAGCGGCCAGTTCCTTGTAAATCAACAGCTTGAAAGGCTTATTGATGATCGAGTGGGAGTAGGGGGCTTTTGAGATCTATCGAGGTCTATCGTGGACTATCGGAAGCCGCTCCAGAATTCGTGAGAAGCTTTGACTCGGCCGCGGCCGCGGCACATCGTGATCCACGCCGACCAGTTCAACGAGCTATTCGGCGACGAGTTCATCCCGCTGCTCAACAAGGCGGGCGGGGCGGGGTTTCAGGTATCGGCGTACACGCAGACCTGCTCGGACGTGGAAGCCCGCATCGGCTCACTCGCCGAGGCCGGACAGATCGCCGGCAACTTCAACACCCCTGATCATGTTGCGAGTGAAGGAGGTGGCCACCGCCGAGCGGTTGATCAGCCAGCTGCCCGAGGTGCACGTGGTCTCGACCGTCGTGTCGTCGGTCTCCGACACGAACGATTCGGTCGCCGAGCAGATGGTTCCATCTTCGCCAGGGGTGTCTGATCGAACCGGCGTTCGCCAAGGAGATGTTCTACAGCGGTCGAGCATCGAAGTGGTGATAGGAACCGGCGCGACAGTGCCGCCAAGCTCGGTAATCGGCGACACGTTTGAGTGGCGCGGGTCGGATGCAGTCTGGCAGCCTGGGCGCTTCGTGCGCCCGGGCCGGCTCAGCCACCGTAGCCGCCGGACCGTATCTATGGTCTGGATGGCCCGTTCCGCTTGACGGAACCTCTCATACGGATCAGGATTAGCTATGATCCGCTCGTTCGCATGCGCCGATACGGAGGCCTTGTTTCACAGCCGCGCGGTATCCCGCTTCCGGAACATCGAGCGCGTCGCCAGGCGCAAGTTGCTGCAGATCCATGCTGCCACCGAGCTGGCCAGCCTGCGCGTCCCGCCGGGCAACCAGCTGGAGGCCCTGAAGGCCGACCGAAAGGGACAGCACAGCATTCGCATCAACGACCAGTGGCGGATCTGCTTTGTCTGGAAGACCGATGGAGCGCACCGCGTCGAGATCGTGGACTACCACTAGGAATGCGAAACATGGCCAAGTTGCTCGAAGAGATTCATCCGGGCGAGATCCTGCTGGAGGATTTCATGAAGCCCATGAGCATCAGTGCTCGCCAGCTCGCTTCGGACATCGATGTCTCGCCGAGCAGGATCAGCGAGCTGGTGAACGGGCAACGACCCATCACTGCGGACACCGCGCTTCGGCTCGGGTTGTTCTTCGGCATGGAGCCCCGGTTCTGGCTGAACCTGCAGTCCGAGTACGACATGCGGGTCGCGGACCGGGAGTTGCGAGGCAAGCTCACGCCGAGGATCCGTGTCTTTCAGCCGGTCGCGGTGTGATGTTTTCGCTCTAGTGGCCCCTTTCCGCCATGACGGTAAAAAAGGTTGGGGAAAAGTCAGTGCTTAATCGCAAGCGAGGCTTGAGCCTGCGCATGGTCAAGAGCCTGCATGACGGGCTGAAGATTCCCTACGAGAGTCTGCTGGCGCAGGGTCAGTGATTGCTGATTGACGGTTACGGTTACCAGACCGGATGACTCGACGGCACCCGACGTGATCACGATGACGAGATCTCTGTGCTGCGCTGCTGGCCCAGCGACATGACAGTAAAAAAATTGGCATAAAAGTTTTTTGGAACAGTAGCTTGATGTGTTTTATGCCGGCCCCATTTCTGCGCTTCCAGAACCCGATATGGACGCTCACCGTCGGTATCGACTATCGACGAACCATCCGATTGACCTCGATAGACCGCGAAAGACGGGGCTCAAGGGGGCGCCGACAGCCGTCGATAGATGCCGATAGATCCTGAGAGCGAGTTTTGAGGCTCAGATCAGATTGACAGTAAAAGTGACGGTAAAAAGCGCGGAGTCGGCGGCCAGTACCTTGCAAATCCATAACTTGGCAGGCTCGTTGATCATCGAGCGGAAATGATTCAGCGTCTTTCAGGGTCTATCGAGAGCTATCGAAAATAAATGCCAAGTGCTTGTCTCGCATAGGGAATATCTGTCGAGATCTATCGGGGGGATGGCTCCAGTCTGACCGTAAATCTGACGACAAAAAATCGAGACGTGCACCACGAAAATTTTTTACCGTAAGGCTGGAACAGGATGTGACGGTAAAATTCGCACGAATGGAGGTGCGACTATTCAACGTTGTGAGATGGGACGTTGAGAGGTCTCAATTGGGGGGCGCCCATGGCGATCCCGAGTGCTTTGGCTTCGTTGGATCGGGCGATTGCACAACAGTCATTGTTGGACAGCACCACAACCGGGCGACCATTGAGGCTGGGCCGGAACACGCGTTCACAGCGCACATAAAAGTTGTTGCCATCGAAAAGTGCAAACATCGGACCAGATTCGGATGGGGTCACAGTAGAACGATTTCGGCGGTACCGCTCAAGATCGGCCTGCACAAAATCTTGTAGCCATCTGCATCGAAGCCAGCGGCCATGCGAGCGAGCTTCTTGGCCTCTGCAGTCGCAGATTTTGGATCCACGACGCTGCCAAGGTACGTCCAGTTGCGAACCACATGCATTTGGTAATCCTCTCCATGTCGCTCCACCAAGCCAATGGCTCCAGAGAATGGCCAGCAATTCACACGCATCCGATCGAGCGCATTCATCAGCCGCGCATCGTGCACTTCTCGGCTCTCGCCGCCCCTACAGGCCCCGGCGCATTGCCGCATCATGGCCCTGAAGCAAGGTTTCCCCTTCGCCAATTTCTCCAGCCCGAGCACCCCGTAACAGAGCTTTTGAAGATCAGCCAAGTCACGCAGGGCCTGCAACGCCGATTGCCTGCTGGCGAACAGCCCATACAGATCGGGCCGGGTGGCGAAATTCAGGTCTTTGGAATAAACCACCTGCAGCTTGCCGTCCTGCATTTGAAGGGAGCAGAGCTGGCGGCTTCGGCGAAGCTTTTGGTTCAACAAGGGTTGTTGCTGCTTGATCATGCTGGCTTCCAGCAAGAGTGCACCAATCTCCCCTGCAGTGCGGATGTGGCTGATGCGCTTAGTTTGGCGCAGCATCAAGGCTTCGTCGGCATTGCGCAGGTGGGACAGCACCCGGTGGCGCAGGTTCACGCTCTTACCGATGTACAGGGGCAAGTCGCCCTCCTCTCCATGAAAGACGTACACCCCCGGTGCAGTTGGTATCTCTCCCACGGCCGCACGCAAATGCGCCGGGTACTCGTAAACCCGCGTGGCGTCGAACTCTGTGCGACGGCGCTGGTTCAGCTGCATGGCGACTGCGTTCTCACGCTCAGTCCTGAAACTGTTTGAGGGTGGCCGTCACTGCGCCCCAGACCTCGACGGTCTGACCGTCTTTGGGGACTATCTCGGGAAAGGTGAGATTCGCTGCCTTGAGCTTGACGCGACCTGCGCGCTGGTACAACTGCTTGACGGTGAAGTCACCGTCCACAATGTAGCCTTGTCGAGGCTTGACTGCTTTATCTGCGATCAAAATGTCGTTGTCGAAAATCCCCGCCTCGACCATGGAGTGCCCGTTGGCGCGCAGAAAGTAGGTGGCCTCGGAGTGCTTGATCAGCAGCGCCGCCAAATCGATCCGCTGCGCGCCCAAGTCTTCCGTCGGCGAGGGAAAGCCAGCACACACCCGGTTTTTCAGGAGCAGCCCCTGAAGCGACACGGTGGAAACCGGCGCCGGTGAATCACTGCAATTAATACTGTTCATTGATCGAGTATATTTGAGCCATTGAAAAAGTCACCGTGAGATTACGATTTGCCCATGTGCAGCCATTACCAATCTCTCCAAGAAGCGTAGCGCTATGAGCGCAGCTTTCGGTGTGCGCCCTCCCCCCGAGTCAGGAAAATACGACCCGAGGCCGGGCTACATGGGCAGCTTCTTCGAAGCCTTGAACGGCCTCTTTGGGCTTGTGCCGCATTGGGCAACGGACACAAAGATCACCCGGAGCACCTACAACGCAAGGTCAGAAACTGTGGCAGAGAAGCGCCGCTTACGGGATGCTTGAAAACAAGGCCAGCACTGCATCATTCCCGCCGAGACCATCTCTGAGCCGGGCTGGTGTAGCGGCAAGGCCATTGCCACCCGGATTGAATGCACTGATGGTGAACTGGTCCGGCAGCTACACCATGCTGACCATCAATGCAGACGACCATGATATGATCATGGGGTTTCACAAGCCCACAGATGAGAAGCGCATGGTCGTGGTTTTGCCCCGGGACCTGTACACGGACTGGCTCAGCACCAAGCCATTAGAGAGCATGGGTCTTATGCGACAGTTTCCTGCTGAGCAGCTGCGGACCACCTGAGCAGCGAAGGCCACACTTCAGCCATGGGACGCATCCGACGAATGCTTCAGCAGGAACGACCGGTGATTGCGCAGCTAGACCTGATTTGCCCACTGTGTGAGCGCAAGATTCCACTCAGCCAGCGGGATGCGCACCATCTGGTGCCCAAGTCCAAAGGGGGCAGATACACCGAGTACCTGCACCGGATCTGTCACCGCCAGATTCATGCCCTGTTAACGGAAACAGAGTTGGCAAAGCAATTCAACTCGGTCGACGCGCTTTTGACACACTCGGACATGGCGCATTTTGTGGCGTGGGTAAAAACCAAACCTGATGACTTTATGGAACGAACCCGAAAAAGTCAGAGACGCAGGACATCGTGACCAAAACGAAATCGTACTCCGTACTTTTCGTGTGCATGGGCAACATCTGTCGCAGCCTGACTGCGCATGGTGTTTTTCGCCACAAGGTGTACCAGCTCCGATTGATTGGACAGGGTTTTGCGACTTGGGCGGCCCTTTGCAAGGCATAAGCGTGACGGACTTCAATGGGTGATCTGAAGCCTGATTTTTCGCGACGCCCATGGCGATTGTAAGGGTCCTTGAACGTGGTGACCGCGACGCAAACCTCCTCGACGTTTCTGAAGACACGACCGTAAATCGCTTGCTCCTTAAGGGGCCTGTTGAAACGTTCGTCGACGCCGTTGGTTTGCGCCTAGGCGACGAAGGCGAAGCTCGACGCGATGCCCCAGAACTTAATCTGATTGATGAAGTCGTCTGCGGTGTACTGCGCGCCGTGGTCCGTGCGCAAGCTCAGGCCGCGTCACGCCTCGGCGCTTGTCGAGCCGAATTCAGTCTTGAGTCCTTGGGCAATCGCCTGCAAGGCAGCGAAGCGATTGCCGGTTTTGGCAGCATGGACGCCGACACAGCAAGCATCGAAGTGGTCGACCGCGGCGAATACCCAGACCCAGCCTTGATCCCCGGTTTCGATGCGGATTCTGTCCGTGCCCCACAGGTCGTTAGGACAAGCCGTCGTGATCGTGCCATCGTGCCCGTGCGGCGCGCCCTGCGGCCGGCGGTGAGGCGACAACAACGCGTGCTCACGATCAGGCGCGACACCCGGGTACGGGAGACACGAATGTCCTTCAGGATACGCAACCGAGCCCAAACCTAGCGATGCCCTTCGCCCGTGAAAGGTGAGGCTTCCAGATCAGCCCGAATCGCAGCCAACAACTCGGCATCGGTCCGCGCGGGCTTTGGCCCCCGTCGTTACCGCGCCAACGGTACCGTCCTGGTCGATTCGCGCGTTTGCTGTGCGTAGACAGTCGAGCGCAGGGATCCCCGGATCCGGCAGACGCGTTCCAATCCATCGCGAGAACCTCCGGCCGGCAAAAGGGCGTTTGGGCTGCCAAGCGCGAAGCGGACACGCGTCCGGCCCCGGCAGTGACATGGCGGCTCGGAAGGTTCGCTTTGTCCGAATGGGGCATGGTGTCGCGCGGTGCGGGATGGAAAGTGTTCGAGCAATTGCTCATTCAATTTACGCCAACGCTGAGGCTACTGGTTCTCTCCGTATGCACATCGTGGCGGCGCCCTGTGTCCGCCCCGCGACATCGCCGGCGGTAACCACCTGCCAGCGGGTACCGCGGTAGCGCGACAGGGTGTGCAGACCGGAGTCGATCTGAAACAGATGCAGCCATACATGGTCGAGCACCTTGCGAACCATGGCGTCCTGGGCGATAACCACATCGATAGCAGCCTGTGGCGCTTCTATGAATACAGACAGGCGCAGCGGTGTATGCATGTAGCGCATGCCGTCATGTATCGATTGCTTGGGCAAGCCGATGCGCAGATCACCGGTGTTCCCCTTGAACACACCGATACGCCCGCCGACTACGTTGTGGAGCACTTTGTTGCCGCTGCCGTAACGCATGTTGTCGACGGTGGATGCATGGTACTGCATGTTGAACCAGTGCGTGACGATCATGGGGGCAGTCATGATGAGTTCCAGCATACTGCCATCGACATCGCGCCGATGATCGTAATGATGCGGGAAAGAGCGCCCCTTCAAATCGATTCCGCGAGAACGCCAACGCGGCGCAACAATGGAAGCGGCATTGTTTGCCAAGCCCCAGTCCGGGCGCGTCTGTGCCCAGTCGTGAGCACGTGTCTTGATCGCAATCGCCAGCACTTTGGGCTTTTCGGCCAGGTGGGCGAGTCCCAAGGCAGGTGCACGTTCTGCCCGCGCGCTGGCCTGCTGCAGATAGCAACGTTTCCAGTTGCTCCAGATCGCCCTCGTGACTAGCTGGCACGATCTTCCGGTCAAAGATCACCACTTCATCCGTGGTCGTGTTGTGCAGGGCGGTCAGGAAGTAGGTTGTATCGGGGATCAGGATTGATTCCTCGCCAAGCGCCCGGGCGTTGACCTCATCGGTCTGTCCGCAACAGGCGCCACAGTCGAGCCCGGCCGCATGTGGGTTGTTGGCGCTTTGACTACCGTAGCCTACCAGCAGTACAAGGCGAGCAAAGCCCTCGGTCAGACTCATCGCTCCCAGAATGCCTCTAGCCAGAGCCACCCGCTCGCCTGACACCTGCGCGTCGGGCATGACCAATTGGGGACGAAGCTGCTGGGTCTGCACCGGGGTGAGGGCAAACAGATCCGTCATGGGGCCGTCGGTGCCAATCGGAAGGCTGCGGCGGATGAGCTTGCCGAGGTAACCGAGACCCAATGACTCCACCAAAGTGAACGCCGAACCAGGTAAGCGCTGAAATGGCTGCCAGCTCGCGGTCCGGTGCAGGCGCACCCGTCGCTGGCTTGCGATTTTTAGATCCTCGTCGGGCTGTCCGCAACTGTCGGTGACGGTCAACGAATGGGCCAGAAGTCCAGGCAACTGTGGTCGCGTCGCTTCCGTGCCAATTGGCGTGTAGCTAATGGGAAGACCGAAGAAGTCAGCGAAACCCAAGGTTTGGATATTCGGCGCGACACTCTCCAGCGCGCGCCGGAAGACCTCGTAACGCACATCGATGCAAAACGCCGCTTGCACGGCGGCGGTAGCACACGCGGCCGGAGGACGGCTCTGCGCCGGTGCGTTCAGCAGCGGCCATTGGTAGGCGATTTCCTGGGCACGCTGCCAGACCGCCTGTGCTTCGGTTGTCGCCTTGTCGGAAACCTCTAGCGCGCCTGTCCAGGTTCGCCCTCCAAATAACATCGGGAGAAACGCACGATCACCCACCCAATCAGGGCGATGAGTGTAGCAACCATCAAGCCGATCGAATCTGCGGCATCGCGAGCCAATTGAGCGGGAAGGATGGACCACATCACCGCGGTAATCGTGCCGCCCCCGTCGGCCCATTCTGGCGGGATCTTGATCGACTCTCCTCGCTGCAGACCGAATGCTGCCTGCAGTCGCAAGGACATCGCGGTGTACGGGTCGGTGATGCGGTCGAGCTCGGTGCCGGATAGCTCGCGCGCCTTGCTGACGTTGGTGACGTACTGCCGGTTGCCGATGCCGTAGTGGTCGTTGTCGCGCGCGATGACTTTCTGTTTGCCGATCTTCTCGGCCCACCAGCGCAGTTCGGCCATCCGGTTCTTGATGGTGCTGAGCGCCAGGCCGAGCTGGCTTGACGGCGGTACACACTAGACTCCATGGCTGAATAGATCAGCAATCAAGAGGACCGACGTTTTTGGTAGCCGCTAATCGATTGATCGCAGCTTGCATCGCGTAATCGCCAAAGCGTTTCGACCCTTTCGGCATCTAGCGTTATCTATCGCTCCCAAGCGGAATATTTTGGCGGTAGATATGACGGTAAGTTTGGCATGTAGATATGCAGCACCTGACGCGGTCGACCCGGTTTCGGCGGGTTATCATCGACCGATGCCCAGGCCTGATGTCCGTATAACGGTTTCCGCCAGTGCTCCCAGCAAACCCGGAACTTGCGCCCGCTCGCTCGGCAGCCCACCACCCGGCTCGCGCACTCATCTTTGCCCTTCAGGCTCTCCCTCCACTCGCTTACGCGGCGCCTGGATGCCTTTCTCTATCGTCGACGGCACAATGCCCGTGCCCCGATGCACCCGCGCTATCCCTCCATGGCCCAGCGCCATCGCTTCCGATAGCCGCCCATTCCCGCCGTCCACGCTCGTCCAGTGAACTTCGGATCAAGTGAGATTGCTCTCTGATCTGCTCTTCGGTTTTCATCGAAAAAAAGGCGGATCTCCTTTTTAAGTTTCGTCAAGTTGTTTTGGCACAAATCCTAAAGCCAAAAACACGTACTTCCTCTCAGCCGCTCATATGCGCGACCGACCGCGAGTCTTTCTACACTCGCGGCTGTGTTTCACGATTTGGTGGCGGTTGCTCTTAAAGCAGTACATGGCGATGAAAACCAATGTCACGTTGAGAATTTTGTGGCGCGATTAGGCGTCCTCGAATTCCATGCGCAGGCGGCGGATCATGTGGCAGACATTCGCGATCACCTCGAACGCGCTGATAACATGACAGGAACAAGATCTCTTAATTGCGGGGTATTCCCGAAGTCAGGGGCTGTACGTGGTTACGAGTAACGCGGGCGAATTTCGCAAGTTCCCGCGCCACGCGGATTTGGCTGCCACGTGCCACCGATGCAGATCAACAAGCTATCAGCTAGGTACCCGTCACGTATTGACTATTGATCTGCCTGCGGCCCTTTTTTTTAGCCATCGGCTGCGGTTTTCTGGATCAGAAGCTAATGCGGATACCTGATCCAGTTCAGGTCTTTGGATCGTCAGCGCTGTGCCGCGCCAATCGTGAGCGGTGGACCCGCTGGTTACCAGGATGTGGTACCCGGTGCTCCCTTGAAGGGGCCGGCGACATCGGAAGATATCCACCCCCCGTAAAAATTTCCGGGTTGCGGCGTAACGCGATCGTCATCTACAAAGCAGCCATCGAAACACCATGCGTAAAAAGCCACGTGATAGCGCAAAGACCTGAAGGCCGGTCTTGGATCGGGATAGCTCCATGCCGCATCGCGCAGCGTTTCGTCGTACACGACGACATCGAAGTAGATCGCTTCGCCCTTCCACTCGCAAAAAGAACGACGACGAGACGGCTTTAAGATCGATGGTGCAATATCAGCCGATGGAAAGTAGTAGGTGGGCGGATGACTGGTTTCCAGCGTGCGTATGCCTTGCCGCGTGTCGGCGATAATGAAATCGCGATGCAGAATCTTGAGGCGGCGATGGCTCGGCTGAGCCACCGCCGGCCTTGGATAGGACCAGACGCTTTCCTGTCCTGGACCGATCGGATCGCGAATCACTTTCATAAAGACCGCTCCTTTACTGAGCGCGGCAATGTCATGAACCGCAGCCCGCCGACGGCGAGATTGGCCGAGAAGGCGCGGCCAATGGCGACCACGCCGATGCGCCGCAGCCTATGCGTGTCTAGGATAATATCCGTCCGATGCGCAATAAACAGGTTGAACGGCAACTGAACCGTCTGCCACCGCGCGTCGGCTTTGAAGCTTTGCCGATAGGATTGCCACGGCTTGGTGAGGGCATCCGTCCGGAGATGAACGCCATACTCTTCACCATTGCCAAATACGTCGAGTTCGATACCGCTCCAGACACGGGCATCGACGATGCCACTCTCAGGTGAGAGATCGAGGGCGATCTGAACGAAGCCGCCATTGTTCTCGAGACTGACGTCGCCACGCATGCGCAGGGCGGCCCGGCCGGCGACTACCTCCCTGATCACGCTTCCCTCGGAGATACCCCCCATGACCTGGTCGGTGATGAGCTGCCAGTTGCTCCCGATTGTAGCCATGGGCGGCTCGCAACTTAGGTCGTCTATAACGAAAGGCCAGATCAACATTCCCCCCGCGACTGATTAATGCAGCGCGTCGTCAACGCAGTTCCATTATAGACCAGCTCAGCGGTGGCTTGTTGTGAGTTCGTTATCGTTTCTCAGGGCCGGGCCCTGGCAACTAGGTTGAGTGTCTGCACGCAGCATGCTAAGAAGAAATTACTTTTTGGGTTGCCCTGCGCGCCTATTCAGGCCGAACAGATCGCCAACGTCCTTGACCTCGGCTGCGACTGGTCCAGGCGTCCCGCCTGAACATATAGCGAATATCGATCCCGTTGCCATTTGTCGGGTGTTGCCCGCGTTCCGTGAGAAGGCGTTCATGAGGGGTGTACTGATTGTCGGCGCGAGTCAGAAGACCGGGCTGGAATCGACCCGCCGGACCCCACCGGCCGGTCATTATGTGCGTGCCCTGGCGCGGTCCACCGCCGCCATTTCGATCTCAAACTCTGGCCCTAACCCTCAGGAAGGTGCGGGATGACGCGTTGAACACCCAAGATGTTGGGGTGGACTTCGTGGACCAGACCTGACGCGTCGGATCAGGCGGCTTGATACAGCCCGTGCGCTTGTTCTCGGACGCGACCCGGGTACGGTTCGCCGGCATAAGTGACACTGCAGTCAAACTGCTGGTCGGTGTGAATGAGTTTGGGGCTGGCGATAGTCTTGTAAGCATCAGCTGCCCGCAGAGTTTGTCGTTGCTGATCGTCTTTTCGGCGAACAGATGACAAGCAGCAGCAAGATTCTTCCCGAGGCCTCTCAGTGGCGCCGCGGGATCATCTCGCGGTCGGACGTAGCAAAATTTCTTGTGCGACAGATCAAGGATCAGGCGTACGATCGTCAAGCGCAGGTGCTGGTCAACTAATCGTTCGATATCCAGGAGATCCGGGTGGATTCTGATGTGCCAAAATCCACCGTATTTTTTGACGGTTCCTGCCCTCTCTGCCGGGCGGAGATCGAATATTATCGCCGCAGGGATAAAACCGGTGCTTTTTGCTTTGTTGATGTCTCTGAAACCGGCGCTGCAACGCCGGAGGGGATTACCCGGCAGCGAGCGCTAGAACGTTTTCATGTCCGCGCATGCGATGGACGTGTTCTCTCGGGTGCGGCTGCGTTTGTCGAGGTTTGGACTCGTTTACTCAAATGGCGTTGGGTGGCGAGAGCCACGTCGCTACCGGGTACGCTGGCCGTCCTGGAGTTGGGCTACCGAATTTTTCTTCCTCTCCGGCCGGTAATTGCATGGATTTTTAGGTGGTTTTTGAAGCTTCAATCGGCCTTAAACAGAGCAAAGCCTCGATGACTGATCGAGACCAACCCCATGCGGCAACTGTCGCCAAATCTGGCCTCAGGTCGTTTCCTCAGGCTGGCGTGGCAGTTATCTTCGGCGCGAGCGGTGGCATCGGAGAGGCATTGGTCGAGGTCATCCAGGCCACAGAAAGATTCGAGCATGTCGTTGCGTTCAGTCGCAGCACTTCGCCACCGATCGATCTGCTGGACGAGGTAAGTCTCGAACGCGCCGTGGCGTTTGCCGCCGCTCAGGGGGAGCTTCGCCTAATGATTGATGCCACCGGATTTCTGCACGATAATCGACACGGACCAGAGAAGAGCTGGCGGGAACTCGATGCCGTCAAATTCGCGCGGTCCTTTGCACTGAATACGATCGGACCAGCGCTGATCATGAAGCATCTGCTACCGCGGTTGCCGCGGACAGGAAAAGCCGTTTTCGCGACACTGTCCGCGAGGGTCGGAAGCATTGGCGATAATCGGCTGGGCGGCTGGTATTCCTACCGGGCTTCCAAAGCTGCGCTTAATCAAGTGGTACGGACGGCGGCTGTTGAATTGGCCCGTCGAGCTCCGGACGCACTTTGTATCGCCTTACATCCCGGCACGGTCGCCACGGCACTATCCGCGCCGTTCGCGTTGACTGGCTTGGAGGTTCATTCTCCGGCGGCAGCGGCTCAACATCTGCTCACCGTCGTCGATCAACTCACCGCAGATTCTAACGGCGGTTTTTTCGACTGGCGCGGCCAGCCAGTGCCTTGGTGATCCGATGGCTAGGATGCGTTGCAAAACTGATCTGCCGACTAAACCCTGCGTTGTTTGCGATAGGCCCTTCGTCTGGCGAAAGAAATGGGCGCGCGACTGGCCTAACGTTAAATATTGTTCGGAGCGCTGCCGCGCGGCTACCCCTCGACCCGCCGCGAGGCCGGGGGCGTCCCCGGCATGACTGTCCTGAGAATTATTCTCGGCGACCAGCTGTCTCTGGACTTGTCAGCACTGGACGCCCTCGATCCAGGGTGTGACATCTTCCTGATGATGGAGGTAATGGAAGAAAACACCTACGTCTGGCATCACAAGCAGAAGATCGTACTAGTGCTGGCGGCAATGCGCCATTTCGCTGAGACGCTCCGTCAACGCGGTCTGACCGTTGACTATGTACAGCTCGACGCGCTCGACAATACAGGCAGCTTCACTACAGAGGTTCGACGCGCCGTTGCACGACATCGGCCGAGTCGTATTGTCGTGACGGCGCCTTCGGAATGGCGCGTTCAGACAATGGTCGATGGCTGGGCTGATTTCACCGGCACGCCGGTTGAAACCCTTTCGGATCACCGTTTTTTTGCGTCCCGTGAGCGATTTTCCGCCTGGGCTTCGGGGCGCCGTCTTTGGCGTATGGAACATTTTTATCGCGAGATGCGGCGCGAACATGGACTCCTGATGGATGGCGATCGGCCGGCTGGCGGTGAGTGGAACTATGATCGGGAAAATCGCAAAAGGCTTCCGGCGCGCACTGTTCCACCTGCGCGGCAACGGTTCTCGCCGGACGCAATAACAAGAGAGGTGATTGCGCTTGTCGAACGCCGCTTTCCCGATCATTTTGGAGAGCTCCAAGAATTCGGCTGGCCGGTGACGCGTGCCGATGCCTTGCTTGCGCTAGACGATTTCGTGGCGCACGGGCTACCGCATTTCGGTGACTATCAGGATGCCATGAAGGCCGAGGCCCCGTTCTTGTACCACTCGCTGCTCGCGCCAGCATTGAATCTCGGTCTGCTTTCCCCCTTCGAAGTTTGAGAAGCCGCGTGGCGGGAAGGCGCAGCCCCGCTGAACGCCGTGGAAGGCTTCGTGCGCCAAATTCTGGGATGGCGGGAATATGTTCGCGGTGTCTACTGGACTCTGATGCCCGGCTATGCGGAGCAAAACGCACTTCAAGCGACCCGCAATCTGCCGGCGTTCTATTGGACTGGCGTTACGGATATGCGTTGTCTTCGCGAGGCGATCGGCAGTACGACGAGACACGCTTATTCCCATCATATTCAGCGACTGATGGTGACCGGCAACTTCGCCCTTCTCGCGGGCATCGCGCCGCGGCAAATCGAGCGCTGGTACCTCGCCGTTTACGCGGATGCGTTCGAGTGGGTGGAGATGGTGAATACGCTCGGTATGGCGATCTTTGCGGATGGCGGGCAGATGGCGTCAAAGCCCTATGCCGCTTCGGGTGCCTATATCAACCGAATGTCGAATTTCTGTACCGGCTGCACTTATGATGTTAGTCAAAAAAAAGGTCCGAACGCTTGTCCGTTCAACTATCTTTACTGGGCTTTCCTGATCCGACAAAAAGATCGACTTTCAGATAACCCCCGAATGGCGATGTCTTATCGCGCTCTTGCAGAATGGCCGCCAGAACGCGCCGCCGAGATATTCGCCGAGGCAGACGCATTTCTCGATCGACTCGAGGCACACCATCCAATCCCGGCGTTGACCCGTGATTAATACAGCTGCCGTACTTATAGTTTCCGGGCACTTCGGTGGAATGAATGCTTCTTTCCTTCGCTCGTGCGCCGACGGTCTTTAGCGTCCTATCGATAGAAGATGTAGGCCCTTTCATCTGCTCAGCGTTTCTCTCGTACTGTCGATTGATTATCGTCACCGTCGCCTTCAGTGGTGCTATCCTCGCGCTATCGAATTATCAGGCGGCCGCGCTGACGCTTGCCAACTCCGCTGGCGTCATTTGCGCGTCAGGCGCTGATCCCTCGCTTCAATGCAGCGCGCGACGACCAGTTACAGGGGAATGCTGCCGCTAAGGGAGCTTTTGGCCATCCTCATGGGCTCACGACTTTCTCAATTTCATCGAGTTGCCTGGTGCGGGATGGGTTCTTCATCGGTTTCTGTGTGGCATCTCCATCTTCCCGGTTGTTCTGTGGGCAACGATGAGTGACTTTTAGCGACTTCGGAGTTTTTCATGATGCGGATTGGGATCGTCGGTGGAGGCATAGCAGGACTCGCGTGCGCAGAGGAATTGACCCGCCTTGGCCACGCCGTGCTGCTGTTCGACAAGGGCCGTGGACCTGGCGGTCGCATGTCCACGCGCCGGATCCAAACATCCGCGGGCGAAGCCTATTTCGATCATGGCGCGCAATACTTCACGGTCCGGGACGATTCTTTTCGACGGCAAGTCACCGCGTGGGTGTCCGAGGGCGTGGTCGCTGTCTGGCCGTCCGCAGGTAGTGATGCTTATGTCGGCGTTCCTGCGATGAATGCGCCTGTCCGGCTCATTGCCGATGGACAGACCGTTCAATGGGGAATGCAAGTTATGCAGATCGAAGCATTGGAGGGTCGGCGGTGGCGACTGGTTCTCGATGGGAGTGACGCTGTAGATGTCGACATCGTAGTCGTCGCAACGCCCTCCGAACAGGCGTCCGATCTACTCGTCTCCGTGGCGCCGGATTTCTCAGCACAAGCACGTACGGTGGTGAGCGCGCCCTGCTGGACGTTGATGCTCGCCTTCGCGGAAGCCGTCGCCGTCCCGCAGGACTGTTGGCGAGGTGAGGACATCATTGGGTGGGCCGCACGCAACAGCGCTAAGCCGGGCCGTATCGGCCTGGAGAGTTGGGTCGTGCAAGCAAGCCCAGGTTGGTCGAGGCTTCACGTTGAGGCGGAGCCGGTGTGGATCACCACTGTACTCAAAGAAGCGTTGTCGAACATGCTGGCGATTCCGCTACCGCCTGTTGTCGGAGAAATCTGCCACCGATGGCGCTTTGCACGGTCCGGCGCTGACGGATCGGGTGCACTATTCGATCGAAATCGTCGTATTGGACTCTGCGGCGACTGGCTGCTCGGTCCAAGAGTGGAAGCGGCCTGGCTCTCTGGCAAAGCACTCGCGGAGCAGATCAGATTGGACGAAGGTAGTGGTCTCATTGAGCCTGTCCCGTAGGCGATACTTGGCGTAGGGTTCATTGGTGCGCGCACAGACATTGTCGTCGTGGTAGCCTGCGATACATCTCTATCGGATGCCGGACCACCAAAATGATGGATCCGGTCTATGGCCAGTTGAATTTTGGAGATCGGTTGGGGAGCGCGAACAGCATTCTCGGTATCTATGGGAAGGATAAATTCGATATCGAGAATGTCGCCGGTCGGCGTAATTGCGCCGTCGGAAGCCTCTTCATATAAGTTCTGCTATGGCCTCGCTGGCGCCGACATTCAATTCGATTCGGCAGCATTTCGCTAAATCCACTCAACTAAGCGATAGCGCCCCATAGCAGGGCTGCGACTACTATGCAGGTCAGCGGAATACGAAGCTTCGGGTACCATGGCGGAGCATAGCCTGCCTTTGTTGCCCGAAGATCTATCCAGAGCATCGCCACGATGGCCGTAGCCAAGATAAACAGTCCGATTTTTTCTGAGACCAAGAGCGCGGCCCATCCGACTAATGACGGCATGACGCTCAAGACTAGTCTGTTTAGGCTATGACAGTTATCGCTTCTGTTCTCGGATCCTATCGCCAGCCCCCAGTGGATACCTCCCAGAAACGACAAGATCGTTGCGCCATAGGCCACCAGTGCATGGGCAGCCCATATTCGCGGCGCACCGTCTAAAAGAGGTATGGCGCCAGCGATCCCTATGAAGGGCACCGCGCCAAATCCGCCCAGCCATCCGGCGGCTGAGGGGACCTTGGTTTCAGCAGCTTCCACTGACGCAGACCTTTCCTTTTGTGTTCAAACTCGCTCCCTCTTGCGCTGCCATTCTCGCTCGCCAGCCTGAAAGCTGGACCACCAACTGTTCGGCAAATCTTACACCCGGTTAGGCGACACCGCGATTGCGATCTGTACCGGCGAAGCTGCAGTGGTGTTAACGTTGTCGAGATTGTTCTGAGCGGTCGGGCTGTCGGCGTCGGCCATGTGCCGTGGGGTTTTGCGTGGCTGTTTTTCATTGCGCGGCTCCTGCGCTAGATACAGCTGATTGAAGAAACGTGCGCACCGCCTCGGAATACCGGCCGGGGTGTGGGAATCTGAACATTTGGCCAGTCCCTGATAGGACCACCTCGCGTGATCCCCTGATGTGGCCCCGCAGGATTCTGGCGGCTTCCTTGCAGATCAGGCGATCATCCTCGGGAATAAGGATCAGGATCGGCACGTCGATCCTCGACAGTTGCGAGGTCTACTCGGCGCGTTCAACCGCGCGGACCCAATTTACATAGGCCCGATGAGGCGTCTCGTTAACGAAAAGACTGTGCGTCGTTTCAGTTCCAGCAAGAGTGGTCTGTGACGGACCGGACAAAACCGTCATTAGTTCAAAACGCGAGAATTCCTCCCCTGAGGAGCGGCTCGCTTTTGCGCCACGCGAAAGAAATGCTGCCGGCGCCCGGCGCACCAACGACAGTTTGGCGTGTCCGCTTTCCCGCAGGGTAGAGGGAACCTAGCGGTCCTCCTGGCCCTCGGCGCTGGGACTCGACTGCGAGGGGCGGGTCCTGTACAGCGGTGGCAAACGCCACGCCATTTGCGGGAGCCCCATTCGATTTTGCTGCTGTCTCGCGCCTGAATTGACGGGCACGATGCCGTGGGGCGAATTCATGACACGGCGTGTAGCAACGTCATTTTTGTGTTCCACGCGCTTATTGAGCGCTCATCCATAATATTTGAGGATGTTGTCCGCGATACCCATAAGGCCGCCAAAAACCCCCCCCCACATGACTAGCCAACCGAGATGCTTACGGATCATCGTCTCAACGATTTCCTTGACCTTCTGTGGTGTAAGTTCTGCCAGGCGACTGTCAATGATGTGTTCTACCTGCTCAATCAGGGTATCCGTAAAACTTTTCCCGCCTTCACCGGCAACGGACGATTGCGCCAGATCCGCGATCACCTCCTTCAGCTTGAGGATGATCGGCTCTTTAAGCGGATCGAGTGCCTTACGTCCCCCCGCCATTTTCAGGAATCCACCGAGTGGCGAGTCCGTGATGGCGTCGACGAGGTGCTCGAATACCCGGTCGAAATCGATATTCGCGCTTAATTTCTCTAGCGAGCTCAATCCGTTTTGATTAAAAAATCGCTCGATATGCTCTCGTGTGAAGAATTCCTGCACGATGAGATGTTTCATGCCCGCCTTGAATTCTTCAAAGCGCATCGGAATTGCCCCCGATCCATAGAGGAAGGGCACTTTATCGAATAACATGTAAATCGCGATCCAGGTCGTAATCGCACCACACAGGGCGAAGATACCGACGTCGAAAATCATGCCGTGCCATACGGGCCAAAAGTAGCCGATGATGGCAATTAATGCCGATAGCAGATTAGTGGCTGTACTCATGTTCACGACGTTTACTCAGTTCCTGCAGTTATCGCTCTAATGTAACAACGAAATCCTGCGGGTCAAGACTATCAATCCGCAGGATCATAGGCATCAGTCAGACTATCTTCCCCTGCAGACTGTCCGCTTCTATGCTTCGGACGAAGAGCGCTCAGTAGATAATCCGATTAGCTAAAAAAGGTCTGTGGCGGCTTCCTATTTTCAGGTAGGCGCGCGACCGGTGTTGATGATGCTTTCGGCATATGTACTAATTACGCGATTACTCATCACCCTCCGAGAAAAACCGCATAGATTTTACTTGCGAGACGGGAATTTCTCAGAATTCAAGCGCATCGGCTCGTCGAAAAGATGGGACAAATCAAACAATGGGCTTGAAACCTCGCGGTCCTGAAATAGCCAAACCCGACGACGAGTTTGTACCGAGCAAAACCTACGACGTGAGCGCGATTAGAGTCGGTTGCATGCGTGCCGCTCATTTTAGCTGAAAGCATAAAAAGCGTCCGTCATGCAATGCCGGGATTGTCGGTCACGCCGACAAGCTTAGGTAGGTTCAACTGTTTGGGGAGAATAGTTTTTTCGTGGCGCAAATATTCCGAAACGACCGTCCAGATGGGTTCGCTCGGTGCGGTGTCGCCGACGGGTGCCCAGCCGGCTACTTTATAGGTCGTTGATGCGCCAAGCGGGACACCGTTTAGACGCAAATCGCTAATTCGGCGTCCACTTGCAGCATTTGGTTCGCAGGTGTAACTCAGGCCACCCACGCGCACCATGTCCCCGCCTTGTTGCAGGTAAGGATCTGGGTTGAATAGATTGTCGCAGACGTCTTCCAGTATGGTTTTTATTCGATCGCCACTTAATTCATTCACCGTTACGCTGGGATAGGTCACCGCCGTCATGTCCATCAAGTGTTCTAGCGTAATGGGCGAACCCGGTAGTAACGTGGTGCCCCAACGAAAACCGGGAGAGAACGCGATTTGAGCCTCTTTGACGGAAAGCAAAGCATCTAGGATGAGTTGATCAAAGGTCCCGTTGAAGTTCCCGCGTCGATAGAGAAGCCCCTCGGTTGTTGCCAATACTTCGTCCAATTTTGCTCGGTGTGGTGCGCGATGCCGCTGAATGATCGCTTGCATCCCCTTGTCTTCGGCAAGCAAATTAGAAAATACCGGCAATAACTTATATTGCCATTGCTTTACTGTGCCGCCGCGGATCTCGAGATCCAGAATGCCCAGGAATTTGCCATTGCTGCCGGCATTTGTGACTAACGTCTGTCCACCGGCATTTCGGACGAGCGTCGGTTGTGGGATGCCATCGTGGGTGTGTCCCCCTAGGATCGCATCAATGCCGGTCACCCGACTCGCGAGTTTTAGATCGACATCCATCCCATTGTGTGAGAGGAGCACAACCAATTGTGCGCCTTTTTTTCGCGCCTCATGGACGGTACTTTGGAGATTTTTCTCTTGAATGCCGAAACGCCAATCCGGGACGAATGCACGAGGATGGGCGATGGGTGTATAGGGAAACGCTTGACCAATAATCGCGACCGCGACGTCGTTAACGGTGCGAATCACAAAGGGCGGGAAGACCCCATCGTCAAAGTCATTGGTACGGACGTTCTGCGCGACGAAATCAATCTTGCCGTGAAAATCTTTGGCGATAATTTCCTGGACACGTTCTGCACCATAGGTAAATTCCCAATGGCCGGTCATGACGTCAACCCCGAGTTCCAATTGCGCGTCTACCATGTCCTGCCCCTGGCTCCACAAGGCCGTTGCAGAGCCTTGCCAGGTATCCCCGCCGTCGAGCAGTAAAGCATTAGGACGACTCATCCGCAGGCGCTTGACCAGCGTCGCCAAATGCGCAAAGCCGCCGACCTTCCCATAGACTTGCGCTGCATGCACGAAGTCAAGTTCTGTGAATGCGTAGGCGTCGCGCGCCCCGGCGGGGAGCCCGAAATGGGTTAACAGCGCATCACCAACGAGATGCGGCGCACATCCCCGCGCAGCGCTCACGCCGATATTGGTATCTGGTTCTCGATAGTACACGGGGAGTAACTGCGCATGACTGTCCGTGAAATGCAGAAGACTCACATTGCCCACCGGCGGGACGTCGTAAAGCGTCTCGCCATCTCCCGCGCCAAGCGTCTTTGGACTGAACACGTTCAGCCCTGAGGCCATGGCGAGGGAGAGCAATCGGAGGAGTTCTCGACGGTTCATCGACTCAGCCTCACTGATTGACAGGGGAGCGAGGATCGAACAGCAGGGACATCAAGTCTTTCATTTGTGCTGCGGTCAAAATTCCCTTGTGGCCGAAACGCGGCATGCTCGAGCATGCCGTAAAGGCCTCCGCGTTATAAATTTTCCCCCAGGTGTATTTTTTCACCACGTCATTGTCGCCATGCAATTTTCCGTAGTGATAGAGACTCGGGCCCAAATTTCCGTGCGCAATTTCCGCTTTAGTCAATTCATGGCAGGCATAACAATTTCCGCCTGCTGGTTTTTCGACATCGTCACTGGATTGCTTTCCCAACCCTGATTGCGCGATCTGCTCTCCGCGTTGCCAGTCACCGAGGTATTCCCCATCGGCCGGATACTTAATTGTAGCGAAACCCATCGCGGTGATTTCCGTCACGACTTTGGCTGGTATCGGGGAGGTCGCGTAGTGGGTGCAAAGCCCTTGCGTCTTATCTTGCGCAAGACGCGCAAGCGTGGCCTGCCCTTTTGCCGAGAAAGATGCCTCTAAGGTTTTTTGTACAGAAGGCGCGACGAGATCGGCTGCGCCTACCTCGCCTGCGAGCGCGACAAAACCGACGATGACTAGGATAGCGTTCCGTATTGGGTGACGTCTGCTGTGCACTGATTTTTTCCCGTTAGCGCTTAATGGCGGGGGCGGCGAGGACGGCGCCGTTGGCGTTCCGGGCCAGATATTCTGTCAGCGCGATTGCCGCCGGTGAACCATATTTCAAGTCAGGCAAGCGCTGCTGGCGGAAACAGTCGTTGAGACGCCACTCCATGGTGCGAAACTCTCCTTGAGAGACGCGGTACGCTGGCCATGTTGTATACGCTGCCTGGGCACCGGTCGGAGTGGTCAGGTTGGGGAGTGCCTGAAGGCGGATCCGCTTGTTGTCCGCGCTATGACAGGTGGCACATGAGAAATCATGCGTGCCAGCCCGGTAGAAGAAAATCGCCTTGCCCATCGAATAGGCGCGTTTTTCCTGCGATGTATTCTGGGGAACGGCCATCCGCTCTCCCTTGGAGGCGGTGACGACATAGGCGACCAGCGCTTCCAAATCGGAGGAATGCCTCTCGCCATCACCGAATCGGCTCGCCAAGATTTCTTCACGCTTAAACCCCTGGAACTGAACCATGCACGAAACTAGACGTGATTCCAGATCTTCGACTGCGCCCGTTTCCGAAAAATACCGAGGTAGTCTGGCGTAGGCACCCTTCACGACACCAGCTCCCAGCCCCAGATCGCATTGGACGAGCGTTGCTTTACGGGGACCGCGAGGCTCCGTCCAGAGTGCCTCGCCTCGGGACACCCACAAGTCTGCCGGATTGTCGCCTCCCAGCATTTCCCGATATTGTGACAATGGATCTGCTACTGCCTCTGCAGCGCTGAGTGGCGCAACTGCTCCCCATGCCAGCAGAATCGCCATCGCACAGCGCTTTGAAAAATAGACCATAGGATTTTCCCTCAAAAAAAAGACACCCGTCCTAGACCCCGACAAATCAAATGCCTGCTCTAGATCCACTGTGACTTGCCCGCTGAGCGGTTGCGATTGCTGCAAAAATCAGGCCCCATCCAACAGAACCCTAGGAGGCAACGGCCAACCGCTTAGGTAATCGCGACCTCATCACTGCGCGTCTCGCCCAGGTTGTCTTGCCAGGTAATATTGAGTTTCTCGCCCTTCTTCGCGCCGCTGAAACGGAAGGTGAGAAAAGGATTTTTAGACACGGAAGGTCCCCACTGCGCGGACAAAACGCTCTTTCCATTACATTGAATCGTCACAAGCTGGATATAGTGCGCAGGCACCAATGTCCCCGCCGTGTCTTTTCGGAAGCCGGTCTCCATTTCATGGGCAATAAGTGCTTTTACCTCGACCTTATCGCCGCTCAACGTTGCCCGTATTTTCATCGGATATGACATGCGTGCCTCTCCATTGGAGTGTACAAAATTGGTCTACTCAACCCCCGCAGCCACCGAGTGTGACCTTGACTTCCTTCTGCGTGATAAAAAATCCACTGTCAGTGCGGACCAACGCGTAGACATTGGAGGTACTTCCAATTTTAATGCGAGCACCAATGTATGGATCCGTGCCCGGCGGGATATCAAAAGTTGCAGATAACGCGAAAGGGTTCTTTTCCACGAGAATATGGATGGCACGTGTGTTGAGGAGTTTGCTCTCGATGATCACAGGCACGACGGCGCCATTTTCCGCGATTTCGGGAACCGTCAGTGTGATCTCCGAGGAGGGCTGAGCGTGGGTGCCGCCAAACGCTTTTAAGACCTCGTCGACGGCTTTGGCGCTAAAGGCATTCTTATTCCAAATGTCAGATGCCCAAGCACTTCCCGTGCGGAACAGCGCGGAGCCAGCGGTTATGCAGAGGACAGAAAGAGCGCTGCCGAGTCTTAACAATTTTCTGCGGGTTATCTGCATAGTCATCTCCAAGGTGAATAGTCGAGATAGCATGGGCATGTTCCAGAGACGCTCGTTAAATAAAGCGAACCGGCTGGCATTCACGAGTGTGACGGGCTGGCCAGAATCCAGCGCACAAGGATATCCAGATCCAACGCACTTGGCTTCGTTTGCGGGGGCATGGGCGTTTCGCCCCAATTCCCTGCGCCGCCGGCGCGAATTTTTTGAGTAAGATTTTTCAATGCGTCGGGCGATTGGCGATATTTTTGGGCGATGTCTTTAAAAGACGGTCCGACGATTTTTTGTTCCGTTTGGTGGCAGGCCGTACACCCATTGATGAGGGCTAATTTGGGGCCTGATTCTGGCGTGGTCGGCATCGATGGAATGGGTGTTTCGGCGCGTAACGTGTCCCTATTGAGACTTCGAAATTCTTGCGAAATATTGCCATAGTTTTTTGCCGTGAAGTCCGCCGGAAGTCGCGAGATGATGGTAGTTGAGGTAGTGCAGTTTTTCATGCAGGCAGAATTTTTCACGTCGGGCTCACCTCGGATCGCCATGAAACCATGATGGGTCGTGAAGCCGCTTTGATTCGGCATGGCGATACCCGGTAGAGAGCGTTCATTTAGCACAGTCCCGGGTGGAACGATATCATTCAGGCTCAAGACATACGCCGTAACGGCATAAACTTCATGAGGGGTCAACGATTTCGAATTCGGGAACGGCATTGCCCGATTGATATAATCCCAAAGGGTGGTCGCATGAGAGAGCACGCTGCCTACAGTCCGAACTGGCTGGGCGCTGTGGAGGGAACCGACGCCACCTGCCAGTTGCGCGTAGTCACCACTTTCGCCAAAGGTCCCATGGCACGCCGCACATTTTTCGTCGTACACCAACTGTCCTTCCTCGACCGAGCCGTGGCCGACGGGTAGACCGATGCCATCTGGCCGGACATCGATATCCCAGCGCGCGATTTGTGAACGGCTGGCAGGGGACCCGAGGCCTAGGCTCGGCGGCCGGTCACTTGCCGCAAGGGCCGGATCGGCGAGTAGCATCAAGAATAGAAGGGCGAGGCCGCTTCCGTGCAATTTAAAGTTAGGAAAGTTGGACATTACTAACGTTCCCGAGTGGATCGACCTGCCAAGTCTGGATGGCATTGTTGTGGTAAATCGAGCGCGCCCCACGGACTGCACGTAGCTGCTTGATCAGCGGTTGCACGTAGCCAGTACTGTCAATTACACGGCTTTGCAGGAGTGCCGAGTCGCCACCCCAGCGCCAATCCATCCGAAATCGCGTCAATGCTTTCGACAGGATGGGCGCCTGGAGCGACGCGGTTTTCCAGTTGCGGCCACCATCAGTGGACACGTCGACGCGCTTCACGGCGCCGCGTCCGGACCAAGCGAGGCCGGTGATTTCATAGTAACCATGGTCGAGCAGCTTTTGCCCGCCTGAAGGAGAGGTAATGACCGATTTCGCCTCTTGGACCCAGGTGTATTGGCGGCTGATTCCATCGGGCATGAGATCCGTATAGTGCCGGGTTTCCTCGCGCGTCTCAAAAGCCGCGTCGCCCACTTTTAACCGACGCAGCCATTTTACGCTGGAGACCCCCTGAACGCCGGGCACGAGCAGACGCAAGGGGTAACCGTTTTCGGGACGCAGCATTTCACCGTTCTGCCCGTAGACCACCATGACATCATTGAGCGCCACCTCGATTGGTATTGAACGCGTAAGACTCGCGGCATCTGCGCCTTCGGCTAAAACGTATCGGGATTTTTTTGAATCGTAGCCGACTTCGTCGAGTAGCGTAGACAACAATACGCCAGTGTATTCACTGCATGACAGCATGCCATGGGAGTACTGCACGGTGGGAACCGCGACGTTGGCCCATTCCATCCCCGTGTTGGCGCCGCATTCTATGAAATGTATGCGGGAAACCGAGGGGTAGCGCAAGATATCGGCCATCGTGAAAATTTTGGCTTCTCGAACCAATCCGTGTATCAGCAGGCGATGCTGGTCGGGATCGACGTCCGGGCGGCCGCTGTGGTCACGTTCGAAATGAAGTCCTGACGGCGTGATGATGCCAAATAAATTCTGGAGCGGAGCAAAGGCGATAGACGACTGATTGGTGGTGGTCAGGCCCGGACTTTGCCTACGCACAATATTTTTTTCATACTCGGATGGCGTGCCATAGGTTGTGTTTACGGGCTGGCCCAGCGCCTGCGACCAGCGGGGCAGGCCAGTACTGGGAGGCGGGTTGACCTGCCTCTCGGTTTTTTGCTGCGCAAACGAAGCCGCACCGAATAGGGTGGCACTTCCGCCGAGTAGGCCACCCAAGAGTCGTCGCCGCGTATCCCCGCCCGGCACGAGAAAGTGCGTGGGTGCCGGTGCCACCCGGCCGTAAGACCCGCGCACTGCGGGTTCCTGCGGGGAGAGGGGGAGGGCGTTATCTTCGTTTAACATTGAACGACTCCGGATCTAGTCAGTGGAGTAGGATCCACCGCAGTGCCCACGGGCCTTTGTGAAATTGATAGAGGCTAGATGCAGTGATGACATCGCACCGCTGTTGCTTTTTATTGTCTTGCTGCGTCTATCCTTGACCCAGGAGTGACGCAGACAAGGAATCTTCCTTGGAGACCATGAGTTGGCGCTACCGAATCTACGTGCACTGCCCATCAACCATCCCGGACGGAGAGCCGATTTTCGATTGGCGGCGTCTACTATCGATAGGTCGCCACCTGTCCACGGCAGGTCAAAACGCAGCGCCCTCATCAACAAATAGTTCATGCCGGGGTACAGTAGAGCCGATATAGCGTTTTCAAAACGCTGCGCGCTTCGCGGCTCGCCAATTGGTAATAAATTGTTTGGCCGTCGCGTCGGGGCGAAATGAGACCGAGGTTTCGCATCTTGCCGAGGTGTTGAGATAACGCTGGCTGCGATAGACCGACTATCTCCGCCAACTGGCCCACCGATTTTTTTCCATCAACAAGATTACACAGCACGAGAAGTCGTTTCGTGTTTCCCATAGACATGAGCAGCCGTGAGGCTTCCTCTGCCTTGGCCTCTAGCGCGAACAATAACGTTTGGTTAGAATTTTTCCTCATAATGAGTACATTAGTATATTCGGATATGCCAATCAACTAATTCTCCGCCAAATTTTCAACAATTGGTGGGTCTGTGGCGACGATAGATAGGACACAAACAAAGGAGGTTAAAACATGACCACGACTGTCAAAGCAATGTTAGCGGTCGCAAATGATTGCGTGCCGCGCGTAACGCCCGCTGACGCGATGAAGTTAATGGCGGAAGGAGAGACCTTGGTTTTAGATGTGCGGGACGCACCGGAAGTAGAAAAAACCGGGAAAATAACGGGAGCCCTCAATGTGTCCCGGGGGCTGCTTGAGTTTCGGGCCGATCCTGAACTGCCGACCTGGAACCAACGGTTTGCCAAGGACAAGACCGTGCTGGTCTACTGTGCCTCAGGCGGGCGGGCCGCCCTAGGTGGCAAGTTGCTGCAGGATCTCGGTTACACGAAGGTATATAACCTCGGATCGATCAAAGACTGGGTAGATGCAGGTGGTGCGACGGAGGCAGCGAGTTAGCGGGTGGGACCGCGGCAGACGCCGCCGCAGACCCGGCCGCAGGTCCATGTTCTCGAAGAGGAAGGTCGGACCGACTGCTCGCGGTAAAAAAAACATCGCGGAAATGGGGTGTGACAGTGTGAGATAAGGTCACACTCAGGGTATTTAAAAATTCATGCGCGAAGCTCGCCTTTCGCGCGATGATTCTGTGGCGCGGTGGCGGTTGCCGCCCTTCTGAGCCGCGGCAACTGCCTGACGCTATTTTTGGGCGCAGGGCGCTATTCGATTCGGAACCCCTCGTAGTTGTTCTCTGCAATATCATCGCAGACCTTGCGGTAAGCTCCGAAACCACCGATGTAGGGCAGAAAGACACGCGGTTTCCCGGGGATATTGGCCCCCATGTACCAGGAGTCAGTCTGTGGGAAAAGAGTCGCGTCCGCCAACGCCTTCACGTGTGCACCCCAAACAAGCTCTGCTTCAGGGGTAGGCTCTACCAGGCTTGCACCGGTTGCTTCCAGATGACCGAGCAAGTCACAGATCCAATCCACGTGTTGTTCGATTGAGGTGGGCATGTTGCCTAGCACGGACGGGCTCCCGGGGCCCGTGATCATGAATAGATTGGGGAAGCCATGCGTGCAAATCCCAAGATAAGTCTGCGGGCCAGTTGACCACTTTGCGGCCAGTGGCTCGCCGTCCCGACCGTAGATGTTTAGGCGTGTGAGGGGACCCGTGAGGGCATCAAAGCCCGTGGCGAACACTATGGCGTCCAAGGGATACGTTCGCTCGCTTGTGCGGATGCCGTTGGCCACGATGGTGTCGATGGGGGTTTCCCGCAAGTCGACCAGCGTCACATTATCCCGGTTAAAGGTCTCGAAATATCCCATGTCCAAGGGGAGACGTTTAGTTCCAATCGGGTATCCCTGCGGCGTGAGTTTACGGGCTGTGTCCGGATCTTTGACGATCTCGGTGATTTTTTCGCGCACGAAATCCGCGGCCAGCGTGTTTGCTTTGGGGTCAACCATCAAATCACGATAGCTGCCGAACATCCATTCGAACCCACCTTTTTTCCAATCAGCTTCAAATTGCCGACGAAGTGCCGTCGGATCTTCGGAAAGCGCATCGACATCGCGCCAGTCATAAGGTTGACCGATCGTCGACCAACGGCAGGTTTCCCGAATTTCCATTATTTTCTTCTTCAAAGTGGCGCGATGCGCCGCCGAAATCGGTGCATTTCGGGCGGGCACGCTGAAGTTTGGGGTACGCTGAAAGACCGTGACATGTGCCGCCTCACGGGCGATGACTGGTATTGACTGGATGCCGGAAGAACCCGTGCCGATGATCCCTACGCGCATCCCGCTGAAGTCGACACCCTCATGGGGCCACTCGCCGGTATGAAACCAGCGGCCGTTAAAATCTTCTAGCCCCGCCAGGGTGGGTACTTGAGCCGCGGAGAGGCACCCCACGGCCGTGATGAGGTGACGGCATTCGACTTCTTCGCCCTGATCGGTCTGTATCCGCCAGCGCTGCGAGGCGTCGTCATAAATGGCGCGGGTCACGCGCGTGCCAAAATCAAAGCTCCTTCTCAGGTCAAAACGCGTAGCGACATGCTGCAGATAGCGGAGTATCTCCGCTTGGCCTGGAAACCGACAGCTCCACTCCCACTCCTGCTCGAGTTCTGGAGAAAATGTATAGGCGTAAACCCAGCTTTCGGAGTCCGAACTGGCGCCAGGGTAGCGGTTCCAGTACCAAGTCCCACCCACGTCCTGACCACGCTCGAAAGCGCGTAGGGAAAGACCCATGCCGCGCAATCTATAGGCCGCGTAAAGTCCCGCGAAGCCGGCTCCGATGACCACGGCATCCACTTTCACTTTCTTCGGTGGTGCCGTGGCCTCGCTGCTGTTCATATCTGTCAATCTCCGAGGCGTTTGCGCGTGCGTTAAACGATAGAGGGAGTATAGACGATGGCGCGGAATGCCCGGAACGATGGAAAGGCCCGCGTTATACTCGAAAGCCCTTGGCGAGGTGTAGACGCCGCGCCGAGGCGAGGGAATAGGCTTGCTAAGGACGACCAGATGCGAGTCTGGACCTACGCCCATGGCGCGCTCGCTGGGCGGCTGGAGGTGCGTGGTCGGCGCCATCGGTACTGCTCGCACAAGGAAATCTCCATATGTCGTTGTCGTCGAAGACTAATCGTGCAAGATCTAAACCGCGACGATACGGTCGAGTGACGCCCATTTCGGTGATTCGATACAGGGGTTTTCAAGATACGGATAGATGATGGCCGCGATATTGGGTCGCACCTTGAGCAGCTGCCCTACGCGCAGGCACTGGGCATGCGTTTAGTCGGGCTTTCTGATTCGCGCTGGGAACTGGCCATGCCCTACGCCGAACACCTCGTTGGCGATCCGGATACGGGCGTTATTCATGGTGGCGTCGTGACCGCTTTGCTGGATAACGCCGCCGGTCTGGTGGCTTATCGCAAGGATCGCCATCATCGGGAGGAGGCCGTCGCGACACTGGATATGCGCATCGATGACTTGGCGTCAGCACGCCCGGGGCAGCCGCTTTTTGTGCGCGCGGACTGCATCAAGCGAACCCGAGAGATCGTATTTGTGCGTGCGCAGGCATTTCAGGAAACAATTGATAGCCTACCGCCGTGAGTAACGCGACGTTTATGGTGGTGACGCCGGGAAAGGGCGTGATTTGGGTGAGCTGTTAAACAGAATTCCGTATGCGCGTTTTATTGGAATGCAGGTGGACGTCGAATAAAATCTCATCATGACCGTTCTGCCGTTCGCGCCATGCTTGAAATGACCGCTATTCTGCCGCTTCTCTACGACACCTCCTGCGAGCGATTGCCCGAAACGGCTGATGCGCCGTTTGACTATCTAAAATACATCCGGCAAGGAAGGCGCAGTCGCGAATGTTCGCAGTGAGTTTTGGCAAGAGGATCGCGCGTCACCGATTGCGCTCTGCCACGGTCATTTTCTTCTGACCCCGGTGCGCAGTCCCCCCGAGACATAAGCCAGTACATTGCGGTCGCGGTTGCTGATTGCCGTTCCCGAATAGCCCTGTCGCGATCGACAGGAAGACAGGCGTCTTAGATTATAAAGACATGCGCTGAAGCTCTGGCTCGCCATCCAGATATTGATGTTTGAGTGCGGCCATTACGTGCAGCATGACCATCGCATAGAGCACATAACCGAAGTCCCGGTGCCAAACGCCGAACAGCGTGTGTAGCGTTTCTTTTAGAGTCGGCTCGAGGTTGCTGATTGCGCTGATCCGTGGCCATGGCACCAAACCGAATAGGCGCATGGGATGGGTTGCCGCATCTTTCCAAGCCGAATCATGCAGCCAACCGGAGACCGGCAGGGCTAACATGAGGGCGTACATGCCCACGTGCGCGATGGCCGCACCCCGTCGCTCCCAGTTTGCGTAGCGAGCCGGCCATGGCGGTGGCGAATGGGTCGCGCGCCATAGTAGACGGAGCAGCACGAGGCCGAGCAGGGTGATGCCGGTCGCCTTGTGGGTGTCTATCACGGATCTGATCCAAGGGTCGGGAAGGAAGTCGACGCTGAGACCGAGCGTAACGTTACCAATCATTAGCGTGGCGATGAGCCAGTGCAGAACAACGGCAATGCGTGTGTAGCGGACGATAACCATGGTCGGTAGATGATACGGTATCGCTTGGACAGCAGATACCTAGGGCCTCCGCTCATTATTGTGAATAAGCCTGCCCAGCCTGTAGAGTGCCCATGCGGCGCGTGTACTGCCGCTTCGGGATCCCTGCATTGACAGATTCGTTTACCTCGGCACTCACCCGTGCATCTTCTCGGCTTTCGCCGCCGGTGACACCACTGCGTAGCGCGTTGATCCACGTGGGAATTTTTCTTGCTTGGACGCTGTTGCTGTTAGTCGGATTTCTGCGTGGAGGCGTACTTGCCTGGTCGGTTGGCATCGTCTACGTGCTGTACGACAGCTGTCTACAGTTGTTCGTGGTCCGACAGACTTGGCCGCTGCTGCGGGAGAGCCGTGGCGCCCGCCCTGCCGGGGAGCCGTGCCGCGTCGGCGTTATTGTCGCCGCGCACAATGAGGCGCGTGTGCTCTCGGCGATGATTTCGGCATTGCGCAGCCAACATGAGCCGCCCGATCGGATTGTGATTGCGGATGATGGGTCGAGCGATCTGTCCGCGACGCTGTTGTCAGCGCGTTACGGCTTAGTCGCACCGGCGATGGGTCAGTTGAGCGCGTCGAGCGCGCAGTTTCCTGGGCTGTTCTGGCTTCGTCTTCCGCATGGCGGCAAGGCGCGGGCGCTTAACGCGGCCATCTTATTGCTTGATACGGAGGTGGTGCTTACGGTCGATGCGGATACGCTGCTGGACGTTGGGGCGATCGCGGCCGTTCGTCGGGCTTTTGGCAACGAGCCAGGCCTGGTTGCGGCAACCGGCGTGATTACCCCCGTATGCGAATCCACGCTGGGTGGCCGAATTTTCGAATGGTTTCAAACGCATGAATATATTCGAAATTTCCTCGCACGTTATGCCTGGATGCAGGCAAACAGTTTGTTACTGGTGTCGGGGGCTTTCGCCGGGTTTCGGCGCGATGCGCTCCTCGCGGTGGGGGGGTTCGATCCCGCATGTCTGGTCGAGGACTATGAGTTGATCCACCGGATGCGTCGCTACGCTGTGGATTCCGGCCGAGACTGGCGATTCCGGGTTCTGGGCGACGCGCGCGCGCGTACCGAAGCGCCCGGGACTATCGCCGCGTTCTTGCGGCAACGTCGACGTTGGTTCGGCGGTTTTCTGGAAACCCAGTATTGGTATCGTGCGATGGTGGGAGACAGGCGATACGGTTGCCTTGGCCTGTTCATGCTGCCGGTGAAGGCTTTCGATACCTTACAGCCGCTGTACGGTCTGACGGCCTTCTTTTTGCTTTTCGGTTATCTGGCAACCGGTCGCTTCGATGTCTTGATTCCGGTGGCCGGGATCGTCAGCGGTAAGCTGGTGTTGGATCTCGCCTTTCATGCCTGGTCGGTCTACCTGTACGGCAGATGGGTCGGCAATCAAAACGGCGCGCGCTTCGGCCGGGCCCTGGGTGCCGCCCTCATAGAGCCCCTTAGTTTCCAGTTATTGCGACATCTGGGGGCGATGCTTGGCTGGATCGCTTTCTTGAGGGGACGGTGTGATTGGGGGCGACCGTCACGTTTCGGTTTTACCCGAGACTAAATCCGCGGCGCTCCGATGGGTCCGCTGTGCCGGCCGGGCGCCGGCGATTTTAGAGAAAAACGGCGTCTTCCCAAATAACACTTCGTTTTAGTTTCCAAATAGGAGAAGCGTCGCGAGTTGGGCGATCGCCTCCGGCGGCTATTTGCGCGGCGAGACGATGCACCGTTTTTGTGCGGCCTTGTCGTTAAGTGCGCGATGTCGGGGCAGACGAGATCGACCGGGATGTCCGGAATGTGCCTCACCGTTGGCACACACGGAGAGGAAGAGTGCTGGCACGGGTTATGCAAACCCCTCTCACAGAAGCTGTGCGGCATTGCGTACCGAGGACCCTGCCTCAAGGTACGCAGGGAAGGTCAGCCGCTCAGCGCAATGAGATGTGTCAACGTTTTTCCGGCTTTCCTAAGGGGGTATCCAGTGCGAATGATTCCAACCAACCGATTTGCGAGCGTAGCGATCCTAACGTTCGCAGGTCTTCTTACCGTCTCGGCATTCACACGTGCCGATGATGCTTCGGCGCCCCCTGCGGCAACGGTTGCGGCTCCGGCAGCGGCTCCGGCAGCGGCTCCGGCAGCGGCTCCGGCAGCGTCGGATAACGCCGCTGCGGCTGCTCCGGCCGCAGCGGCAGCCCCTCCGGCACCTACTGAGCCGTTTATAGTCACTTTCGACAAGATTAATTCAGGTGACACGGCCTGGATGCTGACATCCACGGCGTTGGTGTTGATGATGACTATTCCTGGCCTCGCACTCTTCTATGGCGGAATGGTCCGGAAGAAAAACATCCTCGCGACCCTGATGCAGAGCTTCGCTATCTGCTGTGTGGTCACCATCCTTTGGTGGATCGTGGGTTACAGCTGGGCCTTTACACCGGGCAGTCCCTATCTCGGTGGACTCAGTCGACTGATGATGCAGGGAATGGTCTACATGCATGACACCAGCAAGCTTAGCGTATCGCACCTTGCGACCACGATTCCTGAGACCGTCTATGCGATGTATCAGTTGACGTTCGCCATCATCACGCCGGCGCTCATCTGCGGTTCCTTTGCTGAGCGCATGAAGTTCTCCGCCATGCTTTGGTTCATGTCGATCTGGTTGCTGGTCGTTTATTGCCCTATCGCGCATTGGGTCTGGGAAAGTAGCGGCTGGTTGAATGCGAAAGGCGTTCTGGACTTTGCCGGTGGTACGGTCGTGCACATCAACGCGGGTATCGCTGGCTTGGCAACAGCCCTTGTGCTCGGCAAGCGTGTTGGCTACGGCAAAGAGCCCATGCCGCCACATAATTTGGTTCTGACGGTCATCGGGGCCTCATTGCTGTGGGTAGGCTGGTTCGGGTTCAACGCCGGCTCGGCGGTCGCTTCTGATGGCCGTGCGGGGATGGCGTTCGCTGCCACGCAGATTGCGACAGCCGCTGCAGCGCTTGCCTGGATGTTTGTGGAGTGGCTCGTAAAGGGTAAACCCAGTGTGCTCGGGATCGCCTCTGGCGCCGTTGCCGGTCTGGTTGCCATCACCCCGGCTTCCGGCTTTGTTGGCCCGACACCTGCGGTCATCATCGGTGCGGTTGCTGGCGTGATTTGTTTCCTGTCGTCAACGTCCCTCAAATCGATGCTTGGCTACGATGACTCGCTGGATGCCTTCGGTGTGCATTGTATCGGAGGTATCGTCGGCGCCTTGCTGACAGGCGTGTTTGCCAGTCACGAGATCAGCGGCCTGGACGGCAGTGTGATGACACAGTTAATCGGGATCGGGACAACCTTGGTCTACGGGTTCGTGATGAGCTTTATCATCCTGAAAGTTATCGATATGACGATCGGACTCCGTGTAACGGAAGATCAGGAGCGTGAAGGCCTGGATCTTGCCATCCACGGCGAGCGCATCGAGTAGCACGTCAAGCGCTTTCCAGCGCTGCTGGAAAGCGCTACTGCATCCGCGCAGCCAACACTGTTCGCGCTCCGCGGATTTTTTCGCCCCCTATACTGCACCCCAAATAAGGTAGCCGCCGCGCGTCTATCCTAAGATACGGATGCCGGCAACGTCGTCTCGGCGCGTGATGAGGTCGCTCACTGATCATGATCGATTCGTCAAAACGCTACCTCCTTCCCGCTAAATTGCCTGTTCGCTGTCCCCCAGTTCGGCGCAAATGTTCGTTTTGAGAATGGCTAGCCATTTTTGATTTCGGAAGGTCGCCAAGAATCACCGCTCGCTATCCGACACCCTCAACGTGGTGTCGGTAGGCGGAACGGCTCTGAGTCGCGGTCCAGTCACAGGTAATTTCCAACAAGAGCTTGCCTGGCAGCAAACTGGCGGCGGACCTAGTGTCTTTGCGCCTATTCCAGCCTTCCAATCCAAAGCTGGCAGCAGTATTGGATTTGCGCATCGCGCACCCCCGGAGGTCGCCGCAGTCGCCGATCCCGCGACGGGTGCCTGGGTCCTTCAGAATGGCAACTGGTACATCGTGGGCGGCACCAGCGTGGCTACCCCTGTGGTGGCTGGGATCCGCAATCTTTCCGGTAGTTTCAGTTTGTTCAGTGCTGTTGAGTTGACAAAAACATATGGCAACCCCGCCGGTTTTACGAATATCGGCAATGGTGACTGCGGACCTAACGAAGGATATCTGGCCGGCGCGGGTTGGAACTTCTGCACGGGGAACGGGACGCCCCGCGGGACGGCCTATAAATAGACTGACTGGAAACGTGCGTGGCGGCGGAGCTGTCGCGCACCCGAGGGCGGCGAGTTACATCACCTACGGACTAAAACAGGCGATTATTCTAACGTTGCCTAGTGTCGGTTGTTCGATTATTAGGCCTTTCGCCAGCAGCGGGGCAGTCGCATGGTCCAGCGCGAGTTCGCAGGGATGACGCGACAGTAAGCGGTCTTCCGACGGGGCTGGAACTTCGGATGCATGCAGTTCGAACACAAGACCTGTTGCCTCGGGAGAACCCGCTCGTTGCTCCTGCCAGGTACAACGCAAGACGGTTTCTCCAGATATCCGACGCCGGATGGTGACGCTGGCGCAAACTAAGACACTCATCAAAGTTTCCGGGGTGACTAAAATCGGGCGTGGCGACCAAGTCTCCTCGGGCGCAGCAAAATCGGTGTTGGCGACATGCTGAGTTTCTTGAAAAATGCGGCCGAGATCGCGTGCCTCGAACCGCACAGGCTCTTGCGAACTTCGCTCATCGGTTGATGGGTCCAAAGCCAGTAGCGTGAAGGCCGCGCCTAGAGAGAGTGCATCAGCAGCCGCTTTTTCGACGGCAACGCGCGCCCGATTGAGCGTTTTGCTCTCCGGCAAGTTTCCGAGATACGCAGAAGCCGCATAGAGAACGCTGGTGACGTTATTCAACGCATGTGCGCTCCCGGCGGCGATCTCTGCGAGACTCTTCGTTTTTTTCGACTCCATTGTCGGCTCAATTAAATTGATATTTCTGCCAGCCAGTTGTCTTTCTTCGACCACGTCAGGGCCGTCCGGCGAAAGTTTCAACGAGTCGTGCCATCTTACAGACATCGCCGGCGAGTTCTAGCGTGACAGGATTGGCTTACGGAGGCCCAGAATTGCCCTCACCGGGGCTGTCTAAAATAAGGTCAAGAGCTTTGCTCGACTGTCGGAGATCGCTATGCGCGCGTCTGTAGGGAGGAAGTAGGCCTTTGCGTCGTCCCCTGTGGCAAGCGCCCATCGTCATCCCGACATCAGATCTCCTCGGACACTTGGGCTGAAGAACCGGTGCCGTTAGGATTACGCCATAACACGCTGGGTGAGCGCCGTTTCGTCGGCGTCGCGTGCATACCCAGAGGCCACGATGCCGGATGGATAGGGGGTGATTTGGACAACGACGTAGACAAATACTGGATGGCGCACGCCCTGAGGTTGGCGGACGAGGCAGAAGCCCTTGGCGAAGTCCCGGTGGGGGCCCTGCTGGTGCGGGAAGGGGAGATCCTCGGTGAAGGATGGAACCGACCAATTCAGTCCCATGATCCGACCGCGCACGCAGAAATCGTGGCGCTACGAGCCGGCGCGATTCGGCTGGGTAATTACCGATTGCCCGGCACTACGCTCTACGTGACGTTGGAGCCCTGTGCGATGTGCAGCGGGGCGATTATTCATGCGCGGATTGCGCGAGTGGTCTATGGCGCGACTGATCCGCGCGCGGGGGCGGCGGGCAGTGTTTTCGATATCTTGACGGGTGAGCGCCTGAATCATCGGGTGCAGGTCTTGGGGGGCGTGGAGAGCGGCGAGGCCGCTTCACGCCTGCAGCGCTTTTTCAAGGCACGGAGATAACGCGATGGCAGACGGCATAGATGCGGTGATTGAGGGGCTTGCGCGAGATCTCGGCGTCGCGCTGAAATCTCGAGGCCTGTCCGCCGCCACGGCGGAGTCCTGTACCGGCGGGTGGGTTGCGATGGCAATCACCGGTGTGGCTGGCAGCTCCGAATGGTTTGACCGGGGTTTTGTCACTTATTCCAACGCGGCCAAACAAGAACAAATCAGTGTGCCTGCGGCGACGATCGACGCCTATGGCGCGGTGAGCGCCGAGACCGCCACGGCGATGGCGCAGGGGGCCTTGCGGCACTCCCGCGCCGCGATAGCCGTCGCGATCACCGGGGTCGCAGGCCCTACCGGAGGGAGTGAGCAGAAGCCGGTCGGTACGGTCTGGTTCGGCTTTGCCGCCCGGGATGACCGGCACCTTGCCCGCCACCGTCGTTTCAGCGGCGATCGGACCGCAGTGCGTGCACAGGCGGTGCGCTACGCGCTCGAAGGTCTCCTCGGGCTTGCCACGGGACAGCTCCCGCCGGACTGAGTCCGGCTAGCCGACTGGAGGCGGCTGCGCCAAAATCTGCGGCAGCGTGGTATCTATGCAGGCCCAGGTGGGGGCGGCGCTTACCCAGATGGTTGACGTGGGACGGATGGCCTCTTGGTCGTCGAGAGTTCCCACCCTGATCACGATTACCTCGGGCCGCTCTTCAGCGTAGCCACATACCTGCGTGCCGCACTGGCCGCAGAACTGTCGACACATATGATTGCCACTTTCAGCAAGACTGTCGTAATGCTGGAGTATCCCCGCAATCGCGACGGATCCGCGGCGAAAAACGGCGTTGACCGTGCCGCTACCTGCCCCGAGGTATTGGCACAGTCGACACCAGCAGGTGCGCGCTGCCAATGGCGCCTCCGAGATAACGTAGCGCACGGCGCCACATAAACATCCTCCGGTAATCGGCATCGACGGGCTCCTTAGTAACGTTGCGCAACAAGAGCGCCTATGTCCTTCGGCTCGGGCTTTACTATCGTGCCAGAGCGGCGCTCTTGTGTCGTTAGGTGATGCCCCGGTCGCGGCCAAGGGGCAAGAAGGGCGGTCGCGCGCGATACTCCAGCGGACCGGCCCGCAAGACGATCTCGAAATGTGGACGTCGCACCGGGATAAGATCGCGCTTAACGCGGTGTCGAGGGACAGATTCGGCGTGCAACATCCCCTCCGGACACACGCAGCGCGGTTAAACCGGCGAGTCTCCTATGCCATAATCGCGGAGCCAGGAATTCGGTCGGGCGGTATCGCGCTGCAATGCCGGCGGACGCATGGAAGCGCCCTGCCTTTGGCACTCAATTGCCTGAAATAATGAGAGATTTTCAAAAAACTTTCCACGAGAGGGATATCAACGATGGATGACAACCGAAAAAAGGCGCTGGGAGCGGCGCTGGCCCAAATCGAAAAGCAGTTCGGGGCCGGCTCAATCATGCGGCTTGGCGACGGTGGGACCACGCACGATATTCAGGTTGTCTCCACGGGCTCTCTCAGTCTTGACCTGGCGCTCGGTGTTGGTGGCCTGCCCCGGGGGCGCATCGTCGAGGTTTATGGGCCCGAGTCCTCTGGTAAAACCACCCTAGCGCTCCACGTGGTCGCCGAAATCCAGAAACTGGGTGGCACGGCCGCATTCGTTGATGCTGAGCATGCGCTCGATCCGCTCTACGCAGCGAAACTGGGTGTCAATGTCAGCGAGCTCCTCGTCTCCCAGCCGGACACCGGAGAGCAGGCCCTCGAAATCACGGATATGTTGGTGCGCTCCGGTGCGGTCGACGTGATCATCGTAGACTCCGTCGCAGCCTTGACGCCAAAGGCTGAAATCGAAGGGGATATGGGTGACAGTCACATGGGTTTGCAGGCCCGTCTGATGTCGCAGGCGTTGCGCAAGTTGACAGGTGTCATCAAACGCGCAAATACCTTGGTGATTTTTATCAATCAGATCCGCATGAAAATAGGGGTCATGTTTGGTAATCCCGAAACGACGACGGGCGGTAATGCCCTGAAGTTCTATGCGTCGGTGCGCCTCGATATACGACGCATTGGCTCGCTGAAACGGGGCGATGAGATTATCGGTAATGAAACCCGGGTGAAAGTTGTCAAGAACAAAGTCGCTCCGCCCTTCAAGCAGGCGACGTTCGATATCCTTTATGACTTGGGTATTTCCCGAGAAAGCGAAATCATTGAGCTTGGGGTTGCGCAGGGGTTCATGGAAAAGACGGGTGCCTGGTATAGCTACCAAGGTGAGCGGCTCGGCCAGGGTAAAGAAAATGTGCGAGTCTACTTAAAAGAGCACCCTGAAATCTGCACAGAGCTGGAGGCCAAGATCCGAGAAGTGGCCCTGCCGCAAGCTGTGGCTGTTGAATCTGACGGCGATCTGGAGGCTGAGGGCTGAGCCAAGAACCGGACGCCCGTCTGCGGACGCACGCAATTGCGGCGCTCGCGCGCCGCGAACATTCCAGGGCTGAGTTGCAGCGCAAGCTGGGCGCCCGTGGACACGCGGCGGGCGAGGTCTCGGCTGTACTTGATCGGTTGGCCGCGGAAAACTTGCAAAGTGATGTGCGATATACCGAGATCTACCTGCGTTCGCGCGCTGAGCGTGGTTATGGTCCTCAGCGCATTGCCATTGAACTTCGTCAGCGCGGGGCCAGCGTGGAAATTATTCAACAGGCATTGAATGAGACCGAGTGCGACTGGTTGGTGCTGGCCCGAAAAGCTGATCGGAAAAAATTCGGCGACACGCAGGACGGGAATTTCGCAGTGCTCGTTAAACGCCGGCGTTATCTGGAATACCGCGGGTTCTCCTCCGACCAAATCAAAGCCGCGCTAAAGCCTGAGCACGAATCTTACTAATTCGAGCGACGGCAGCTGACCGCTACATGATATGAGACATTGAGCCATGAAGAGCAATGATATCCGCCAAGCATTTCTGGATTACTTCGCCAGTCAGGGGCATAGGACTGTGGCGAGTAGCCCGCTGGTGCCGGCTGACGATCCTTCCCTGCTGTTTACCAACGCCGGCATGGTGCAGTTTAAGGATGTTTTCCTGGGATTGGAGGAGCGTGATTTCAAGCGGGCTGCGAGCAGTCAGCGCTGCGTCAGGGCCGGTGGCAAGCATAATGATCTGGATAACGTAGGCTACACGGCGCGGCATCATACGTTTTTCGAAATGCTGGGCAATTTCAGCTTCGGAGATTACTTTAAACCGGCGGCTATCGAGTTCGCGTGGGAACTGCTGACCAAGCGTTTTAACCTACCGGCAGAGCGGCTCTGGGTCACGGTTTTTGAGTCGGATGACGAGGCGGCGGATATTTGGCTAAATCACATCGGGGTTGATCCCGGCCGCCTGACGCGCTGCGGTGAAAAAGACAATTTTTGGATGATGGGTGACACGGGGCCCTGCGGACCGTGTACCGAAATTTTCTTTGATCACGGACCGCATATTTCCGGCGGACCTCCCGGCACGGTGGACGCGGACGGCGATCGCTTTATCGAAATATGGAATCTGGTGTTCATGCAGTTTGAGCGGGATGCTCAGGGTAACCAGAAACGTATCCCGAAGCCGTCTGTAGATACCGGCATGGGGCTGGAGCGGATCGCTGCGGTGATGCAGGGGGTGCACGATAATTACGATATCGACATTTTCCGACATCTGATTGAGGCAATTCGCAACATCGCGCCCCGTGGCGATCTCGAGACAACCTCTTTGCGGGTGATTGCCGATCACATCCGGGCTTGCGCGTTCTTGGTGATGGATGGCGTAATCCCTTCCAATGAGGGGCGTGGCTATGTTTTGCGCCGAATTATGCGGCGCGCGCTTCGACATGGGAATAAATTGGGTTTTAATGAGCCCTTCTTCCACAGGTTGGTCAAGCCGCTGGTCATCGAAATGGGCCAGGCCATGCCTGAATTAACGCCACGCGTCGCCCGAATAGAGCAGGTCCTGCTGCAGGAAGAAGAACGTTTTGCCGAAACTCTCGACCAAGGACTCAAGATATTCGAAACTGCCGTGAGTGGGCTGTCAGGAAAGACCATTCCGGGCGCGCTCGCCTTCAAGCTCAATGATACTTACGGTTTCCCGGTAGATCTGACAGCGGATATCGCGCGGGAGCGCGGGATGGACGTTGACCTCGCGGGATACGAGAGCGCCCTGGACATCCAGCGGGAACGTGCTCGCGCGGCGAGTCATTTTACCAATGTGGATACCACCCAAGCGATCAGTGGAGAGGCCCTTGCCGGCCTCGGGCATGGCCAGGTATTCACGGGTTACGAGAGGACTACCGACGAGACCTCTATCATCGGTCTGTTTCGGGCCGGAGAGCCCGTGACGACTATGGCGGCAGGTGAAACCGGGATCGTGGTGCTAGCCACGACGCCTTTTTATGCGGAATCCGGTGGCCAAATCGGAGACCGTGGACAGTTGCGGGGCGATCACGACCTATTCGCCGTCGAGGACACCCGAAAGCAGGGTGGGCTGCATTTACACTACGGCACGCTTCAGACCGGTCGGTTATCAATCGGTGAGATGGTACGCGCTGAGGTCGACGCGGTCCGTCGACAGGCTACCCGCCAGAACCATTCGGCGACTCACCTGCTGCATGCGGCGCTTCGCAAAGTGTTGGGCACCCACGTCGAACAGAAAGGCTCGCTCGTCGATGCGGAGCGACTGCGCTTTGATTTCTCCCATAATGGCGCCGTGGCGCCTATGGATCTGCAGGAAATAGAGCGCATTGTGAACGCGGAGATTCGGACTAATCACCCTGTCGAGACAGCACTGTCCAGTTATCAGCAGGCGCTCGAACTAGGGGCGATTGCCTTGTTCGGAGAAAAATACGGAGACGAAGTCCGGGTGCTGCGCATGGGGAATTTCTCGGTTGAGTTGTGCGGAGGGACCCACGCGACGCGGACGGGGGATATTGGCGCGCTGCGAATTGTGGCAGAAACCGGCGTCGCCGCGGGAGTACGTCGTATCGAGGCGGTTACCGCTGCCGCAGCGGTGGATGAGGGCTTGCGGAATGCCGAAATCTTACGAAAAGTAGCGACCTTGGTGAAGGGAGCGCCCGAGGATGCGGTTATTCGTGTTACACAGTTGCACGATCGTGTGCGTGCACAGGACAAAGAAATTCAGCAGTTGAAGGCCAAGCTTGCCGGCCAATCTGGCCGCGATCTCGCCGACAACGCTGTCGACATCGGTGATGTCAAACTGCTCTGTGAAATCCTAATTGGTGCGGATGCTGTGGCGTTGCGCGAGGCGATGGATAAATTGAAGGATAAGCTCGCCCGCTCCGTTATCGTGCTCGCGACTGTCGAGGACGATAAGGTGCGGCTCGTTGCGGGCGTTACCAAAAATCTGACCGCGCAGGTGCATGCTGGCGAGCTCGCAAATTTCGTCGCTGTGCAGCTGGGCGGTAAAGGTGGTGGGCGGCCTGATCTCGCACAGGCCGGTGGCACAGATGTGGCGGGACTGGCGCAGGCACTCGCCGGTGTTCGCGCGTGGGTCGCGGCGCGCTTGGGCAGCAGCGATTAAGGTCAACAGAATTCGAAGGATAGAACGGGCATGAGTTTGATCGTTCAGAAATATGGCGGTACCTCGGTCGGTACGGTCGAGCGCATTCAGGCAGTCGCCGCTCGTGTTGAACAAGCGCGCGCAGCAGGACATCAGTTGGTGGTGGTGGTCTCTGCGATGTCCGGAGAGACAGACAGACTGCTAAACCTTGCCCGTGCCCTCAATAATCCGCCGCCAGCCCGCGAGCTTGACGCGTTGCTCTCGACGGGTGAGCAAGTCACGATTGGTCTACTCGCGATGGCGCTTGAGGCACGCGGTGTGCCCGCCGTATCGTTTACCGGCGCACAAATCCCGATTGTTACCGACTCGGCCTTTAATAAGGCGCGCATTCTTGAAATTGATGGGACTAGGGTCAGCGCCGCCCTTGCGGCCGGTCGTGTCGTTGTAGTGGCGGGATTCCAGGGCGTCGATGCCGGCGGCAGTATCACCACGCTTGGGCGGGGAGGTTCGGATACCACGGCCGTTGCCCTTGCGGCGGCGCTCAAGGCCGATGAGTGCCAGATTTATACCGACGTGGATGGTGTCTATACGACCGACCCGCGCATCGTACCAGAGGCCCGACGACTGGAGCGGATTACCTATGAAGAGATGCTCGAGATGGCGAGTCTCGGTGCCAAGGTACTGCAGATCCGTTCGGTCGAGTTTGCAAGTAAATACCAGGTGACATTGAGAGTGTTGTCTTCGTTCGGAGATGGGCCTGGCACGCTGATTACTACTGAGGAGAACATTATGGAAGCCGCCTTAATATCGGGCGTCACCCTCAATCGTGACGAGGCGAAGATCACGTTTCTCGGTTTGCCGGATCGCCCCGGTGTGGCAAGCACGATCCTCGGGCCAGTCGCCGATGCGAATATCGAAGTCGACATGATCGTGCAGAACTCGGGTGCTGATGGCTCGGCTGATTTCACGTTCACGGTCCACCGCAACGAATACGATAAGGCGCTGACGATTTGTCAGGCGACCAACGGCGAGATGCAAGCCCGTGCTGTGCAGGGTGACAAGCGTATTGTCAAAGTATCCATTGTCGGCGTTGGCATGCGTTCCCATGCCGGGATTGCAAGCCGGATGTTCCGCGTCTTGGCGGCCGAAGGCGTTAATATCCAGATGATTTCGACCTCTGAGATCAAGATCTCTGTGGTCATCGACGAAAAGTATGGTGAGCTCGCGGTTCGAATACTACACAGTGAGTTTGGTTTGGCGCGGGACGAATAAAGCAGGCAGGCGATGCTTATTTTGACTAGACGGGTGGGGGAATCGTTGATCATCGGCGATGCAGTGAATGTCACCGTCCTAGGAATCAAAGGCAACCAGGTCAGGATAGGGATCAGTGCGCCCAAGGATGTGGCGGTTAATCGGGAAGAAATTCATGAGCGAATTCAGAAGGAACATCCGAAAACAGTGGTGACTCTCGATGAATGAGCCACGGCCACCTTTACGAGGCATCGTGGCCCCGGTATCCTTGGCACTTCCGGAGAGATGGCCGAGTGGCTGAAGGCGCTCCCCTGCTAAGGGAGTATGGGCCAAAAGCCCATCGAGGGTTCGAATCCCTCTCTCTCCGCCAATTACCTTTCTCAAGCGGTCTCAGACGGTCTCGAAATTGGTCGAAAACGTCTAAAAAACAGGCACTTCAGAGTCTCATGGCGTCTCACTGACGCTCTTTCAGTCTCCCGGCTCTGGTGGTATTTTTGGTGGTACATCCCTTCGGGGGTCTCGAAAAGTACCACCACATGGGTCGCGAAAGACGGCAAATCGGATTTTGGCATTTGTAACTAGCAAGTCGACATCAATCCGGCGCGAATCGGAGATAGGAAATGGCTGAACTATTCGAGGTCCAATGCGGGGGATGCGGCCTGACGGCAACCGTGAGCGGTGGGCGAGATCGAGGATTTCTGTGCTGGTCAGATACGATGTACTGCGAATCGTGCGGCACGCTCAGCGATGTGCTGGTCAAGTACGCCAATGACCCGACTCACCCGGAGTCGTCTCCTACGCCGGGCGAGTCGCTAGAGTTTGGTCAGTGCCGTAGCTGCGGTAGCAAGCAACTCGTACTGTGGCGATTTGGGGATCCGTGCCCCTGCTGCAAAGGATCGATCAAAAAGACCGGCGAGTTGTGCATCTTGGCCGATTAGCCGAATTCTATGATCGACAATCACATGGCAAGCCGGAACCCATACGAGAATCAGTTGCTTGTCGTCGCCCGAATTGCTGTCGGTAGAGAATAGGTAGAGGCAAGCGAGTGAAACTGATCTTTTCCAGAAAGGGCTTTGATTTGTTGCGGCCGAGCGAATATTGACCACCTGTGCCGATTGAATTTTGACCAGGGGCTTTTGCTGACCTGACCACGGCCAGCTGTGGATAACTATATCTGTTTTCGGGT
>CAIKBL010000017.1 GCA_903825645.1 uncultured Pseudomonadota bacterium | reverse complement strand
GGGCTGAAGCCGGTCCCAAGGGTATGGCTGTTCGCCATTTAAAGTGGTACGCGAGCTGGGTTTAGAACGTCGTGAGACAGTTCGGTCCCTATCTGCCGTGGGCGTTGGAGACTTGAAGGGAGCTGCTCCTAGTACGAGAGGACCGGAGTGGACGCACCTCTGGTGTTCCGGTTGTCACGCCAGTGGCATTGCCGGGTAGCTATGTGCGGACGGGATAACCGCTGAAAGCATCTAAGCGGGAAGCCTCCCCTGAGATTAGGTCTCCCTGGACCTTTAAGGTCCCTGAAGGGCCCTTGTAGACTACGAGGTTGATAGGCCGGATGTGGAAGTCCAGTAATGGATGTAGCTTACCGGTACTAATTGCCCGTGTGGCTTGACCATATAACACTCAAGCGTTCTGGAAGAGTCGGAATGCAAGTTGATGTACTTTACGCCTATCACACTTACTCAATATGTTTTCTGGGCACTGGCACCCGGCCAGGCCCGAGCCGGTTTGCCTGATGACAATAGCGAACGGGAACCACCTGATCCCATCTCGAACTCAGAAGTGAAACTGTTCAGCGCCGATGATAGTGTGGCAGTTGCCATGTGAAAGTAGGTCATCGTCAGGCATCAAATAGACACCCCGTTACGGCGGAAGCGGTAACGGGGTGACTTTCTTCTTTTAATACACATACAAGTAAAGATGAATTACCGCGAATACGCGGCAATGGGGACGTGTCCGCGCGCGTTCTACGGGAAAGATGCGCCGATAAAGGCCGAACGCTTAGGCAAGCCGCCCGGCCGATGGCGTCGTCAGAGTTGGCGTTGAGCGTTAAGTAAGTAAGTCATACATCGCTTGTGCTTATCTCCAAGCCCCAACGCTTTTTCGACCCAGAGGTCGATTGAACTGAGCAGAGCGTCATAGCGAACAGTATCTAGCGCGCACTTCCGTTGCGCAATTCGCGAGGGTTCTAGGCGTTCCGAAAGCTTGGCAATGAACGCTTCACTGGTGCCGCGCGGAATCAAATAGTCGATGACGCCGATTTCGTAAAGAAACTCAGCGCTGTACCGGCTCGCCGATCCAATCAGTCGCGCCGCTACCGAGGCGTCCGTGCGGGCGGCGAGTAGCGCGAAAGCGCCCATGCCGGGAAATAAGCCAAAAAGCGATTCCGGGAACCCAAATCGAGTGCCGGTTTCTGCGACAATTTGGTGGCACGATAGGGCCGCCTCAAAGCCGCCTCCTTGCGCTTCCCCATTGACCACGGCGACGCTTGTCAGGTCGGGTACGCCGCAGCCGGTGACGTTAGTCCAAACTGCGTCAATGGCGGCCTGCGCATAACGAAAAAGGCCTACCCGATCCCGCTCATTTATCAGGCGAAGAAAAAGCTCGAGGTCGCCACCGAGGGAAAATATCTGCGGTAAGCGCGACGACAATACTTTAAATTTTACGCGGCCGAAGTCGCCCGCCCGGATCTGAGCGGAAACATCCCATAATTCCTGCAGGAGCTCTCCGGAAACAAAAGTAGGTCCATCTGGGGCAATCCGCGCCCACAGCGTCCGTTCGTAAGGATTAAAATCCACATCCAGCAGCCTGTAGCGGCCGGGTCCCGTGGGTTGCACGGACTGTTCATAGGTCATTCGCGCCGGGCGTTGCGCGTTCGCAAGGGTATTCATCATCGTTCCTCCGCGTTCTCGCGCGCCCGTGAAGTATTTTTATGGTGGGGCGCGAGTGATGTCGTGAATAGACGGTTCAATCCACAGGGGGGCTCCGCTTTAGCAGATCGGTTGTGCTCGCAAATTCGAGCAGTGTCCACGCTACTAGAGGCGGGGTTTGGCGTTGAATCACCCAAATCAATTAATGCAGAAAGCGCGACTCAAGGAAGGGCATCGAAATGCCGCTGACTGTGCGGGAAATAGAGTCACAGCCTGCGTTTTCCTAACAGGCGTCACGGGTCAATAGACGCGCGGCGCGTTGCCACCCCTCGGCATCAACGGTGGGGCAAGGGCGATGGTAATTTCGGCAAATTCGCGGGAGACTGGGACGCCGTCGAAAAACAAACGAATTTTCTTTTTTCTAGCGTGGTGTATCCGCGAAGAGGACGTGAAGAATGGAGGATGCCGGGAATTTGGAGCGTATTCAGAGGGTCATTGCCGAGACGCTGGCGCTCACCGACCCGGATCTGTCGCGTGAAACGCGCGTGAAGGAGGATCTCGGTGCAGATTCGATGCAGGTTATCACGATCATCATTTCGCTTGATGAGGAATTCGACACCGAATTCGACACCGTTGATTTGCCCAAGGAGAACGTCACCATTGGTTGGATCGAAGACTTCGTTGCCCGTACCCTTGCGTCCAAAGGGTAGTGTCCGCCACCCATGACAGCGCAATCCGACCGCGTCGTCGTCACCGGGACTGGAGCACTCTCGTCGTTTGGTTCTGGGAGTGAGGCGCTGTGGCGGGCGTGTCTGGCGGGAGAAGATCCCTCGGCGCCCGTACCGGCGAGCTGGAGCACCTATTATCGAGCGACAAGCCGCACATGGGCGCCGCTTCCACCCATGAATTTTTCGGCAATGGGGTTTTCCCGCGCTGATGTGCTCACCATGAGCATGCCGGCGCTCCTGTGCGCGGCCGCTAGTGACGAAGCAATGCGCGAAGCCGGGGCGACCGATTTATTTCGAGCGGCTGGTCCGGGTGCGTTGCGTGCTGGCGTCTTTGTCGGCACGGGGTTCAGCGGCGCGAAAGCGCCCTTCGATAACTACCGGGCGCATCTATTCGGCGGCATGAAATCCCGCTTTGAACAACTCCTGCAAGACTTCCCTGACGACGCGGACTTGACGGAGCATGTCGCGGCGCTCAAAGCGCACGCGCGGGTTAATCCGCTGGTGATCTGCCAGACGATGCCGAATGCGCCGAGCGCGACGGTCGGGATTCGTTTCGGTCTAAAAGGCCCCAACGATACCGTGTGTTATGCCTGCGCGTCGGGTACTGTCGCGATTGGCCGGGCTTACCAAGCGATCAAGCGTGGTGAGCTCAATTTCGCGATTGCCGGCGGTGTCGAGCACTTGAGGGATAACGCGGGCGGCGTTTTCATGGGGTTTGACCGGTTACAGACATTAGCAAAGCCAGGGGCCGAACAGGGCGCGGAGAATCGGCCGTTCGATCGCGCACGAACAGGTTTCTTATTTAGCGAAGGCGGGGCCGGGATGCTCGTGTTGGAGTCCGCATCGTTCGCGCGGGCAAGAGGCGCGGCGGCTCTGGCCGAAGTTCGCGGCTTTGCCCTCACGTCGGATGCCGTGTCGATGGTGTCAATCTCTGAAGACAACAATAGTATTTGCGCGATGTGGGACCGCTTGCTGGAAGACGCGCGATTGGCGCCCACCGATATCGGTTACCTCAATGCGCACGGTACCGCGACGGAAATAAATGATCAGGTTGAAAGCGCGCTTATCGAACGTTATTTCGGGGTGGGGCCTAAAATAAACAGTACAAAATCCATCCTTGGGCATACCCTCGGGGCGAGCGGTGCACTGGAAGCCATTGTGACTATCAAGAGCCTGCGCGAGCAGCGCGTGCATGTTTCACGCAATCTCGATCACCCCATTCGCGAACTCGATTTTTGTAAGGTTTCGGCTGCCCATCCCTTCGATTTTGCCCTATCGGAAAGTTTTGGTTTTGGCGGGCACAACGCTGGGCTGATTTTCGCGCGCGTCGACCATGATTGAGTTGCGCTCGCGCGTTACCGCTCAAGTAGTCCTCCTGCCATGGCGCTAAGTGGCATGCCCGCAATGTCCTCGGTGGATGCCGCCCAGCCGGTCGGTGAGAAGCGTCGTCCCTTCTGGGGACGGGCGGCCGAGGTGATTGACCGCTCACACGTTACTTCGGCACAGACTTATGTTTTAGACGAAGGCCCGGAGCCTCTTGGCGAGCTTGCGCAAGCGAAAATCCGGTTTGGGATGAATGTCGCTTTCATCCTGCTTGGCCTGCTGGCTTACCGCCACGAGCCGGCGCTCGGTTTTACCTGGATATGCACCACGTTCGGCGTCTGCGTGCTCTCAGCACTTTCACTTTATGTTTGGGCGCGGGCACTGAGCTCGCGACACCTTGGCGCTCGATGGCGTATCGGGCAGCGGATCGCGAGCATCATCGCAGACAATCTGGCGGTTACCTGGCTGCTGTTCTTCGGCGGTCAGGCCCTGGCGGGCGCGTACGGAGTTTATCTCTGGATCACCATTGGCTACGGCATGCGTTTCGGTTTGCCCTATCTCTACGGCAATCTGCTTGCCTCTATGGTTGGATTTCTGACCGTCATGCAATTCTCTTCGTTTTGGAGCGCCAATCCGTCCTTGTCCATAGGTCTCGGCATTGCGCTTCTGGTCGTGCCCATCTACGCCGCGTTCCTAATTTCGCGCCTGCATACCGCAGTGGCCGATGCGCGCCGCGCCTATGCGGCAAAAAGTGATTTCGTGGCCAAAATGAGTCACGAGCTTCGTACGCCGCTCCACGGCATCATCTCGATTGCAGATTTGCTTGGACGTACTGAAGCGACGATCCAGCAGCGCGAAATGATCCGGATTGTTTCAGTGTCCTCCAATACGCTGCTTGACCTGATTAACCGTATTTTGGACATCAGTAAGTTTGAGGATGGCACGTTTGCGATCCAGCGAGAACCGATGAATCTGCATACGGTTATCAATGACACGCTGACCATCCTATGGCCGCAGGCACGCGAAAAAGGGCTAGAGCTGGACTTTTTTATAGACCCCAGGATTGAGCCTGAGATCATTGGCGCGCCTCGTCAGCTACAGGAAGTTTTGATCAACCTGTGTGGAAATGCCGTGAAGTTCACGGATTCCGGTTTTGTGCGCCTGCGAGTCGACAGCCTACCCGGTTTAAGCGATAAAGTTGGCGTCCACTTTGAGATCGTGGACACGGGACCGGGCTTGACCAAAGAACAGCTCGGGAAGATTTTTAATCCCTTCTATCAGGCCGACACGACGGTGACCCGCAAGCACGGTGGAACCGGCCTCGGAACCGCCATCGCGCGCGAGTTGGTGCGCCTGATGGGGGGGCAGATTTCGGTCGACTCAGCCGCTGGGGCCGGGGCGGTATTCCAGATTGATCTGGTCTTTGATCGGGCGCCAAAGGTCCCGAATCTTTTCCGGCTTTTTCCGGTTGATGTGGTGGTCCTTGGCGACGTGCGGACACACGAGCGGTTGCGAGCCCCTTTGATGGCTTTCGGCGTCAAGGTTCTGGAACTCCCCATCGACGAGAGCAGCCGACTATCGGTGACACCGACTGTTCTTTTCGTCGAGGTAAATGCCGGGCAGCGGACCGCCAGTGAAATCCGGCGCTCCTTGTGCACGAATGCCGGTGAAATACTCATCCCCGTTTGCGCATTCGGCCCGGAGTCTGCACGACAGTCTGCCAGGTCTCGAGGGTTCAACAGTTTTCTCGCGCACGAGGCGTTGACCCCAGGTCTCGAGCGAATTTTAGATGCCGCGATAGCCTTGCGCAAAGACTATGCAACACAGGCGGTCAGCTCCGAAAGTCGACACAGAATCAAAGTGTTGGTTGCTGAAGACAATCACACCAACCAGACGATCGCGCGGTTGGCGCTGGCCGAAGGCGGGTTCGACTGCACTATCGTCGGCGATGGGGAATCGGCACTCAATGAGCTTGCTAGCGGCGTTTATGGGGTCGCGTTGCTCGACATGCACATGCCGATCATGGACGGCATGGAAGTAGCCCGCCTTTATAACTTTGCGGTCGTTGATCCAGCTTTACGGATCCCTCTCATCATGGTCACCGCCGATAGCCGCCCGGAGTTGATTGCTGACGCAGCGTTGGCGGGCATCACGCGCTACCTCACCAAGCCAGTCAAACCCTCTGCGCTGATTGCCTTGATCAATCTCGTGCTCCGAGAAAAAAACGGCGTTTTGCCGGAGACGACGGAAGAGCCGTATTCCGTGGCGCCAGTGGATGCGCCAGGGGAGCCTCTCATTGACGAACAACTCGTAACGGAGCTTCTCGACTACATGGAGGGAGACGATAGGGTGGTTTTTTTTGCCGAGTTTTCTGAAGATGCCAGAAACTATATTACGACGCTGGCGTCTACCGGATCGGCGAGTGAACTGGACAAGATTCGTGCGAACATGCACGCCCTTTGCGGGGCCGCTCGGACTGTCGGGGCCGCGAAACTTGCTGCCTGTGCGCGCCGGATTGAATATATGACGGGCCTCGATATCGCGAACTCCGGGGCTGCGCTCCGCGTGGAGATAGCTGCGTTGCTGGCTGATTCGGAAATGGCGCTTAAAGCGATTGCCGGAATACGCTGACTTATGTTGCGGACGCGGTTGAGCACTGTCCGCATTAACTTTTGCAGGGATTTAGCGTGAATTATCGAGATGGCTTGTGCGATTCCATCGGGAATACGCCACTTATCAAGCTGCGCAAGGCTTCGGCTTTGACGGGTTGTACGATCCTTGGAAAGGCGGAGTTTCTGAATCCCGGTGGCTCCGTGAAAGATCGAGCCGCCTTGTCCATTGTCTTGGATGCTGAGCGGCGGGGTTACTTGCGCCCAGGTGGTCTGATTGTGGAGGGTACTGCCGGCAATACGGGTATCGGACTGGCATTGGTGGCCAATGCCCGCGGGTATCGGACACTCATCGTTATCCCGGATTCCCAGAGTCAGGAAAAAAAAGACATGCTTCGTCTTTGTGGGGCGCAACTGATGGAAGTTCCACCCGCACCCTATAAAGATCCCGGCAACTATGTGCGGGTTTCGGAGCGCGTGGCGCAGGAATTGAGCACCACTGAGTCCGCCGGTGTCCTGTGGGCGAATCAGTGGGATAACTTGGCCAACCGGGAGGCCCATTTTCAGGGCACAGGGCCGGAGATTTGGGCCCAAACCGAAGGCCGGGTGGATGGCTTTGTGTGCGCTATCGGGACGGGTGGGTCACTCGCCGGTATCGCCGGTTTTCTGAAACAGCAGCGCGCGGGGATTGTGACCGCCGTTGCCGATCCGCCTGGAGCTGCGATGTTCAGCTATTTCACGACCGGTAGTCTCCAGTCCGAAGGCAGCTCAATCACCGAAGGTATCGGGCAGGGTAGGGTGACTCGAAATATTGAGGGCGCCGAAGTTGATCGGGCCTACCAGATCCCAGACCGCGAATCCGTCCAAGTCGTCTTTGATCTGTTACGTGAAGAAGGCCTCTGCGTGGGCGGGTCGGCCGGCGTCAACGTGGCCGGCGCCATTCGACTGGCGCAAGATCTGGGTCCGGGTCACACGATCGTCACGCTTCTTTGTGACAGCGGGACCCGCTATCAGTCAAAGTTATTCAATCCCGCCTTTCTGCGGGAAAAGAACCTCCCTAGCCCTGATTGGCTGTAGGCATTTGTGCCGGCACACGGGCGTTTCGCGCAACGGCGCCGGCACTCAGGTCTGGCTGATCCGGTAGCCGGCGCGCGGGTAATGTACCGCGACCTGTCCGACCTGCTGATCTGTGCGTACCACCGTGATTGAATCGGTCGTCAGCTGGATGAGTTCGCCGGTCGTCGTTTCGATACCGTAGTCGTCCGCGGTGATGGTGGTCGGCCGTCCCGCCCGCAAGTCGCGATCGGGCACGCAGCCGGCGTGGACGTCCTCCGGCTGAGCGGCTTTCGCGATCGCAAGGGCCTCCGCACTGGTAAGCGGTTGTATTTGATCACCCGCAACTTGTTCGATGCGTCTGAACCAGTCTGCCAGTCCGCGCCGCGCCAGCACTTCCGCGAACAATCCGGGGCTGTTTTTGAGGAACCAGATGCAATGGTAGACCGACGCATCGGCGAGTGTGAACTGTTCTCCTAACAAATAAGGCGACGCCTGCAATTGCAGGTCAAGCCTGTCGAGCGATTGCCGGGTCTGGCTCAAGGCCTGTGGCGCCCCTTCCTCAATCGCCTTGCGGCTAAAGCCGGTGGTCATGGCGGCTCGGTCGGTCAGGAATTCTGGCGGCAAGGCTGGCAGCAGCTCGACCAGCACAGGCGGTACGACCTGCATGAACAACCGGTGGTCCGCCCAATCTTCCAAGAGGGCGATGTTGCCGGCCATATTTGCTGGTAGGCACGTCGGCGTCGGATACCGGCGTTCGACCATGCGGGCGATGAGGGCCGTGTCACAGTAGATATCCGCGCCTATCTGAAGCACCGGGATCCGGCGGTAACCGCCCGTGAGCGGCGTTAAATCGGGCTTGGGCGCCATCAAGGGTTGTTCGACGGCGTGCCATGCGAGTCCCTTGAAGGCGAAAATTCGGCGCATCTTCTCGGAGAAGGGCGACAGGGCGTAATGGTGCAGGATGAGTGCCGACATGCTTTATCTCGCTAGCAAATGAACCTAGAACCGAGCGGGTGACGCGGAAATTTCAGCACGTCCAGACGCCGCCCGCATTGGTGCGGTATCCGAGCGCGGTATAGGCGGCATCGAGCAGCGTCTGCCCGCGCGCATTGAGCAGCAACCCGGTGCCCATCCGGTTCATTGAGTAGCCAAAACTCATCCGGCATTCCGGATCGGCCAGCCCGATAGATCCGCCGGCACCGACGTGCCCAAAAGCCGGCTCGGTCATCAGTAACGAGGAGTTCACCACCTGGGGTAATCGCCGGTTGTCCGTGGACTTCATGAAGCCCAGGGCAAAGCGGGCCGGAATCATGAGGGTCGCATCTTCGCTGGTGGCTGCCGAGACTCGCCCCATGCGGGTGAGCGTTTCTGGGCCCACCATATTCATCCCATTGAGACGTCCCCCGTTGGCCAATGGGGCATACAGTCCGGCTAATGCCCGAGCGTTGGCCATGCCGTTGGCAGAGCCGACTTCAGCAGCGCGGCAGGCCCGGGTGTTGGGTTCGAAGGTAGCGAAATCCCGCATGAAAAGCGCCGTCGGCGTATCCCGCGTGCCAAGCGCCGTGCGGATGAATTGGGTCTCAAGCCACGCCGCATCGGGCTCGGCCATGATCATCGGCGCGACGCGGGATTCGTGCGCTTCCGGCAGTCCAATCCAAAAATCGAGCCCTAGAGGCTTTGCGATTTCCTCATCAAAGAAAGCGCCGAGTCGTTGCTTGCTGGCTAGATGGATCAGCTCGCCGACCGTCCAGGCCATGGTGATGCCGTGGTAGCCCTGACGGCTGCCGGGTACCCAAAATGCCGGCTCTTCCGCCACCCGGGCAATCATGGCGTCGTAATCCCAGAACTCTCCTGGCTTGACCGGACCCCGAACGTGCGGGACGCCGACGGTGTGGTCTAGCGTCATCGACACGCGGGCCTGCTCTTTGCCGCCGGCATCGAAGGCCGGCCAGTAACGCGAGATCGGTGCATCGAGATCGAGTAGGCCGCGATCGGCAAGCATATGGGCGCAAATTGCCATGGCGCCCTTTGTCGCCGAGAACACCATACTAATGGTGTCGCGAGTCCATGCAGCCCCGCCGCGTGTTACCCGGCCGCCCCACAAATCAACCACCGCTTGTCCGTCAAGTGTCAGTGCGCAACTGGCACCCACTTCGTCCCGCAGTTCAAAATTCTCCACAAAGGCCGCGTAAACGGCACTAAATTTCGGGTCATAGTGACCTTCAATACGCCCCTGCGCGGTGTCTATTGAAACTTGCTTAAACACTGACGAAGCTCCTTCCCATCGAAAATATGGCCTGTGATCGGAATCGATACGCCGCTTTGCGGCCCATCGATTCCCCTGATCGCACGCAGGACTGACTCAGCCGTGATCGCCCTTCAGGTGGGCTCTTCAATCAGCACAAACGTCGGTTCCATCCCCTGATCGCGGGTAGGGATCAGGGCTTGATAGGCGGGCGACGCGTACCAATTCCGGGCCGACTCTACATCCGGGAATTTTGCGACGAGCGCGCGATCCCCCTGGTGCTGTCCCGCCAGCACGCCAACTACTTTGCCACGCGCGATGGGGACTCCGCCGAAGGCGGCGAGCGTCGGGCCGGCAGCCGCGCTATATTCGTCGAGCTTGGCGGGGTCTTTGATTTTGACATGCGCAATAAGATAAGCGGCCATGAGGTTCATTCTCCTGTTGTGAGGGCGGGGACGCCGCGCCGAAACCCGGCGCGCTTTGCTCCTGCCCTTGGGTGCATTAAGGCGACGCAGTCTGACAGACTCCGCGGCGGTGGTTAAGGTCTCGCGTTCCCCCGCGCCACCCCGCAAGCCTTTATCGTCGGTTCATGACCCCATTGTTGGGCAGCGGATTGCCGGGGGGCGATGCTCCCACCTCGCCGCCAACCGACGGGGGCACCCCCGCACCGAGTGCTTTCATGACCGCAATAGTCTCTATATTGACCACGATTTCGGTTTGGGTGAGTCTTAAACGGGCCGCGTTTACAGCCTCTTCTACCCGTATTACCTCGAGATGTCCGGCGATTCCTTGACCTTCTCGATGGTGTGCCAGCGCGCGGGTTTCACGCAAATCCGTCAGGCGATGTACCTCGGCTTCGTGTTCTTTTTCCCGCTCCAGGAGACGGATCAAGGCCAGTTCAGTTTCGTGGAGTGCGCTCAGCGCGACGCGCTCGTAATTGACGAGCGCCGCTTCGGTCTGCGCGTCGCGGACGTCGATCGCGGCACGCAGTCGTCCCGAATCGAGCAGCGGGAGACTCGCGCTCGCGCCGCCATTCCACGATTTCGAAATGCCCGTCAGTAACATGCCGATGGCCGTATTGCGCACGCCAAAGAAAACCCCGAGTGAGACTCGTGGATACAGATCCGCGATGGCGGCGTCCTTCAGCGCGGTGGCTGCGGCGAGTTGTCGTTCCGCCTGCAGGATGTCCGGCCGATTCCGCAGTACCGCTGCCGGACTCATCAGCATTTTGAGGCTGGCCGGGGGGATACCTAACCCTTCGCCGGCGAGCGTCGCCTCAAGCGTTGCGGGCGTTTGTCCCAACAATACTTCTACCTGACGCTCTGCGGTTACGCGCATGATCCGCAGCCCCGGCAGGGTGGCTGCGAATTGTTCGGCTTGAACATTCGCCCGCAACACTTTGTCGCGTGCGACGAGTCCCGCGTTGACGAGACGACGAGTGATTACGGTGGCTTCTCTGGCGAGGCGTTCGGATTCTTCGGCCAAGGCAATCTGCCGGCTTGCGCTGCGCATCTCCCAATAGGCGCGCACCAAATCGGCCACGATGACCGTTTTGATCCACCGCTGCTCGTCTTGTGCCACCTCGACTTGAGCTTCTGCGGCTTCGATTCGGCGTTTCTGGCGACCGAAAAGATCAAGCTCCCAGTTCGCGTCAAATCCTGCTTCGAACAGGTTATAGCGGATCCCTTGAACCAGCCCTGGAAACGGGTTCTGCACGCGACTTACGCCGCCGCCAATGCCGACAGCGGGTCCCGCCTGCGCTTGTGTCTCGTGGCGTTCTGCACGCGCTTCCCGCACACGGCTCCAAGCCGCTCTGACGTCGAGATTCTGGGTGAGCGCCGCCGCCACCAGTTTGTTTAGGAGCGGATCGTTAAACCAGGTCCACCAGGCCGCGAGCATTCGGGCGTCTTCTGTGACTAGTGGCGTGTGCTCGCTCAAGGCGGGTGGCGATGCCTGCCAACGGGGCGGTGCCGTGATAGCTGGTGGGTGATAGTCGGTCGTCACCGCGCAGCCGCAGAGCAGCGCGATCGCCAAGGTAAGACCCGATGATTTATGCATGATGCGCTCGCAAGTAGTGCCGAAGGACGCGCTCGACGAGCCGATTCTTTTCAGCCGTGTCCGGTGAAGGGTTAAATCCGGCTAGGCACCTGAGGTAGTCATCGCCCATCAGCATGCTGACCAGCAGCAGCGCAGATTCATTGACGTCTGTAAAACAGAGACCACTCGCGGGATCGATACCACTCAGATAGGCCGCGATTTGCGCGATGATGGGATCAGCACCCGCCCGATAGGTCATTTCACCCAGTTCCGGAAAGTGGGTCTGCTCAGCGATGACGACGCGGAACAGGCGAAGCGAGTCCGGGGCGTAGACGAGTTCAACGCAGGCATGCGCGATGACGCTCAAACCCGCGGCAGGATCCGCGGTGATGGTCTTCAGCGCATCCAGCGCGCGGACCATCCGGTCGCACAGGCGGGAAATCACCGCGCCGAACAGCGCAGGCTTGCCCGTGAAGTAGTTGTAGAGTGTCGGCTTAGAGACAGGGGCCGCCTCGGCAATCGCATCCATACTGATAGCGCTGTAGCCATGTGCGAGGAACATGCGAGTGCCCGCCTCGAGAATAGCTTCGCGTTTCGTATCACTCAGTTGGGTCATCGTCTAATCGATTCGGGACCGCATCGGTTGCGTCGGCCTGCGACCCTCACTATCCTACACTACACAGTTTAGTTCAATAAGAAGATACCATGCGCGTCGCGGCTAAAACCCTCTATGCCTTCCTTTGGGTGGGCGGCCTCGCCATCGCGGGCTTCGCGGGGATGCATTACTGGCGCTCGGCATTCCGACCCTTTGAAGCCACGGATAACGCCTATGTTCGGGCGCATATGGCGCAAGTTAGTGCCAGGATAACGGGCTATGTGAAGGAAGTTCGGTTTGCCGATAATCAACACGCCGATGCGGGTGATCTCCTGGTGGTGATTGAGGGGGCAGGTCTTGAGGCACAGCGCGATCAGGCCGCCGCGGTGGCGGCGGCGCGCGCCCTGCGTCGAACAACGCTACAAGCACAACAACGTGTCCTTGACGCGCGCGTGGCAGAGCAGCGTGCCGCACTCGTGGCAAAAGAGGCCACGTTGACGCACGCGCAGCAAGATGCGCAGCGTCTACATGGGCTGGTCGAGGACGGTTCGATCCCCGCGCAGCAACGGGATGCGGCTGAAGCCACAAAACGCATCGCCGCGGCATCCCGAACCCAACAAAGCGCGATGATCGACGAAGTCACCAGTCAACGCGCGGCCCTGAACGCCCAAATCGCAGAGGCCGATGCCGCCCTTAAGGTGGCGGAGTCCGCACTGCGACTGGCCGAGGTCGAACTCTCTCGCACCCGCGTTTATGCGCCGATTACCGGGGTACTCGGTAATCGCTCCGTGCAGGTGGGGCAGTTGGTACAACCGGGCATCGCGCTCGCTTTTCTCATCCCTGATCACGAATACTTTATTGAAGCGAATTTCAAGGAAACCCAACTTGAGGATATGCGACCTGGCCAACCTGTCGATATCAAAATAGATGCCTACCCCAACACGTCGATCACGGGAGTTGTCGATAGTACGGCACCGGCGAGTGGCGCAGAATTTAGTCTATTGCCTCCCGAAAATGCCACCGGCAATTTCACCAAGATAGTCCGTCGCGTGCCGGTCAAGATTAAATTTGCGGCGGATACCGATCTCTCCCGCTTGAAGCCAGGACTCTCGACGGTCGTGAAGGTCCGGGTGCGCTGAAGCACCCGGATGATGGCTTCTGCAGAACCCAAGGCGCTCGATCTCCGCGATTGGCTCGGCTTTGCGGCCATGGCCGTCGGCGTGTTTATGGCCATTCTGGACATTCAGATTGTGGCCAGCTCCCTGCAGCAGATTCAGGCCGGTTTGTCGGCCACCCGTGACGAAATCGCTTGGGTCACCACCTCCTATCTGATTGCCGAAGTCGTCGTGATTCCGTTGTCCGGCTGGCTCGCCCGCGCGTTGTCGACGCGTTACCTTTTCGCCATCGCGTCTATGGGCTTTACCTTGATGAGCGGGCTTTGCGCCTTTGCGTGGAGTCTGCCTTCGATGGTCGTATTCCGGACGTTCCAGGGCGCATTTGGTGGGGTCATGATCCCGACCGTCTTCTCGGTCATTTACACCATGTTCCCGCCCCGATTGCAGACGCCCATTACGGTGGTGCTGGGCTTGATTGTGACCTTGGCACCCACCACGGGACCTGTCCTTGGCGGCTATCTCACCGAGGTGTTGTCTTGGCACGCGCTGTTCTTGGTCAATCTTGTGCCCGGTTTCTTGATCGGGTTGTTGACCTTGTTTTTTGTGCGCGTGGATAAACCGGACTGGAGTTTGCTGCGGCGAATTGATTTTCTCGGCGCAATCTTGGTGATCTTGTTTCTCGGCAGCCTCCAGTACGTGCTCGAAGAGGGCGTGCGCGAAGAATGGTTCGATAGCCGCGAAATCTCTTTTTTTGCCGTTCTAGCCGTGATTTCTGGCATTCTGATGGTGATCAGGGAATTATCAATTGCCGAACCGATAGTAGATCTCCGGGCCTTTCGCGATCGTAATTTCGCCGTCGGTTGCGTTTACAGCTTCATCCTAGGGACCGGTATTTATACCGTGCTCTATCTCATGCCCATGTATCTCTCCGGGGTAAAGGGCCTGAATAGCCTTCAGATTGGTCAATATTTGATCGTGACGGGTACGTTTCAGTTTTTCTCGGCATTTTGCGCCGGCATAGCGGCGCGTCGGATGGATTCGCGTCTCATGCTTGCCCTGGGTCTTGCCGTATACGGCACGGGCGCATGGCTTAACGGCGACATGTCGTATGAGTCCGGCTTTGGGGATTTTTTCTTGCCTCAGGCACTGCGCGGTATTTCCATGATGTTCATCTTTTTGCCGATTAATGCGCTCGCGCTGGGAACCCTGCCGTCGCACGAAGTCAAAAACGCTAGTGGTCTTTACAACCTGATGCGAAACCTTGGGGGCGCGATCGGACTGGCGACCGCAAATACGCTGATTGTGCAATGGCAAAAACAGCATTACGCCAATCTGCGCGAGTCCATCACGGGAGGCAGCTACCAGACCCTCCAGACCCTGCGTTACCTCACGGCCAACGCCGCTCGCCACATGAGTCCTGACCCGGGGCTCACGGCCTGGAGTCAGATTTCAGACTTGTTGTGGCGCGAGGCGTATGTCATGACATCGAACGAGCTTTTCAAGCTGATGAGCCTGTTGTTTCTGGGCGCATTACTGCTGATGCCGCTAGTCAGAAAAGTAAGTATGGGCGGCGGGGGCGGCGGGCACTGAAACTGGTTAGGAGATCCGCGCGCTATTCGCTTCGCGGGGTCTCGACGGGCGACGAGTTGCCTTCGACGGGAAATGTCAGCAACGGGGCCTTACCGCCGTGGTCCTGATAGCGCACGCTAAGACCGGAACCCAGATACCTATCGACAGCGTCGCGACATGCTGCGACGCACTAAAAATTCAACACTGATTGGTTCTCGTTCTAACGGGAAGCTCATCGTGCAGCGGGCCTTGGGACATGCGGAGAAATCCGTGCGGTTATTGTGTGCGCAGACGAACGAGCAGGCTAAGCTGCCCGCGTCTACGGCGAGTTTTACGCGCCAGATCTAGTCGCTTGTCGCCTGACGGACCGAGCTGGCCGCGGGTTTAGGGCATCTCAAGTGTTCCGGTACTTCGGCAGATCCCCTCTCGTGGGCTGACCATCGGAGATTGCCGTCCAGCCACCCCTAAAAGACTTAAATGTTCCTCCGTATTCGGGCGCATCCCGGCGTAGTATGTCGCGAATGTTGGCGCGGGTGGCCGCGCTTTGAAAGGACAACTCATGACGGACAAAAATATTCAGGTTTGCCTTAACGTACATTTTGACGCGGTCGCGTTGTGGCTAGGCTCGTTTGGCGGAGAGGATTCTCCCTGTGATATCTCCCGCGGCGTGCATGCGGCCACCGTAGGAACTCCCCGCCTGTTGGAGCTATTCGACAAATATCAAATCACCACGACATGGAATATTACTGGACACACAATTGAGAGTTTCCCAAACCAGTCAGCGCTGGTGGTCGCGGCGGGACACGATGTGGGACTGCACGGCTATGCCCACGAGAATCCGCTTGTCATGACGCGGGAGCAGGAGTCCTCAGTGCTCGACAAGACCTACGAACTTGTCTTGCAGCTGAGCGGGCGGGCGCCCGCCGGCTATTCTGCGCCATGGTGGGAACTCAGCCCGAACACTATCGATCTCCTGTTAGCCAAGGGCATTGAATTCGATCACAGCCTAATGGAGAACGATCACACCCCTTACTACCTACGGCGCGGAGATCGTTGGAGCAAGATTAATTATGCGCAACCGGCGGAAACCTGGATGAAGCCGTGGCAAGCCGGGGTACCCACACCGCTACTCGAGATCCCCTGCAGCTGGTATCTGGATGACGCCCCCCCGGTGATGTTCGTTAAAAGCTTTCCAAACACGCATGGTTGGGTACCTCCCCGGGATCTCGGTCAGATGTGGCAGGACCAGTTCGACTGGGTCTACGAACACATGGATGACGCGGTGTTCAACGTCTGTTTGCATCCGGATGCGTCCGGACACCCTCAAATGCTTCTAATGCTCGAGCGCCTGATTCGCCACATGCGCGGCCATGAGGGCACCCAATTCGTCACCCTCAAGAAAATTGCGGACACCTTCAAGGCAAAAAATCCGCCGCCGCAAGTCTGAGGCCAACCGCGCGGAAACGGTGGAACGAGCTTTCAATCTGTTCGCGCGCGAGCCCGCGCACGATGAACACGATCCGAGAGCGATGATCCTCGTCAGGCCATGCGGGGAGATGGAACGGCGGATGGACAATGTGCTGAACGCCATTGATGACCACCGGTACGTCGAGGCCGGCGACGTTCAACAAGCCCTTGACGCGCAACACACGGGTACCGTGCGCGCGTAAGAGTAACGTCAGCCACACTCCGAACGTTGTCCAGTCGACTGGCTGCGTTTCGGTCAGGCAAAAAGTCTGCAAGGCGGCCGTGTGAGTCGCGTGCCCCAGTTGATTGTGCGCCGCGTCGGGTGGCAGGAAGGGATCCCGGGGGGAAGAAACTTCAAGCAGACGCGCGACGTCGAAGTCGGGCGCATTTGCGTCGAAACATCGACTCAGCGGATTGAGTGCGGCCAGTCGGTGCGTCAGCGCAGCGCAAATGGCGGCGTCGACCAAGTCGCTCTTGGTGATGATCAACGCGTCGGCGAGCAACACCTGTTTGGTCACTTCCTCAAAGGTATCCAGTTGATATGCCGCATGACAGGCATCGACGGTGGTGATGATCCCCACCGCGCGGAAATGAAACTGTAATAAAGGATCGGCCGTCAGCGTATGCAGAATCGGGGCCGGATCGGCGATGCCGGTGGTTTCGATCACGATACGCTTGAAGGCCGATAATGCGCCGCTGGCACGGAGATTCTCGAGATCGAGCAAGGCACTTTTCAGATCTTCGCGGATCGTGCAGCAGATACAGCCACTCTCGAGGACTACGATGTTCTCGTCAACGCTCATCACGAGCTGGTGGTCGATCCCGATTTCGCCGAACTCATTGATCAATACCGCGCTGTCGGCGAGCATCGGCGACTTCAACAGACGGTTTAGCAGAGTAGTTTTGCCGCTCCCCAGAAACCCGCTCAAAATGAGGACTGGTCTGCGCGGATCAGCAGCGTCACTCACGTGGCGGGGTCGAGTTCGGCAAGAAATGCAGCGTCGAGCGGATCGAGTGGATGGTCTGCAAAGGCCTCAAGCGTAGACCAGACAGCCGGCAGCGTGCGCACCAGCGCGGTTTTTCCGCGCAGGTTGCGCACGATGAACTGTGCCCCCATCCAATCATCGACTCGGCAGCCATGGCATCGCGCTAGATGATCGATGAAGCGTATACGGCTGATGCGTGCTCTCCGCGCGGCCGGATCGCGTGATGCGCCGACATCGTCGGCAAGCGGGTGGCCCCCTTCGGTCCAGTGTGGGACGCCAGCGAATAGGGCGCAAAAGCCGCACATAGCGTTCAATGACGGTCGCGTCTTGTGAAGCCGACTGCCCGACTATCGAGCGCGACCGATTTTACGAGCGCCCATACGCTGACGCCCGGTGCGAGTTTGAGCCGAGTGACGGATTCCCGGGTGATGAGCGCTCTGACTCGGGTACTACCTACGGCGATAGTCACATCAACATAGGTATGTTCCCGCACGCTGAGGGCATGAACGACTCCGTGCAGCCTGTTCGTGATGCTGATGTCGGGGGGGAGTGACAGCGCGAGCGCGACATCCCGGGCGCGCAAGCGCGCACGCACGGGTGTGCCTGGGGGTAGCGTCATGAGGGGCACCCGGAGCAACCCATCCGCAAAGCGAAGGTTCGTGAGTTGAAAGGCCGCGTCGTGACTTTCCACGTGGCACTCAAGCACGGCACCGGCCTCGAATCGACCGATAAGCGGCGCATAGTCGGGATTTGACATGACTTCCGCCAATGGACCACTTGCTGCACATCGCCCGTCATTGATCAGCACGAGGTGATCAGCGAGGCGCGTGATTTCATCTATCGCATGGCTCACAAAAAATGCGGGCAGCTTGAATTCGCCGACCATCCGTTCGATGTAGGGCAACACCTCGGCTTTACGCGGCGCATCAAGGGCCGCGAGCGGCTCATCGAGCAACAAAACCCGGGGTTGGGCGAGGAGCGCGCGACCCAGAGCAACTCGCTGCCGCTCACCGCCGGACAGATGCCGGGGGCTACGCGCGAGGAAAGGCTCGAGACCGAGGACCTCTACAACCGAATCAAACGGAATCGTTACGCGCCGGGAGGCACGTTTTAAGCCGTATTCGAGATTTCCACGTACCGTTAGATGTGGAAAAAGTCGCGCGTTCTGGAAGACATATCCTACGCCGCGTTGCTCGATTGGCAGGTCAATGCTCGCAGCATGGTCAAAATAAGTCAGGCCTGCCAGACGGATATAGCCACGATCTGGGCGCAACAATCCTGCTATTGCGTTAACCAGACTTGTTTTACCGGCGCCGCTGCGTCCGAAGATGGCGGTTACTCCGTGTACGGGCGCCCGAAAATGGGCATCCAGCGTGAAATCACCGATCATTTTGGTGATGGCGATCTCAATCATCCGAGACCGAGCCAACGTTGCAACCGATGTTCCATGGGGCGCATCAATAAAAGTGCCGCGACCGCCAGCATCATCGACAGCGCGGCCAATCTGAGCGCCAGCGCTTCCCCGCCCGGTGTTTGGGTCGCGGTATAAATCGCCAGTGGCAGCGTGCGTGTTTCTCCGGCGATATTCGAAGCGAACACGATCGTTGCGCCGAATTCACCTAAGCCTCTGACGAAGGCCATCAGCGCGCCCGACAGGATCCCCGGTAACACTAGCGGCAGCGTAATGGACCAAAAAATATCACCGGGCGTGGCGCCTAACGTACGCGCGGCAACTTCGAGTCCTTTGTCGACGTTATCAATCGACAGACGAATCGCGCGGACAAATAACGGGAACGACATGACGCTCGCCGCGACAATTGCCCCGGCCGTTGTAAAGACCAGCTGGATATGCAGGGTTTCTTTTAACCAATGGCCGAACGGCGCCCGTGTCCCGAAGGACAGGAGCAGGAAATAGCCCACCGCGATCGGGGGCAGCGCGAGTGGCGCGTGGAGCAACGCATCGAACAAGAGCTTGCCTCGAAAGCGGACCCGCGCGAGTAACCAGGCAGCTGCGATGGCTAAGGGCAGACTGCACAACGTGCTCAGGAGGGCCACTTTCAGGCTAAGCGAAAGGGCCTCGAATTCCAGAGATTCAGGCATGGCAGTCCATTCTTGCTATCGGTGGGTCGGGAATTCTACGGTGTTGGCGTCAGGACAGTGGAATGAAGCCGTGGCGCTGAAAAATCACGCGGGCCGCCGGGCCCGCCAAGTAGGCATGTAATACGCGCGCGGCGGGGGTCGCGAACTCCGTGATCAGAGCCATCGGATAGACGATTGGCAGGTGGGAGCTGGCTGGGAATGTCCCGGCAATCACGACGCCTCGACTGGCGCGCACATCCGTGGCATAAACGATGCCCGCAGGTACCTCGCTTCGCTCGACCAGGACTAGCGCCGCGCGCACCGAGTCCGTTCGGACCAATCGCGGCTCGGCAATGCGCCAGACACCAAGGGCTGTCAGCGCCTCCTGCGCGTACTGTCCCGCCGGGACATAGGCAGGATCGCCGCTCGCAAGTCGACCGTCGCCCAACACCGCGGCGAGATCAAAACCCATGACCAGCTTGAGGGGATGTGGTCGGTCTTTCGGCGTAATGAGAACGAGTTGGTTACCCAGAAGATCCACTCGGCTTTGCGTTACGAGGCGCCCTTGTTTTTCCAGCATATCCATCGAGCGCTGATCTGCGGCAAGGTAAAGGGCGGCTGGCGCCCCTGCCTCGATTTGCTTGGCTAGGACAGACGATGCGGCAAAGGAGAGCTTGACCGTATGTCCTGTGGCAGCGGACCAGGTCTGGGTGATTTCGCTTAACGCGGTGCTTAGGCTCGCGGCCGCATAGACGACGAAACTGTCCGCGCGTGCCGTCTGATGGCCAATGCACAGAAGGGCGCACAGGAGCGCAGGAAAGCTTAAGCGTTGCATGTGTCTAAGCCTTGACGGAAATCAGGGGCGGCATCGCCGCGCGTGTAACACTACGCCTCCATGATAGCCTAGGGACCTCTTGGGAGCACCGGGACGACGGCAAGTTTCCGCTCACGGATCTGCACGTCCGCCTAGTAAAGGTCTGTGGCTACCTTGTCGTGCAGTGTTGTACCGTGCGCTGGGCGCTATTGCGCCGGTCAGTTGTCGGCGGTATCACGAGCCGGGTACGAAGGCAGTAGAATTTTAGCCGAGAGGTTTTTAACTATGGATGTGGGTTTGTCGCAAGCGTTCACGCACCTCTGTTTAGCCTTCGTCGCACTAAAAAAGAGCGAGATTATCGAGGGTGATGACAGTCCGTATGACATTCTGCGGGCGTGAGCAGTTTTGGGTAATCGGTCTTTCGGCAGCAACCTGCTATCTTGCTAGGCGTGAGGATGACGGCAGCAATGAAACCCTTATCGAACGAATCGACTGATGCCTTGCGGGCGGACCATCAGAAACACGAAGACGGCGTGGATGGTTGTCCCGATGAAATGCCTGCCCGGAATACGATCTCCTGGAGGGCGCTGGGGCAGGTCGCCCGACTAACGACCTTGAGCGCAACGGCCGATGCCGTTGCGCACGAAATTAATCAGCCGCTGACGGTGATTGCGACACAGGCGCAGGCTTTTAGTCGGCGTATCGGGCTGGGCCAAGCCACGGATGACGAAATTGCCAAAGGTCTTGACCTTATTACCGAGCAGGCGCTGCGGGCCGCGCAGATCCTTAAACGAATACGGGCGTTTGTGGCCTCTCGATCGCGTGTGCAGAATAATCTCCAACCCAACGAGCTGATCGAGCAGGCGCTCATGCTGGTAGAAGCTGAGGCGAGGAGCCGTTCAACGATCTTCGAGGTGAATCTTGAGGTTGGCCTCCCGGTGCTGCGGGGTGATGCCGGGCAGCTGCAGCAGGTCCTGCTCGACTTGCTCCGTAACGCCATGGAGGCCAGTGAGGCGCTACCGCCGGCGAGCCGGGTTGTCGCGGTGCGCAGTCAAGCAGCCCCGGGCGGGGTGCAGATCTGTGTCACGGACCGCGGCGCGGGTGTGTCGTTAGCGCACCAACCCGGGTTGTTCTCGCCATTTTTTACGACCAAGCGCGATGGGTTGGGCTTGGGTTTGTCCGTTAGTCACGCGATAGTAAGTAAACACAGTGGCACGTTGCGCTATCGCAGCAGTCCCGCGGGTGGTGCTTGCTTCGAAATGGCCTTGCCAAGCGACTCCTTGCAAACGTAACGCTACCGTTTTTCATGTGGATAAATTATGAGCACTGTACACATTATCGACGACGATTTGGCCGTTCGGCACTCGCTGATCCTGTTGATGCGTTCGGTCGGACTAGAGGCGCTAGCCTTTGAATCTGCCGCTGCTTTTCTCTCGGCCTATACCAACGATATGGCCGGGTGTGTCGTTGCTGACGTGAGAATGCCCGGTCTCAGCGGGCTTGATTTGCAGCGCACGCTGAATGATCGCGATTGCCAGCTGCCGATGGTGTTCCTCACCGGCTACGGGGATGTCGCGATGGCTGTGCGTGCCATGCGGGCGGGTGCCGTAGACTTTATTGAGAAGCCCTTCCGTGATCAGGAGTTGATCGATCGGATCAACCAGGCCCTCGCCGAGAATGAGCGTCGCCGTGCGAGCCAGTCAGAAGCCAGCCGTATTCGGACACTATTAGCGAAGCTGACGCCACGCGAACGAGAGGTCATGGAGCGTATCGTTCGCGGGCAGGCGAATAAGGTGATCGCCAGTGAGCTCGGGTTGTCTGAACGAACGGTTGAAATTCACCGCGCGCGTGTCATGGCCAAAAGCGGTGCGCACTCACTTGCCGAACTCGTCAGTGACGTCGCCAAAATTCGCTAATTAGCCAAACGAATAATCGTGCAGCCAGCGCCGACCGGTTACTCGGCGGCTTCCTTTTTACATGTCGTCGTAGGTGATTACCGAATTTTAACTAGGTGAAAAACCGACTAACGCATAGCGCCCCTCCGATCGAAGATCATGCCAGTGGGCTCTCTTGGTAACCCTTGTCGAACCACTCGATGAGGACGTTACTTTTGGGGCTCTTACTCGGTAATCCCGAATCTGGAGCGCCAACATGTCGACCAATATACTTCCGTTCCCGATACAAACGCCCGCGCCTTCCCCGACGTCACAATTAATCCCAACGGTTCAGGCTTGCACGAAGTGTCGTTTCGTCAAGGGCTGTCTTTTACATGTCATGACGCCAGCCGAACGGGCTGAATTGGCCCAGCAAGTGGTGGTGTCAGCACCTGCCAAAAGAGGCCAACACCTCTACCATCAGGGCGACAAGATGGCGGGGCTTTACTTGTTGCGGGCCGGTGCGGTGAAGTCCTATTTGGACAATGAAGACGGTTGTGAGCAGGTGGCGGAATTTTATTTTCCGGGGGACATACTGGGTTTCGATGGGTTTGTCGATCAGCGCCACATGAGCGCTGCGATTGCGCTAGAAACGGTCTCGGTCTGCATGATTCCCTATGCGCAGTTGATAAGCTTTGCTGCGCGCGTTCCTGATTTTTGGCTGGCGCTGATGCGGGGTGCTTCGCAGCGCATTATTGAGGCAGATCGCCATATGCTGGTGTTGGGGCAGCGCTCCGCACCATGTCGACTCGCTGGCTTTTTGCTGGACATGTCTGAGAAGTTTGCCGGGAGGGGCTGTTCGCGAACAGAGTTCAATCTCCCCATGTCGCGACAGGATATTGCCAATTACCTCTCGGTGGCGGTTGAGACGGTTAGTCGGCTTCTGGGCGATCTACAGCGCCTCGGCGCGATCCTCGTCGACCGGCGTTTCATCCGGATCTGCGCACGGGAGATGTTGGCGCAGATGGCCGCCGAGGGATAGACGTCTTATTCTTATCTGAGTTTCCGTGCGTAAAGTCGGGAACGACCGGAAGCCCGGTCGGCTCCAGCAAGCGCGCTTCGCACGCGGCTCCGCGCCGGAGCGGGTTGGGCGAGCGATCGGTCCTAGGCGATGGCGATGCGCGCGCGTTGTCTCTAGCCTGTCGGCTTTTAGGGGCCGGCCTTGTTGCGATCGACGAGCTTCGCAATTAGCCCATCCACGCCCAGTTGGTCGATGTCCTGTGCGAGGCCCGCACGGTAACTGATCACGAGACTGATGCCGCTGACTGAGACGTTGCAGACTTTCCACCCATCGGGTCCCTGCCGGACCTCGTAATCCATCGGAATGGGCGCTCCGCCCGTCGGGCGAGTTACGGTGGTTCTTACGACAACCGTGTCAGGAGACGATTGGCGCGGAGATAAAAAATCGACCTTAGCCTCCCTGAAGTCATTGAGGGTGCCCGCGTAGGTTCTCAGAAGCAGCCGGCGGAATTCCTGAGCGAAGCGCGCGCGCTGTTCGTCAGAAAAATTTTTCCAGTATTTGCCGAGTGCTCGCTGCGACATGAGCGGAAAATCGAAATGCGGAAGCGCAATGGTTTCGGCGAGCGTCAGCAACTGCTTGGGATCGGCCCCGGTGGCTGGGATGTCTGCGCGTAGTTTAGTCATTAGCGCATCGGAGGTGGTGCGCACCATCACCTGAGCAGGCAGTTCGGCCTGCTCAGCGGCAAGGCTGACGCACCAGCAGCCCACTAATGCTAGGGCGACGGCGGCATAGCGCTTCGAATACAGGCTGGCGGGGGACGCAGCAAATTTCATCATGGCTTCTTCTTTCCGTTTCCTTGAACAGTTTTGGAGTAGAGGAATTGCTGGATAGTGCGTTCCAGGATGACGGCCGACTGCGTGAGCGGCAGATCGTCCCCCTGTTTCAGGAACGTTTCTTCACCGCCCGGGTCGAGGCTCAGGTACTGCTCGCCCAGAAGTCCGGCCGTATAGATACTGGCTGAGGTGTCACGCGGTATGTGGGAAAATCTTTTCTCGATGCGCATCTCGACGACGGCTTGCCCGCGATCGACATCGTAATCAACGCGAGTGACCCGACCTACCACTACGCCGCTCATTTTGACGGGCGAGCGGATCCCTAATTTGCCAATATTGTCGAAATGCGCGGTCACGAGGTAACCCTCGGTGACCGCCATCGCGCTGATGTTGGCCACTTTCAGCGCCAGCATCAGCAGGGCGGCCAGCCCGAGGCTCACGAAAAGCCCGACGCCGACTTCCATGGTGCGTGTAATTTTCATAAATTTTCTCTAATGAAACATCAGACCGGTCAGCACAAAATCCAGCGCGAGCACCGCCAAAGACGCGTTGACGACCGTTCGGGTAGTCGCTTGGCTTACGCCCTCGGAGGTTGGCAATGACGCGTAACCTTCATAGAGCGCAATCCAAGTCACCACAAACCCGAAGGCGATACTCTTGATGACGACGCCCTGCATGACGTCGTCGATGAGATCAATATGTTGCTGCATTAGCGACCAGAAGGCGCCGGCATCCACGCCGAGCAGGCCGACCCCGCAGAAGTACCCGCCCAGAATACCGATCGCGGTGAAAATAGCGGCCAGTAGCGGCATCGCAAAGAGTCCGGCAATAAAGCGCGGTACGACAATTCGCTGCAAGGGATCAACCCCCATCATCTCGAGTGCGGCGAGCTGCTCTGTTGCTTTCATCAAGCCAATTTCCGCGGTCAATGCGGAGCCTGCCCGTCCCGCAAACAGCAGCGCCGTGAGTACGGGGCCCAATTCGCGGATAAGCGATAGTGCCACCAACGCGCCAAGTGATTCCTCGGAGCCATAGGTCACCAGCGTATTGTAACCTTGCAGTCCGAGCACCATGCCTACGAAGGCGCCAGAGACCATGATGATCGACAGTGACCGGACCCCTACGGCCCAGATCTGCAGCAGGACGAGTGTGGGTCGCTTGAAGCCGAAGCCGAGTCCCATCAGGATCTGAAATAGAAACAGCGTGCCGTTGCCGAGGCGTTCGAAAATGCTCAGGCTGCTGCGCCCAATTCGGGCAAAAAGTTCTGTCATGGCAGGTGTTAGCTCATCAAATCGTGCAGATAATCTGGGCCTGGGTAATGGAAGGGCAACGGACCATCTGGCTCTCCTTCCATGAACTGGGTGACCGCGGGTTCACGGGAGGCGCGCATGCCTTCAGGGGTGCCGTGTGCCACAACGCGTCCTTCTGACAAGAGATACATGTAGTCTGCGATCATCGCCGTTTCCTTTACGTCGTGTGAGACGATGACGCTCGTCAGGTTAAGGGCCCGATTAAATTCCCCAATCAGGCGCACCAGAATGCCCATGGATATCGGATCCTGACCTGCGAACGGCTCATCATAGAGCACCATGACCGGATCCAGGGCGGTGGCTCGCGCGAGCGCTACCCGTCGTGCCATTCCCCCGGAGAGCTCACGTGGGTACAGATGACGCGCATTGCGCAGGCCGACGACCTCAAGCTTCATCAGGACTATCGAGCGGATCATGGATTCTGGCAGCACGGCGTGTTCACGCAACGGGAAGGCCACGTTCTCGAATACATCTAGGTCGGTCAGCAAGGCACCACTTTGAAAGAGCATCCCGATGCGCTTTCGCATGCTGTACAACTCGGTCACCGACAGCGCTTGGACATCCTGTCCAAATACGGTCACTTGGCCCTTCGACGGGGCCAGCTGCCCCCCGATTAGACGCAAAAGCGTCGTTTTCCCGGTGCCGCTCGGGCCCAGAATGGCCGTAATTTTTCCGCGGGGAATGGTTAGGCTAACATTGTCGAAAATAACGCGTGCGCCGTGGCTGAATGACACGCCGTCGACCGTCACCAGTGGGTCGTTCAGATTTTCTGACGGAGCAAGGGAAGTCATGTTTCTATCGGTTCTGAGAAGTTGCCAAGCATAGCGTATTCGCGCGTTCTGGGCTGCCCGCCGCGCGCTTATTTAGGTGCCGAATGAGGTGGTGGTCGAAACCTCGTTGGCCGGACCGCATTTTGCGATGGTCGGCACGGCTGTCAATAGGTGCCGCAGATTACGTGGGTTCGGCGTATCGGACAGCGCAATCAAACCGGACTTGAGTTTTCTACGGAGCAACACCATATAACCTTCGTGACGTGGCCTTCACGCGTGCGGCGATTGAGGCCAGCTTGCTCAACCCGACGCAAGGCCGTCCGCACCCGGTCTAGGATCAGCCCAATGCGGTTTATGGATTATTACAAGATCATGGGACTTGCGCCTGAGGCAACGCCCGAGGAGATCAAGAAGGCGTATCGTCGGCTGGCGCGTAAATATCATCCCGATGTCAGTAAGGAAGCGGATGCGGAAGAACAATTTAAACAGCTCGGCGAAGCCTACGAGGTGCTCCGAGACCCGGCACGGCGCGCCGAATATGACGAGATCCGCCGATATGGGGATGGGCGAGGGGGGGAATTCTCGCCTCCGCCGGGTTGGCGGCCATCCGGGGCGACTGATTTCGATCCGGCAGCGGCTCAGCGCTTCAGTGAATTTTTCGACACGCTGTTCGGCCGCGGTGGGACCGGTCCACGGGGTGGGGCTGGTTGGCCCGGCGAGGACATCCACTACGCGATCCAGGTGACCCTGGAGGAAGCGCAGCGGGGGGGTACCCGCACGCTCTCGTTCGAGCTCCCGCCCTCACAGCCGGGACAGTCGCCCGTGTCGAAAACGCTGAAAGTGACCATTCCGCGCGGCATCGAGGAGGGTCGTCAAATTCGGCTCAAGGGGCAGGGTCACTTGGGGCAGGGCGGAGCTGCGCCGGGCGATTTGTTCCTTCGTGTCGACTACGCCCCACATCCGCTATTCAGTCTCGAGGGCCGCGATCTGACTTTGCAGCTTCCCGTCGCGCCGTGGGAAGCGGCGCTTGGCGCGAGCGTGCCGATTCCGACGCTCGATAAGCCCGTTAGGTTGAAAATCCCGGCCCAAAGTCAAGGAGGGCGAAAACTAAGACTCGCCGGCAAGGGGTTGGGCGGGCGCACGCCGGGCGATCTTTATGTCGTACTACAGATTGTCGTGCCGCCAACGCTCACAGAGCGGGAACGTGAGTTACTCGAAGAGCTGGGGCGCGTGTCTACTTTCAATCCGCGCCTTGCGTTGGGCGTCTGAGAGGCCCAACGCCCTTCGGATCCCCCTCGCTTGCCCGGGGCGCCCGCCTATAATGGCGCCCGCACCCCCGGACCCGATCAGGCAGGGCGGCCGGGCGCGATTGACCTTCAAGAGGTAGGCGGCATGGACATCCGACGAATTACCGAAGTTGGCGTTGCCGTTCGCGATCTCGCCCAGGCGACCGAGCTTTTTGTCACGCTATTCGGCGCGAGTATCGGAGAGGTGATCGAAGTAGAAGAGTATGCGATGCGTTATCGCATGTGTCGGGTGGGCAAAGTGGATTTTGAGCTTATGGAGCCCACCGGCGAGATCGGGGTGATTGCGGATTTCCTCGCTAGACGGGGGGAAGGACTGCACCACATCGCCTTCGCGGTGGATGATATTGACGACACCCTCGATACGCTTCGGCGTAAAGCGGTGCACTTCGTCGATGGCGCCCCGGTTCGCAAAACGCTAGATTTTGTGGACTACGCCGGGCGTGTTTTTTCTGACGACATTCAGTTCGCCTTCTCCCGTCCAGCCTCGATCCTCGGCATCCTTTTCGAGTTCATCCAGTACCCACAGGGCTATCAGACGCCATAACGACGCTTGGCCCCTCAGCGGTCAGAGAAACGCCACGGCGTGGTCGGTTGCGTGGCCTCCTCATCGAGAGTCCATTGCGGAAGCGCGAGTCCCGCGGCCACCTCCACCATGACCATACGCACCCGCGAACCAATCCCGACTCGGCGGATTTCCTCCGGTGGCGCATAGCGGCCATCCGGCATCACCAGATTACCGCCGACACGTAGCGCATCATGCGGGTTAGGTGCGCCCTGCTGGACATCAAGGTCGACGATCAGGATGAGATAGGGGACTTTGTCCTTGAAGGCAGGCTGAATGGCGTGATGGACTTCGCCGTAAGCGTGCACCGTGCCTTTGCCTTCAACGCGCACCCACTCGGACTCACGCTCCCCGGTCCACGGGCAGGCGGTAGTCGGGGGGTAGCGCAGTAGCCCATGACGGAGCCCCCGTTGTAGCCGGAATTCTCCGGCTGCGCAGTAGCCAAAGAAGGCGATGTTCTCACGATCAAGATCCTCGATGGTGAGCATCATTCCCATATATTCGCCTTGAACGGACATTTTTGTTCTCCTTAGGCGTGATCTTTGGCCATCACCATGGCGCTTCCCGCGCCAGGATGGGCCCAACCAAGATTGGCGGTGAGTTCGACCTTGCGGACCTGTCGACAACCGCCTTCGGCGTAATTGAAGGTATGCTTGCGGCGGCTATCGTTACCTACCGGGCAGCTGTCGTCGGCCTCTCCGCGCAACTGGCGCACGTTTTCGATCACCATATTCATGCCGTGCGTATAGCCCTCGCATAAATGCCCACCCGCAGTGTTGTTTGGGCGCTTGCCGCCGAGTTCGATAGTGCCGCCGGACACATATTCTCCGCCGGTCCCTTTTTCACAGAAACCATAATCCTCCAGCTGCAGCATGGTCGTGAAGGTAAATGCATCATAAGAACCGGTGACATCGATATCCTCCGGTCCGACCCCTGCATTTGGCCAGAGAATTTTCTGAGCATAGTGGCCAGCTACCGTCGAAATCGGGCCCGATTGATAATGCAGATGAATATCGCCACGGGGCTTGGACACGCGCCCTGCAACGGCCTGAATAACGGCGGGCCGGTTCGGGCAGTCGCGAGCCCTATCGAGCCGCGTCACAATGATACAAGTTGCATTGTCTGTTTCGACGCAGCAGTCGAGGAGATGTAGAGGCTGGCAAATCATCCGTGACCTCAGCACATCGTCAATGGTGTATCGCTGCTTGTAATACGCTTTTGGGTTGTTAGAAGCATGCTTGCTGTGTGCCACTTTGACGGCGGCGACCTGTGCCGACGTAGTGCCGTAATCGTACATGTGGCGCATGAAGGTTGGCGCGAACATTTGGCCCGCGCTTTGCCAGCCGTAGGCCCGGTGATGAATCTGATCGCCGACGATCGGGGCTGCGGAGCGTACGCCGGTACCGCCGATGCGCACCTGCGAGAAGCCATTCATCGCACGATAGATCGCGACCGTCTTACACATGCCCGCTTCGATGACGCCGATGGCGATACCGATCAAACATTCTGTCGACGAGCCGCCACCGTAGATGTCGGTATAAAAATTAAGGCGGATCCCCAGATCGTTGGCGACAATCGGCGCGAAGGTGGAATCGTTATTGGAATAACTGAGCATGCCGTCGACGTCTGTTGCCGTCATCCCGGCGTCGGCCATCGCATTGCCGACTGCCCAAGTCGCCAGTGAACGGGTGGTCTGATCAGATCCACGACGGTAGGTCGTTTCGCCCACGCCGCAAATCGCGTATTTCCCCCGCAGATATCGTGCCGAGGAAGTTTCTATCTCGCGGGTGCCGGCATTTGTGATCGATGACGCCATGAGTTTTTCGCCTCCTCGGTTAGCAACGTGATGCCACAGTGTAGCTGTCTCCAGCTGGCGATGCCCGGGTTAGTTGCGGGTGCTGTGCCACCCGCCGTATCGGACTAGTTGAGCGTGACGACGATCTTGCCGAGCGCCCGGCGGTCGGCCAGTTCCTGGATTGCACGACCGGCTTCGGCGAGGGGCACGCACATTGAAACGTGTGGCTTAATTTTTCCACGACTATACAAGTCGATCAGCTCTCGGTTGTTCTGCGCATTTTGGATGACGGCGCGTTCGGTATAAGCGCCCCAAAAGACGCCCACAATCTGGCACCCTTTGAGCAATGCGAGGTTGAGGGCGATGCGCGGGATCCCTGCCGGAAAGCCGACCACCAGAAAACGGCCTTCCCACGCGATTGCCCGCAAGGCGGCCTCTGCGTAATCCCCACCGACGGCGTCGTAGATGACATTCGCGCCCTCTTTGCCACAGGCTTCCTTAAAAAGATCAGCGAGGGCTCGTGTACCGTCCTTGTCGAAGGGCCCCCGCGGGTAGATGACAGTGGCCGCTGCGCCGTGCGCTTTAGCGAGCGCCGCTTTTTCGGCGCTGGATACGGCGGCGATCACACGAGCACCCATTGCTACGCCGAGTTCCACCGCCGCTAGCCCGACACCACCAGCGGCGCCGAGTACGAGTAGCGTATCACCCGGCTGCAGTGCGGCACGTTGCTTGAGGGCGTGATAAGAGGTTCCGTAGGTAAAAATGAACGCGGCGGCTTCCTGGAAAGGCATGCCTTCCGGCATGGGGAGACACTTGGTGGCTTTGGCGACCACCTGTTCGGCCATGCCGCCGTAGCCGACCAGCGCGATCACGCGGGCGCCAACGGCGAATTCTGATACCCCGTCACCGACGGCGAGGATTTCGCCGGCGACTTCGCCACCGGGCGCGAAGGGACGCGTTGGCCGAAACTGATACTTATCCTCGAGCATGAGGGTATCAGGATAGTTGACGCCGCATGCGTGTACCCGGATTAATACTTCCCCGTTCCCCGGGGTGGGTGCGGGTAACTCCCGTAAGACCAGTGTGTCGGGTCCCCCCACGACTTCGCTGACGATGGCTTTCATTAAGTGCTCCTTTCCGCCTTGGCGGATGCTGCCTCGAGAATAGTCTTGATGTGTCCGTGGAAGCGACGAAGATGCTGTTCGAAGCGCCCAAGCACTAAATCATCATTGGCCCCGGCCTTGATGCCGAGCTGGATTTGTTCCGATATATAGAGATCTTCGGCGCCGAATACGCCTGCATCGATCATCTCGAAAGTTCGGTCCCAATGGGCAAGTTCCTTGGCATCCCGCGGCGCATGCGGTGTGAACATCGTGTGGACAAACTCAATTTCTTCCGGGCCTACTGGAAACATCCCCATGTGACTCGTGGAATCCGGATGATAAATAATCAGGCTATTAGGGAAGATGACATGGGTGAGCGTGGCATGTTGCCGCAGACTCCAGGCCTCGCGGGGGAGCTGGCGGGCTTGGGCGAGTGTTTCGCGTCCGACCAGGATACGCGTATGCAGGCCGACGCCTTCACCAGCGGCTTTCATGTCGAGAAAAAAGGGGGCGATGGTCGAAGCGTGCAGGCGCTTGATGTGGTACACCTCCTGGAAGGCGTCCATCATCAGCTTCCAGTTGATCGCACGTCGGCGCGCATGTTGGCGAAAAAATCGATGCGATCCCAGATCAAGCGCAGTCAGATCTTCGTCAAGGCCGCCCAGGAAACCCGCCACATCGAGCGTCGCCGCAGGATCTAAGCTTACCCAAATCAGGCCGTGGCGTACGGTCGCAGGCAGTCGTCGCAAGCTGCGGGTGGCTTTGTCGAGGTTCGGGAATCCCTCGGCGCCTGGAATCCCACGAAGGACGCCGTTCAAATCGTAGGTCCATGCGTGATAGGGGCAGGAGAGTGTGCTGTGCTGGCACACCCTGTTTTCGCCCGCGACGAGTCGCGCCCCGCGGTGCCGGCACACATTCAAAAAGACGTTGATTTCGCCCTCGCGATTACGCACCAATAAGAGGGGGAGGCCGAACAAGTCGCGGGCCAGCATGTTTCCCGGCGCAGGGAGTTGATCCGCATGACCCAGACAGAGTGGCATTCGTTTGAACAGGTGTTCTGTCTCTTGCGCGAGGACGGCGGGATCATGGTACACAGCCGTCGGGAGCACACTTTCAGTGGCATCCCATTCCATGCTTTCGGATTGGTCCATTTCATCCAGCATGCGCTCAAATAGCGTCGCCAGGGCAGCATTCATGGGGGTGCCGATGCTCATTGGCCGGCCCACACAGCCGGTTGGCGCGCGGCCCATGGACGTGCGGATTCAATTTGAGCCGCGAGCCGGAACAACGTGGCTTCGTCGCCGAAGCGTCCGATGTATTGATTGCCAACGGGCAATCCCCCGGCTGTCCAGTAGGTCGGGACGGACATGGCGGGTTGACCAGTGGCATTCGCGAAATAGGAAAACGGCGTAAAACGGGCCATCTGGCGCCTCAATTCGAAGGGATCAGTCCCCGGTGAGTAGGCGAAGGTGCCTAGCGGGACAGGAGGTTCACCCAGCATCGGCGTAAGCCAGATGTCGTGGTGAACAAAGAAGCGTGCGACGGTCCGCGAGATTTGCTGGAGATCTTGCAGCGCCAGTAAATAATCCGGCGCGCTCAACTCGCGTCCGCGACCGGTGAAGGCCCACACGAACGGCTCGAATTCTGTTTCAAGGGGCGCGCGTCCGAGCCGTCGCGTCCAGTCCTCGATGGCCCAGGTAAAACCAGCGGCGAGGACTTTGGTGAAGGCGAGAAAAAACTGCTCCGGATCGATTTTAGGCGCGATTTCGACCACCTCATGTCCCAACGCTGCACACAGCGTTGCCGCATCGGTGACGGCAGCGACGCAATCAGGCGCGATCTCTGCACCCGTAATCGTGCGCGTCGAAAACGCGATCCGCAGCCGACCCACGGGCGCGCCGATTTCCTGGAGAAAGGGTCTGGCGGGGGGCGGCGCATGGTAAGGGTCGCCGAGATCGGGTCCGGCGGTGGCATCGAGCAGCGCGGCGCTGTCCCGAACCGTTCGGGTCAGCGCGTGCTCAGCCAGTAGACCACTCATCAAGTCGCCGTAGTGAGGCCCGAGCGGGTTGCGCGCTCGCGTTGGTTTGAGGCCGAAGACTCCTGTGCAGGCGGCCGGTACCCGAATGGATCCGCCTGCATCGCTGGCGTGGGCCATCGGGACTATGCCCGCCGCGACCGCGACGGCGGCCCCCCCACTTGAACCACCAGCGGTACGGCTCGTATCCCAGGGATTTCGCGTTGGGCCGAACAGACGGGGTTCGGTGGTCGGACCAACCGCCAACTCAGGCGTATTCGTCTTGCCGATGATCAGGAGTCCTGCGCGACGGTAACGGGCGATGAGTTCGCTATCGAGCGCAGGGATGTAGCCGCGCAAATAGGCGGAGCCTTCCGTGAAGGGCTCGTCGGCCACCTCCGCGAGAAAATCCTTGACCAGGAAGGGGACGCCCGCGAAGGGAACCTCGGCGAGGGGCCTGCGGGCGGCGCGGCGCGCTTGCTCGAACATCGTGTGTACGACCGCGTTCACGGTTGGATTCACCCGCTCGACACGTGCGATAGCCGCATCGACCAGTTCTAGCGCCGAGACTTTGCCTTGCCGGACCAGGTCGGCCTGGGCCATGGCATCCATTGTGGTCAAATCAGACACGTCTAACGCTCCCGGTGTCAAAATCACGCTGACATCATAGAGAAACCGCGGCGTGCGTGCATCGGTTGCGCTGGCGGCGCGACTTGTCCTTGTATCCCCCCTGCAGGCCCCCCAGACTTGGTGGGCCTCGGCTTAACCACCTTGGGTGCTCAACCGGCCCGCCCGCCGGGTGCTCTCGATTTATCCGGATGGGGGCGGCATCCCAGCCAGAGGACCATTGCATGTCGGTCGAGATGTTTTTCCGCATGGAGGGGGTCGAAGGCGGGACCCTCAATTACAGTCACAAGGGGTGGGCAGACTGCCTCTCGTACCAATGGGATCTAGCGCCCCGTGCCGGGGACGCGCTTGGCGAGGGCGTCAACCAACTCTCGCTGGTCAAGACCGTCGGTCCCGATAGCGCCGTGCTGATGACCCTGTGTACAGCGGCGACGATCGTGCGTGTCGCGGAGCTTAGTATTATTCCTAATCTGGGCAAACGCGACGTTCCCCAAAAGTACCTCGCGCTCACCCTAGAGGACGTGCAGGTGATGCGGATCAGTACTGGGGGGGGGCTCGAGGAAAGCGTGTTTCGGGAAACCATCACCCTGCGTTTTGGCAAGGTTCGATACGAATACCATCAATACAGTGACATCGGGGCAGCGGGGGCCCCCCGACCCCTCGCCACCTACACCTTTGACTGGGCTATGCCGGCAGGATCCATAGCCTAACCGGGGCCCAAGGCAACACTATTAATCGGCGATGAATTCGCGGGCGAGCTTAAGGAAACCCTCGAATTGGTCGTGATGGACCCAATGACCAGCCTGGTCAAAGGTCACGACGCTTGCCTGCCGGAAGTGGCGGGCACGACCATCAAGCGACGGATCCGAGGCGCCGCTTTCTTTGCCGTAAACGAGAAGGGTTGGGCAAGTGATGTTGCTCCACAGTTGTTCGACCTCCGTTGTGGCCATGTCATACGCGGGCCAGGAGCGGACGTAGTTATCGAATTTCCAGGAGAACGTCCCGTCTTCGTTCTGATTAACCCCATGCTCGGTGAGGTGGCGTGCTCGGGTAGGCGACAGATGTTTGTTTTCGCCCTGCATCCGTTTGAAGGCTTCTTCGATGGACGGGTAGCGTCGCGGTAGCCGTCCAGAAAATTCCCGCTGCTCACCCAGCCACGCCTGCATTCTTTGATCCAACGGGAGCTTTGCACGTTCGGCGACCGTTCGCGGTGATGCACCCAACCCTTCGATAGCCACCAGTTTACGCACGGTCTCGGGATAGATGCCGGTGTAGCGAAGCGCAATATTGCCGCCCAGCGAGTGAGAGATGATGGTGACTGGGGCGAGTTGCTGCTGATGGATCAGCTGCGCGAGATCATAAATATAGCTGTCCATCCGATAGCTGCCCTCGGCGGACCACTGGCTATCGCCATGCCCACGAAGATCCGGGGCGATGACATGCCAGCGGTCTCTCAGCGTCGTCGCTATCCAGTCCCAGCTGCGGCAGTGATCCCGTCCGCCGTGAATCAGCAGCAACGGCGGTGCGCTCGGATTGCCCCAGTCTACATAATGTAGCCGCAGCCGCTGAGAAAAATAGGTATGTGAAGTGGGGCCGGTGCTGGTAGCGATCATGACGGACTCTGATTATTGGAAAATGAGGCAAGCCTAGAGCAGATGGCCCATGGGGGCAAAGCGCGTCGACTTGAAGCGCGGCTCAGCGCAGGGGCACCGGTTTCAACGACCCGCGGAGATAGAGGGGATGTCCTGGCTCGCCACTGCGCGTGAGCACGAGATGATGCAACGGAAACGACGCGAGCATTGATCGTACCGCAGCCCCCCGGGCCAGATGTGCACCGTCGGTCCCCCAGGCTGCGATTACCACGCCATCCGCCTGGACGACGCGTGCCACGGTTCGGCGCAAATAGTGGTCGTTCCGCGTGGGCGTCGCGGGCGGCGCGATTGGCGCCAGGTGCGCCCGCATGCGTGCCCGTTCAGTCGCCCGATAGCTGAAAATATTGAGCATGAGCAGACTGCCATAACCCCAATCACGGGCAAAATTGATGCAGCGCCGCACGGTCGGATCGGGACCGTCTTCATCGGCGGTAGAGGGGTTGAGGCCGATGAACGCGCAGGGTCGGCTGACCCGATCCCACTCGTATTCCCAAGTATAGCGGTATTCCCGGCAGGGCGAAAACGTGCACTTGATGGGGGAGGACATTGACTCCGCGGCGCTATCTGCGTTCAATCGACGGGGCCAACATCTTACCAACAAATTGTCGCGGGAAACGTTGTGATCTTCCCTCGGCAGAGCAAGCAGCGTGCCATGAACAAACCCTCCAGCCGAACTGTGCCGACTCTTTTGCGGGAAATTGCGCATCGTGCCCCCGCACACCTGGCCATTATCGATGGTGAGCGCCACTGGACTTATCACGCGCTCCTCACCGACGTTGAGCAGTGCGCTCGCGCGCTGCACGGCTCCGGGATCCGGCATGGCGATCGGGTCGGTATCCTCGCCGGAAATCAGGCGGAATGGCTACTATTAGACTTTGCCATCATGTCGCTTGGTGCCATCACGGTGGGACTGAATACGTGGTCTATCGCGCGTGAACTGGCTTACCAGCTGGAGCATTCGGAAACCGTGATGCTGTTCCTCTCGCCGCAGTTCAAGGATCGAGACTTCGGTGCGCTGCTCGCCGAGGCGCGAGTCCTCGGACAGGGCTTGCCCTGCTTGCGGGAAGTCATCGCCTTAGGGGAGCTCTCCTCCGCTGAATGTACCGACTATGCCGCCTTTTTGGCGCGCGCGGCCGTCGACCCGTCGGTGATGCGGGCTACCGCAGAGGGCGTGAGTCCCGAAGACGTCGCCTGCTTGCTGTATACCTCCGGTTCAACCGCGTTGCCCAAGGGCGTCCCGCTTCTGCACTGCGGGCTTATCGACAATATGTGGGAGATTGGCGAGCGCCAACATCTCGTGTCCGATGACCGTCTCTGGTTGGCGGTATCGCTCTTCTGGTCGCTGGCTTGTGTGAACGCAGTGTTCGCCGTGATCACGCACGGCGGCACCATCGTGCTGCAGCCTCACTTCGACGCAGGAGAGGCCTTGCGAATTATCGAAGCGGAACGCTGCACGGTATTCTACGGGACGCCGAATATGGCCCTTGCCTTGGCTGAACATCCGGACCGGCCGCAGCGTGATTTGTCATCCCTGCGCACGGGCGTGACCATCGGGTTGCCAGGACAGGTGCAGCGGGTAGTCGACCTTGGTGCCCAACAGATCTGCAATGTCTATGGACTCACGGAAACCTACGGGAACAGTAACGTGACCGATGCTCATCTTCCCCTTGTGCGCCGGCTTGAGACCGTCGGTCAGCCACTGGCGGGCAACCAGATTCGGATCGTCGATCCGAACACCGGTACGGAGCAGACGTCCGGAACCGCCGGCGAAATCCAAATTCGCGGCAACGTAATGCCGGGCTATTGGCAGGATGCGGTCCGCACGGCAGAGGCTTTTACGGCAGACGGCTGGTTTCGTAGCGGCGATCTGGGGTTTGTGAACGCCGAAGGCTATCTGCACTACCGCGGACGCCTGAAGGAAATGGTCAAAACCGGCGGAATAAATGTGGCTCCAGCCGAGGTAGAAGAGATTTTGGTCACCCATCCATCGGTAGAACTCGCGTTTGTGACCGGGATCCCGGATGCACGGCTTGATGAGGCCCTCGCCGCGGTCATCGTGTTGTGCAGTGGGCACCAGGCGGATGCCGACGCATTACGGGCGCATTGTCAGGGTGTGCTGGCCGCCTACAAGATCCCCCGGCACTACCGCTTTGTCGAGGCCGCCACACTGCCACTCACCACCACCGGCAAGCTACAACGCAATCGGCTCGCGGCGCTGTTTGGGAGCTGAGATCAGGCGAAAGGTGGACGACTGTCGGGTAGCGTTTGCTGTTCGATGAGTTCTAGCATGATGCCGTCTGGATCTTCGAAGATGACCACCTTGCGGGTCCCGAATTCGCCCATATCCCAAGTTTCAACGGGCCCCACGGGAGAGTGTCCGGTCAGTAGTAGCCGCTGACGCGCGGCGACGATATCGTCAACTTCGAGTCCGACCCGAATGATGCCGAGATGATTTGCGCACGGATAGGGAGCCCCGTAGGGTTTCGGTACGGCCCATTCCAAGACATCGATCGGACTGCGAGAGTCGGAGCGAACCCCCATCAGGGTCGCGGCAAAACGCATATGTCCTTCATTGAATTCACTGCCGTCCGGATTGCGGAGTGCATCGCCGAGCGAACCATTGGCTGCGGGTTGAATGGCCGGTGCGAGGTAAGCCGTCGGGTCAAGTCCGAGGGTGTCGTGGTAGAAGCGATAAGAACGCTCCAGATTCCGTACGTTCAGGTTGCAATGATGCATCATCCCGGGATAGATAATTTTCCCTGCCGGATCTTCCGCCCCGATCATTTCGAGTGTACTGCCGTCCGGATCTCGATAGGCAAACACGGTCACGCCAAAACCTTCTGGTGTGAGCACAATTCGGCTCGGCTCCCCATAGGGCCGACCGCCATGAGCAATCACGTTGGCGTACGCGTCTACGAGATTGCTGACGAGTGAGTTTTGGCGATAAATACCGACATGATTGGCTTCGCGATACGGAGCTCCCACGGGGCGGGGTGACTTCCATTCCACCAGATGCATGAGGCGGGCCGGGAATTCGGCGATCAGATCACCGGGCGGCGAGGCGTCTTTTTTGTTTTCGAGCACCCAACCATCGAACTGACCCTGTGCGATTCCGAGACCGTGATACGCCTGCGCCGGGCCGTTCAGACGTTGCCGCCGTTTAACCGGAAAGGTTCGTTCATAGAATTCTACCGCGCGATCTAGATCGGACACGTTGATGACCACGTGCGAGAACCGATTGATATGACCGCGTAGGCCGTAGGCGAGTCGATCGAGGGGGCCAATGGGGCTTTCAAGGGACATCAGACTTCCTTTATTGGCGACCTGCGAGAGCTTGCAGCATACCCGGTCCCGCGTTTGCGACAAGCGTTCATCCTCACGATAGGCTCAGGCCGGCTGCCGTAATCCGCGGGCTTCGAGCAGAGGCAGGATATCGTCAGCGAATTGTTGTAATCCTTGGGCATAATCAGGCCAGGACAGGGTTGCGCCGGCCATCCCGCGGGCGTGCATGGCTGTCAGAAAGTCGGCCACCTCGCGTGGGGTGCCGACTACCGGGAAACCGGAATAGCCCGCCATCATGTTTCGCAGGTAGGCCTCACGCAGTGCTGGATCGTCCGTCTGGCTACCCGATTCACGCGTGAAGGTATCGAGCAAGTTGCCGGCAGCGACTAAATCGCCATGCGTGTGGATGATGTCGTGGTAGTGCGCTTGCGCGGCCGCGGTCGTCGAGCGGCAAAAAATAGCGGCATTGCCCCAGACTTCGACGTCGCGTCCAAACTCGTCGCGTGCGATCCGGTGGACATCCTCGACAGTAGTCCGAGCATGGTCCAGATTGGGTGCGAGAATGAAATTCATATCCGCGTGCCGCGCCGCGAAACGGCGGCCTGCGGGACTGACGCCCGCACTCATGATCGGGGGGCGGGGATGTTGCACGGGCTTGGGCTCTGCACTACAACCCAGGGCATTGAGATAGCGCCCGTGGAAGTCGAAGGGAGCACCCGCCTCCCAGAGTTGCTTGATCAGCGTCATCCACTCGTCCGCATACGCATAACGATCGTCATGCGCCAACTGCGCGGTGCCAAACATGTCGATTTCGGCGCTGTTCCAGCCGGCCACCACGTTCATGCCGAAGCGTCCGCCAGAGATATGATCGATGGTGACCGCCTGTTTTGCGGCTAGGACCGGGTGAATGGAAGGCACTGAGGTTGTTGCAAAGATCTGGATCCGGTGGGTCGCCTGAGCAAGGCCGGCGGCCCAGGTGTAGGTCTCGAAGGTCCTGGCATTAAAGTCGCTTGGGCCGCCAAAGCCTTTCCAGCGGCAGACCGGGATCAAGGCCTCGATGCCAATCACTTCGGCGAGCTGGGCGAGGCGGACCGATTCGGTCCACTCGACCTCGATACCGCCGGGCGCCGTGGAGATGGTGCACCCGTGGCTGACGTTGGTGCCAAAAACAGCGAGTTTGAAAACGTTCACAACATGCTCCAAGGCGTGACCGGTAGTGCAAGGTCGCATTATCCACCAAACAGCGCCTTGAGCGTTCCGCCGTGCTGCCTTGATCGGTTTCGATGTCGGCAGTGTGCGCCTGCGGGATATGGCAGTATGTGTCTACCTTCAGCGCGGCGATATAAGGAGAACGGGATGGATCACGACCGGCAGCTAAAACTGGGTGCATTCATGCGTCCGGTGAGTATCCATACCAGCGCTTGGCGTTACCCTGGGGCATTTTCGGATGCGAACTTTAATTTTTCGCATTACAAACGGTTTGCCCAGACCCTCGAACGGGGATGCTTCGATGCGTTTTTTATGGCCGACCATCTGGCCGTTATGAATATGCCCATGGCGGCGCTAAAACGTAGTGCCACCGTTACCTCCTTTGATCCTCTGACGCTCCTACCTGCGCTTGCAGCCGTTACCGAACATCTGGGTTTAATTGCGACCGCCTCGACCTCTTATAACGATCCTTACCATATTGCCCGGAAATTCGCGTCGCTGGACCATTTGAGTAATGGCCGCGCCGGCTGGAACGTGGTGACCTCAGTCAATCCACGGGAGGCCCTCAATTTTGGACGGGAGGAACATCTCGAGCACGCAGATCGTTACCGGCGAGCCCGCGAGTTCTATGACGTGGTCACAGGTCTGTGGGATAGCTGGGCGGACGATGCCTTTATTCGGGATGTGGAATCCGGCGTTTTCTTCAATCCTGATCGGCTGCACGTCCTCAATCACGAAGGGCCCTATTTTAGGGTTCGTGGCCCGCTCAATGTCGCGCGACCCATACAAGGTTGGCCACTCATCGTGCAGGCGGGCTCGTCCGAAGACGGGCGCCAACTTGCCGCGGAGACCGCCGAGATGATTTTTTCCGCAGACAGTCAGCGTGCCGCAGCCTGTGCTTTTTACGCGGATGTCAAAGGTCGTATGCGCAAGCTGGGTCGCGATCCCGAGCACCTTAAGGTCATGCCCGGCGCCTTTGTTCTGGTGGGGGAGACTGTCAGCGCAGCCCGGGCTAAAAAACAGCATCTCGATAGTCTGGTGCATCCGGACAGCGGGCTGTCTTCGCTATCCGGGCTGCTCGGGCATGATATTTCAGGCTATGACTTGGAAGGACCATTACCGGTGATCCCCGAGACCAATGGAAGCAAGAGCGCGCGGGAGAAAATCATCGTCCGAGCGGCCGCTGAGGGACTTTCTATTCGGCAACTCGCGCAGTGGATTGGGGGCAGTTACGGAACTTTGGAGCTAATAGGCACCCCGCAGACGATCGCTGATGAGATGCAGGCGTGGCTTGAGACCCGGGCTTGTGACGGATTCAACGTGATGTTTCCCTACTTGCCCGAAGGGCTGGATGATTTTGTAAATCTCGTGGTTCCCGAGTTACAGCGTCGAGGGATTTATAGAACCGCTTACACGGGGCGCACTCTACGCGAGAATCTGGGTCTGCCGCGTCCGGCGAATCGCAACTTTGACTGACATCACGGGCCGAGATGTCCGGATGCGCCGTGTGGGGCGCTACCCGGCGCCCACGACGTTAGCACCCTTAAGGACGCCGCCTCAGCGTTTTTTGGCCCGCGTCATCAGAAAGTGCTGACGCACGACATTGGCTACCAAATAAAGGGCGATCAACGCCTCTAGTTCTCCCCGGAAGCGGGCGAGCGTAGGCGGGTCTTCCCGCAAAGACTCCACCAGCTTGATAACCGGTGCGGCCGTCCGTTCGATGGCCGCACGGTAATGCGCCGGACTGAGCGTCGGCGCCGTCATCAGTTCGCGCTCGAATACGAGCTCGCTGACGGCCTCACCCAGTCGCTCTCGTACGATACGGACGTCGCCCCAGTCGGTGCTGGGTGGAACGCCCGGCGGTGGTGCAAGATACTGATTAATCAACAGGAACATGCGCCCGGTAAACATTTCCGGCGGCCAAGTTGAAAAGGCTAGGCAGCCGCCAGGTTTTAGTACTCGCAGCATCTCGGCCAATGCCACGGCGGGCCGTGGTGCGAACATGTGACCAAACTGACTCATCACGATGTCGAAGCTGGCGGAGGGGTAGGGCAGCGCTTCGACATCGCCCTCGGTGAAGGCAATGTTCACCCCGGCGAGATCGGCATTGTGGCGGGCACGTTCTAGCAAAACCGGCGAGAGATCGAGTGCGCTTACGTGCGCGCCCCGGCGCGCCGCGGTGACTGCGACGACCCCGGTCCCGCAGGCGACATCAAGGATCTGGACATCTGCCGCGATCCCTGCGAACGACACTAAGGCGCCTGCCGGCGGCGTCGTGAGGGCTTCCAGCGGGGCGAACAGCGCCCAGCCTTCGCGTTGGGCCGCCTTGAATTGAAAGTAGGGATCCGATTCCATGGGTGACCTCGATCGGTTGGCGGTACGCACCTTTCCGAAATGATATCCCATTGTCTGCCGCAGGGACAGATTCAACCACCAAGCGAGGTCGTTGATTATCGTCGCAATACCTCGAATCAAGCGCGTGCGGTGGAGCCTCCATCGACCGCGAGGACCGAGCCGGTGCAGTAAGAGGATTCCTCCGAAGCAAAGAAGAGGCACGCATAGGCCACTTCCTCCACCGTTGCCGGGCGTCCCATGGGCGAGATTAATTTGGGGTTTTCCGCAGAGAACAACATCGGCAGGACGTCTTCCACCATCTGTGTTTGGACGAAACCAGGTGCGACGACATTGCAGCGGATATGGTCATCCACATAAGCGACCGACATGGAGCGCGATAGATTGATGATGGCCCCCTTCGTGGCGGTATAGGTATGCGCGTCCGGCGCTCCGCCGAGACCGAAAATACTCGCCACGTTGACGATCGAACCTTTTTGCTGCGCCTTCATTTGCTGCAACACGAGACGGCACATGTAGAAAACGCTGTCCAAATTGATCGACATGACCTCGCGCCACTTGTCGATGGGTGTTGAGTGAACTGGATTCATCGAGCCGGGACTACTATGCCGCCAGCTGTAACCGACACCCGCCGCGTTAACGAGGATATCGATGCGCGCATACCGGGCAAGGCATTGCGCCACCGCCTTTTCAGCACCTTCTGGGGTGGAGAGATCGGCGCTGATAGTGCTGCCCTTCCCGCCGGCGGCAGTCACGTCCCTCAAGGTGTCGTCGAGGTTTGACTGGGTCCGCGATACCCCACATACGGTCGCGCCCTCTTTGGCGAAAAGCAACATGCAGGCCCGGCCGATACCCGCGCTTGCCCCGGTGATTAAGACTATTTTGTTATCCAGACGACCCATGGACACTCCCTCGGATGATTCGTGAAATGGCTCAAAAACGCCGTAGCTGAAGCTTGAACTCCGGTGTGCTGACGCGTACCACGGCTGCGGTAGCGAGCTTCATCAGGCGCCGGACTTGATCGAGCTCACTTGAAGATAAGAGCGGAAAGGTGGTCTTGACCGGGCCGGCTGCCCGCATCCGTTCGAGATCAGTCGCGGGGACCAGCGCGCGCAGAATGAGTTCATCATCATCCTCGGTGCCATATTGCCGACGCAATTCAGCTAGGGAAGGTTGGGCCGGGGGATTGGCCAGTATTTCTTTGGCGCGCGGGGCCGACATAATCCGGTCGAGGACTTCGGCTTCGATCGGGGCGACAGGTTGTCCGTAGTACCCGGCAGCGTATTGGATCACTTCATCGGGCACGACCGCGTAGCGTCGCGCACTCACGATGTTCAGCACCGCTTGGATACCTACCAGCTGGCTGAACGGTGTCGCCATGCCTGGATAGCCGAGCTCGCGGCGGACAACGGCCGTTTCCTCGAATACTTCCTGAAGGCGATCACTCATGCCATGTTTGGCGAGCTGTGCCCGCAGCGTCCCGACCATGCCCCCGGGGATTTGGTGGTCGACTGATAGCACGTCGTATTCGGCGAATTGATTGACGAGGAAGCCGGCGGCCTTGCCGACCTGCTCGAAATGTTCGGCGATTGGCGCCAGTTTAGTGGTATCTATCCCATGGGTATGTCCACGCCGGGCGACATTTGCAGCCATGATTTCGATTGAGGGCACGGCCGGACCATTTGCCAGTGGGCGGGTACTCGTGTGGAGAATGGTGACGCCGAGATCGATAGCCGCAAGATAGGCCTGAACCGACTGCCCGAGGCGGTTGTTGGAGTGCAGTTCAAGCGGTTTTCCGCGGGCCTGCGCAAGAATTGCCGGCACTAATGTTTGCACCCGCGAGGCGTCCAGCACACCGGCGGTGTCGTAGAGCAGCAGCGTGTCAATATCGGGGGATGCCGCGATTTCCGCCGCCTTGGCGGCATAATAGGCATCAGTGTGGACCGGACTTAGCGTATACATGATGGTGCCGGCAACCTCGGAGCCAAAGCCCTTCGCGATCTTCGCCAGTCGGTGCATCTTGTCGATGTTGAACAGCACGTCGTAGACCCAAAAGCTACGGCAGCCATGTACATTCAGTTGGCGCATCCAGGCGTCCATGAGGGCATCTGGCGTCACACTGAAAGTCACGGCGGCATTGGCCCGCATGCCGGCTCTGAGGCGTGTGCGGGGCATTGCCTGCACCAGCAGATCTAGGCCGGCCCAGGGATCTTCCTGACACTCGCGGACTAGCACTTCAAACTGCGAAGAGCCCGTCAGGTCGATTACTCGGTAGCCAACCTGATCGATCAAGGGGGCGACGGGCAGCGCCATGCCTGCTTTCATGCGCATGCCCCACAGGCTCTGCTGCCCGTCGCGCATGGTCTCATCCAAGAATTCGATATGGGCCACGTTGATGTTCTTCCAATTACTGTCAGGGGCGGCAAGTTTGCCGCGGAACGTTCAGTCCTGCCAGCCGGATCACCCGGCTGGAGATAGCTGTCTACTCTTCTCGTTGCTCTCCGAGAAGTCGCAGGAGCTCTTCGTGCAGCTCGAACCAAAGGGTGTGATAGCTCTCGATTTTTACTTCGCTGACCCAGGCCAGATCGCCCGCCTCGGCGCGTTCGAGCGCATTCGCTAATCCGCGATCGTAATAGCGCAAGCGGGCTGCGCCTATTACGAATTGAGCGAGAATCGGTTCGAAACGTTCATGTAAATCACCGAGTCTGGCAATTACCCGGGCGTCATACGCCTGATCGGCATGAACATTGGACATCCGCTGTCCGCCGATTTCGATTGTCTGCCAATCCGTGATGATCTGTTTCAGTTCACGGTTAATCCGCTCAAACCGCGCGTAGGCGTCGCGAAAGTTCGCGTTAGTTCTCAACGCGCTATAAAAACGCGAGTATTCGCTGGCCAGTATCATTTGACCTGCCGGCGTCAACAGATAGCGTCCGTTTGCTTCTGCGAGGCGACCGTTGGCCACGGCCCAAGCAATCTCCTGCGCGGCGATCTCGATCGTTTCGCCGCTGATAGCGGTGATTTGAGCCGAGTCACCGTGCTTTTTGATGGCCGCTGCGTGCATGATCTGATGGTGGCTTGTCGGGCCTCCGCGGCGTGTCTTTTTTGACCCGGCGCGAAGCGTCTCGACGTCCTCCCGCGACAAGCCTGCGCCTTTGTCCCGGAGCAGACGAGAATGCCGCTGCTCGATTTTGAACAGGTTGCCTGCCTGCGGGGTGTCATAGTGATACTTCACCCAATCGGCACAGAGAAATCGATAAGGTTCAGTACAGGCGGCGGGTACGAATTCGCGCGCCCGCTGCATGTATTCTTCGAGAGTCAGGACGCCCTGGGAAGTCCGATAGCGATTATTTTTTTGCGGCAGATTGCTGATCCCGGGTCGCATCGGCCCCACACCGCGGGTGTATTCCTGATCGACCAGCATGGCGTACGGGAAATAGCTCAGTGATTTAGTCGGATTGTCAGTGTGTTGCATCATGGCATAGCCATGCATGCGCTGGCTGGGCGTGCTGATATAGCCGACCAGTTCCCCTAAAAACAGATTCCCATATTCATCGTTCATCAGCGGGCGGAAGCGCTCGGCGCGTTCATCGATGAGCATCCAGTCAGCGGGATCGTAGACGCCCGCGATGAGGGCAAATTCGCGGATGACACCGGAATAAGTCAACGCCCCGGCATCGAGTTGCTGGTCGCGCGTCCAGCCCGCCATCACATGCCACAGACGCGTGGTTGCCCGTTTGATCCGTTCAGTGAGATCGATGAACGTGGCCGTCAGTTCTTCGGTACTCCCCATGCCGACAGGCTGATGGCCGTCGGAGAGCGTGTCCGCCGTATAGAGCCCAACGCCGACCATGTGTTCGGCCTTTAGCTCTGGCGTCGATTCGAACGAGCCCCAATCATCCAGTAGATTGATATGGACGCCTTCGATAATCATCGTCACGGTCAGGTTGTTGTAAGGGATGTCCTCGCCGATGCCGTCCAGCCAAGGCACCGTCGCTTCCGAGAGTTCGTTGAAATCCCGCACCAACATCTCCCGCTTATCGGTGAGCTTGTAGGGGCCGTGATTGTGCAGTGTTAGACGTGATTCACAGGAAACCAGAAACCCATATTGGGCGACTGTCGCCAGAAAGGCCTGTGCGGCCTTGTGGAGCGGATCGCCAGCCCGACATTCGAAAGCATCGGCATGAAAGACCTGTAGCCGCTGCTCCGGCATGATCTGGGCGCGGTGACCGGCCTGACGGTTAGTCAGGTTGCCGTTATTACGATGCCAGGCGAGCTGAAAGCGCTTCCAGAAATCGAGCACATAGCTGACATCTTCTACCGCGTCGGTCGGCTTGATGACACCCCAGTTGATGAGCATCTCGCGCCCGAGCAGATAGAAACAAGGAAAACACCAGGCAACGATTTTGATGCCCTGATTGCGCGCCCGGTCGCCAATTTCCTCTGCGGACATCTGCGCTTCAATTTTTCGAAGTAAGGCCGGATATCGGTAATAGGCATTCAGATAAGAAAAAAGGATGTAGGCTGAGACCGGGAAAATCTTGGATTCCTGCACGGTACGTGTCGCGCACAACCAGTAGATCTCATCCGCGTTCTGTTGGATGAGATTGTTCGTTTCGAGCAATTGCGCATAAGTTAGTTTGAAGTCAGGCATGCTGGAGTCCTTGTCTAAATCTGGGGGGCGTGCGTCCTAGAGACGCCAGACATACGCTGGGGCGTCGACATTATTCGCGTAATCGTCGCCAGTTTTTGACCGGGCAGCACACTCGATTTCGATTCGCATACCGTCCTTGATCCCCGACAGTCGCACATTCATGAGGCAAGGGATGCCATATTCGCGGGTAAGGATCGCGAGATGGGAGCGGGTTGTCCCACCGGCACACAGCACCCCCCGAAATTTTTCTAGGATAGGCGCTGTGAGTGTTCCGCCGGAGTCATCAACGATGGCGATCGTGTCAGCCGGTACCCCGCCGGTGAGATATTCAAGGACCTTTTCACTGGTTCGCACGTACCGTGCGATGCCGACGAGGTTCTCCGTCCGGGTGACAACATTGTCGCCGACTCCGCTCAGCGAGCGGCCACGGGCGTCCGCGGGGGCGGTTGGCGCGGCCGGGTGTTCAAAGCTGAAGTTTTCCTGATAGAGGCCCGAGTCCTTATAGGCTTCAGGGCGTTCCCGGGCAGATGAGATGGCCGAGGGCTCGAAGCGGTATCCGCTCGCCAGCAACTGTTGCTCGACGGCGGCGATGTCCTCCCGGGTGATCGTCTCGTAGGCGGTGTCGGCGACAAATGCCTGCCAGGACAACCCGCTCGCCGCGAAGCGGCGTCGGACGAGATCTTTTACCGCGCCATTGTAGGCCTCCACCAGCGCAAAAGTGGACTGAGTGGCGTATTTGTCGGTATCTGTGTATAGGGTCGCCATACGGGTTTTCTCCCCAGATTCAGGTCGTAAAGGTGTCTCGGAGTTGAGCCAGTTCGGCCGTGCCGAGACCATAGTGACTCTGGAAGAACCCGGGTAGGCCGCCGCCGTCGATTTTAACAATAGTATCTATTGCCTCCAGTACCGTGTCCGGATAGGAATCCTGCATACGCAGCAGAGGGGCAACTAACTGGCGCATCACCGCGGGATCTTTGCCCGGCACCGCATATTTTTGCAGGACTCTTGGCATCTCGCTCTCCGCGGGGAAGTACCGTCCGGAAAGCAAAAAATCATGCTTGACGGTCGCGCGGGGTACCCCAAGGGCTAGCAGGAGCAGGGCGACGCCCACCCCAGTTCGCTCTTTCCCGGCAGAACAGTTCAGCAGGACGGCGCCGGGGCCGCGTGTCTCCAGTAGCACCTCGAACATTTTCCGGTAGTGCGGCGCCAGATCGATGACGAAGGCGCGCAATAGGTGATGCATCTCTTCGACCACGCGCGTCGGATCGTCAGTGCTTTCGAACAATCGATGGAAGAAGTGTTGGTCATTACGCCCGGGCGGAATCGCAAGGGTCTCGAGGCGTGGGTTATTGGGCAGTGTCGCGTTCTCGGTTGCGCGTTCGTCGGCCAGCCGAAAATCGCAGACAGTCCGAATATCCAAGGCGGCGACTTCCTCGCGCGCGGTTGCGGCGAGTTGGGAAAGGTGTCCCGAACGATACAAGGTGCCCCAGCGCACGCGTCTTCCGGTGTCCGTCGCATAGCCGCCGACGTCACGAAGGTTGACCGCCCCATCGAGGGCAAGTTGCCGGGCTCCCGCAATCCAGATAGGTCGATCGGGGGCCTGAAGGGCAAAAAAGCTGGGTACCGCAAGTCCCGGAATTTCAATCGGGTGGCGCACCCCGCGCGCGAGCGGCGTCGCGTAATCGATGGTGTCAGGGGTCTGGCCACCGAACACGGTCAGGGGCGCATCGGTCAGCGCAGGCGTCCACGCAATGCGATGGGATGCCTGCGCGGTGCGGATAATTTCTATTGCGAGTATGTCGTCCATCCGCTGATTATCCTGTGTCGCCACGACACTGACCACCGGTTTTCGCGACAATTTTCCCGGTAAGGCTTATTACGACCGATTGCCGGGGTCACAGTCGGGTAGACTATTGTCTCACGGCGTTGTCCTCGCCGCTCTCGGGACAGGAGATTGCGTGTGACTGCTGTTGAAAACCCTTTGCCATTGATCGACGTGAAGGGCGACCCCAAGATGCGGGGCGCTATGGTAGGCAGCCTGTATCGCCAACGGATCAGGGCTGCTTGGCGTTATTACGGGCAGACCGTCTTTGCGACGAGCAAGCTGTCCGCTACCGAGATCCGTGTGATGGCGGGGCAGGTGCGCGAACGCATCTCGGATTTTCATGCGGATTATGGCACCGAGATAGATGCGCTTGCGGACGCGGCGGGGATTGCACGATGGGAAGCGTACGCACTCAATGCGCGCAGCGAAATCCTCAATGCGCGCGTAGGTGAGTGTACGGCGTTGTATCTGCCGGCAAGCCGCGTGCTCGGTCAGACCTGGGATTGGCTCGCCGCGCTCGCAGATCTCGCCACCTTGACCCGCTATACCTACCCCTCTGGACTTCGGATCCTCACCTTCGCCGAACCGGGGCAACTGGCTAAGATTGGCTTGAACAGCGCCGGTCTCGGTGTGTGCCTGAATTTTATGGTGGCCCTCCATGGCCCCGAAGGCGTCCCGATTCATGTGTTGGGGCGCGCGCTACTGGAGTGCTCTAGCTTGGCCGAGGCTAGAAGTACGCTGGCGCGCGCCGGACTTGGAAAGTCGAGTCACTACCTGATTGCGGACGCAAACGGGGAAGCAATCAGCATCGAGTTTGCCGGTAGTATTGTCGCCGAAGCCGAGGCCATCGGCGGTATTTACGCACATACGAATCACTGCATTGCCTCGTCTCGTGACCCGGAAGGATTCGTGGTACCGACCTCACGCGAACGACTCGCGGCGGCCTGTCGGTTGGCGGACGAGGTGGGCGCAGCCACCGCGACGGGCGGAGTGAGCGCCCTGCGTCGGATCCTCGATTTTGAGGACGGTTCGCCCGCGTCGATTCGAGTTCACTACCGACCGGAGCCGCTCCTCGGGGGGGAGCCGGTCGGCAGTTGTGCGACCATCATCATGGACTTGCCTGCGGGAATGTTACACGCCCGCAAAGGACCCGAGTCCGACCAGCCTTTTACAGCCTATCGGGTCTGACGCGCATCGCGGATGTCCGTGTCTGTGCGCCCGAACGGGCGCAGACAGGCTCGCAACAGCCCGTTAGTGTTTGTGTTTTCCACCCAAAGTATTTCCCATGCATGATCTCGTCATCCGCGATGCGTTGATTATCGATGGTACTGGCGCGGCCGCGCGTTCGGGAGACGTCGCACTGGACGGGGATCGGATCACCGCGGTTGGTGGCAAACTTGGGAGGGGTCACCGCGAAATTAAAGCCGATGGGCTTTTTTTTAACGCTAGGTTGGGTGGACATCCATACCCACTACGATGGACAGGCGACTTGGGACGCGTGCCTCACGCCATCCTTGCTGGCATCGGGTGACGACGGCGGTGATGGGCAATTGCGGCGTGGGGTTTGCACCGGCGCACCCGGCTAAACGGGACTCGCCTCTCGACCTGAATTCTTGACCAATGCCGATCGAGTGTGGCATCGCAAGGAGACCGTCTCAATAGTCAGCGCGATCATGCGTAACCGTACCCGTGCCGCTTGGATAGCTGCGCTGGCGGACAGCGGGATCCCGTGCTCACCGGCGCATAATCTGGGCGAGTTGTCGGCCCACCCGCATACGCACGAGTCAGGGATGGTGCATGATTATACCAGTGCCACCCGCGGCACGCTTCGCGGGGTGGCGCAGCCGCTTCGCTTCAATGGTGCGCGCACCGCGCTGGGGCGGGTACCTCCCCGGCTCGGCGAACATACGCGCGAGTTGTTGAAGGAAGCAGGTTACAGTGACGACGAAATTACGCAGTACCGTGCTGACGGGACCGTGCGATGTTCTTAATCCGCGCCTGTGCGCTGAATTCGGTTACATCGGCGCGCTATGCCTCCTCGGCTAACGGCTTGGCTTGAATCCGCTGATACCCCTGCGTGCGCCGTTTCATCCTCAACTTTCAGAAACAAGCTCAGGACAGTCACCGCGATTGGCGACGAGGGTCCGAGGGTTATGTCCTACCTACCCACATGGCCCTTGCTGAGGAAATTTCTTTACGAACGGCTAGATTACTGTCGCGAATAATTGGATTGAGGCTTACAACGCCAAGGATTTTGAAACGCTCCGCCACCTGATGCATGGCGACCTGCACGTTGAACATCACAACCGCGGCGTGGTCCTGCAAGGCGCGGAAGCGATACTAGCAATCATGCGTGAGTTTGCCCTCGTAGTGTCCGACCGGCAGTTTCATTCAGTGCGCCGCCAGTTCGTTGCCAATGTCCATGTTGTGATGGAGTTGACCTGGGAAGCTATCCCGATCGTCGACATCCCGGGGTTTGCCACCCGAGGAGAGACGTTGGCCTGGAGTTGGCATGTATCTGGAGCGTCCGCGACGGTCGAGTCTACGATTATCATGATTACGGGTAGCCCGACGCTCGCGCGATGGGTCGCATCGTGACGCGTGTGAGGTCCGGGTACAGGAGCGACGAGAGTTGAACCCTGCCCGAGCAGATCGGGTGATACGGTGGCCCGAGCCTAGGGTGCCGCCGTGTCGCGCGAACCCTACGGGCCCATCCTACCTTCGCCGTCTTCTGGAGCACCTGACCGATGCCGGTGTGAGTCAGACGAGCGGCGCAAACCGGCGCCTGCGGACTAGGCGTGCAATTTTAAAGAACAAGACTTGGTCCGCCGTTGCCGCTCCAGTGCTGATTGTCATAGTACTCACGCCATTCATGGATTTTTCCGTCCTCCGTGAGTTCGAACATGCCGCAGACCGGCAACTGTAGTTCCCATGTCCCATTGCCATTCCAGTCCCATTGATCAAGACGTTCCGTGATGACCTTGTTTTCATGTCCGAAAACATGGACGAGTTTGAATTCAACATGTTTCGCTGGCGCGAAGATCGAGGCAATCATTTTTCGCACATTCTCTTTTCCTCGGATCGCTTCCAATGGCTGGTTGAGATAACACATGTCATCGGTGACCTGCGCCATGCAGGCATCGACGTCGCGATCATCCCAGCCTTTGAGGAACGCGCGCACCACCGCCTCGTTGCGCATAATTCTAGCATTCATCGAGTTGCTCATAAAAAATCTCCGGAGTTAGTCAAGTCGCGCGCCCCTCAGGCCGCGTGGGCCTTATGGGTCATGAAGGCCGGCGGCACTATCGCCCCATCGTCGAACGGCGCCGAGGTGCCTAACTTACGTAATTCCGGCATGACTTCCTTGGCGTAGAGTCTCTGACTTGCTTGGGCATCGACGAAGGGCATGCCGGCGAATTTGAAAGCGGACACATTTCCGCAGATATCAAACATCGCATGCATGGCGAAGACTTTTTCGTAACATTGTTCGGGCGTTCCATAAACCTGCATAGAAAGGAATAGATCCACGACGCCATTTTCGTCATAGGCCGCGGCTTGTTGCTGGTAGTGCTCGTAGTTCTTGATGTCCTTGAAATGTTCGCCGAGTAATTCGTAGTGACGAACGACCTCCCGCCAGTACCCACCAATATATTTTCGGGCCATCTCTTCCGCACGTCCGGCATCACGATCGCAGAATACGTAAGAAGTAATAATCGGTTTGGGTGGGGCGCTACCGTGTACCTTGCCATAGAGCGCCGCGTGAATTTCCACATCCTTGAGGTGATCGGCAAACGGTTTCTGCGGAATAATCAGCATGCCGATGCCGAGCTGGGCGAGAATGGGTGCGGAAGAAGGTGATACGGCAGCCGCGTAACAACGGCCATGGAAGGTCTTGAAAGGTTCGGGTCGAATGCGTACGCGGGGTTGCTTGATGAACTTCCCGTCGCTTTCCACGTAGCCTTGTTCAAGACCGGCCAATACCGCCCGAGCCGTTTCAATGAAGCGGTCAGTTGATTCATTTTGATCGATCTGCAGACCTTCGTACTCGACACGTGCAAGGCCCCGGCCCATGCCAAAAATCGCCCGTCCGTCCGACATGGCGTCAAGCATGGCCATGTTCTCCGCGATCCGTATCGCCGGATACCAAGGCATCACGACGACCATCGATCCCACCTTGACCGTCGGGTGATAGCCTGCCATATAGGACAAGAATTGGGTGACGTTCGGATTCATAATATAATCCGTGAAATGGTGTTCTATACCCCAGACGGACTGGAAACCCAGATCAGCGGCTTCTTTGGCAAGGGCCATGTCTTCCCGATAGATCTGGTAATCGGTGACCGCTTGGTTTGGGTTCTGAAATATTGCGGTATGTCCTACGTGCATGTGCGCGGTCTCCCGTGTTTTTGTCGGTATCAGCGTATTGACGCGCCTTCGTGACGTGCACGATACGCGGCGTATTCAATCTAGGTGAAGGGTAGGTCCGCCATTCTCGAACCACATGCGGTTGTCGAAATAATCACGCCACCCACAAATCTTCCCTGCCGCATCAACGTCGAACATGCCAATGCAGGGTAACTTGAGACCCCAACCATGGCCGTCGAAATCCCAGCAATCCAGCCGCTCAGTCACGACGGTGTTGCCCCGCCCGAAGCAGTTACGTAATTCCCAGTGCACTTTGCGTGAAAGCTTCATGATCCCTTCCACAATTTTACGTACATCCCGCTGACCGACGACTGGCGCCAACGGCTGGTTGATGTAGATGATGTCATCGGACAGACACGCCATGGCGACGTCGGGATCAATAGCTGCCCAAGCGTCGATGAAAAGGCGGACTTTTCTGACGTTTCGTTCGGTGATTTCTGCTTCGGTCATGCGGACTCCCTGAGGATTTCGTCTCTAGTTTTACTTCGCTAGCGGTACAGATATTTTCAGCTACGGACGATTTCGTAGCCAATTTTGGGAAAATGAACGACCACTTCGCCGACCCGCGGATCCTCCCGCCTAATGGACACAGACTGAACGGTTGTGCCGACCAATGTGCCCGTCACCGGGACTTGCGCATAGTCACTGGGCGTGACGACCACCGGTGTTCCCGCGTCGATGGCAAGAGGATCGTCGGGGCTCACACCGCAAGCAGGCAAGGGGATGGACTGCCGTGCGATATCCAGCGCTTGAGCGGGTGCCATTTCCTGTCGAGTGCCATGACCGATGCGGTCCAGACGTGCTTCCCATGCCGCAATTTGAGGATAGGGGTCGTAGGCCCAGCGCGCGTCCGCGGGCGCGAAGCGCCGCAGGAACCAGGGGTTCCATAGTGCGTGCAGGTCAACCAATCCTGGCCGGTCACCGGTCAGGAATGCGCGGCCATCCGCCAACTGTTGATTGAGAAAGTCGGTGTGCGCTCGCAGACGGGTGCGATAGCCCGGCAGTTTCGCTTTCAGCTGTTCGGTGTCGAACTGCGTCATCCACATTTTTTTGCGATCTTCAAAAAAATGTGACGGCAGGTTTATATCCCCCGCAAAGGGATCAGCGGCCCCCATGTACAAGGCGACCGAGGTGACGACGTACGGCCCGTGTGCCCAGCTTCCGAGCGCAAGGGCAAGGCCTGGATTGCCGTCGGGAAACACACTGGGTAGCGGATAGAGACGCTCAATCTCTGCGATGATGAGCTGCGTATCGCAGAAAATATCCGCACCGATCTGAAGGACTGGGGTGCGACGGTAGCCGCCCGTCAGGGGAATCAGATCTGGCTTGGGCAGCGCCGCGGGTTGAATGACCGAATGCCACGCGAGATCCTTGATCCCAAATACTAGACGCACCTTCTCGGCGAAAGGCGCCTCGTCGTAATGGTGCAGGATGAGATCACCTGTTTGGGGCATGCGAGGACTCCCTGAAATGGTAGTGGTCGCGGTCGCAGATTCGATTGTCAGTTGGGGCGTCGACCTGGCCACTGCGGCAGAACGCCCCCGGCTCGTAGAGTCCGCTGTCCTGTCTCACCATTAACTCAGACAATAGCGCGCGTGTTGGGGGACCGGGAAGGGACGTCAATGTCAATCTCTGTTATTTTGATGACACGCCGCCGACCGCCCAGGATGACTTGAATGGATATAAAGGCGATTGAAGATCTGTTGATGCCCGCCACTTACGGGCGGCATCTGGCGCGCCTGTTTCCAGTGGCGCGCCTACTGGCCGGCACGGGCCTTACCCCGAATGATTTGAATGACGCTGAGCGGCGCATCACGGTTCGCCAAGCGTTGCAATACATTAAGAACACGTTGGCGGCGGCGGAGGCGCCCGACTGGTATCTCGCGTGGGCGACCACGCTTGCCGACCACTTTCATGGACCCGTCAGCATCGCCCTGATGAGCGCGCCTACGCTGGGGGAAGGGCTTGATACTTTTCTCCGTTATTTCCCCCGTCGTGTCCCTTATCTGCACATGCAGGGACGCACGGAGGGGGCCTTGTCATTTGCGGAGATCTGGCCATTGATTCCGCTGGGCGACGCGACGCCTCTCCTCGTTGAGACGCCGTTCATTATCCTCGAGCAGTATCTGCATATGGTGTACGCGGTTGATTTCCGCGCCGCACGCATCGAACTCGACTACCCGCCGACGCCACATGCCGGCCGTTATGCGCTGTATTTCAAGTCGCCGGTGGTGTTCGGCGCACCGCGCCATGCACTAGTGATTCCGGCGAGCTGGCGCGCGTTGCGCAATCTCGATTATCACGAATCGATGTGGTCCCACGCACTCGCACAATGTATAGGGATCGCCGCTTCGCGTGAGCGGACTGCCCTCGGCCAAGTCCGGAATTTCTTGTGTGAACGTTTTGAACGCGACCGGACGTTACCCACGCTTGATGAAGTGGCCGGACACCTGCACGTCGCGCCCCGCACCCTCATTCGGCGCCTTCGGCAGCTAGGGACTAGCTATCAGTCGATTACCGATTATTTTCTGCGCACCCGGGCCGTCGAGCTACTCGCGAATGAAGGTGCTCAGATCAAAGAGGTTGCCGCAGCATTAGGTTTCCAGAATCCCGCCAATTTTGGCAAGGTATTCAAGCGCTGGTATGGCGTGTCCCCCGGCGGTTATCGGTCACGACACGCGTTGGCCCCAGTTGTTTAGAATTGTACCCGTCGGGTAAAACCGCCATCTACGACAAGATTTGCCCCGGTGATAAAGCTCGCGGCCGGACTCGCGATGAAGGCAACGGCATTGGCCACTTCTTCTGGGGTTCCCATCCGACCCATAGGATTGTTGGCCAACGCGCTGGCATAAACCGCAGGTTGTTCGCGTTTACGCTTGCCCCAGATCCCCTCATCGAAATAGACCGTACCGGGGGAAACGGTATTCGCCCGGATATGCTTTGGCGCGGAGACTGTCGCCAAGTTTGACATGTAGTTGATAACGGCCGCTTTCACCGCATTGTAAGGACGAGGTCCGCCAAAGGCCTCTAGTGCCGCCGTTGACGAGATCGCGACAATGGCGGCCGCGGCCGAGCGTTCGAGATGCGGGAGCGCGGCTTCGACGACACGGATGGTGCCCAACATGTCGATTTCCATCGCTAGCCGCCAGCTTTCTTCATCCGGAGATCCACTCAGCGCGCTGACGTTTGCGATCGCGATATCGAGCCCGCCAAAGGCGGCCGCGACCTCATTAACCCAAGCGGTGACGCCGTGGGTATCCGCGACGTCTACGACCGCGCCGGTGACGAGTACCCCGGGTGCCGCGCTTGCTTGCAGCGCCGAGGTGACCCGCGCAACTTCGTCCTCATTACGGGCGCAAATCCCGACCGAACAGCCTTCCGCGATAAGTCGCTCTGCAATCGCCCGACCGATCCCTCGTGTGCCGCCCGTAACAATTGCCCGTTTTTTATCCAGTCCCAAATCCATCGTCTGTTTACTCCTTGGCACGTCATTAGGATATTGCGGCGCAGTATTTGAAAGGACGAGCTGTTCCGTTGAACACCCGGTCGCTGAGCCTGTTCGTTTTGGCTTGACCGTGGCGCGCACTGCGCGCAAATTAGGTGCGACACTCAAACCCATTGCTCCCCTCCGCCGCTAGAAAATAGGGGGAATGGTGGTTTCTGTTCCACGGCCGCATCAGGGAGCGCATACAATGCCAGAGACATCGATCGAATACGACATCGTTATCCGGGGTGGCCGAATTGTAGACGGCACCCGCATGCCCGCCTTCACCGGAGATCTCGCGATCAAAGATGGACGCGTCGCGGAACTCGGTCAGGTCCGTGGCAAGGGACGTCGCGAGATAGATGCCCGTGGACTTATCGTGGCGCCGGGATTTATCGATGTACATACGCACTATGATGCGCAACTGAACTGGGATCCGTATGCCTCGCAATCGTGCTGGCACGGTATTACCAGCATCGTTGTCGCAGCTTGCGGTTTCGGATTCTCACCTTGTCGTCCGGAAGACCGCGAACGCGCCATGCAGCGTATGACGCGTGTGGAGGCGATCCCCTATGCCGCGATGAAGGAAGGGATGCGGTGGGACTGGGTGACCCAGCGAGAATACCTTGATTCGCTCGAACGCGCGGGGCTCGGCGTGAATGTAGCGAGCTATATTCCGCAGTCCCCCATTCGCGCGTGGGTCTTGGGGGAAGAGGATTCGCGGCGAGAGAAAGTGACGCCCGATGAGCTCGAGCAGATGAAAGAGCTTGTGCGAGATGGCTATCGGGCCGGTGCGCTCGGACTTTCCACCGACCTGAATCTCATTGACCGTGATTTTGATGGTTCGAAATTGCCAAGTCTTATTGCCAGTGCGGAGGAAACGGAGGCGCTTATTTCTGTGGCACGCGAATTCAACGTGGGCTCTATCGAGGTGACGCCGCAGTCCCTCCATCTTGGTCCCGATGAAGCGGCCATGCTCGAACGTTGGGCAGAGTTAAGCGGTCGTCCCGTCTATTACAATGCGATTCTTCAAGTTCATCATTTGCCGGGGCAGTGGAAGGAAGCGCTCGGGCGTCTGGAGGAAATGAATAAACGTCATCGCATTTTTGCGCTCGGTAATGCCCATCGCATTGAATCACTTTTTAATCTGGTCGAGTACAACCTTTTCGATGACATGCCCGAATGGAACAAGGCGCTTGCCTGTTCAATGGAGGAGCGGATCGCCAACCTCACGAATCCCGAAGTGCGCGCCCGATTGCAGCACGATCTGGATTTCCATACGAATCGGCTATGGGCGGGAAACTGGGATAGGATGAAGGTCTTCGACTCAGTCCAAACTGAATATGAGGGTCGGTATGTCGGCGAAATCGCCCGATCTAAAGGAATTGCACCGCTTGATGCATTCTGTGAAATTGCCCTAGGGGAGGCTTTAAAGACGCTTTTCCTGATCGAAGACTTGAACAATTCAGAAGATGCGGCGGTGGCGGAAATTATGAAACATCCGCTCGTCATTCCTGGATTGTCGGACGGCGGTGCGCACACCCAGTTTCTGTGTCTAGGTAAGTACCCGACGGTCATGTTGAGTAAATGGGTTCGTGATGAAGGGGTCATGTCTCTAGAAGAGGCCCATTGGCGTCTGTCGCATATGTGCGCGGCAGCGATTGGTCTTGAGGGGATTGGCACGTTGCAACCAGGAATGCCGGCCGACATCGTCATCTACGATCTAGAGAAGCTTGAGGTCACACCTGAAGAGCCCGTTTATGAGCCCATCATTGGCGGTGGTAAGCGGCTTATTCAGAAGGCCAAAGGTTATCGTGCCGTCATCGTCAACGGGGTCCCGACCTTTGAGAACGACGAGTGCACGGGGGCGTTGCCGGGCCGTATCTTACGGACATCGGCTTACGAGCCCTCGCCAGCGGTAGCCTTGTCCGTTGTTGGGTCCGCTGTGGCCTAAAGATTGAAGCCGCAGGGCGCGCTGTCCTGCGGCTTCAATATCAACTTCATTCAGTTCACTTTAAAGACCATGGCCATGGCGGTATCGCCGGCCGCACAGCCATGAAACAGACCCCAGCCGCCTCCCAGTAGGGCGAGTTCTTCGATCAGTTCTATGATCGCCCGCATCCCGGTAGGCGCCTGTGGGTGACCCCAGATGAGAGAGCAACCGTAGTTGTTCATATGTTCCAGTTCCACACCCATCTCGCGCGCAAAAAGAATATCATTTACGGCGAACGGGTTGTGCGACTTGATGGCGGCCAAATCGTTAACGGTGATCCCTGCACCGGCGAGCGCCCGGCGGGCGGCTTCGACGGGCGCAGCCGGCATCATCGCGATTTCGGTACGGGCCTGAGCGCTGGCGCGGATCTCGATGCTGATTGCCGGGTCGCGCGCGAGTTCGCGCGCCCGTGCTTTCGTTGTTATCACCATGCCCGCGTTGCCGTCCGCGGGGTGAGTTTGACCGCCGAAGGTCACTGTCCCGCCGGTGTTAACGGGTCGTAGGCGGGCAAGTCCCTCTGCGGTGGAGGCGTGGATCCCCTCGTCACCTGTCAGGGTCGTTAAGGTTCGACTGAATTTTGCATCCGGCACCGGGAACGGAAGCGTCATGTAGCGCGTCTGAAAAGTCCCCGCTGGGCCCGGGATAAGCGCTTGCTGGTACTGCTCTAGGCGTCTTAGGACCAGCGCGTGTTGCTCTGCTGTCGAGATCCCCCATCGACTTGCGCAGCGCTCTGCGGTTGCGACCATGGTACAGCGCGCAAAGGGATCGGATTCAAAATTGCTGAGGACCCAATCTTCGGTTTCTCCGGTGCCACCGGGACCACGCGGATTAGGGTAATAAACATGCGGGCCGTTGGAGACACGGTCGGCCGTTATGGCCAGTACACAATCGGCATTACCCAGCGAAATGTCATGTGCCGCGTGCGTAATCACTCTCGCGCTGGTAGCGCAGGCTTGCATGATCGTAGGCCCAGCAAGGTGCGGCGCGCCTAACTCTCCCGCCAGCCAAGGGAATCCATAGAAACACTGCCGCTGCGGCACAGTCATGCCGAGGAGACCCTGGTCGAATACCGTGACGGGGATATCGCGGGTCTCGAGTGCTGCTCGGGCCACATGCGCCGCAAATCGAAGGCTGTGCAGATGAGACAAGCTGCCCTGCCACCGTGCGAACGGAGTGCACCAGTAGGCGCCGTAGGGAATAAATATCGGATTCATGCGCACGCACCATGAAGAGGGAGCCTCGCGGGCCTCGAGCCCCACATCCCGGGGCAACGTTTCAACGTGTCACCCACCCGCCGCAGACGGGGAAAACCTGGCCGACGAAGCAATTTGACGCGGGGCTGCATAGATAGGCCGCAAACGAGGCATCTTCCCGAGGGGCAACTAACCGGCCCAAGGGAACTTCCCGGGAGAGGCGCTCCTTGAATCGCGGGGATTCCTGCACGGCCGGCGGAAAATAGGTTGGGTTATCGACGTAATGTTGCGCTATCGCGTTGATCTGGATATTGCGGGGGGCAAGTTCTACGCCTGCCGCCTGAACGTACGCCAGCTGGGCCCCGCGTGCGGCCGCGTAGGTCGAGGTCCGTCGCATTCCCCGCAACGCCGAGGCGCTGCCCATGACGAGGATCTTCCCTGTCCCTCGCGCGAACATCTGGGGCAGCACTGCCCGTACCAGACGGGGCAGGGGATCAACCAGATGGCTGAACACATCACGCCATTCGGCCTCCTCGACGTCTTCCAGGAGCGAGCTTGGCGCTGGCACGGCAAGATTCACAATCAGGATGTCGATAGGTCCACTGGCCGAGATCAGTGCTGCCGGCAAATCGGGATCTGTGAGCGGTTGCGGATCTGCAATGACTTCGGCGCCCCGTTCGGCGAAGACTTCGCACAAGGCAGGCCCCATAAAATCATGTCGCTGGGTGATGAGCACCCGCTTTCCCTGAATAGAGGTTTCGTTCATGGCGCAGTCCTTGTGGTAGGTCTCTTCCGTGAGAGGTCGGTTAACGTGTCGCTATTGGCTGAGTAGCTGTACGGCGATTTCGCCCTTTCGGGCGATATTGCGCTTGTACCCCTCAAGATCAAAGGCACGGTCACTGCCCATCGCGCCCATCAGATAGCGCTTGTAGACGCCCTGACGGATCGCCCCGATTCGCCAGTGCGAGAACGCGCGATAATAGTCAATATGCGTTAAATCGAAACCGGTAATGGCGGCGTAGTGTGTCATCAATTTCGCGCGGGATGGAAAGCCGCCGATGGTGGTCGGTAGCGCGTCTTCAACGTCTCCCATGCGTTCTTCGGGCCCGAGCCAGGTATTGAGGAGATAGCCGAGGTCGGCGAGCGGATCACCCAAGGTACAGAGCTCCCAGTCGAGGAGGGCGCGAATTTTTCCGTCTGCGACGATCATGTTTCCGAGTCGATAGTCGCCATGCACGATACTCGCCCCGACTTGGATGGGCATACGAGCACTAAGGAGTTGAAAGGCTTCCTCCATGGCGGGAACCGGATGGGTTTTGGTCTGCTCCCACTGGCTTGCCCAGCGCTTGAGTTGCCGTGCGATATAATTTTCCTTTCTTCCTAAATTGCCGAGCCCCACCTGCTCAGGCACAAGACAGTGCAAAGTTGCCAGGACTTCTGCGACGTGAAGGCCCAGACGTTCCCGTTCGGGGAGCGTCAGTGCCTGCGCAGCAGTCGCGTCATGTGGGACGAGACCCGCAACGAATTTCATGACAAAAAATGGCGCGCCATTTATCGCGGTATCGGGACATAGACCGTACGTTGGCGCGACGGGAACCCCACAGTTAGCTAGTGCCGAGACGACGTGATGTTCACGACTCATGTCGTGCGCGCTTTCGAGCACGTGGCCGAGCGGCGGGCGACGTAAGACATAGCGTCGGCCTGCCGCATCGTCACACGCAAACGTGAGGTTCGAGTGACCACCCGCAATTAGGGTATACGTAACCGGGGGGGTTAACGCAGGGACGTGGGCCGCCAGCCAGCTGGTGACGCGGGATTCTTCAATACCTTCAATCATACGCAGACGCTCGGAATGTGGACTTCATTATGATAGCGCGCTGGCCTACGATGTCAGCCTCATCAAGACAGGCTCGGCCTCAAAGACGTTTACAAAGGGCCAGCCAGTGCCCAATGCGGGCCCCGGCACGTTCCAGATTATGTTGACTTTCGCAGAGCGCCGTCGCAAGCGGCCCTGGCGCGGTCACGCAGGCTTCCATGGCGTCGAACAGACGCGACAACGCGGGTTCTGCCGCGGCGGTGATGCTTCCGCCTACCGCAATCACCGGAACACTATACTGGCGCGCCAGGCTCGCGATCCCGTGCGGCGCTTTTCCGAAAAGGGTTTGTGCGTCTAGATTCCCCTCACCCGTAATCACCACGTCAGCCTGTCGGATCCGATCAGCGAGTCGCAGCGCATCCGCCATAATCGCGACACCTGACTCCAGCTCCGCACCAAAAAACGCGCAAAGTGCGGCCCCGGCGCCGCCGCCAGCGCCCGCGCCGGGGCGATCACGGACGCGGATCCCCAACGCGCGCTCTGCCAGGTCGTAAAACGAACTGAGGCCTGTTTCAAGCGTCGCGATTTCGCTTGCGCTAGCGCCTTTTTGTGGCCCGAATACCGCCGCGGCGCCGCGGGCCCCTAACAGTGGATTGTCAACATCGCAGGCGATGCGAAGGCGGGTGCGGCCCAATTGTTGGGGGACGGCTGAACGATCTAAAGTCGTAATGGTGGTGAGTTGTCCGCCCGAAATCGGATGGCATAGGGTGTGACCCGTCCGATCCGTGAATTGCACCCCGAGAGCCTGGCAAAGGCCAGCCCCGCCGTCGACCGTGGCGGATCCCCCGATGCCCAGGATGATCGTTTCAACACGTTGCTCGATTATGTGCCGGACAATTTCCCCGGTGCCGTAGCTTGTCGTTTTCGTGGGATCGCGGGTTGCGGGCGGCACGAGCCCAAGACCGGAAGCCGACGCCATTTCAACCACTGCCGTGCGGCCGTCGTCGAGGATCCCGTAGCGCGCGTTAATCCGCTCACCCATCGGCCCGGTCACACTGACCCAATGGTACTGACCGCCGCGGGCGCGAACTATCGCCTCCACGGTACCTTCTCCCCCGTCTGCCATAGGTAATAGGTCAAACTCCGCGTCGGACAGCACGGTCGCGATGCCGCGGGCGAGGGCGGTCGCGACCTCTGCCGCGCCTAAGCTTTCCTTAAAGCTATCGGGGGCAATGAGAATCTTCATGGAGCAGGCGGGTCGCCCTGACCGTCCTGCGTCAGATCGCGCTCGCGGGTGGCCACTCAAGCGAGGCCATGTTGACGCAAGGCTGCGTCGGCCGTTTGCGCAATTAACGTCGCGATCGTCATGGGGCCGACGCCGCCGGGCACCGGTGTAATCAGCCGGACGCGAGGGAACGCACCAGCATAATCAACATCGCCGACGTTTCCGGCGTTGTACCCCGCGTCAACGACCACGGCGCCTGGTTTAATCCAGTCGCCTTGAACGAAATTTGCACGTCCGACGCCGGCAACCACGAGATCAGCTTGGCGAATCAGATCAGCGATTCCGTTGGTTCGAGAGTGCACAATGGTGACCGTTGCGTTGCTGTGGAGCAGCATGGCAGCCATCGGCTTACCTAAAATGGGACTACGTCCGATCACCACGGCGTTTAGACCGGTCGGATCGACCTCGTATGCCCGCAACAAATGCATTACACCGGCTGGTGTACATGAGCCGAAGACAGGCAGGCCAAGCCACATGCGACCAAGGCCCGTGGCGGTCACGCCGTCGACATCTTTTTCCGGCGGAATGGCCTCAAACGCAGCCCGCTCATCTATCTGTGCCGGGACCGGGTGTTGGAGCAGGATGCCGTTGACGGCCGGATCACGTGCCAGCAACTCAATCTGTCTGACTAATGCGGCGGTTGAGGTCGTTACGTCCATTTCCACTGGACGTGAAATCATGCCCACCTCCTCGCACCGCTTGCGCTTCATTCGGACGTAGGTCTCAGAAGCAGGATCGCATCCGACCAATACGGTAGCGAGACAGGGCGCAAGCCCTTTTTCTTGTCGCAGAATCGTCACTTTACGTGCCGATTCGTCCAGTATGGACTGTGCGATTTTTCTGCCATCTAGTATCTTGTCAACATTCATCGCCTAGCCCCAGTTAGTTTTGCAGCAGGATAATTCGGATTCTTCGACGGACGGGACGGGTATGATGCCGCGTCTACTCCGGTTGTCCGGGATGCTTTTCCCCATGGATTGACGTCGGTCCCTTAAAGTGGGGTCGGGCGGCGCGGCAGGCCCGGTATTTTGCCAATTTTATCAAGAGAATTGATTGACATGTCTGATATTGAAATCGCCCAGGCGGCGCATAAAACCCCGATCGTCGCGCTCGCGGGTCAGCAGTACGGTATTCCGGCCGAACATTTGGTGCCCTACGGGCATTATAAGGCGAAGGTGTCACTCGATTTTATCCGCAGCCTAGAGGATCTGTCGGATGGTCGTCTGATCCTAGTCACGGCCATTAGCCCGACGCCGGCCGGTGAGGGCAAGACTACGACCACGGTTGGTCTTGGCGATGCGATGAACCTCCTTGGGAAGCGCACCCTGATCTGCCTACGAGAGCCGTCGCTCGGTCCATGTTTTGGCGTCAAAGGCGGAGCAGCCGGTGGAGGGTACGCACAGGTCGTTCCGATGGAAGACATCAATCTGCATTTTACGGGCGACTTCCATGCGATAGGCGCTGCCCATAATCTTCTGGCCGCCATGATCGACAACCATATCACGCATGGGAATGCGCTCGACATTGATCCGCGCCTTATCACCTACAAGCGGGTGCTTGATATGAATGATCGCGCGTTGCGCGAGATCGTGATTGGCTTGGGGGGTGTTGCGAATGGTTTTGTTCGCCAGGACGGCTTCGATATTACGGTCGCTTCCGAGGTGATGGCCATCTTCTGCCTGGCAACTTCCATCAAAGATCTAAAAACACGGCTGGGTCGTATCGTGGTGGGTTATACCCCTACACGACAACCGGTTACCGCCGCAGATCTTAAAGCGCATGGCGCGATGGCAGCACTCCTCAAAGACGCTATCAGTCCAAATCTGGTCCAGACGCTCGAAAACAATCTTGCCATTGTCCATGGCGGACCCTTTGCCAATATCGCCCATGGTTGCAACTCCGTAATTGCCACGCGCACGGCACTCAAATTAGCGGATTACGTGGTGACCGAGGCAGGGTTCGGCGCCGATCTGGGGGCAGAAAAATTTATCGATATTAAATGCCGTATGGCGGGCCTCCAACCGCAGGCCGTCGTGCTTGTTGCCACGGTACGCGCACTTAAGTATCACGGCGGGGTCGCCGTCGCCGACCTCGGGCAGGAAAACCTGGTCGCGCTCGCCGCCGGTTGCACTAATCTTGAGCGCCATCTCAACAACATCCGCGAGCATTACGGTCTCCCGTGCGTGGTCAGCATCAACCACTTTACACAAGATACCCCTGCCGAAATTGCCCTTCTCCAGGAAAAAATAGCGGAGCTGGGTTCGACCAGTGTCGTGGCTCGCCATTGGGCGGAAGGCGGCGCCGGCGCCACGGAACTTGCACGCGCGGTGACGGCAATGATTGATGGCAAGACGAACCAGCACCGGATGGTGTACCCCGATACGTTGCCACTCTGGGAGAAGATCGAGACGGTCGCTACACGTATCTACGGCGCGGCCGGGATCAGCGCACCAGCCAAGGTACGCGCTCAGCTCCTGGCGTGGGATCTGACGCATGGAAATTTTTCGGTATGCATTGCCAAGACTCAGATGTCCTTTTCCACCGATCCGACCGCACGGGGTGCACCTACCGGGCATACTCTCGAGATATCCGACGTTCGGTTAGCAGCCGGTGCCGGCTTTGTTGTGGCTATTGCCGGCGACATAAGGACGATGCCCGGCTTACCCAAATCCCCGGCTGCTGAGCGCATCGATGTCGATGACAATGGACGTATCACGGGACTTTTTTAGAAAAGCCCACGCGGATTCCGAGACCTCTATCCGAGCCGTTCTTCCTGCGATGATGCTCAGAGGAGCGGTTGAAGTTGTCGCGTCGCGAGAAAGCCGAAAAGAACTGACCACATCGCGAAACCCGCAAATGCGACGCCGCAGGACGCCAGAAATTCATCAAGATTCTTTGCCATGTTCGCTACCCTCTATTCAAACGTCTCGTGTCGATTGAGTGCCAGATCTAACCAGCGCAGGGGACCTACACCCTGAATATAGTGCAAGACGAAGAATTTGCTAGTGATGACACGGTGATAATGCTCGGGAGGTTTTCCCGACCGCATGGGGCTTAGGTGCAAGCTCCCCTGCACTACCCCGCGTTATCCCGGCCGGGTGATGCGGGAGCGTATCTTTTATTAGCGAACGCCACGGTCCGCCGGCCAAAACCGCAGGCTGAATCCTGAATTTTTTAGTAAGCGGATTCGAGCAGCGCGACAATTTCCGACGCAGATCCGACGGGGCGTGGATTGGTTGCGACGACGAGATCTTCCATCGCATCTTGGGCAATGGCGGTGAAATCACCGGGGGTAACCCCCACATCGCGCAGCCGAGCCGGTAGCTCGAGATCGGTGACAAGCTGTGCCACGGCTGCCCGACCCTCGGCGGCCGCCGCCGCTTCGCTCAAACCTTTAATATTTCGTCCCATGAGTTCCGCAATTTGCGCCTGACGCGCGCCGATGTGCCCCGCGTTATAGGCCATCGTGTGCACCATCATTACGCAAGAGGTAACGCCGTGCGGGACGTTGTTACGGGCGCCGAGTTGATGACCAATCCCGTGACTCAGTCCAAGATTGACGTTCGCAATACCGCAAATCGACATCCATGCCGCGATATGAGCCTGAGTTCTCGCTTGGAGATCTCTTGGCGAGTTCTTGCAGTCACGGAGTCGCTGAGATAGCGCTGATAGCGCATGAGCTGCTAGCGCGTCGGTGAAGGGATGAGCATTTGTCGAGCAGAGCGCCTCGATGCAATGATCGACCGCACGCATGCCGGTCGAAAGCCACAGCCACAGTGGCGTGTGAAGGGTCAGCTCCGGATCGAGAAACACCGCCCGGGCCGTCAGCTTCGGATCGATATATAAATCTTTAACCTTTCGGATTTCGTCTGTTATGCCAGAGAAATGTGTGAATTCCCCGCCCGAGAGCGTTGTTGACACCGCAACCATCGGTACAGCATTCCCCTTCATCGGTGGAACGACAATATCGGATGGATAAGTGAATCTGACGCGCGCTGCATCGAAGGCATCCCGTGTCCGAATATTCTCGGCCAGTGCAAGCACGACCGCCTTCCCCGTATCGTTTGGCGTTCCTCCGCCGAACGACACAATCCCATCCGCGCCGAGATCCCGTGCCGCTTCGGCGGCCCGCAGCACAGAGGCACGATGGACGTGCTGGATCGTGTCGCAGAACACCTCTGCGATCCGACCTTGTGCGGCCTCACGTACTTTTTCGACAAGAGGCGTCTTCGTCGCAAGCGTACGCCCCGTGATCAGTAGTGCCCGCTCTACCCCATGAGCCGCCAGTGTTGCTCCCAAACCACGCACGCTACCCACGCCGTAGTGCACCTCGTCAATAGGCAGAAACTTAAATACGCCGGCTAAGGATCTGTTGATGGAATAATTCATTAGAACGCCTTTTTTTGCGAAAAATTTCCCTACTCGCATTGCGCCATTTGGAATTATTTATATCTAAGGGGCAACAGCAGGTCGGGGATTAGAAACTTACTCATCTTATTGCCGTCCGCCCGCATCTTTTGCCCCGGCGATTAAAGCGTCAACGGAAAGCCGGCATAATTTCGTTCGCAAACTGATCAATCGTTTCGTTGGTATCGAGGATGGGCTGAACCGCGACCTGATGAACGCCTGCGGCCTGCATCTCACGTATCGCCTGGATCACTTGGTCCCGGGTGCCTACCAAGGTTGTGGCGCGCATGATTTTTTCGGTCATCAGCGCCTCGTGTTCCGGTCGTAATTTTTGAAGATAACCGCTATAAAGTTTCAGATGGCGGGTTTCAACCGACGCATCTGGCTCTTTGTACACGTCCGTAAAGGCTCCCAGTTCAGCTCTAAAATCCGACGGTAGTACTTCTGGATTTTTGTAGGTGGACAGCGCGAAAATATTGCTGCTGGACGCGACCATCGGTCCAACGGCTTCACGTACTTCCTTGCGTTCAATATCTTTCTCATGTTGAGTCAGATAAAAAGCTGTCATCGATAGAATATAAATCTTATCCGGATCACGGCCTGCGCGTCGGGCCCCTTCTTTTACGTTATCGACCATCCATTTGATGATCGAGGGGTGGACAGCCCCAAACAGAATCACGCCATCGGCGATTTCGCCCGCCATCTGCGCGACCTTTGGGCCGCTGGCGGAGACATAGACGGGGATATTATCCTTGATGTTGACATAGCCCATGTCGGGATTGAGAAATTGGATCTTCCGATGCCTTTCACCCTCAGTGTAGTCAGTTAATTCCCCCTTGAATAAACCTTGGCAAACCTCTATGTGCTCGCGCAACTCAGAAAGACGGGCGGCCGGCATACCCATCGTACGTCGAGTGGTATTGCCTGTCCCTATGCCCAGAATCGCACGTCCCGGCGCGATTTCATTTAGAGAGGCCATTCCGCACGCCGTTAGGGGAGCGATGCGCGACTTCGGATTAGTGACACCAGGTCCTAGTTTTATCTTGGACGTCGCGGCCGCGCATAGGGCGAGAGAGGCGTAAACTTCGCTTGCGAGCATCTGCGAATCGTAGAGCCAAGCATGTGAATAGCCGCGTTCTTCCGCATGCTTTACCTGTGGTGCCGCTCTGACCGAGCCCATGAATACAAAACCGAAATCCATTGATGTCTCCTCCGCTGGGGATAATTGACGTTGCTTGCCTTAAGTGTCGCATAAGCAAACGCCAATGCCATCTCGTTACGACCTGGGAAGCGCTAAAACCAGTGTGGCGGAAGCTGACGAAGGCCCTTTCCCTATACGAGCGCCGTTTCGTCATGTTGCACCGCAAAAAAACTATGATAGGAAAATATTTTTTTATCGGAGACTTCACAATCGCCAGCTTAAAGCCGCGCTTCCGGCCAGGAAGTTACCTTCGTTCGTGCGATAAAGCACTTTAGGATTCGAGGCTGAACATCCAGGTCGCCGGTACCTTAAAAAGGCGGCCGTGCAGAGTCGACTCGCTTGTTCTCGAAAATAGATATTTTTTTTCCTCATGTTTTCTCGACGAGATCTTCGGGTCGAGAAGGAAAGAAAATATCGATCACGCGCCGGTAGGCCGCGATGCAGAGACAAAAAAAACCGACACCGAACGCTATCCATAAAGGGAAATAAAGCGTCGGCGGTGAATCGATCATGACTAGCGGCAACATGGAGACGGCAACCGCGGGTGGTAGATAAATTTTAAGCATCCAAAGGATAAGGCCAGTGCCCACGATGCCCGTAGCGCCGACTAACGGACCCATGGGTAAAAAATTGAACGCGGCGAGCCCAATGGAAGCTGAGAGAAAACAAGCGATCGGGGGAAGCCACAGCGGCCGTTTAGCCCAAGGGGCGGTCCACGGGTAACGGAACATCTCGACGGCGAGAACCCCTATTGGAGGGGCCAGTAGCATGCGCAGGCCGGTGATTTTGACGAGCGTGACGGCCAGAACTAAAAACACCCCGCAGGCGACGATCCCCAAAATGTTTGGCTCGCGCTTTTCCTCCGATTGTTGCTGAGATTCGAGGGATTCAACTTTCAGGAAGCTGCGCGACGCAATGCAGGGTAGGCGTTGCCATAGACTGGCGGCGATGGCGAGCATGACGGTGGTGGTTACGACATTCACCGGGTACCACCAGTCCGTTATCCCGAAGATAACCGGTAGCAATCCGCAAGAGATAGCGGGGGCAATGGGTGAACGACACAGTCTGAGTACCGAAATCCCCCCGCTCACGGTGAGCAATACGGACCAGTATCCGTAAGGTATATGACGGGCCACCAGCGTGCCAATCACGGCGACTACCCCTGGAATCAACGTCACATGCAGCGGCGCACGCGCCCACGCGCCACCTGGGCGGGTGAATACGCCATAGGCTAACGCACCCATCTCTGGCAGAATAAATTGATTTACGTGCAAAGCAATTTTGATGCCCGACGAACATCCTATTACGCCGGCTGCCGCGAGCATCGCGAGCGCTAACCGCCAACCGGAGAGCAACGCGGGATTTGCCGATTTGATTCCAGTTGATGGTGAATTAATGATTCTTAACATACTGATTGAGGTTGACAGGAGTTCTTAACCTACGCATTTGTGCGCTGGATAGGACGGCTAAATATTAGTCGCCTTGAGCCGTAAAGACTCCGGCGTATCTTTTTCTGTGTATACGTTGGACTAGTAAACGCAGGGGGTATCGAGGATGATTTTGGATTCGGTGATACATGCCTCGACTTATCATCGTTTGAGTGAATGGTGGACGCTGGCTGAAGTGCATAGCAGTTGATAGCCGCTTCGTTGGACCGACTATATAGAATTGTAGCAGTCTGCGGTACGAAGGCGACCGACATGGCGCTATCAGTACGGCGAGTAGTCTTGTGATTATCCGCATCGGTGAGTGTCACGTTAAGTAGGTCCGCAAGAGCACATGGCCAGGCAAGGAGCCACGCAGTACCGTCATTGTGCCGGCCGTAATGATCGTGCCTAGGAGATCAATCCGAAGAAAGAATGACCGGCGACTACATCAGCGCCTAGGCTGTTCCTGACGATCTATTCGCCCAGCTCGCGCTCTTGACGGTTCTACAGGTTGATTGATGTAAGGCAGTGTTTTGAGCATGGTCACAAATCTGCCTACCCGAAGCGGGACATCGCCGGACCGACCAGATGTGGTGTTAGACGGGCGAGAGCCCCGGATCGACGGGGTCCAGAGATCCGGCAGACTAACTCAGCGCTCGGTCGAGCGCATTGACGTAGACCGAATAACAGGTGTGCCGCGCTTGCGCCGACCAAGTTCCTGCAGTGCGATCAGTGCCTCCCTGCAGATGAAGGGTATTAGGACGCGGTGCACTCTACGGCACCGGCCTCTCTCAATATCGCTTCGACGTTGCTATTGCTATGGCCGTGCCGAATGGCATCGTCCAAGGGGGTCTGACTCCGGCGGTCCAGCGGATTGACATTGGCATAGTTGGCGAGCAGGTAGCGGACCACAGAAAGATACCCCTCCGACGCCGCCAAATGGAGTGCTGTTCGAGCATCGTAGCCGGCGCTGTCGAGCGAGACGCCGCGCGCCACATAAGGGAGCATGGCATCAAGATTTCCTTTGCTGGAAGCCCAAATAAATGCGGTCACATCTGAGGTGACCGATATCGGGATGGTGACATCGTCGAACTGTTGGTAGTCGTTCGCGCCCTCTTTCCCACCGTGCTTTCGGAGAAGTTGAGCCACGGGATCATGATGATTGCGAATGGCGTCGTTCAACGGCGTGCTACCCCAACGATCGTGGCAGTTTACATTTTTTCCGTGTGTCACAAGGAATTCTGCTACGTTCAAGTGCCCGCCGGCGCACGCCAGAGGTAGAGGGGTGCGTTTGTCATAGTCGCCGGCGTCTATATTCGTTCCGCGGATATGATATTGATCTACCGCCGTCAAGTCGCCGCGACTTGCGACTTCTATCAGTGTAGTGACCTCTTCGGATTCCCGTTGAATCGGACTAATGCGCGAATTTTTTTCTCGCTTTGCAGGTCCGGATTGCTATAGGTGTGAAAGCTACACTTGTCTACAATTTTTTTGAAAAATCTATGCCCCTGACGCTGTTTCCCTGCGCATCGAGCTTCGGTGACCAGACGCAGAGTCCGAGCACATTAGGAACGACGATCATGATGGCGCCGGAAATCCCCGATTTAGCGGGCTAACCTACGGTAAACGCCTATTCTTCACTGAAGTCATGCATGCCGCAGGATGACCTGAGCGATAAAAAAGCCTAGGTGATGCTTGTTTTAATGATTTTTTCACCTGTGATAGGGCAAGTGCTGCCCTTTGCCAGTGTCGCCGCGACAATGGACATCTGGTCGGCATTAAGTTCGATTGAGCAGCATTGAAAGTAAAATTCCAGTGGTTGTTCGAGATCAGCCAATTCCGGAAATGTCCTCTTTTCTATCATGTAATGCGCCGGTGCCCGATTTCGGTGAGCGGTTTCACGCTCCAACAGATACACAGCATTGCTGAATGCGGGTTTATTATGCCCAGCCATGGGGCTTAGCTTGCTCATCACGAAATCGAAACGGTCCGCCTGATCCATCTCGTGTCCTAGGAGGGAGCAATCCATAATGGCACCGGCGTTGATCATCGGATTATGTGGCAGGCCCAGCGCATTCAAGGTCAACTCGTTGAAACCCAGACCGGAGGGCTCTCGCCCGACGTACTGGTGAACCTTGTCCCGACCGAGTTCTTCTAAAGCGAGGCAATAACTTATGGTCTTGCTCGTGCTCTGAATAGTAAAACGATCCAGAACGTCGCCGCGGAAGTACCGCTGGCCGTCTATGCTGCATACCGCGAGCGCAAAATGTCGTTCGTCCACACGTGCCAATTGCTGTATGTGGTTCGCTACGGTGCCGGCCGTATTTCTCTTCGCAAGGTCAAAGAGTTGACTTAGATCGCTACAGAAATCATTGAAATCGGGCAGGATGAGTTGCGCTTTTAGTACTCGACGCAGAAGATGAATGTTAGGTCGTATGATTTTTTGGAACGTGGCGGGCGTGATCGTGTCACGCGACTTCGGCGCTAATGCCTCGAGTTGGTCGAGGCTTTCGGAAAAACGACGGTCGCTGAGTTGGAGTCCCGCAGAAATAAAAGCATTCAAGAACTCTTCGCGAGTGATACTGCCATCGCCGTCGAGATCCAGTGACTTGAATAAATTCATGTCTGCCATATCGATCTCCAGGGGCGTGGCGGGACGAATCTCGAGGGGGCTGTGGCATTGCGTTTCTTCGCTCGAGTTGAGGAGACTTGCGTTTTTGAGTGAATTTTCACGCGGCGAAGAACTTTCGATTAGATTTTAGACCCTTGTAAATACCCGCAAAACTACCTACCTCCAGCAAAGACGATGCCAAGCAGAACGTGCGTGTTCGTCTACCGACACAGGAGCAATTGTGCGAGAGCTTAGAGAGGAAGAAACCTAACCCGTCGGCGTCAGGGGTGCGTCGGGCAGGGAAGGGCTGCTATAAAAAATAGGGGCGCTCATTCGGTGCAGCGAGCCGCTGGCAGTGCTCGGAGGTGGCGCGTTGCTGGTTGTCTACTGGAAAAAAAATTTTCGCCAAGGCTTAATACGCTTTCTACATGGAGCCAGACTTCGGCGAGTCCGCAAAGACCGGTCGGAGGGAGCAGACTACGGGAATGATTTCCATGTCGGGTTTTATGGTCGTTTTTGTGCCGCGAAAAAAGTTCAGCAGGGGGGGCGCAGACAATTGTCCCCGGCGCGGCGGGGGCGGCGGCGGACAAGACTGACGTCGGGCCATTGGGGGTTGTAAAGTGGACGTGCGTCCGGCAGCCGCCGTCTCGGAGGATTCGGACGCTAAAGCAGAGAGAGGAAAGCGAGGATGTCGCGTCGCGGCACTGATGGCTTGCGGGCGGGGCGATGAGCGAGGGTGGCTTATCGCTTGAGGCTTTGTGAAGCGATTTGTTCGTGTAGGAAAGGACCACGTCCGCTCGAGCGGTGGCTTACCGTATTTGTGCGGCTCAGCGTTGGTTCTTATGTGCCATTAAATTAGGTTGATGTGTCCGAGAACCCGAGCAATGGCCCCGCGGTAGGATAGGCGTGAACCTAAGATGACGAGAGGTCGCAAAATATCCCCGGGCGCGTGAGGCGGCGGGCCGAGTTGGCGGTCGCTCGATTCTGAGGTCGCCCCTTCGCGTGCGCTGGGGATTGAGGCTACACTCGCGCATCAGCGAGCCCTTAACGCAGGAGGGGTTATGAAATGTTTTCGAACCGATCCTCGATGCGCTGCCGTCGAGTTATCAACAAACTGAAAAGGGATTGGAAAATGGAAGTCGGAATTGTCCAAGTAATGCAGAGCTATATGTTCGAAGGCATTACCGATGCTCAAGTCTACGAACAGGAATTACGATGCGCGGTGCTGGCCGACGAGTTAGGGTACGACCACGTATGGACAGTGGAACATCATTTTGAGGATTACTCTTTCTGTCCGGATAATTTTGTCTATCTTGCGCATGTGGCCGCGAAAACTCGGCGTATCAAATTAGCCACCGGCGCTTGCATTATTCCGTGGAACGCTCAGCCGCTACGAGTGGCCGAAAAAGCCGCTTTGCTTGACCAGCTTTCCGGTGGCAGAGCGATTTTCGGGATGGGCCGGGGGCTGGCTCGGCGAGAATTTGCGCGTTTCGGCATTTCTATGGACGATTCCCGTGAGCGTTTCGATGAAGCGTCGCCACTTATTCTCGAAGCGCTCGAAACCGGGGTATTTCCGGAACATCACGGCAAGCACTACCAACAGCCAAGGGCTCCCCTGCGTCCAGCACCGCTTTCCAACGAGTGGCGCAAAACACGCGTCACACAGGTGGCGATGAGTCCGGATTCTGCTGAGCAGGCGGCGAAACTTGGTGTGCAGATGATGGCCTTTAACTACAAGGCACCGGATAAGCAAAAACAAGAATTGGACGACTACAAGGCACTATTTACTAAGCTACACGGTCATGCGCCGCGGCCACCGCTACTGACGGAAATGACGATCGTAGACCATGATGCGAAGCGGGCGCGGGAAAACGCGGAGCAGTATGTTGCGGGTTATTGCACTTCGGTGCTCCATCATTACGAGATGTTGGGCGAACATTACAAGGAGGCTAAAGGCTATAAGGCCTACGGCGACGCGGTCGATATGATGAAGGCCCTAGGCAAGGAAGGAATTCTGAAGGCTTACGTGGACCAGCAAATCTGGGGAACGCCGGACCAGATGCTGCGCAAGTTCGAGGAGCGCTGGGATTATTTTGGCCCCTATGGCGTTTTGGCCTGTTTCCGTTTCGCCGGCACTCCGATGGATGTGGTGGAACGCGGCATGAAGCTCTTTGCAACCGAAGTGATGCCTGTCCTGCGCCAGTGGTCCGCTGAGGCCCCGGGAAAGAAAGCGTCGGCTGCCGCGTAAGGCGAATAAGCAACGGTGATGAACACGGGCTACAACAGCCCGTTCTTATTCCTTATCGGACAAGTTTCGACGCAACGTTGTACCCTCGAATGGACTGGCACCAAAAGAACAGATATTGGCACAAGCTTTTCTCCCTTGTTGCGGCGCACATGTTTTAATCTTACATACGACCGGAGATTCCCGTCCTAACCTCTGTGCCCTGGCGACGCGGGGTTAGCGTAGTTCCTCGGGGTTCTGTGTCCGTACCCGCCCGCCATCGGACGGCATTGCCACTGATCAGTAGAGACAGCGCTTATGAACAAGCCCAATCAGTTTTTTAGCGACGGCAAATTGCGCATTCCGAGCGCAGCGGAACTCGGTTTCGACCCGGCAGCGATGCGTGAAAAATACGCCTTCGAACGTGACCGCCGTTTGCGCACGGAAGGCGCAACGCAATATCAGGAAATAGACGGTGATTTAGAACGATACAGTGATGATCCGCACATCACGTCTCGCATCGAGCGGGCACCCGTCGCCGAAGATATCGATGTCGCGGTCCTCGGCGCGGGTTTCGGCGGTATGCTGATGGCTGCCCGGCTGCAGGAAGCCGGCATTACTAATTTTCGGATCATCGAACGTGCGGGCGATTTTGGTGGCACGTGGTACTGGAACCGCTACCCAGGCGCCCAGTGTGACGTGGAATCCTACATCTATCTGCCGCTGCTTGATGAGACGGGTTACATGCCCTCGCTGAAGTACGCCTTCCAGCCAGAGATTTACGAACACGCAAAGCGCATCGGGAATCACTTTGATCTTTATTCGCGCGCCTACTTCCAGACTCAAGCCCGCGAGATGCGGTGGGACGACATAGAGACGCGTTGGACCATCACCACCGATCGAGGCGACGTGATCCGCGCGCGGCATATCGTGATTTCGAGCGGCTCTTTGAATCGGCCGAAGTTGCCGGGGATTCCAGGCATCCGTGACTTCAAAGGCCATACTTTCCATACCAGCCGTTGGGATTACGCATATACGGGCGGCTCCCCGACGGGAAATCTCGACAAACTTAGCGACAAGCGTGTAGCGATTATTGGCACAGGTGCGACGGCCATTCAGTCCATCCCGCATGTCGGTGCGACCGCGCAGCAGCTGTACGTGTTCCAGCGGACGCCATCGGCAGTGGATGAGCGTCGCAATCGCCCGACCGATCCCGCGTGGTTCGCGTCGCTTAGGCCTGGGTGGCAACAAGATCGCAACGATAATTTTACCAAGCTGCTTGTGGGAGTTGCCGTCGAACAAGATCTTGTCAACGATGGCTGGACCGAGCTTTTCAAGTCGCTCGGGGAACTGATGGACACCACCGGTGCGACCGCCTTGACCTCAGAAGAGGTTAAGTTGCTCGGTGAGATTGTGGATTTCCAACACGACGAGCGTGTCCGATCACGCATAGACACTATCGTCAAAGACGCGAAAACCGCCGAAGCGCTAAAGGCCTGGTACCGCCCCTGGTGCAAGCGACCGACGTTTAACGACGACTACTTACCGACCTTTAACCGGCCCAACGTGACATTGGTGGACACAAAAGGTAAAGGTGTGGAACGTCTTACGGAAAAAGGCATCGTGGTAGACGGTGTGGAGTATGAAGTCGATTGTTTGATTTTTGCCACGGGATTCGAGGTAAGCCGCGCAACGTATACCCGACAAGCTGCGCTAGAAATTTTCGGCCGCGACGGCGCGAAGCTCGGTGACTATTGGTCCCGAGGAATGCGGACCTACCACGGACTGATGAGCTACGGCTTTCCGAACTGCTATCACATGGGGTTCACGCAGACCGGCTATACGCCCAACTTTACCTATCAACTCGATAAGCAGTCCCAACACCTCGCGGCCATGCTCGTTGATGCGAAAGCCCGCGGACACAAAGTGCTGGAACCGACAAAGCAGGCTGAAGAAGATTACCTCGCGCTCGTCATGGCGCCGAACCCGATGAGTGATTACCTCAGCACTTGTACACCAGGCTACTATAATGCAGAGGGCTCCGCGCAGGCGGCCAATGACGGCTTCCTGCAAGGACAGTATCCCGAGGGTGGTCTGCGCTTCTATGAGATGCTTGCCGAGTGGCGTGCGAAAGGTGACTATGCCGGGCTCAACGTTAGATAAGGCGTGCTGAGGCGGCATTCACGCCGAATTGACCCTATCCGCGATGGCGCCGGGGATCCCTCGGCGCTCCGCTAGAGTGCACCGAATTTTTGAAGCAGTAGGTGCCGAGACCTGCGGTGCGCAAAAAGCCGAACGGAACTCCAGGGACACTTCTTCCCTGGTCGGCGCTGTGCTGCTGCAATAGAGCGCGCTTGTCCTCGCGGCTAGCGATCTTCAGTGCAGCGCATCCTCACGGATCTCTTACGGTTCACCTTTGCACGGCCCTCACCCGTAACACCAAAGACAGCCCATTTTTGATGTCTCTACCGCAGGCCGCTACCTATCGCCCTCTCCGCGCTCTGTTCTTGCTATGCGGTGCCCAGATCTTGTTCGCGCTCCTTGATGCGACGGGAAAGACACTCGCGCGCGACATGGGGATCCCACTGATTTCCTTAATTAGACACGGCGGACAGGCCTTGTTGATGCTTTTAGTTCTTGGACCTCGGATGGGCACGCGGCTATTTCAAACGCAAAACTTCGGATTGCAGCTGTGTCGCGGTATGGCTATCAGCGGGTTTACCTTGTTTTTTTTCAGCGCGTTATTCCGATTACCTCAAGCAGAGGCGACCGCGATTAATTTTATCAGCCCATTCCTGGTCATGTTGCTCGCAGGATTCCTTCTCAATGAAAAAATCTCCGGGATACGCTGGATCGGCGCCGGGATCGGCTTTCTCGGGATGCTTCTGCTTGTCCGGCCCGGCGGTCATCTCGACAAAATCGGTATCGCCTTCGCGTTGGCCACCATCGTGTGTAACGTAGCGTTCCAACTGCTTACGCGACGCTTAGCACTCACTGATAACTCCTTCACGACCATGTTTTTTTCCGCTGCGGTGAGCGTAATCGTCTCCACTGCTCTCCTTCCCTTGCAAGGTCTTTGGGGTGGTTGGCCCACTGGACTAGATAATAGTCAACTATGGAGGCTTCTTTCGCTCGGTGTGTTGGGTGCAATCAGTCAGTGGTGTCTCATCCGCGCTTATGTTTGGTCAAATGTCGCGTTTATTGCCCCACTCCTTTTCATGCAACTCATTTGGTCAACGGGCACGGGATATATTTTTTTTGGACAGTTGCCGGACCGATACAGTCTTTGCGGCAACCTCATCGTCTTGATGAGCGGAACGATCACGATGTTGTACGCCGCTAAAACGCCCCCCTAAAACAGGCTCGCGAGGGGTCTGGAAAAATCTGCTGCCAAATGCGACGAGCCACAAACCCTCTGGAACGCTTCATCACGGTGGCCACACGGAGAGAGGGCAGCGCATCCATTGTCTTCGCTATTACCTCTCTCTGCGACGCCGCGTGCGCCGTAACTAATTGTCTTTCTGAGTGCGTGGCGAGCTGGTTTCCGGTGCGTCAGAGCTGACGTGAATTTTCGTAACAACTCGCCGCGCGATTAAGCCGGTGTCCATGCTGTCCGAGCGACTTCATGGCAAATTTACGTGTTTTTGCTACAGGCGATCTAGGCCTCGATAAATTACCTGTCGTCCGCATTGAGTATCTGGACGCTTACTGGTTTCCTTTCACCTACTGCTCTAGGCTATCTTTGTCGAAAAATCGTTACTCTGAAGAGGCAATAGCAACAATGGATTCGCATTTTTCCCCTGGCACTCTTGAGATCACAGGGACTATTATTTTTGCTTGTGCGATCCTCCACACCTTTTCCACCGGTTTTTTTCAACGTATCGCGTTGCGTTATCCAAGGCACAGCGCCTTGTGGCACCTGTTGGGTGAGGCAGAGATTATTTTCGGCGTGTGGGCTGCTATTTTCACAGTACTCCTCTTCTGCTTAGGGGAATCTCAACAGGTGCTGCGTTATTTAGATTCAAGAGACGTCTCACAACCGATGTTCTGTCTTGCCATCATGATAATGGCAGGTACCCGTGCCATTCTTCAAGCATCAATGGCAGCGGTCGATGCCCTTGTACATCTCCTTCCGCTCCCAAAAGGCGTGGCCTTCTATTTTTGCGCGACCGCCCTTGTTCCGCTCCTCGGATCGTTGATGACGGAACCTGGTGCTATGGCGCTGGCTGCACTGATTCTGGGTAATACGGTGTTCAAAACGAGTACCCCTGCACGACTCAAATACGCCACTCTCGGTATTCTTTTCGTGAATGTTTCTATCGGCGGCGTCCTTACATCCTTCGCTGCCCCACCAGTTGTGATGATCGCGTCGAAGTGGCAATGGGACACGTCGTTTATGTTTCTGAACATCGGATGGAAAGCCGCACTAGCGGTCAGCATCAACGCGATGTGTGGCGCGTTATACTTCAGAGAAGAACTCGAAACTCTCGAACATCTGACCACCCGAACGAAGGCTTGGGTCCCTCTATCATTGATGGTTTTCAATATCGTGATGATGATCGGTGTTGTAAGGTTTAGCCAGCATTCTCTGGTTTTTATGGGGATTTTCTTGTTTTTTGTGGGCGTATCTTTTGCTTACGAAGAGCACCAAGATCGACTAATGCTACGCGAGGGTTTGTTGGTTGCCTTTTTCTTGTCGGGGTTAGTTGTACTCGGTCCCTTGCAGCAATGGTGGCTGCAGCCGTTGCTGTCCGGGTTAGGTAACGCCCCTATATTTTGGGGCGCGACCGCTTTGACGGCGATTACCGATAACGCAGCGCTTACTTTTCTCGGTTCGTTAATCGAGGATATGGCACCTGATTTGAAGTATGCCTTACTTACCGGGGCTGTAACCGGAGGAGGACTTACCATCATTGCGAATGCGCCTAACCCAGTGGGTGTCGCTATCTTGAGGCGATTTTTCCCTAACGAAGTGATATCCCCGCTCGGTCTTTTTCTCGGAGCTTTGCCACCAACGGTCGTCGCTGCGCTTGCATTTAGGCTCTTATGAAGTGCTCTCTAGCCGGATGTGAGCGGAGAGGAATCGCGCCAAAAAAATTGACCAAACCTGAGTTGAGGTGAGTCTTCGACTAGGTCGGCCCCCTGTCTCGCGGGCCTTTAAAGAAGAACTTGGGTGGGCAAGTTGCTAGACCGAGACAGCTCGAGAGGTTCACCGAGTTCATAAGCCCGTTCGCCTGTCTTCGCGATCTCAGTCACAGAGAAATTCCAGGGTCAGATTATGAAGATAGTTTTAGCATCACAAATCCCCAATTTAATTCCGCCGGCGGGGCGCGTTTTTATTCAAGGGGCGGCAGCGACGCCAATCACCCTCATTGATGCCTTAGTAGCGGGAGCCGAACGTTTCCGTGATTTAGAGATCGTACATCTGCATACGATGGGTGGCGCGGAATATTGCCAGCCGCGGTATGCCGAAAATTTCCGAGTTTGTAATTTTTTTGTCGGCGCGAACACCAGACCGTGGCTCAACTACGACCGGGTGGATTATCTGCCTTGTTTCCTTTCAGCCGTTCCCGGGCTCCTTGCGGCGAGCAGAAAGCCGGACGTCGCGTTGGTCCAGATATCGCCTCCGGACGCGTTTGGTCGTTGTTCTCTCGGCACCAGTGTCGACGTCACACGTACGGCGGTACGGGAGGCGCGAATCGTGATTGCCGAGATAAATCCCCAACTTCCCTATACCTTCGGCGCTGGCGAAATTACGACTGCCGACGTCAATTTTGCTATTGAAGTTGATCGACCGCTCTTCGAATCGCTGCCTGAACGTCTCGGGGACGATGAACTTCGCATCGGTAGGCACGTTGCGTCATTGATAGAGGATGGGTCAACGGTCCAAGTGGGTATCGGCTCCATTCCGAATGCTGTACTGACCGCGCTAGAGGGACATCGCGATCTCGGTGTTCATACCGAGATGTTCAGTGATGGCCTCTTAGCGCTATTAAAGTCCGGCACTGTCAATAACAAACATAAAAGTCTTCACCGAGGACGGACGGTCACTTCTTTTGTCTCGGGCACGCGCGATCTTTTCAATTTCGTCGAACGCAATGCCGCGGTAATTTTTTTAGGTAGCGATGTCGTGAACGCACACTCCATAATTGCGCAGCAACCCAAGATGGTGGCGATTAATTCGGCCATTGAAGTGGATCTTTCCGGTCAAATATGTGCAGACTCTATCGGCCCGAAAGTAATTTCCGGTTTTGGCGGGCAACTCGATTTTATTCGGGGGGCTGCGTCATCGCAAGGCGGGAAATCTATCATCGCTTTGCGTTCAATGACTAAGGGCGGATTGTCGCGCGTTGTCTCTCGTCTCCAGCGCGGGGCAGGTGTCGTGACCACGCGTGGTGATGTCGATTATGTCGTGACGGAGTACGGCGTCGCACATCTCCGGGGCTGCACGATGCGCGAACGTTCAAAAGCACTCATTCGTATCGCACACCCTTCCATGCGAGAAGAGCTCGAATCAGCTTTTTTCGATCACTAATATTCCTCGTGGCGTCCGGCCCGTGGGTCGATCGGTAGGTGCAAGGGTTGCAGTCTGAACTGTCTGGGCGCTTTTTAGAGAGCGACAGCGTTTTCGTCGCTAGCGCTTGCCGGGGCCTTCGGCCCTATGCAGTCTTGGATAACCGAGCCGCTTATCCCACGATTCCCATCAAAAAACTTGTGTCGATCCCTACGGCGTTTTTCAACAATGCCGATAGCTGTATGGACCTCCGTTCTTTGCCGCGGAGCTGGGTCGGGGCGAACGCTTTGAGTTTATGGCGTTTGTTCGTGAACAAGACGTCTGTAAAACCAAGTTGCATCTCGGAGGATCGCCGTGAATCCAGCACAAATTGAACTTGTCCAAGCTTCTTTTCGGAAGGTGGTGCCGATTGCGGAGCAGGCGGCTTCGCTATTTTATGGTCGTTTATTTGCACTCGACCCGGCGCTTAGGAGCTTATTCAGCAACGATACGATCGAACAGGGTCAGAAGCTGATGACGACGTTGAGGCTTGTGGTGGATAAGCTGCATCAACCGGAGGAGATCTTGGGCGCCGTGCAGTCATTAGGGCGTCGACATTCGGCTTACGGGGTCGTGGAGAAGGATTACGACACGGTGGGTTTGGCCTTGCTCTGGGCCCTGGACAAGGGACTGGGAGTCGATTTTTCGACGGCGGTGCGTGAGGCGTGGGCTGCCGCCTACGGGCTCTTGGCGGGCGTTATGCTGGATGCTGCCGGCCCCATGGTGGGGGGGCATTCATTACGCGGCGGAGCGGAGTCTGCGGTCGTTTGCTGAGTGGAACGTGAAGCGGAGCGACTCTCGCAGCGCACCAAGCGCCGCCGCTACCGCTGAGGGTCGTACTAAATGCTCGGCGGCGACTTTCTTAGGGTCGCATGAATGCGTGTTCTTTATCGGGGTCTAGATTGTCAATAACGTATTGGAGCTCAGCTCCTATGTCGCTCGCGGGTCGTTCTCTCAGCCAAAGGGCGATAACTTCGTCGAGGAGTGCGCGGCCGACGATGTCGGTGGGGATTTTGCGTGCCCGCGCGTCTAACAGCAGGGCGTCGAGATGATGCCGAATCATATCGCGGTCGCTCACGGTCCATTCTCCCATGTTTGATGCAATCGCCCAGCCAAGGCGAAGACGTGCCGATGTCTACTAGCTGACGCAAAAACCCTATAGCCGACTCACACGCTAGCCAAGCGGGGCGTGATGGCACCTATAGGATAGCCCTGTTTCGGCGGCCGCCCGTTTGACGAATGTCAACTGGACGGCGGCGGCCGTGGGGCCGAGATGGCACGGCGCCAGCGTGCGTCGGTCGCGCACGTGGCAGGCGAGTGAATGTTTGGGCACTAAAATCCAAATTGTAGAGCGGCGAGCTTTGCGTATAGACCACCGGCGGTCATCAGACCGGCGTGCGTGCCTTGTTCGATGATGCGGCCATGGTCGAGGACGATGATTCGGTCGACGTTCTGGACGGTAGCTAGTCGGTGGGCGATGATAAGCGTCGTATGATCGTGCATTAGGGCGTCTATTGCGCGTTGAACGAGACGTTCCGATTCGGCATCGAGACTACTGGTTGCTTCGTCGAGGAGAAGGATGGGGCGTTGGGCCAAGACGGCGCGGGCAATTGCGAGGCGCTGGCGTTGGCCACCTGAAAGACGAACGCCGCGTTCGCCGAGTTCGGTATGGATCCCTTGCGGGAGCTCGGAAATGAATTCCCAGGCATACGCGGCTTGGCATGCCGTGATTACTTCCGTATCCAACGCTTCAGGTCTCGCATAGCGGACATTCTCGGCAACGGTGGTTGCGAAGATGACGGGCTCTTGGGGGACGAGCGCGAATGCATTTCGCAACTCATTAGGGTCGAAATTTCTTAAGTCCTGCCCGTCCAAGTAAATGGCGCCGGTACTCGGGTCATAAAAACGGAGTAGTAATTGAAAGAGCGTGGTCTTGCCCGCACCGGATGGTCCGACCAGGGCGACTTTCTCTCCCGGCGCGATGCTAAGTGATAGCTGGTTTAAGGCAAGACTTCCGGATCGCGTCGGATAAGAAAAAGACACGCTATTTAGGGTAAGACGCCCTTGGGAACTTACGGGCAATTTCGCGGGAGCCCACCCGCCCGGCGCGGCGATTGTTGGCGTACTCGCGAGGAGCTCCATGAGCCGTTCGGCGGCACCTGCCGCTCTGTGCAAATCGCCCATCATCTCAGCGATAGCCCCCACGGCGCCTGCAACTAACACCGCGTAAAAGACGAATGCGGAGAGTGCCCCGCCGGAGAGACGGCCGGCGGCGACGTCATGGCCACCGATCCACAGAATAGCGCCGATGCCACTGAAGGCCAGAAATAGGACGCTTGCGATCATCTGGGCCCGTGTCTTTAGGCGTGTTCGCGCCGTCCCAAATTGGGCTTCGACACGCGCACCGAACTGCGCGCGATCATGCTCCTCATGGCTATAGGCCTGTACGGTTCGGATTTCGTGCAGCGTCTCATCAACATAAGCGGCGACATCGGCTACGCGATCTTGGCTTTGGCGGGACAGTCCGCGGACGCGTCGCCCGAGCGCAATGATGGGTACGACCACGACCGGGATGCCAAAAAGGACAAACAGCGTAAGTTTTAGTGACGTAAAGCCGAGCATTACCAAGCCACCAATGAGGAGCAGCAGATTACGGAGCGCAAACGACGCGGATGAGCTGACGACGACTTCGAGCAGCATGGTGTCGTTCGTCAATCGGGAGATTATTTCGCCCGTCCGAAGTTCATCGAAGAAGGCTGGTGATAGAGCAAGCAAGTGGTCAAAAACGCTCCGCCGGATATCCGCTGTCACACGCTCGCCAAGCCAGGTGACCAGGCTTGCGCGGTAATAAGTCGCCGCGGCCATAGCTGTGACTACCGCGAGAAGTCCGAGCAGGGCCTTGTCGAGCAGTCCCGCATCACCACGGGCGAGCCCTTGGTCAATGACGAGCCGTAGTCCCTGACCGATCGCCAACACACTCCCTGCGGCGATCACGAGGGCACAGGCTGCGGCACCGATTCGCCAACGGTAGGGCTTCAGATAGCGCCACAAAAGGTCAAGGTGGTGCAACTCTTTTGAAGCAGAAGAATGATGGGTGTACTGAATTTTTGACATTGGATTAGGCGATAAAATCTGCGCGGGCTAAGGTAAGCTGGACGTTCGTGTACACGTCGAGGCTTTTCCATTATGACCATTCATTCTGCCGCCGGCCATCTGTTAGAATTGGACCAGCTGATTGATATCTCTCGACTTATCACCGCGTACTTTACGATCGAGCCGGACCCGGATGTGGCAGCTCAACGAGTGGCGTTCGGGACCTCGGGTCACCGAGGATCAGCATTAACAGGCGCTTTCAACGAAGCGCATGTACTCGCGATCACCCAGGCAATTTGTGATTATCGAAAAATTGAAGAGATCGACGGACCGCTCTTCCTCGGTATGGACACGCATGCGCTCTCCACGCCGGCACATGCCACTGTCCTTGAAGTCCTTGCGGCGAACGGAATTACGGTCTTTATTGCCGATGACGACGAGTACACCCCGACCCCGGTGATTTCGCATGCGATTCTCGGGTACAACCGAGTTCGGACCCGGGGGCTTGCGGATGGGATCCTCCTCACCCCCTCGCATAACCCACCCGGGGATGGTGGCTTCAAATACAACCCACCACATGGTGGTCCGGCGGGTACCCGGGAGACCGCTTGGATCGAGGCGCGCGCGAATGAACTATTAGGGACGCCAAGCGCGGTGCGGCGAATTACGCATGCACGTGCTTTAAGGGCGGTGACTACACTGCGTCGTGATTACCGGCGGGCATACGTAGACGATTTAGCCGCCGCGATCGATTTTTCCTGCATCCGCGCATCAGGTCTCGCAATTGGCGTTGATCCCCTCGGGGGAGCCGGCGTGCACTATTGGCCAGACATTGCAGATCGTTATGGCTGCAACATCGAAGTGATCAATCCACTAGTCGATCCAACTTTTCGGTTTTTGAGAAGGGACTGGGATGGGCAGCTTAGAATGGATCCGTCTTCCCGTTTCGTGATGCAGGGACTCGTCACCTTGAAAGATCGCTTTGATGTGGCCTTTGCATGCGACGCGGATCATGATCGCCATGGGATCGTTACGCGTACGGGCGGATTGCTACCGCCGAATCACTATCTGGCGGTGGCCATCGATTACCTGTTGCAGCATCGCCCCGCATGGCCGACGGCGGCGGCGGTGGGTAAGACACTAGTCAGCAGCAGCCTGATCGATCGTGTAGTCGCGCACCGTCAGCGCAGCCTCTACGAGGTCCCAGTTGGCTTTAAGTGGTTTGTCGAAGGGTTGCGCCAAGGACAATTGGTATTCGGTGGTGAAGAAAGTGCGGGTGCGTCGTTTCTGCGTTTCGACGGATCCCCATGGACCACCGACAAGGACGGCATACTCCTCAACCTACTGGCGGCGGAGATCACGGCCAACACGGGTCGCGACCCTTCGGTGTGTTATGCCACCCTAGCCGCCGAATTCGGTGCTCCGTGGTACGACCGAATCGACGCTCCGGCAAATGCAGTGCAGAAACGAGCGCTAAAAAAGCTAAGTCCAACGTCGATTACTGCGGAGACGCTTGCGGGCGATCCCATAATCGGCATTGAGACTACGGCGGCTGGCAACGGCGAGGAAATCGGGGGGCTCAAGATCAGCACGGCATGGGGTTGGTTCGCCGCGCGGCCTTCGGGGACTGAGGAGGTTTACAAAATTTACGCAGAGAGCTTTCGCGATGAGGCGCATCTGAAGTCAATACAGACAGAAGCGCAGGTGCTGGTCTCGCGGGTCATCGACGTGTAGCCGGTCGTCCGTCCTATTCAGGGACCAGCCAGTTCACCCCCGCGGGGGCTTCGGAGGTAGCTCCCAAGATATGGCGGAGCCATGGCAGGATGGCTGCTATCTGAACATCCAGTTCATAGGGCGGATTGACAATGAGCAGGCCCGACCCCCATAGGCCGAACTCAGCACGTGGAGCCGTCAGCGCGAGCTCCACCTTTAGGATTCGTCGCAGACCACTCGCGGCGATTCGCTTCAAGAGTCGACCCGTCTGAGCGCGTGCTACATGCGGATACCAGATCACATACACGCCGGTTGCCCAACGCTGATAGGCGGCGGTCAGCGAATCCAATAAATCTTGGTATTCGGTTTTCAACTCGTAGGCGGGATCGATTAACACCACCCCTCGTTTCTCGCGTGGCGGCACGAAGGCTTTCAACAGCGTATAACCGTCTCCGAGCTCTACCCGACAGGCCGCATTCGGTGCGTAAATTCGATCTAGGCGGGCATGATCACTCGGATGTCGCTCAATCAACACCATGCGGTCCTGCGGGCGTAGGAAATGGTGAGCAAGTGCCGGTGAGCCGGGATAATAACGGAGCTCATCGGGTCGTGATGGGTTGTTTGCGCAGACGGCGTCGAGATATGTCTGTATCAGTGCAGGGGGAGCGGGTGCTTGCCAGACTTTCTCTATGCCCGCACGGAACTCTCCGACTTTCTCAGCCTCCTTTGCACGCAGGTCGTACGAGCCTGCCCCCGCGTGGGTATCTATGCAGCACAACGCGGCCGGCTTTTTATGCAGACTTTGAAGGATTTGAACAAAGACAAGGTGCTTCAGTACATCGGCATGGTTGCCTGCATGAAAGCCGTGACGGTAACTCAGCATGAGTGGCGCCTCCGGCGCGCGAATGACAACATTTTGCACCGCATCAATAAAAGCTCAGCAGCTTGCTGAACCCTAGCGTCAAGTGTACCTTCCGACCGGCTAGTAACACTATCGGGCAACCGATCCCTTGATTTTTTGCGAGGAGGCTTCTGATGAGTTTACGCTTTGGCGTCCTGTGGCCGTTTCGAAACCCAGAATTTGCACGCGTTCCTTGGGAGACGCTGTACAGCACGCATCTCGACCTTATTGCCGACTCCGAGGCCATGGGCTATGACGATGCGTGGCTGACCGAGCATCACTTTGTCGATGATGGCTATTCACCGTCATTGCTGCCGATTGCCGCTGCGGTCGCCGCCCGGACTCGGCGCATTCGGATCGGCACATTCCTCGTCCTCTTGCCCCTCCACAATCCTGTTCGGCTCGCAGAAGACACGGCAACGGTTGATCTTATTTCGAACGGCCGTTTTGAGCTCGGCGTCGGTTTGGGTTACCGACGTGAAGAATTTGCAGACCAAGGAATTTCACCTACGGAGCGTGGCGCGCGCTTGCAGGAAGGGATTGCGCTCATTCAGCGTCTGCTGAGCGGAGAGTCCGTGACGTTTAATGGCAAGTTCAGCCAACTGAAGAATATACAGATTGTGCCACCGGCGTTGCAGCGCCCGCATCCCCCGCTATGGCTGGGTGCGATTGCACCCAAAGCCATCGAGCGTGCTGCGAAAATGGGTTTCCACTTTCAGGCAGTTGGCTCAACGATGCTGGACAAGCTCTATGATGACGCATTACGTGCGGCTGGGCGCAATCCTGAGAATTTCAATATTGCCCAATTGCGGGCTGTTCATGTGGCGCCTAGTCGTGAACAAGCTTGGGAATTAGCCGCCAAGCCAGTGCATTACATGGCAAGTTGTTACGCGAAGTGGTTTGCGGAAGCAAATGACAAACCTGGCGATGACAAGGCGATGGAGGGGATCGCTAGCGTTGACGAGATGATTAGGAAACAACATTTTAGCTTCTTCGGTGAAGACGCCATTGTCGGGACACCGAAAGACGCATGCGAAATGATCGCTGACTACGTCTCACGTGGGCGCGTGACCCATTTGGTGACAGCCCAAGCGTTGCCCGGACTCGCTCCTCGCCATATTCGCGCAAGCATGGAGCTGTTCGCTAAGGAAGTAGCGCCGCGTTTCAGGTAAGTGCGAGCGCGCCGCTGAGGCGGCCCAGCCCTGTATTAGAACGATAAGAAGGACGACGTCCTCGTGAGACCCTGAACCGAGGTGCCTGCCCAGGCATCTCGGATATTTTTACCGCAATTTTTCCCCACGTTTAATCAGTAGCAAGTCGGGCTTGGCGCTCGCCGGTACTGAGCCCGAATACGTGAGCCCAGGCGTTTTGCGCGTTTCTATTTTATGAGCTATTCCGAACTCCCTCGTGGCCCCGACTAGCAGATCACTCGCCGGAGGATCGCGTGAAGCGGCGATGGTCTTTGCCCGCGTGGGCGGCGCAGATAAGGGTGATTAGCGCGTCACGCCAAAGGCGTCTCGCTGGGCGAGGAATGTCTTGACATCGCACGCCATGATGAGGAGATCGTGATATTCACCATTGAGATCTCGGACTTCATCCTTCAGTAAGGCTTCCGGTCGGAAGCCCAGCTCTTGGAAAAGAGCACGCGCGGCATTTTGATCGGGTGTCATGCGTGCCGCAACTTTTTCGATGTTCAATGAGAGCGCCAGGTTAAACGCCTCGCGCGCCAGGTAGCGGCCGAGACCGCCTCCACGCGCACGCTCCGCTATTTGTACGCGGAGCTCACCGACGTGAGCAGACCAGTCGAGCTCGGTAAGATGGATGGAGGCGTAGCCCGCAATTCCTTCATCGTCTTCGCAAAGCACCGTATGCATCGCGCCTCGACGCATTGCAGCGACCCAGCGATCGACGCCTTCTTTTTTTGAAATGTCGCGGCGCATGAACAGCAGATCGTGCTTAGGCAGCTTGAGCGCGAACGCCTGAATGAGTGGACCATCCGTTTCTTCCATGCGCCGTAACACATAAGGCTTTGCGCCAAGCTTCACCTTGCGCGGATATAGGTTGGCGGTTTCAGGTGGCATGGTCTTGGTAGGGTTAGCCATCGCGAGAGATCTCCAGGGTCATCACCGGATTGTTCTATTCAAGTCAGGTTGAGCGCAAGCTGAGCCAGTTGTCCAGCTGCGGCCACAGCCGGTAGACAGCGTTGCCGCCGGCCACTAGGCTCACATGACCACCACGTACGACTATCTCGCTTTTGTCCTTGCTACCCACGAGACCTATCAAGTCGCTCGACGCCGCGGTGGGAACGATATGATCGTATTCCGCCGCCACATGAAGGAAGGGCACGTGGATTTTACCGAGCTCAATGAGTTTGTCATCCAGCCGGTATTCATTCTTTACGAGCAGATTGCCGCGTAGGAAGTCGCGGACCATGTCACGCGCAAGCTCACCTGGGATCGGCAACTGCTCAGTTGCCCAGCGGTCAAAACGCAAACTGGCTTTTACAAACGCATCATTTTCGACATTGTTCAGAAGCTGCATCTGATTTGCCTGCTTCTGGAGTGGACGTAAGGCCTGAATGGAGGCATTGACCATATCACCCGGGATGATCCCTAAGGCATCGACTATCCGGTCAATGTCGAAGGCGTCGCTGTCGGCCCACGCTTTGTAGAGGGGCATGCCTTCGGCATTCACTGGGGTCGTGAAACAAACCAGATTTTTGATCGGGCCGTCGTGGTGAATGGCTGCGTTCATTACCGCTAATAAACCACCCATGCAGTAACCGATGAGAGAAACTTCTTGTTCGCCTGAGTCCTGTTGGACCTGAGCAATGCTCTCATCGAGCAGTGTCAGCGCGAAATCTCGCATCCCGAGGTGGGCATGTTCCCGTCGGGGAGGAACCCAATCCATGAGATAGACGTCATATCCCTGCAGTAAAAGGTATTCGATAAAGCTCTGTCCCTTGGCGAGGTCGAGGATATATCCGCGAGCAACGGGCGACATTACAATCAACACGGGGACTCGATAAATCTCAGGTGTCATAGCGTGATAGTGGTAGAGCCGCATCGAATCTCGCGTGTAAACGACTTCCTTTGGCGTCTGGCCGACGTCCAGGTCGAGGTTGGCCTGCTGTAATGCCAGCCCCGGAATATTACGCGAGAGTGCGCGATCAACTGCTTTCTTGATGCTGGCCTCGACAGCTTCAGGCGCAGGGATCTGACCGGGTTTGGTCGATTTGGTCACGATGGTAATGTCCGTTATTTGGCTGACGTCGGCGGTCGTTTAGTGCGCGCGGGTTTTGCAGGGCGCGCGCTATTGGACGGGCTGTCTCCGGCGTGCGGCGCGGTAGTGCGTGCGATCTGGATCCGCTGTTCCCGCAATTCGACTTGGATCGCCGCCAATGTGTCTTCGATTTGACCGAGTCGGTCGCTGATGTCGAGCACATCTGAACGAGAAGGCAGGTTGAGGTTTGCCAAGTATTGACTCATCCCCTCGCTGAACATGCGGTGCGTGTGCAGGGCTTCCTGCATATAGCGTCCCATACCCTTGGAGAATTTTTCGTCTCCCATCATTTCGGTCAGCGCTTGGCTCCAAGCTTTTTCCGACTTCACGAACCAATCACGCCATAACGCCACGGGGTTCATTTTTTCGTCTGTCATACATTCCTCCTAAACGGATGGTGGATCCGCCGATAATTCGTCGGTCTGCTTACGTAGCGCCGGGCTCGGTTGCACCTCTGCGAGGCGAGCCGCGATCGCGCGGTAGACTTCCGGATGGAGAGGCATTCCGAGATGAGTACAGTTCACTTCCGTGTTTGCCGAGTCGAGATCTTCTCGACAACTTTGCCAGTCTGCGACGCCGTCCACCCGTGAGTAGATTGCATACTGCGGCACATCTCGTGGTTCCGGCCGCACCATGTTCCGAACGAAATCGCATAAGCAATGGCCAGTACCACACGATGGCTTAAGGTTGCGGCCTATTAGCTTACCGCGCATAATTTTGAGCTGCTCCCAGATACCAACCACTGCCGGATGCGCTTTAACCAGCGAGCGGAATGGGGATCCAAGCGTGACCACGCGGTCTATCAGTTGCGGGTGATCCTGCAGCAGACTCTTGGCCAACATACCCCCAAGACTATGTCCGACCAGACGTACCCGGGTAGCATGCCGGCGTTGTATGGCCTCAAGTTTCCGCGCGAGACTTCGCGAGGTACGATCTGGGCAGTCATTGTTCCAGACTATGTTTGATAGGTAGGATCGATAGCCGATGCGCTGCAACCATTGATGAAGTTCGAGCATGAAGCCGTCACCGGACATGAACCCCGGAATAAGCAGGACCGGTTCGCCGGCACCATGCGGGACGCCATAACCGAAAAAAACCGGGCTGCTTCGTAAGCCTAACCACTCGATCGGCCAGCGTGCTTCCCGCCAAAGCGGCGTCAGTACGCTCTCAACGGATGGATCATGGGCGAAGGGATCTGCCGGATCATCCTGTGGTGTGAAAGGTTCGCGCGACATGGCAGGTGGGCTACTTTTCAACGATAACCATTTAACGTGGTCACTCTATTGCATGTCGAGGAGGGCAGCACAACTCTCCTCAGGCTTGCCGAGACCAGAAACTCATCAATCCACGCCCGGGCTGAGTCAGTGCGCCTGCGGCATCCGTACTCGACTGGAACCATTTGCGCACCTCAGTAAAGACGTCAGCGTGTTCGCGATACACCTGTTTCGCGAGCGTGATGGCGCGCTCTTGATTTGCGGCGGAAGCTTCGATGGCGGACTTCATGCTGGCGTCAAAATCCTGCGGCTTAAGCAAGACCTTCTTGGTCAGTTCTAGCATGTCCCGCTGGCTGGCGAGGTAAGAATCCATCCATTCCGCGCCAATTCGCTGGGTTCGTGCTTGGGTGTTTTTCAGCGCTGTGCCTAAGTTCGCTTGGTGTTCGGCGAGTTTGTCCAAATAGGGCGCGAGTTTTTCTGGGCTGAACAAAGCGGCTTTTACGTTCTCGGGTTTGGCGGTAGAAGTCATGATCAATCCTCCTTGGAAGTCGGCGTGGCTATGAAGGGATTATGCAGAATATTTGCTGCACTGCAATAATCAAGTCGTCTTTATAGTGCTCCACACCGTTCCTGTCAATCGCATTGCCATTGCAATAACAAACGTCCAGCCAAATTGGGGCGCCTCTGGCGTGGATGAATTTCGACAAAAACGTCGTTGTCGTGTACCCGGACTTCCGTTAACTCCGGCGGATATACTTGCCATCGGCTACTGCCGCAGACCGCGCCCCTACCTCATCTCTGGGGTAGTTGGGCGTTGGCGTCTATACTGGACACCACTGCCCCCTCAGGAGCTACTTATGTTGGGCCTTTTGCTACTCATCGCTGCAGCGACTTATTTGGGCTACCGCCTTTTCCCCGAACCTTTGTTCGATTTGGCGGCGCGCCTTCAGCGTCGTGCCGCAGGTCTTGAGCGCCGGGAAATCACGGTGGACGGGCATCGCGTGATCTACTTGGAAGGCGGACAGGGTGAGCCGCTGCTCTTGCTACATGGATTCGGTGCCGACAAAGACCATTGGAGTCAGATATCGAAACACCTGACACCGCATTTTAGGGTCATTGTGCCCGACCTGCCGGGCTTCGGCGAAAGTTCACGGTTGTCCGACGCTCGCTATGATTTGGAGCAACAGCTAACGCGGCTCGGCCAGTTCGTCGCAGGGTTAGGGCTCGCCCGTTTTCATCTTGGCGGCAATTCCATGGGCGGCTATTTAGCGGCGATGTATGCCCAGCATGCACCTGATTCGGTTCTGAGTTTGTGGTTGCTAGCGCCTGCCGGTGTGGGCTCTGCTGCGCCGAGCGAATTCCTTGCGATGCTGGCGCGCGGCGACAATCTTTTGCTGGTCGATTCCGAAGTCACCGCAAAACGTCTCTACGGTATGCTTTTCGCCAAGGCACCCTTCCTACCAGGGGAGTTCCGCCGCATTTGGCGTCACCGGGCGATGCGGGACTGTGAATTCAACACCAAGATTTTCAATGAATTATTTGCTGAGCCCGTTACGCTCGAGTCACGGCTCGAAGGACTCGCCACCCCAGCCTTTATCGTCTGGGGGGATGACGATCGCGTCCTCGACGTATCCGGTGCCGCGGTGCTGAAGAAGCTACTCCCCAATGTCACCATTCGTATCATGCCGTATATGGGCCATTGCCCCATGCTCGAGCGACCCCGGAACACCGCGATAGATTTTCTCAACTATCACGGACGGGCGTTGCTGTAAGGAGGCATTGGCTCAACAGGATGACAGCTCGCGCAGGCGCCGGCTGACCTCGACGCCGACCGTGCGAAGATGTTCCACCACTGCGGACTCTGCTATATCCGGATCTCCTTCGATTATGGCATTCCGGATGCTCTCGTGAGCATCTTTCACGCGTCTCGAAAAGTACAGGGAGCCAAAGGCGACCTTGATGTAGAAATCGCTGCGTTCCCACAGTGCCGCGGCGATTTGACTGGCGCTGTGCCCATGGGCCATGCGGTGGATTTGTTTGTGAAATAGAATGTTGGTTCGGCGGTAGACGGGGTCGCTTGCCGTCGGTCCGCCCGCGTTGCGTAGCAGGCGCGCCATCTGTGTCCAGGCCAGTTCGAATTCCTCGAGATCAACTGCGGTCCGCCTTTCAGCGGCCAGCCGAGCTACACAGCCTTCGACGGCGGCGAATACTCGGAAGAAATCACCGACTTCGGCAGGATTCGGCATGGTCACGCGACAGCCTACCTGCGGGAAAATAGTCACGAAACCCTCGCTCGCCAGACGTTTAATGGCTTCCATTACCGGTGCTCTGCTACAAGCCATCCGCTCGGCAATGTCCACTACCGACAGCCAATCGTCGGGTTGCAAATCGCCTTCCAGCAGCTCCTCCAGCAACGCGGTATAGACGGCCTGCGCACGCGCCCCGGAGGTGACCCTACCCGGGAGCACGGACCATACGGATGAAGCGCCTTGAGCGGAGCCGGACATGACGGTAAATCCTTTGCAGCTTTTTTTAAGAATCGATATTGACATACTAATATATTAGTATGCAACATAAGAGCACGCAGCGAGCCCACTTCGTTTTTATTTTACGTGCCAGTCCGCTGCCGAGACGGCGAGCGGGTAACGCATACTTGGGATGATGCGGTGGCGACGACGCCGGTCCGGTGCGCCCGATGGCGCTCCCAAGGTTGCGATTTTGTCTGTTCCGAGAGAACGGCAAGATTCATCTCAAAAATAATTTGTCTGGAGAAGCCACGTGACAGTGAGAACGGGTCAAGAATTTCTGGCGGGACTGAATGATGGACGAGAGGTGTGGTACGACGGTAAGCGAGTCGACAACGTCACGACCTTTGCTCCAATGGCGGCGGCGGCCCATTCCACCGCGAGACTCTACGATCTCCAGCATGAGCCGCGTTTCCGGGATATTCTCTCCGTGGAGTGTCCGGGGTTAGGTCAGCGGATAGCGCGACCTTTCGAGATCCCCCGCACCCGCGAGCAGTTGCGGCTGAAACGCGAGGCATATCTCATCTGGGCAGAGGCGACCTGCGGGATGATGGGGCGCAGTCCCGATTTTTTGAATGCCATGGTGATGGCGTTGGCGGCCAAACAAAGTTTTTTTGCGGCCTGCGCGCCAGCTCGGGCGGAAGCGATCGTGAACTACTATAGACACGTGGCGACGCATGATCTGTATCTGACACATGCCTTACTTGATCCTCAGCTTGATAAAGGCAAACCGCGTCATCTACAGGAAGATCCCAATATTCCCCTGCGAGTCGTCGACCGTACTGCCGATGGCCTGATTGTCCACGGCATCAAACGAATCGCAACTTCTGCACCCTATGCAGATGAAATTCTAGTATGGCCTTTCCCCCCGAGTTTTCTGCCAGGGGAAGAGGCCTATGCGAACGTGTTCGCCATCCCGATGAACACTAAGGGACTGAAGACGTTGTGCCGTCCATCTTTCGCCGCGGTCGGTGGCGCACGCGGCGACCATCCGTTGTCGTCCCAATTCGATGAGCTTGATGCGACAGTCGTGTTCGATCACGTGTTGGTGCCTTGGGACCGCGTATTTCTTCATGAAGATATCCATCTCCTTAATCGTATGTATAAAGATTCCAGAATGCGGGAGATGACAGCGCATCAAACGAATTCTAGGCTCGAAGCAAAACTAGGCTTTGTCTACGCGCTCATTTTGCGTATGACAGAGATTTCCGGATTGGCGCAGAAGAGCGATATGATGGAAATGTTGGGAGAGGCGGTCGCCTGCGTCGAGGTCATCCGCAACACCACGCGATCAGCTGAGGCGCAGGCGACCGTCGATCCCGAAAACGGCGTGATGTACCCCGATTTGTTCGCGCTACAGGCGGGACGCGCGCTGGGGCCCATTTATTATCCGAAGCTTGTCGACATGCTTAAGCGTGTAGGCGGAGGAGGGCTGATACAGCTGCCTGTCACGCTCTCTGAATTTTCTTCTCCTATTGGTGAGGTGCTCGAAAAATCACTGCGTGGTGCAGGAGTCTCCGGGTTAGACAAAGCCAAAATTTTTAAACTTGCCTGGGATATTTGTGGCAGTGCATTTGGTGCGCGTCATGAGTTGTACGAAATGAATTATGCAGGTGAGCGTGGCGCCCTCCTTTCGGGGATCCAGCGTGAATATGGGCGCAAGCAATATTACACAGACCAGTTGGACAGATTCCTGGGGGGATTATGAATAAAAGTTTCTGGAACGATCTTCGCGCCGGTTCTTTTGCGCAGGGTTATCTCTCGGCTGATGGTATCCGCACCCGCTACCTCCATGCGGGCACTCCCGATCTGCCGCCGCTAATCCTGCTTCACGGTACGGGAGGTCACGCAGAATGTTATGCCCGCAACCTCCTCGAGCATGGGGATCACTTTAATACCTATGCGATCGATTTGGTCGGACATGGCTACAGCGATAAGCCCGCGCAGCCCTATGAAATTGACATCTACGTCGAGCATGTACGTGCCGTAATGGATACGCTTGGCTTCAGCCAGATCCGGCTCTCCGGAGAATCTCTCGGCGGTTGGGTAGCCGCTCGTTTTGCGCTCAAATATCCGTCGCGAGTTTCCCGAATCGTGCTGAACACCACCGGTGGCGCGACCATGAATCTCGAAGTCATGCAGCGGATCAAGACACTCACGCTAGCGGCGGTTAACAACCCGACGTGGGATGCAGTGAAAACGCGGTTGGAGTGGCTAATGGCAGACCCGGCGACCGTGACCGAGGATCTGATTGCGTGTCGGCAGGCGATTTATCAGGGGCCCGGAATGCGTGAGGCGATGCCGCATATTCTTTGTCTGCAAGAGGCCGATATTCGTTCACGCAACAACCTGACTGACGATGAATGGCGCGGGATCAGAATCCCAACCTTGGTGCTCTGGACAGATAAAGATCCTACGGCGGCGGTTGAGGTTGGCGAGCGGATTACGAGTCTTGTCCCGAATGCCCAATTTGCGCTGATGAAAGGGTGCGGTCATTGGCCGCAGTTTGAAGATCCGGTCACCTTCAACGCCTTGCATCTGCGGTTTTTAAAAGGCTAATACGATGACCATAATCGCGCTGTGCGCCTCCCATACTCCGCTAAAGGATTTCCACGATCCCGGCGCTCAGGCGCAGGCGGAAGTGGCGCAATGTTTCAATGAAGTGCGTGCCTGGATCCAGGATTTTTCACCGGAGCTCGTGGTAGTTTGCGGCCCGGATCATTTTAACGGTTTTTTTTATCGGATGATGCCGAGTTTTTGCGTTGGTGCGGCCGGGCATTCTGTTGGTGATTGGAATACGCCGGCAGGTGAGCTGCCGATTGCGGGCGAGCTTGCCGAAGCTTGTGTGCGTCACCTCCATCAGAATGGCGTCGATACCGCTATTTCCTACCAGATGGATGTCGACCATGGACTGACGCAGACCCTGCAGATGACGTTTGAGTGGTCGTCACTACCGCCACTTTTGCCCATTTTCATCAACTGCGCGGCACCACCGCGTCCGCCAATTACGCGAGTGGCTGCATTCGGTCGAGCGCTCGGCGGATTTTTACAAACGCTCAATAAGCGTGTTCTTATCATTGGCAGTGGTGGGCTATCGCATGATCCCCCGATGCCGGCGTTGGTGAGCGCCACTGCGCCAGTACGCGAGCGGATCATCGGCGGAGGTCGCTTGACCCCGGACGCGCGCGCGATTCGCCAGGCGAAGGTAATCGATGAGGGATTGCGGCAGGCCCAAGGTGCGAGCCAGGCCATTGCGCTAAATCCCGAATGGGATCAAGGCGTTCTCGATTTGTTGGTCCGTCGTGATTTCGGGGCATTGGCTGCATTTGAGGACGAGGACATCACACGACAGGGTGGCTGCGGCGGCCACGAAATCCGCGCATGGATCGCCGTAGCGGCCGCCATGAGTATCGTGCCGCAGACTCAGGCGCGCGTACGCATGTATCGCGCGATCCCGGTATGGGTGGCAGGATTCGGGGTGATGACGATTGAATAGGGTGGTTTAGCGGCCCTCGAAACGTGCCGGTCGTTTTTCGCGGAAAGCGGCCGTTCCCTCGGCGAGATCGTAGGTCTGCCCGAGCTGATGGAAAGACATCGATTCAAGACGCAAGGCAGCTTCCAGCGGTAGGCCGGCCGCGCGTGCCATAACATGCTTGGCGAGCTGCTGGGCCAGCGGTGCTCTCGACGCCAGCATTTGCGCATAATCGATCGCGACGGGCAGTAGTTCGCCGACAGGAACGATGCGATTGACCAATCCGATTTCGAGGGCGCGCGCGGCATCGATTCGCTGGCCGGACAAAATCATTTCCATGGCGCGCCCGAGGCCGATGATGTCCTTTAGCCGGATGAGCCCCCCATCACAGGCATGAAATCCCCACTGGACGTCCTGTAGGCCGAACTCTGCGTGCGGCGCGCAGAATCGGATGTCACAGGCCAACGCCAGCTCCAGTCCTCCAGAGATGGCATATCCATTAATGGCGGCCAAGATTGGTTTATTGATCTGCAGGTTGCGGGTGATGCCGCCGAACCCGGGACCTTCCGTATAACGTTGGCGGAAGGCGGGTGCTGGTGTCGTCGCGTAGGCCATCGTATAGGTCTTGAGATCCGCACCTGCGCAGAAAGCCTGTGGGCCCGCACCCGTAAGTACGGCAACGCGCAGTGTCGAGTCTGCGATAAATCGTTCCCAGATGCGGATCAGACAGTTATTGGCCGCGAAATCGAGTGAGTTCATGACTTGCGGACGATTGAGGGTGATCAGGGCCACCGGCCCGAGTGTTTCAAGGGTAATATCTTCGGCCATGATTAGTTCTCCGAGGTACTGAATGTGATAGTGGTCTTAGGCAGTCCGGCGCTCGTCCATTTGAGGTAACATGCCGGCCAATCTTTCTAGTCGAGGTTAGAGATGTTTCGCGCTCACGTCTGCATCTTTCCCACCGATCTTTCCATTGCCCCCGCAGAGCTCGCGTCTGCAGTGGAAGAACGTGATCTTGACGGTCTTTTTTTCCCCGAGCACACCCACATGCCGGTGTCATCTCGTTCGCCATTTCTCCCCGGGGGAAATATCCCCGAGCCTTATCGCCGGACCTATGATCCGTTCATTGCCTTGGCGGTGGCCTCGGCCGTGACATCCCGTATCAAACTTGGGACCGGGATATGTCTCGTAACCGAGCATGATCCCATTGTCCTCGCGAAGACGGTGGCGTCGCTCGATCGACTTTCAAATGGGCGCGTCATTCTCGGCATTGGAGCGGGTTGGAATGCGGAGGAAATGGAAAACCACGGCACGCCCTATAATCAGCGTTGGCCGATCCTTCGGGAGCGTGTGTTGGCCATGAAACGAATTTGGCGTCAGGATGAGCCTCAGTTCCATGGGAATTACGTGACGTTTGATGCTATGTGGTCTTACCCGAAACCGGTGCAGCCCAATGGGCCGCCGATTTGGTTGGGGTCGAATTCAAAATGGATTCCGGATCGGGTGGCCGAATACTGCGATGGGTGGATGCCTATCGTCGGGCGCGCCGGGGAGGCTAAAGTGCAATTGCTGAGGGACGCCTGCAAGCGGGTGGGACGGCGTGTGGAAGATATTACACTCGCGCTTTTCTATGCGCCGCTAGACGAGGCGGCGGTGCGCGAACGGCTGCTCGAAGGTTATACGGACTTTATTTTTGGGCTACCCTCCGCGCCCCGCGAAGAAACCTTGCCGGTACTCGATGCTATTGCAGTACTGGCGGCGCGCCTGCGTAACCTATCCGCATAGACAGTGCGATGCCGCCAGATCCGACTGAAGTACTGGCGTAATAGCCTGCCCTCCTTGGTAGCAGTGGGCTAGCTTGGTGCTGTGGCCGCCCATGAGTCTTTGGACGAAGTGCGGGGAGCGCAGGTACTGAACGCGACAAGCTCGCATTGGGCGCCGCCATGAATCTTGTCCGCAACGCACGGCCTGCGACGAGCTATGACGGAAGCAACGAAATTTGGTGCGATATCGTGGCTAAGACTGTCCTCAATCTCGCCGACTAAGCGATCGGTGCGGTAAGAACGTCAGGCTGGGCGCAACCCTATTTGTACGCGCTTTTCGGCCGAGCCCACGGGATCGCATTTGACAGTCCCTCCCCCTGTCCCGATAATCCCCAACCTTGAACGCGCCCGTAGCTCAGATGGATAGAGTACCTGGCTACGAACTAGGGGGTCGGGAGTTCGAATCTCTCCGGGCGCGCCAGAATCCTTTGCAAATTCACCGCGTCGGCGCGGCTGTCAAACCGGCGTTCTGCTTGAGAGGTTAGGCAGCACTCGGCCACTTGATCTCGACCTTGCGATTCTGAGCAAGGCAATCTCGGAGGTAGAGATTGATGAGACTCTGGTAAGGAACGCCAGCCTCTGCTGCCATGCCCTTGAAGTACTGAATCACATCCTCAGAGAGGCGCATGGTCACTGACTTCTTGAGCTTTGAAGCATAGGGATTGGGACGCGGCTTCATCTTCGACAGGTCGTATTCAGCTTTCACTTAAATCACCCCGGTAGTACTGGGCTTCGCTGTCCGTAGCCTTGCGAGCCGAGATGATGCGGATGACATCCCCGTTTCGCAGTGGCACACCAGGAGGAGCCTGGCGTCTGATCTCAGGCCCAACATAAGGAATCGATCCTCTCGAGACGAGTGTTCTTCGTCAAAGAATTGAACCGCGAAGTCGTCATAGAAGACGGTCTTGGCCACATCAAAGGTGACCTTGTGCTTCTTGGCGTTTGACGCCGCTTTAGCGGGATCCCACCCGAATCTCATGCATACAATGTATGGATACCGCGATGGCGGTCAAGACGAGGAGCTTTCGTGCTGTCTAGCATTTGAGCTCAGGTCGCCGGCCCGTCTGGGCCGTTCACCTTGAAGACAATGCGGACGCGCACTTGATCTGGCGTTGGCGTGGTTAAGACTCTGAAATGGCGCTCGCCGATTTAATTCCTCGGTCAACCACGACCACTGAGCGGGTTCACGTGAGTGAACACCGGCCTTTGTGCCAACTGCAATTAAGCAGGCACCACATCCCAATTGCGGAATTTTTGCGGAGATCGACCCCGCACAGTCCTGCACATCTGGGCAATCTTGCAACGGATGTTGGCGCCGACTGAAAACTGAGCCAGCGGCGAAATGAGCCAGCAACTATTACCGAATCCCCAAGCGCGGCACGGCTACCTGGCTTGTTCGGCTGGCTCAGTGTGATCTCGGCTGCGGTATCTGAATTGGCTCAAATTGCCGTCGGCGCCAACAAGCGCGGGCTGATGGTGAAGCGGGGGAGGTAAGTCATTCCGTGAGTCGAGCATTGGTCAAGTGATGAGTCAAGGCGACGGGGCCATGCAAAGTGCCCGGCCTGCCCGACCCCACCCCGTGCTAGCGACTTTCACAGACTGGATGCAGATCTGCCAGCGACTGCATCCCTATTGGAAAAATGCTGGCTGCCAAAACCGGACTACAACGCTCCCCGTTATGGCGATTGAAGCCGCCCGAGAGGGACGCAACTGGCTTGAGACACTTATCGTTCGATGGACTCTGACCGAAGCTCCCGTCGCTTATGGATCACGGCGAGCACATAACAGTCTGTGCCTCGTGTCTCGTAAATAATGCGGTACATGTGTACGGCGATTTCCCGGGCAACTTGCTCACCAAGTTCCGGGACTACGCGACCAGATCTTGGCAACGCGCCCAGGACTTCAGACTTCTCGATGATGTCTTGCAGGACCTTCCTTGCGTAGAACTTCGAGTCATGTGCGATGAAATCGTGGATGGCGCGCAAATCAGCTTTGGCTGGGCCCGACCAAATCACCATTGCTCAATTTCGCGAAGAAGCTCCTCGCTAGTGGTGAGCTGGCCCTGGTTGACCGCGTCCTGACCCTTGCGAACCTTATCGATGACGTAGAGCTGATACATGATTGCCTCCATGTCGGCGTCATCGGGGAGCTTGCGGATTGACTCAAGAGCCTCTTGCTTGGCGGGTATCATGCTTTTACTGCTCGCTGTGTTGATCGCGGTTCTGCCCGAATTATAGTCAAGGGAGTTCCGCATGCGGCGCGCCTGTGAGGGAGGAATCATTGCCTCCATCACCATTCGGCAGAGTCGCTGCCGGAGTCTTGCCGGAGTCCCCTCTGAAAAGTCCGGCTCGGTGGTGCATTTTGCAACGGGCGTCGCCGCCGAGTTTTTCTATAAAACAATTACTTGGATTTCCGGGCTCGAACTAAGAACTAGGGAGTCGGAAGTTCGAATCTCTCCGGGCGCGCCATATTCCTTTTCTTATCTCATGCAATCGCTTGTTTCCCGCACGCTGCTTTCGCCATTCTACTCACTATGTGTAGCAGAGAGTGTGCTAAGTGCAGCACCGATTCTGGACACATTGCCGGCGCACTCTGCCAGTTGCTTCGCCGATAGATGCGCGTAACGTTGAACCGTCGAGAAGCAAGTCCTGCCCCCGAGTTCTTGCCGCAAGTGCAACGGCGTACCGTTCTGCACATGCCACCAAGCTTAGGTATGGCGCAGGTCAGCCCATCGAAAAGACTCGATGCAGACCTCCTTCAGGGCGCACCGGCAGGCACGGGTGTTGGCCTTGTCGATAGGTCACTCCTGCTCGGCGAACACGCGCTTATCCGCTTCCTGTCTGAACACCGGCACCGCCTCATTGTTCGGCGGCAGCCCTATCGGCTTCTTCGCCTTGGCCTGGTCGGGATGGATCCACGCCATACGGTGTGTCAGATAAACCTGCGACCATCCCAATCGAATCGCGTTACATTCATCTCGCACAAGACGTTCGAAAGTAGATGGCGGTCCATTGAATAAAAATGTCGATGAGGCCTTCCGGTCTTCGATATCCTCCGGGTATCCCTCGATGCGCCCACCGCCTTGTTTCTTAATTTGCTCGACAGCGCCTTTCAACGCGGCAGATGCGACACTTTTGCCGCGCAGCCCTTTCCGGAAAAGAAGCACCTAATCCGCCCCTCGGGCACCGTTGGATTGGCCGCGTGATAGGCACGCGCATTGCGGGTTCGTGGGAGCTTTTGCGGAGACCCAAACTGGCACCCGCCGACACAGTTCGCGCCACCGAAAACTAGGGAAGCATGCTTCAGAGCCCCCATGGCCCGTAGCCACCTCCCGGTGCCGTTCTTCATTCAAGCCCAAGCCCTGGACGCACTCGCGCCAAAGAAGCGGTGGCTTTGATCACCGATAGCAGGCCCGGACTGATGACTGAGCGGGGGATACGGTGTGCGGGGTCGGTCAAGGGATGAGTCAGGACGATGGGGCTATGCCCGGCGTTCCGGATCGACCGCGGGCTAGCGACTTCCAAAGACAGGCTATAACTTTGGGTAGAGACTACATTCCAGCCGGTCAAAATTTTGGCTTCCGAAGTTTTGTCGGAGTCCACACTCGAAACGCCTGCTCGGCGGTGGAATTTGCAACGGGCGTCGTCGTCGGGTCGCTGATTAGGTAGAGTGGTGGGCTTTTCGGGCTTGGATTACGGACTGGAGGGCCGGCCTTTCGAATCGTTTTCGACTAAAAAAATATAAATATCAAAAAGTTAATCTGCAGACAGTCTATTTTTCCGTTGTCGGCGCGTACATTGCGAATCCGGCGCGGGACAAGTAATGCGCGACATTAATGTCGGATCCAGATATGCTCCGCGGGCTGCAGGTAGATGAAAAGCGGTGTTGTTAACTAGCCTTCCGCTTTGATTCCGCCTATTCGATCAAACCCTGTGATTAATCGCAATCGCGGGCGAACGATCGCGAAGCGGTTTGGCGGCTGAGCGCGCGACGCTGCACGATGGGCGCCATGTTTATATGACTGGAGCTGCTGCCCGAGTGAAACGCGTTCCCTATTTCCAATTTTGCGGTCGTGCATGTCTGAAATGAGTTCGAGTTTTCTGGTCGTTCATTCAACAGCTGTCGAAATATGGCTGTTCGCCACCACCATCGTCACATTCTGGACGGCCGAAGTTTTCTCGCTGCCGACCCGCGCGAGCGACAAGTTGCGTCACACCGCCGGCAATGCGTTGTTTATTCTGACGGCGCTACCCATCCAGTTGGTCATGGTCACGTTTTGTGCGGCGGTATCGAAGTGGACGGCTCAGCACCACTGGGGACTGGTCTATTCAACGCCCAATTTTGAGAATCCATTGGTCAAGTATGGCCTGATGTTTCTCCTGCTCGATTTCCTAGATTACGTCTATCACGTGATCATGCATCAGGTCCCGGCCTTCTGGCGGTTTCACCGCACTCATCATATGGATCGGGCGGTAGACGTTTCCACGACGGTGCGGGAACATCCTGGGGAGACCTTCATCCGCAATTGTTTCCTGATCTTCTGGGTATTTCTCACCGGCGCATCGATCGAAATATTGATCATCCGGCAAACGGCGCAGACGGTGATGAATCTCTGGAGTCATATGGCGATCCCGCTACCGGGTCGTAGTGCCAGAATCCTCGGCGGGGCGCTGGTGACGCCTAATTGGCATCACATCCATCATCATGCTCGATTACCGTTTACTGATCGCAACTACGGCGATGTGTTTATTATCTGGGATCGTCTCTTTGGCACTTTTGCGGCCTTGCCGGCACATGAGATCAAGTTCGGCCTAGATGCGCCTGAGTTGACTCCTCTTGTGGGTGCGATGACTGACGTCCTGCCCGATATCACGTTCCCCCAGACACGAGGGGCGTAAGTCGCCCAGCTCACCGCTGGGACGCGGGACACGCGTGCCGGAGAGAAGTCTGCAGCTGGAACATGTCATCGTGGCCTTGGTCTCGGGCGAATCCACAAAAAACGTCGGCGCGGGCACTAAATCCGTGTGCGGCCCGTTCGATAATGAACGTGTAGCGCGGATCGCAGTTTTCGCTGCATTGCTGATACAGCAATTTACCGTCGTCGCCCATTCCTTGCGTGAATTTCATGATCCAACTGTCTAATTGCTCAACGTTCGCAAACGCATTCGGGCCAAACCGGAACGGCTTGCTCTGGGTTTCGTCAGCGAGTCGCTGGCAGACCTTAGACTGATCTTTCTCGGGCAGGAATTTCAAAGGAGCCACGTTGAAGATAACGCTCGGCGTTTCGCTGCTTTCACATCTGTCCAGGCATCCGTGCTGATTTTCCGCGAGCACGGCGGTCTCCAACATATCCTTGGCCTTCGCCCGGATTGAGCGCGCATTGCCTGTCAGGTTGAGCAAAATAGACGCGGAGCCCTGTTCGGTACGCAGGGGCGTGTCGCATACTACTGTTAGCTGTTTAGGTGCATCATCAGGCTCGGCATCGGCGCCGGCGACCAACAGGAGTCCAAGCAAACCTAACCCAAGATGGGCACCAGTAAAAGCGGGAATGAGGGCTCTCCTGATCAAAGGCGGGAACTTCGCGTCCTGTGCTGCTGTAGGGTCAGCGCGATAACGCTGTAAACCCTTGGCGACGGTGTCCTTAACCGGATTCGAGCGCGCCGGCAACTTGATGTCAATCCGGTAACCGTCGCCGGTTTAGCCAGATCTTGGCGGGCGACAACCCTCCGTCTAAAGATACGTATGAGCGATTGCGGAGCCAAGATTTGACGCATCGAAGGCGTGCAACCCGAGTTCGTCGCTCAACTCCGCAAAGGCGGCAAGACCGCGTATCGAATTGCCTTTCTCATCGACGCGAGGAGAGAAAGTGCTGATCCCCAGTTGACGGTTCACGACCCCCACAACTCCGCCGCCCACCCCACTTTTAGCCGGGATGCCGACGCTGACAGCCCAGTTGCCAGAATGATCGTACATGCCGCAGGTGAACATGACAGCAAGCGTATTGCGGACTGCGGCGATATCGAACACCGTCTCGCCGGTCTGTGGATTTTCGCCGACGTTGGCCAGGGTTGCGCCCATGCGTGCGAGATCTTCTGCAGTGACCCGTAATGAACACTGCCTGAAATAAAGGTCAACGATTTCGTCGACGTTGCCGCGCAGCACACCCACATTTTTCAGGAGGTGTCCTATCGCGCGGTTACGATGCCCGGTTTCGACTTCCGAACGGTAGACCGCTTCGTCGATTACCAAAGGCCGTCCAGCGGCAGCCGAGAGACGCGCCTGCATAGTATCGAAGGCCTTTGCTCCGGCGATTTGATGAAGTACCCCGGCGATGGTGATTGCGCCCGCATTGACCATGGGGTTGAACGGGCGGTTGGTCGCTGGATCTAAAACAACCGAATTGAAGGCGTCTCCGCTTGGCTCTAGGCCGACCCGAGCCAGAATCGTTTCTTCACCTGCCAGTTCAAGGGCTAAGCAGTACACGAAAGGTTTAGAAACTGATTGAATCGTGAAAGTTTGCGTGTAGTCGCCGACGGCGTAAAGCTCGCCCGTCGTCGTCGCGATCGCGAGCCCGAATTGATCCGGGGCCACGTTGGCAAGCTCCGGAATATAGTCTGCGGGCGCACCCGCGCGGTCGGAACGATGCCGGGTGTGAGCCGCACGGAGTGCAAAATCAAAAGGCGATGTCATTTGGAATAGTGTTGCGCAGATTCTCTTGAAAATTACGTACGGAGCTCAAACTTGCAGACTCCGCCTTCGACCCTGCGCTTTTTCGTCGCCGGCCTATACGACAAGCAAATTAAGTGCCAACGGTCCTTGTCGGGACGCGAGGCGGCTGGTAAACCCCTTGATCAACCGAAGCAAACCAACGTGGAAGGGTGCCGTGAGGGGTGAATAGCCGCAGCAATCCACGCCGCCCCCGCTCGTCTAAGCGTAATGTTACATCATGCGCGGAAGAGAGCGCGAGACGACTCACGCAGAGCCGGCGGTTAGTTTGACTTTTGGGGAGCCCTTCCGTGGTGCCTGTGCGATCTATTTTGGGGCGTGTGCGCCACATGTGGAAAAATACAAAAAATTTCCTCGGACTTTATTTGCAATCCGAATGCTGGCGAAACAAATGAAAGGGGTACTCCGGCGAGGTCACCTGGGGTGCCTCGGTCTTGGGTCGACGCAGGGCTGGCGATCTTCTTCCGCGCGTAACCGTGCCTGTCTATCGATTCGTTCATTCCACCAACGAATCGTGGCCGAGCGGGCTTGTAAGGCGTAACGAGGCGGCCCGTTTGGGCACCCTAGCGGTAAAACGCCGTTCCCCCGAGACACGGGGGCGGGTATCCTGACGATAAATATCGGAGAGGAGGCTTTATGGATCTCTCTTTCGGCTCACGCTACGCGACTTTCCGAGAATCGGTGCGCAGCTTTCTCGCCCTCCATGGTGCATCTGCACCAGCAGTGCCACCCGACTTAAGGGCACTGCCTACGTTGCGTTGGCAGCAACGGCTGCTTGAACACGGTTATGCGGGTCGCGCCATTCCGACCCGCTATGGCGGTTATGGCGCGACGCCGGACATCCTCGAGACACGGATTATCGCCGAGGAGTTTGCCGAGGCTCAGGTGTTTCCGGGGCTTTCCGGGCAAGGGATTATGATGTTGGTACCCACGTTGATCGAATTTGGTACCGAAGCCCAGCGGGAGCAGTTCATTGCGCCGACTTTGCGTGGCGATCTCATCTGGTGTCAGGGCTATTCCGAACCGAATGCGGGGAGCGATCTCGCAAGTCTGACCACCCGCGCGGTTCTTGTTGGCGACGAATGGGTGATTAATGGCCAGAAAATCTGGACCAGCACGGCACATCTTGCTGACTGGATGTTCTGCCTAGTCAGAACGGAGCTGACCAGCCCTAAACATCTCGGTATTAGCTTCCTCTTATTGGAGATGTCGACCCCCGGGATCGAGGTTCGTCCGCTCGTGACGATGACCGGGGATGCCAGTTTTAACGAAGTGTTCCTGACGGATGTGCGCATCCCTGCGACACAGATTGTGGGTGGGCGGGGAGAGGGTTGGAAGATCGCCAACGCCTTGCTCAGTCATGAGCGGGGCATGTTGGGGAATCCTAATGTCACCCTGCAACGTTTCAATGCACTGGTCGATTTATTCCGTCAGGAAACCATTGATGGTCGCCGCTTGATCGATGATCCGGTTTGGCGCGAGCGCTTATTGAAGCTTCAGGGGCGAATGCTGGCGCTTCGGTGCAACGATTTACGCGTGTTATCAGGTCGGCTCAACGACAGGTCAGCGCCGCTTGCGGCGATGCTTGTGAAACTCGAGGGCACAGAGCTAAGGCACGAGGTTGAGGGGCTCGCGATCGACGCGCTAGGCGAACTCGGCGTTCTTTACCGGGGCAGTCCGCTGCTGCGGGATCAGGGGCTCTGGCAGCAACACCATATGTATTTTTTGGGGCTCATCATCGGCGGCGGAACCTCGCAAATTCAGAAAAATATTATCGCGGAGCGCGGCCTCGGTATGCCGCGCGAGCCAAAACTCGCGGCAGGATAAGCGACTATGGATTTCGGATTATCGGATGATCAAACCCTTCTTCAAACTAGCTTGAGCCGGGTACTGAACGTCGCAGCGCCGCTGGCACGTGTGCGCCGGTTCGCCGAAGACGAGACCGATAAGGCGAGTGATGTCTGGGACGCGCTCGCGTCGCTGGGCTTGCCAGGACTCGTGATTGCGCCGGCCCGCGGCGGAATGGGACTTGGCCTGCTGGACGCCGCGCTTGCCGCTGAATGCCTCGGCCGACATGTTGCGCCTATTCCCTTCGCGGCGACCAGCGTCATGGTGCCGCTGGCGCTGCAGGACGCGGGCACGACGGCGCAATGCGCCCGCTGGTTGCCGTCGCTCGCGGAAGGTGCCTGCACCGCGGGCCTCGCGGTGAGTGAACACACCGGCGCCAAGGAAGATGCCGGCGTACGCTATATCGACGGCCGATTATGCGGACGGGCCCTGTTTGTACTGGATTTCGCTGCGGACGTTTTCCTCGTGGCGGACGAATCTGCGCGGCTTTATCTTGTCGAGCGGGATGCCGCTGGTCTTGAGGCTCGGTCTCTGGTTTCAATCGATCGGTCCCGTCGATTAGGTGAGCTGCTGTTTCGGGCCGTGCCTGCCGTTTGTCTGCCGGGCAGTGAAAATCCACTTGTTTTACAGCGCACCCTTGATCGTGGGCGGGTTTTGTTGGCGGCAGATACGCTGGGTGCGGCTCAGCACATGCTTGACGCCGCAGTTTCCTATGCGGGGACGCGTCAGCAGTTCGGTCGCGTCATTGGATCGTTTCAGGCGGTCAAACATCTCTGCGCAGAGATGGCCGCCGCCCTTGAACCCTGTCGTGCCCTTTTGTGGTACGCGGCCCATAGTCTGGATCTGGAGGCGACCGATGCGCACATTACCGCCTGCCATACCAAGGCACATATGGCAGAAGTCGGTAAATTCGTCGCGAAGACGGCCACAGAGGTTCACGGTGGCGTTGGCTTCACCGACTTATTGGGCCTGCATTATTGGTTCAAGCGGATCGGCCTCAACCGTCAGTGGTTGGGTAGCCCGGAGCGTTTGCGTCACGAGGCCGCCCGTGCGCAAGGGTACGCTTGATATGGCTCGCGTCTGTGGCGGGTGCCACCCATCCGGATTTAGCGCGACGACGCCCTGTGCGCTGAATCGCGCGCTATTTTCTCGCCAACGGGCGTGGCGACTATGAGCATAAGAGAGACCTATCCGGGGTTGCGTGTGCTGGAATTGGCCGCGGTCGTTGCCGGACCGTTGGCCGCGATGGTCTTGGCTGATCTGGGCGCCGATGTGATCAAAATCGAAAACCCAGAGGGAGGCGATGATTCGCGCAAGATGCCGCCCACGCAGGACGGACAGAGCACCCTGTACAGCACGATGAACCGCAATAAGCGCAGCCTCGCCCTCGATCTCAAATCTACCCACGGACGCGAGGCAGTTCTGCGGCTTGCCGCCACCGCCGATGTCGTGATCGAGAGCTTCAGACCGGGCGTGGCGGAGCGCCTTGGCGTGGGTTATCTGCAACTTCGTGCGGTCAATCCGGCGCTCATCTATTGTTCCGTATCAGCTTTCGGCGAGAGCCCTTCTGGTCACGCGCTGCCCGGGTACGATCCCCTGATTCAGGCTTTTTCGGGGCTGATGAGCATGACGGGTGATGCGAACACGCCGCCATCCCGGGTCGCTGCATCACTCATCGATCTCAGTACGGGCATGTGGGCGGCCATGGGGATCATGGCGGCCCTAGCTCGCGTTGCCCAAACCGGCAAGGGCCAGTACGTGGAAGCGACCCTCGTCGATAGCGGATACATGCTGCTTGGACATCAGATCAGCAGCATGCTGGCGACGGGAGTGGTGCCAGGCCGTCTGGGCTCCGCCTCACCTATCGCGGCCCCTAATGAGGCGTTCAGGACCGGCGATGGCTGGCTCATGATCACAGCCGGCAATGACGCGATGTTCAAGCGACTCTGCGAGACCTTGGACCTATCGAGCCTTGTCGCGCGCGAGGACTTCCGAACCAATACCGCGCGGGTCGCCAATCGCGAGCATTTACGCGAATGCTTGCAGGCAAGGCTCATAGAGGGGTCTACCGCGATGTGGCTTAGCCGGCTACAAGACGCCCATGTGCCGGCGGCACCGGTTCAAGATTTAGCCCAAGCGGTGGCACACCCTCTTATGACAGAGCGCGGCATGTTGGTGCCTGCCGAGGACGCGTCGGCCACGCACGTGCCGCTTCTGCGGCTTCCTTTTGACGACGCGCGCCCACCCCGCCTTCGCCGCGCGCCGACGCTCGGCGAGCATTCGGTTGAAATTCTGCGCGAGGTTGGCTTCACCGCGGAAGAAATAAGCCAGATGCTTGCGCCGGCCACGAGGCAAGCCTGAGCCCGGCAAGGTGAGGCTGTAGGACGAGTTCGCTTCTTGCGCGTTTATTTGCGGGGCTATCCGCAGCTGTGCTAGCGTCGGGAGGAGTGGGTGGCGTCTTCACGGTACCCTCGAAAGCGGGAACGTTATCTTTTCCGGCACACGCTGGGGCTGTGCCGGTCGAACAGTCGAGGCCTGCGCGAGAGATCGCCGGGCACCGTAGGAGAAGATCTGTGAACACCCAAATAAAAGATGCACCGGAAAAAGTAAGTCCGCAACACGAAGTGATCATTATCGGCGCTGGCGTGGCGGGTATTTACCAGTTGTACCGCCTCAAAGAGCTCAAGGTTGATGCCGTGGTGCTGGAAGCCGCCGGTGGCCTCGGCGGGACTTGGTATCACAACCGCTATCCGGGCTGCCGATTCGACTCTGAGTCCTACACCTATGGCTTTTCTTTCTCGAAAGAATTGCTGGATGAGTGGCACTGGAAAGAGCGCTTTTCTGGGCAGCCAGAGAACCTTCGCTATCTGACCCATGTCGCGCACAAATTCGATCTCCGCAAGCATATGCAATTCAACGCGAAGGTAGCGTCGGCGCACTACGATGAGATATCCGATATCTGGCGAGTGCATCTCGCTGATGGTCGTGATCTGACGAGTCGATTTCTGATCACCGGTCTCGGTCTCTTGTCAGCGCCGACCTTGCCAAAACTTGCCGATATGGACAGCTTCAAGGGGCCTTCCTTCCATACCTATTATTGGCCTCATGAGCCGATTGATCTGCGGGGCAAGCGTGTCGCCGTGATTGGTACCGGGGCGACAGGCGTTCAGGTGATCGCCGAAATTGCCGACAAAGTCGGTGACTTGACCGTTTTCCAGCGCAGACCGAATTGGTGTGCGCCATTGAACAACGGACCGATTTCGGAAGCCGAGATGGCGGATATCCGTAAGCGCTACGACCAGATTTTTGAGACTTGTCTGAGGACCCCGGGCGGTTTCGAGCATGAGCCCGATCGTCGAGGGTTTTACGAAGTCTCACGGGAGGAGCGGATTGCTTTATGGGATCGGTTGTATGGTGAGCCCGGCTTCGGTATCTGGTTATGCAACTTCCGCGAAATATTCACGGACGAAGTGGCCAACGCGGAATTCTCCGAATACATCGCCGGACGGATTCGAGCACGGATTAAAGATCCGGTGTTGGCCGAGAAGCTCATTCCGAAAGATCATGGTTTCGGGATACAACGCGTCCCTCTCGAGACCCGATATTACGAAGCGTACAACCGTGAAAATGTGCACCTGGTCGATATTCGTGAAACGCCGATAGAGCGCATTACGCCGACCGGCTTAAAGACCACCGCTGCTGAATACGAGTTCGACGTGATTATTTATGCGACGGGCTTTGATGCAATCACCGGATCATTTGATCGTATCGATATCCGAGGCGTTGGGGGTCAACGACTTTCTGATAAATGGGCGGATGGTCCTGTGACCTTCCTCGGCATGCAGGTCCATGGGTTCCCGAACTTCATCACCATCGCGGGTCCGCAGAGCGGCTCCGCGTCAACCAATTTTCCGCGCGGTATTGAGGTCGGCGTGGACTGGGTGATGCGGGTCCTGAAGTACACATGGGAGCACAAATACACGCGGGTCGAACCGACCCCGGAAGCGGAAGAGCGCTGGACCCGTCACGTCGCGAATATGTACAGCACGATGCTGATGCGTAAAGCCAAAGGCTGGTTTACAGGCTATAATTCCAATGTTGCTGGACATGAGGCTGGCAAGATCCGGCATTTGGTGTACAACGGTGGCTCACCGAAATATCGCGCGACCATCACGCAGGTTGCTGACGAGGATTTCAAGGGGATGGTGTTTCGTTAGGCGCACGTAAGCCAGTAATGAGGGCATACCACGATTTTCTGTGAAGTCGTGGCAAGCACTGACAGTGCAAGGCAGAACGCGATCCGCAGGATCGTCTGATTCGCCATTTCTGTAGGCGCTGACCTGGTCGCCATGACGTATCCATGCGGGTTCTAACCCCGCTTCAGGCCGTCTTTGTAGTCATGCAGGGATCGCGTGCGTTGCGGTCGCTTAGCGTCGTAATTCGGCCGCTATGAAATCGAGTCTGTCCTGACCAAAGTGCATGGTTTCGCCCACGAACATCGTGGGTGCACCAAATACGCCACGTGCGACGGCCTCGTCCGTGCCGGCGACAAGTGCCTGCTTGACCGTCGGATCGCTAGTCATGGCATCGAATGCCGCCAAATCAAAGCCGGCATCCCCCAAGACTTTGGCGAGTACCGTCGGGTCGCTCATCACCAATCCTTGGCTAAATATCCCCGAGAACACGAGCGAAACATAACGTGTGAACGCCTCTTGATCCTGCATTTGCAGGCCGACCGCGCCCCGCATCAGGGACAGTGTATTGAGTGGGAAACCCACAGGTGTTTGAAACGGCACGCCATAGCGTGTCGCAAAACGGGCTAGGTCCGCCATGAGCCATTTGGCTTTCGCCGGAATCGTGACCGGACTCGAATTCCCAGTGGCCTTGAATATCCCACCCAGAAGTATTGGACGCCAAAGGAGTGTGCCACCGGCATCCGCGACGATTTTGGGCAGTTGCATCCACGCAAGATAGGCAGCGGGGCTACCCACGTCAAAAAAACACTCGACTAGTCGGGTCATGCGGATCTCTTCCTGATGGCGTTTGGGTTCGGCGGATGTTTTACCATGGTTCTATCTCCGGTCGGAGATCAAGTTTCCCGGTCCATGCAGAACCTAGGTAGGTCTGCAACATCCAGTAGACCTCCGCAATCTGCTTCGGCGCAAGGATCTCATCCTGATCTCGTAAGGCAGGTTACCTGCATCCCCGCTGCCACCGTGTACGTTTGTGTGGCGCCCGTGGAGAGAAGTCCCGTCGTCTCGGTGATTCCGAATTACACGTTGTCCTCTATATTGAGCACGGACATTGGGCGGGGACCGCTTCCCGCTTTCGATGCGTCTGCACAGACGGCATTGATTTCGCGCATCTGCCAAGCCCCTGTTTCAACTGGCGTCCCGCATCGATCGATCCGCTACTCAGTCGGCATTGTTCCCCAGATCGGCCAACGGATGTTCCGACGCAGTCCAAGGGCTTATGAAGAACCCATCGATCCAAGCTGCGGTGACAGCTTCGATTGAGGCGGGTGCCCAACGTGGGTTTTTGTCCTTATCAATCAGGAGCGCACGGATCCCTTCCGTTAAATCAGGTCGAGCCGCACAGGCGAGCGAGGCGACCAGCTCGGCACGAAATACTGCGGCAAGGGAACTGACGCGTAACCGGCGCTGGAGCGCGATCGATAATGCAGCCGTGGTCGGGGATCCGGCACGCAGGGTCGCGGCGGCACGTTCTAACCACGGATCATCATGTCGATAGGCGAGGATAGCGGCAACCAGCTCTGCAGGATCTTGATGCCGACAAAGGCGGTGAATACAGTCGAAATTCTGCCGGAGTGGGCCCGAAGGTAGGTTCGCTTCTTCGAACGTCTGCAATAATTGGGTGAGTTCGTCAGCACTGCGGACCGCGTCTTGTTCCCAAGGGTGAGCGATCAGTCTCGCCATGACGGCCGTCTTTTGGGTATGCGCGATGGTGTAGTCGGCGAGACCCGCGAAGATCGCATCACTGGACCCAAGCTGCGCCGCCGTTAGGGCGAGGAAGATCCCGGTGTTGCCGGGTGCTCGATTCAGAAACCAGCTACCGCCGACATCCGCATACAGACCAATATTAATTTCAGGCATCGCGATACGAACTTGTTCGGTCACCACCCGATGACTGGCCCCCGCCATGAGACCCATCCCGCCCCCCATGATCACGCCATGCCCCCAAGCGAGGACTGGCTTAGGGAACGTATGAATGAAGTAGTCCAAACGATATTCGCGAGAGAAAAACTCAAGTGCATAGGTGTTTCCGCGCAAATCATCGCGAGCGGGCGAGGCGCGGTGTGTCACTGCCGATTGATGCATCCGATGCAAATCGGCCCCGGCACAAAAGGCGCGTTCGCCGGCTCCCTCCAAGATCACGAACGCAATTTCTGGATCCTTTGCCCATGTCGTCATCTGCGCGCTCAGCAGATCGATCATCTCGAGCGTCAGGGCGTTCAGAGTTTTCTCCGCATTGAGCTGCGCGACGCCGATGCGCAGCCCCCCGGCAGTCGTGATTTCCTTGCTATTGATGGCGGCAGTCACAGGCGAATGCATAGTGGCTCGTCGTTGAATAAATGATGCGACTCATCGTGCCACACTCTGTTGAGGAGATCACGACGCCGGACGGGCCGGATTGTGTGGCGCAATGCCGCCTGTCTAGCGGTACGGACGCGGACGCGGACTCGGCCGCGGCTCCTCGATACGGGATTATCTTGGATCTGCGTCCTGACGGAGCAGAAACGGGCTGATCTAGGCTTAGAATATCTTTAAAATGGTTTCGCGTATACGCGGGACAGGCACTCATCTACACCTTCGACATAAGGACTAAACCGGTGACGACATCATTCGGCTCTGCTATCCCGTTGGATGCTGTTTTATCCGTCAATACCCCGACAGAGGCAGTCGCGCTGCTCGAAACGTGGGCCCAAGCGGCGGAATCCAAACGGCTGCCGGGCGGGTGGGGCGGGCAGACCGCGTCGCATGCAGCACATCTGCGAAAATGTGCGCGCGAACTGGCGCTCTGTGCAGATCCCCACGGCGCGTGCGAAGTCCTGAGTCGATATGCCGCGCTGGCCCATGGCGCTGCCGCCGGAAAATTGCAACTGCTGGCACGGCAGTTCCGGTCGGCGACCACTAGTTTTCGTCAGTAATGGGGCGGGACCTCGATTGCCGGATCGCCTGACGCTATCGGGCCACCAGCAGCGGCTTGTGCCTTGATGCGTGTCAACTCGCGACTGAGACGCTCTAGTTGGTGTTGCTGTTGAATGACGATGGTGTTCAGATGATCGATGAGATCGGTGGCGAATGCCATCTTGACCTCCATCTCGGTCAGTCTATTTTCAGTGTAGGGATCTAGCATGTGCGTATTGGACCACGGTTCGGTATGTTGCCGCGATAGCCGTGGAGGCTTTTCCGTCGCTCAAATGAGCGACATCTGTTGGTGGCCCAGGCGTTTTGCGCACACGACGTTCGCCTGTTAGTGTGCAAAACTCCTCTGACGAGACTTCGACCATCATGAGCTTCCTTCCACGCCTACGCGCCATCAAGGCAACGCCTGTGCTCTCGCCGCTGCAAACGCCCCTTACCACTGCGAGCGGTATTATTGCAGCGAGCCCTTTAGTGTTGATTGATCTGGAGACGGATAGCGGTTTTACGGGACGCGCCTATCTTTTCGTGTATACGCCGCCGGCGCTGGGCCCGATAGTGCAGATGTTGGCATCGCTAAGCACGGAGCTTGTCGGTGCCGTTGTGACACCGGAGGGTCTCGTGCAAACGCTCGGTGCGAGATTCAGACTTCTCGGGACTGCAGGTCTTTTGGGGATGGCTATTGCCGGACTGGAGATGGCTGCTTGGGATGTGCTTGCCCAGACCGCGGGTATGCCGCTTTACCAGGTTCTAGGTGGTCAGCCTAAACCGATACGGGCTTATGCCAGTCTCGGTTTGGATGGCATTGAACTTGGTCAGCATCGAGTGACTGCCGCACTACGTCAGGGGTTTCGGGCGGTCAAAATCAAGCTGGGTTATCCGACACTTGAGGAAGATCTGCGCGTCGTACGAGCGATGCGCGAGGTGCTGGGCTCAGGTCCGGATTTGATGGTGGATTACAACCAGTCACTGAGCGTCCCAGAGGCGATACGTCGATGCGTGGCGCTTGATGAGCTCGGACTCACCTGGATAGAAGAGCCTACGCTGCAGGAGGATTACGCGGGGCACGCAGAGATTGCGGCACAGATCACCACGCCTATCCAGATCGGTGAGAATTGGTTCGGACTTGCTGAAATGACGAAAGCGCTCGACGCACACGCCAGTGATCTCGCGATGCCTGATTTGATGAAAATTGGTGGTGTCTCGGCTTGGCGGGGCGCAGCTACCCTCGCACAATCCCGGGGGGTGCCCATCTCGACCCACCTTTTCCATGAGATCTCCGCGCATCTCATGACGATCGCCCCGACCGCCGATTATCTCGAAGTGATGGATCTTGCGGCGCCGGTGCTCTCGGAGCCCATGGCCTTTGAGAATGGATTCGCCGTGTTGCCTGTGAGGGCCGGCAATGGACTCGTCTGGGATGCTGCCGCAGTGAAACGTTATCAGGTGATCTGACAAGTATACGTATAGGGGTGACCGTGGCCGAAGTCGCTGTGCTGATTGGCGTCTTCCGCGAGGCACTCAGTGAATCGGTGCACCTGCCACGAGTTCGATATGCCGCCATGCGCCACTCTGAAATCGCCAGTAGAAGACGCCGGCAAGTGCGCCAAGGTAAACCAGAAGCCAAGCGACTGCACTGCGCTCCGCACCGCCAAAATAGTGGACGCTGATCCAGCTTCCGGGGAGGAAAACCAACCATGCGAGGATCCCCCGCACCCACATGCTAAAGGTGGTATCGCCTGCCGCTCGTAGTGCTTCGCTGAGTGTGATCCCCGCCGCGTCGAATAATTGCCAAAGCGCTGAGAACACCAACATATGCTTGCCGATCACGAGGAATTTTGAGCCTTGGGTGCCGGCGGGGACAAAGGGATGCAGCAGCAATTCAGGCATGAGCACGTAAGCTAGGCCGACCAAACCCATCCACGCCGCTGTGACTAGAAAAGTCAGCAGCAGGATGCCGGGTACTTCTGCCTGACGGCGTCCACCGATCGCGTGCCCGATTAGAATCGCTCCGGCCGAACCCAAGCCGAACGCGGGCATAAAAGAAAATGAGTTGAGTTGCATAACCGCCATCATGGCTGCGAGGCTGACGGTGCCGAGGCTGGCGACGACAACATTGATGAAAGCGATAAATGCGAAAAATTCGAAGGACCAGTTAAGTCCAGCAGGGATGCCGAATCGAAGTAAACGCCCTAATTCGTCCCACCGGAGGAGCGGCCATCCGTGATAGCGGCCCTGCCACAGGAATATTGCGACAAATACCCCACAGGCAAGGCTTGTGGCGATGACGCTTGCCCATGCTGAGCCGGCGACGCCGAGCGCTGGAAAACCACCATGTCCGTCGATCAATAACCAGTTGAGCAAGATGTTGAGCAACATGGCAGATATATTCACCCGCATACCGATCCGGGTATTTCCAATCCCACCATAATAGTTCCCGAGTGCTTCGATCCCGACGGCAGCACCCGTGGAGAGCAGCCGGATCGTTAGATAACTCTCCATCAATGTGCGGACCGGGGGCGAATAATCGAATCCGCTGATCAACCACGGTAGTGCGGGGAGGCTGATCAGCATGACGATTTGTGAGATGAGTCCCAATCCCAGACCATACCAGCCGAAGCGACGGGCACCCCCAACGTCGAGACGTCCAAAAAGTTGCGCGCTGAAGCTCGAAATTACGAATGTAATTCCCATGGGAAAAATAAAACCCGCGTACGCATTAAGACCTCCGGTTGTCGTGGCCGCGAGTGCATTTTCCCCGAGGTGCGCGACCATGACGGCGTCGGTCATATTGACGACTACCTGCGTGGAGCGAGCGATAATGACAGGCCAGGCGAGGCTTAATAGGACTTTTAGGGCTGGATGCGATGCTGTCATGAGGAGGTCCGTGCGTGCGGCGAGCATAGTACTCCGTTTGACGCTGGACCGCCCTCAAGTCCCAGGCGCGGCCCGTGGTAAGATAATTAACCATTTCATTCGTAACGGAGCACAGGCAGCGATGAATACAGCCCAGATCACGGATACGCGGATCCTTGTTATCGGTGCCGGACCTGGCGGATTGTGCACCGGCATCAAGTTACGCGAAGCGGGCATCGAGGACTTCGTTATCCTCGAGAAGGCGGCTGGTGTGGGCGGAACTTGGTGGCACAACCGCTACCCGGGCGCCGAGTGCGATGTCAAATCACATTTGTATTCGTTCTCCTTCGAATTGAAGGCTGACTGGTCGCGGCCGTTTGCCGGTCAAGCCGAGATTCTGACCTATCTGGAACATTGTGCCGAGAAATACGGGATCCTGCCGTTCATTCGTTTCGGGCATTCGGTGCGTGCCGCACACTGGCAAGAGGATGAGTCGCGCTGGCAGGTGGAGACCGCCAATGGGCAGATTTTTCGTGCCCCGATCCTCATCAGTGGTATGGGCATGTTTAATGAACTCGCTTGGCCGGATTTTCCGGGTCTCGACACCTTCGGTGGGACTTTTTTTCATTCTGCGCGTTGGAATCGCGCGCACGATCTGACCGGTCGGAAAGTTGCTGTGATCGGCAATGCAGCCAGTGCAGTGCAATTCATACCGGAAATCGCACATAAAACCAGCCAACTACACATTTTCCAGCGCACGGCTAATTGGGTGGCGCCGAAGGAGGATACGCCCTACACGCCAGCGCAGCTCGCGCATCTGCGTGACGATCCTAATGCTATCCACGAATCACGTGCGCAGATTTACAAGGATCTGAATGAGTTCATTCTGTTCAGCGATCCCGCTAAGCAAGTCGAGTATGAAGCCGCGTCGCTGACTAATCTGGATGTGGTTCAGGATCCCACGACGCGTGCCAAACTCAAGCCCACGCATCCGTTTGGCTGCAAGCGGCCACTTTTCTCGAACCTCTATTACCCCGTATTCAATTTACCTCACGTCGAACTCGTGACCGAGAAAATCGCGGAGCTGACGCCGGAAGGGGTACTGACCACGGACGGTATCGAGCGCAAGGTAGATACCGTGATCATCGCGACCGGTTTCAAGGTCACACAGTATCTGTCCGCCATTGAGGTGACGGGTCGTCATGGGCGTCGTCTGGAGGACGCCTGGAGCGACGGCGCACAAGCCTATCTCGGGATTGTGACCAGTGGTTTCCCTAACCTGTTCATGCTCTATGGACCCAATACCAATAATGGTTCCATCATCTCCATGCTGGAAATTCAGATCGATTACATTGTGCGCCAGATCAGGCGCATGGAGCGCGAACGGCTCGCCTCTATCGATGTGCGCCCCGAGGTCGAGACCCAATACAATGATGCCATGCAGCGCGAAATCCGGGAGGTCGCCGTGTGGCAGGCTAACTGCGGAAACTACTACAGCGTCTCGTCTGGTCGGATGGTCACGCAGTGGCCCCATACCATCGACGAATTCTGCGCGCGCACGGTGCATCCGGACGGGGAGGTTTTCGAAGCCGTCCGTGCGACCGCCTGAGCGGTCGGATCAGGCCGTCATGACGACCAATTTGCCGCATGCTAGGTTATGTTCCATGTAGCCATGGGCACTGACGATGTCCTCGAATAGGAACTGCCGGTCGATGTTCAGCGGGATCCGTCCGTTTTCAGCCTGCTCGACCAACCATTGCAACCGCGCAGTCGAGTTGGCGGCGGTGACGATGTGGGTGGTGTAGGCGGTCAGTCTAACCGTCGAGGGAATGGCAACGACCGGTTCAAATTGCTCGAAGGCCCATTGGCCGCCGAGCATGCCGGCCATGCAGACGACCCCCTGCCGGGTGACAGACCGCAGGGAATCACACAGTGTACCCGTGCCGATCAGGTCCAAGATCCGGTCGGCACCCCGTCCGAATGTCTGCTCAATCAGCAGCGCTATCTCACCTCCGTCCAGCATCACGTAGTCAGCGCCTGCGGCCTTCAGCGTGTCGAATTTTTGCGGATTACGGGTCGTCGCCGCGACCATACAACCCAAATTTCGAGCCAGTGCGATGCTGGCCATCCCGACTGATGAGCTGCCACCGCGTATAACGACGTAATGACCCGCGCGTACTTGCAGTGCGTCGACGAGACAGCCCCAGGCAGTCAGATAGCTTTCGGGCAGCGCCGCGAGTTCTGGCCAAGACAGCCGGGTATTAACGGGCATGATTTGCGTCAGCGGTAAGAGGCAGTATTCGGCATAACTGCCGTCGAAATCGCGACCCATTCCCCCCATAACAGCAGCGACGGTTTGCCCTTGACGCAGATGAGAATCCGCTGGGTCGTCCACTTCACCGACACATTCGATCCCCAACACTCGCGGAAACTGAACGGCGACTCCCGAATGGCCCTGTCGCGTAAACAGCTCGGAGCGGTTTATCCCGAATGCTCGGACGCGGATGCGGACCCATCCTGAGCGCGTCACGGGGAGCGGCCGCTCCTGTATCTCAAGCATCTCGGGTGGACCGGGCTGATTGACTACGATGGCACGCATAGGAAGACCTCTCCGTCGCTTTGGGATTTGCAGTATGCCGGGGAGCTCCCCGATCCGTATATTCCCGGCCGGAGTTATTTCATCTGGTGGCCTTGTCTCATCGTTGCGTACAGTCGAGACTAGGGTGCGCCACACGGAGCCAGGTTGCAGGAGGCGCAATCGTTACTCGTTTTATATTGCGTGTCATGGAGAAGCCCTCGTGCGATTTATCTTTGCTAAATGGATCATGGAACGGAGAGCCGGTGTCGGCCTCCTGTTTATTCTCCTGACACTCGCATTTATGGCGGGCCTCCCTCGGGTCCAGATTAAAACAATCTTCAAGGATTTGTTGCCGCAGGACGACCCATTCGTTCAGGTTTATCACGCTAACCCAACCTTCGGTAATCCGATGTCGGTGTCGATCATGGTCAAGCGTAAGCATGGCACGATCTACCACCCTGATACGCTGAGGAAAATCTGGCAGATGACGCGAGATCTGGATCTCGCGCCATACGTTAATCACGACACGCTGATCTCCATTGCGACCGAGAAACTCCGCTATGCGGAAGCGACTCACGACGGGATCGATCTACAGCCCCTGATGGGCGACCATCTCCCTGCAACGCCCGTCGAGGTTGCGCAATTCCATCAGCATGTGCTGATGTCCCCTGGCGCCCGTGCGTTCTACATTTCAGCAGATGAGACGGCGACGTTAATTAACATAGCGTTTCTTGATATGGTGGATTATGGGAAGGCATTTACCTATGTGAATGGGCTCGTTCAACGGGCGCGGGATGCTAACCACGACGTCTACGTCGCCGGGCAGCCCATCCTGACCGGTTGGGTCTATCAATCTCAAAAGCAGACCTACGGAATTTTTGCGGTCACCGTCGGCGCCTTGGTGATCGCGCTGATTTTCTACATGCGTAACCTCGCCGGTGTCATCGCGCCCGTGCTGTGTGCACTGACCGCGGGGTTATGGGGGTTTGGTTTCATCGGTTGGCTGGGTCGACCGATCGAACCGTTATTGATGATCGTGCCACTCCTATTAGTAGCGCGATCGTTTTCGCACTGTGTGCAGTACACGGAGCGCTATTACGAGATCCTCCTGAAGGTGGAAGATCGGCGTAAGGCGGCTGAAATCACCATGGCTGTCATGATGGCACCATCGATCCTTGGTATCTTGACGGACGTCTTCGGTATCGTTTTTATTGCGATTACACCGATTAAGACCATGGTCAACCATGCCTTTTTTTGCGGTTTCTGGGCGCTTTGGATTATTCCGACGGGCGTTTTTCTGATGTCGATTCTGCTCTCCTACCTGCCTAAACCGACTAATCTTGGCGAAATTGTTGGGGGCAAAAAAACCGAATCTGGCATCCATCTTTTGGAGAATAAAATACTCGGATTCTTGTCACGCATCTCGGTTGGTCGCGCGGCTCGATTTACCCTCGCCGCGACGATCATGATCAGCGTGCTCGCGATTTATACGAATTCTCGGCTCAAGATTGGGAATCCTATCGAGGGTAGTAATTTTCTATGGTACGACTCTGAATTTAACACGGCAGTCCGGGCGATTAATGCACACTTTCCCGGCATGAATACGCTCGAAATCGTGCTCCAAGCACGAGAGCATCTTCCCGATCGCCGGGTGGCTAGAACCCCCGAGGTCGTCGATGTTTCGCGAAAATTGCAACGGTCTCTGGAGGCGGATCAGGTGATGCCACCGCGCGCGACACTCTCATTTACGGATTACATGCAGGAGGTTTATCGGCTCATGTCAGGGGGTAATCCAAAATGGCTACCGCTAGACCTATCGGATCAAGCCGTGGCGCACGCAGGGTTTGTCGCGACGTTTGGTACTAGTCCTTACAATTATGCCGGAGTCTCCGATTTCGAATTCAGATCGTCATCCATCTCCGCCTGGTTCAGGGACAACAAACAAGAAACGATCGATGGCGCGCTTGCAAATGCACGGCGCGCGGTTGCTGCCGTGGGGGTGGAGCACGCCGAATTTCGGGTCATGCTCGGCTCCGGACTGGTCGCCCTACAGCAGGCCATGAATAACGTGGTGGCCCGCTACCATTGGTACATCGTCGGACTTGTCAATCTCGCGATCATGGTGATCGCGACTATCGCCTATCGCTCGATGGTTGCTGGGTTGATTCTGCTCGTACCCGTTAACCTGTCTAATTTTATGCTGGGTGCGGCGATGTATCTTTTCGGTATCGGGCTCGACATCAATGCCACGATTGTGTCGGTCATGGGTATCGGTGTTGGGATCGATTACGGCATTTATTTGCTGAGTCGGATTTGCGAGGAATATGCCGCTCGCGACGGCGATCTGAAGCAGGCAATCGCGAATGCACTTACGACCACCGGCAAAGCCATTCTTTTCACAGCCTCAATCATGTTGCTGGGGATACTCCCTTGGTATTTCTTGTCCGAACTTAAGTTCATGGCCGACATGGGGATGTTGCTGGTCTCGATCATGTTGATCAACATGATGCTGTCATTGGTCGTTCTCCCGCTCATGGTGTGGGTAGTCCGCCCGAAGTTCATGGCCCGCAAAGATTTGTGGGTGGGGGAGAATGTCGATCTGTCACAATTTACGGTGCTGAACTGAGCGCCCGCGACCATTCCTTGGCGTGAGTCCGGGCGGGACAATAGTTTGAGAGCGGCCGATGCCTGCGCCGGCCGCTTTTCGCAATGAAGACAGTTGCTGATCTCAATAGTTCGGTGGCGGCGGTGGCGGATAGTTGCCGCCACCACTCGAGTAAGCCGGCGGCGGCGCGTAGGTGGGCGCAGGCGCAGGACGCGGCGCGACGGCGCCGGCAGGTACTGGGACCTGATGGCCTTTCGTGTACATGCACTGAACGTAAGCATTGTCATAGCGCTGCTGCTGGGCGGCCCCGCTGACGCGAGCGGCGTCGGTCCCTGCTGCGCCGCCAATGAGGAGACCTCCACCGGCGCCGATCGCCGCGCCAGCCCCCGCATTGCCGGAGGCTGCGCCTAAGAGGGCGCCAGCGGCCGCACCGACCAGCGTGCCGATAACGGCGCTATTCGCGCCATTATTGGTGGCTACCTGTTGGGCGGTTTTTTGGCCCGACGCCTGTAGCGCATAATCCTGACAATACAAATCATCTCCGCGGAATTGCTCGAGCGTCGATCCGCTGCCAGGCAGCGCCATCTTAGTTGGGCCGGGTGTGGGAAGCGCGGTGCATCCTGCAAGACATACGCTTGCGATGAGCGCGCTTAAACGTCGCGAATTTATCGACATCATGGAAATCTCTCCAGATTAACGTTTTGGCGCTGAGTCGTCCGGTGGGACGGTCGGACTCGCCTGTGGCACCGTGCTCGGGTCCACCGGAACCCATGGTTTAGAGCACTTTGATACATAAGGATAATACCCTCCTGGCGCGGGACAGTAATACCAAACCGGCGGAGCTATCGGCGCCTGCATCTGAGGCTGTGCGGGTTGCTGTTGCTCGACGTAGATTTGCGGCTGTGGCTGCTGCACGACGATAGGCGCCGGTGGATAGGCGTAGGCCGGATAGTAGGGGTAGCCACCATAGTACGGGTAGCCATAAGCGTAGCCGAAGCCTCCCATGGCAAGCGGCGCGCCGAAATACAAACCAACTCGCGGCCCACCCCCACCATGACCACCACGGTAGCCACCGTGCGCAGAGGCATCCGTCGCTAAGACAAGCGCTACGGAAAGTGCAACGCCGTAGATGATCAATTTATTACTCATGGCAGAATTCCTCGGCTGCAAATTCAATGTCGACTGGACTTGGTAAGACACGTCGTTTCGGGTTGCATCCTGCTCTGTCGATAATGGTACATCGGTGAGACGGTCTCCAGTGTGATCCATGCTAGCTCGCCGTCTTGAACCTAAACTGAACCACGCTCGCCATCATGGTTACCGGGCTGCTTCCGTATGATCTGGATCAAGCACTATCACATTGCGTACCACCAGGTTCGGCACTCCGGTGTACTATCGTCCGCGACCAGTGGGCGGACCCCTCAATATCTTCGACCTGATTTCGAAACGTGCGTTCAAAACCTCACGTGCTCACAGGCGTTGCCTGAGGCCGGGCGCAACTGTGTCCGCTGAAGCGAGGGAGGCGTTCTACCGGAGCCGACTGAACCCACGTATTCCCGCTGCACCTAGGTGGCAGCGGTCGGAGAGTATCGAAAAAATCGATTACTCTAAGCCGAGCGATGATACGCGCGGCGCGGGAGGGATGCATGTCGTCTTGTTTCTTCCAGCACAGGAGCGCGCGTGCCCGGTCCAAGAAAGGCTGTCCCGGGCTAAAACAGGAGTGTGTCTGCGACTATCCGTGGTCGCGACAACGGTCGAGAAAGGTACCCGGACACCCTCTTGGGCCGGAAGGAACGAACTTGCGGCACGTTCCCGCTCAAACTGGATGTATCGAAGAAGAGGTAGAGTGACCATATGGAGTCGAGTTTGCTGATCCAGAAGTCGGCGGAATACCTGCGAGCCGCAGTACCGTTGATGGTCAAACACAAAATCCCGATGACCCCCGTTAATTACGCCGTGTGGTACGCGTTTGTGAGTGGCAGCAATCCTGATCTCTCGAGTGCCATCAATGGCACTCTTGAAAGCGGGGAAGAAATTAATGACGTACTGACGGCAGGACTGTTTTCCACCTATATGTCGACTATCGATCGACAGGAATTCGATAGATCGCAGGAGAAGTTGCTGCATCTTCTGGCGGACGTAGTACTCAATCTCGATAATGTCAGCGGAGAGGCGACACGCTATGTGGAAAAACTCGCCAACTACTCCACGCAACTCTCCGGTTCATCCTCTGCTACGCAGGTATCCGACATTCTGATGGCGTTAACGGCCAACACGCGACAGATCCTCGACGTGAGTGGAGAGCTCCGAAGAAACCTCGATGGCACTAAGCGCGAAGCCGAGATATTGCGCGTTGAACTGGTAAAAGCAAAGCTAGAGGCGAGCACCGATTCTCTGACCGGGCTAGCCAATCGCCGTGCTTTCGACGAAAAAATCAGCCAAATCGCGCAAGCAGGGTGCTCCGATGTTTCAACGCATTTTCTTCTGCTCGGAGACATCGACAAATTCAAAAAAATAAACGACGAATACGGGCATGTAGTCGGTGATACGGTGATCAATACGGTCGCCACTGTGATCAAATCGGCCATTAGTCCACGGGCCATGGCGGCTCGTATTGGCGGCGAGGAGTTCGCAATTCTCTTGCCCGAAACATTGGTCGCGGATGCCATCGGCGTGGCACAAGATATCCGACATAGGATCGAACATCGCAGGATTCTGAACCGACGACAGGGCGATCAGGGTACGCAGGTGACAATCTCGATTGGTGTCACACAAATTCGGCAGGGGGAGTTAGCCGTCGATACGATAGCACGCTGTGATCGGGCCCTCTATAAGGCCAAGGAGTTAGGGCGTAACCGCGTAGAAATTCAGCTGCCCTAGAGAGAGTATGATTGACGTCACGTTACCCGACTGACGGTGTGGGTCAAAAATGCGTGTCGCAGCCCTGCCGCATGCGCGCCAACACTTCAGCGTGCGTCAGCGGAAGGCGAGCTCGGCAGCGCGAGATCGGCCGGCAGAACGCCTACCTGCCAATCCCGGCTGATTTCGGCAATCCGGATCCGATACCACCTCAGAAGCGCTTCTCGACCACGGACCTTGGCGCGAAGGTGTGCGGGATCCTTTGCCCAGCGCTCGAGTGACGCGGCATCTGTCCAGTACGAAATTTCATAGAATCTTCCCGGTGTGCCAAGGCTCGCCGCAGCGTCAGCCTGCAGAAAGCCGTCGATTGCGTGGAGCCGCGGCATCAATCGTCCGATCTCTGCCTCGAATTCTGCCTGCACCCCGGGGTTTAATTCATATTCGATGATCGCGATCAGCATGACGCGTGCCTAGGTTTGACTGATTCAACCAGCACGGCGTGCGGGCAGCGCAGCCGTTGCCCTTCCGCGCGCCGAGAGCTCTCCGTCCTGATTACGCGCCTCTAGTTCAAAGTCGACGAGATGGCGGTCTTTTTCTATTCGCTTGCCGGTCACCCGTCCCTCTATGGTGAGCAAATCGCCTTCGGGGTTATGACGACGGACTTCCGTATAGAGATGGACCATTTGCCCGTCGTCCCCGATCCAGTTGGTGATCATGTGGGACATCCAAGAACACCGTTCCGGACCATAGTCGTACGCGCGTGGTGCGCCGACCTTGCGTGCAAATTCCTCATCCCAGTGCACACGCTCAGGGCAATCAGGAATGCCGTAGCGATTTTTGATCCCCGTTGCCGGGTGACGATCAATCATCTGCCATGCGAGCTTGTGTGAGCGGATATACAAGCCACCCCAACCTTGGACATAGGCGATAAATCCTGTGATGGTCATGGGACCCTTTGCCATCCGAGGAAGCATGGAACCGACGACTACGTCCTCGTAGAATCGTGGCTCGCCGCCCCGGATAGTTTCCGCTACATACAACTCATTGTGTGCGGCGAGCTCCTCGTCCGTGTAAACGCGAGTATGTTCTCTGTCGTGCGCCGTGTACTTTGTCCCCTGCTCACGCGCGATATCGCGATCGGTGCGGAAGCACCATGAGTCCGCACTAGCCAGCGCATCACCGCTCTGATCGTAGAAATCCACATGGTAGATTTGCTGCACCGAGCGTCCCGCGAAACGCGTGTCAAACTCGACGAGATCCTTTAAATACGCGCTTGTCGAGATTTCCATGTTGCGCAATATCGGCTTATGCCATGTGAAATCACAACCCGCGAACATTGCGTGTACGCCCGGTAACCCGCCGACATAACCGCTGACAATACGGCTGCAGGCGAAAATAAACGAGGGAGGCGCAATCACGTCACCATATTGCGTATTGCGCGCATAGGCAGGATCGCACCACAGGGGATTATCGTCGCCAATACCATGAGCATAATGGCGGATGTTGTCGCGGGTAGCCTCGTGGCACCAGGGTTCCAGCGTGTTTTCGATACGGACACCGATGCGGCGGCGTAAATCATCCAACGCGACATCCGTGATGCCGACAAATTCACGTGCAATGGGTTTATTCATGGTGGGGTCACCGGCTCCTTGGAAGAGGTTGCTGGAAGATTTTCTCGATCACGTAAGATTTTTCGGTTTATTTTTCCCGCCGGGGTTTTAGGCAGCTCAGCCACGATAGCGACTGCGCGGGGATATTCATGTTTCGATAGACGCATCTTGAGGTGAGCCTGCAGGGCCGCAATATCAATCGTCTGTCCTTGGCGGGCGACCACAAATGCCTTAGCGATCTGGCCACGGACTGGGTCGGGGATCCCAATGACCGCGGCCTCCGCGATAGCGGGATGGCTTAGCAAGGTATTTTCGATTTCAACCGCGCTCATGGTCCAACCGGCCGAGATGATCACATCGTCCGCACGACCGGCATGATAAAAATATCCTTCCGCATCACGTCGTCCGAAGTCCTTTACCCGGAACCAGTCTCCGGCCCGCTTGACGGCGATCTCCCCGATCGCGTCAACCGCGGCGATTTCACCTTCAGGCGTCAGCACCGCGATCTCATTACCCGGCGCTGGTTTTCCCAAAGCACCACGTTTTACGTGGTGACCGCGCATGCCTGGGAAGTCGACCAGAACGACGCCAACCTCCGTTGTCCCATACATGCTGCCTGGCACGACGCCGAAAGCGCACTTTATCCAGTCAAAGGTCTCGGTATCGAGCGGCTCCCCCGTGAACGTACATTTTCGCAGATTCACGTCATACTTCGCGTGGATATCCGCGTTGCGTAACATGCGATAGACGGTGGCCGCCGCTGCCAGATTATCGATGCGCAGCGTCTCTAATGCTTCGTAAATACGGACAGGGTCAAATCGGCCTGCATAGGTTGCTGTGTGGATCCCTAGTGCGAGTGGCGATATCGTGCCATGCCAGAGCCCGTGACCCCAAGCGGGCGAGGAGGGACAAAAATAGCGGTCCCCGGGTCTCAGCCCAATCCCATACAGCGCGGCGATCATCACGGTGACTACCGATCGCTGCGTGTGTTTAACGGCTTCGGGAAGTTCGCGTGTCGTGCCTGAAGTGTATTGAAATACAGCGAGATCGTTGGCCGTCGTGGTCGGTACGTAAGTTTTAGATTCGCGCGCGAGATCAGCCCAGAAGGCCTCGTCGATAGTGATGATTTCAAGTGCCGGAAACTGCACCCGTAACGCCATGGCATTATCCGTTGTCAGCACGATCGTGGGCGTGCAGTCGTGAATACGTAGCGCGAGTCCATCTGGCCCGAATAACGTAAACATAGGCACGGCGATAGCACCCCGCTTGATTGCGCCGAACAAACACGTATAAAACGCGCGACCGGGCTCAAGGATAACTGCAATACGCGCCCCTGGCGGCACGCCCCGTCGCTCTAGCCAATGGGCGAATTGACTGGTCAGATCGGCTAATTCACCAAATTCGTAATGCTCAAGGTGCCCATCCTCGAATTTCACGCTTACCGCAGTGCCTTGGTGACGATGCCGATCGAGGCATTCATGGGCTAGATTCATGTATTCGCGGTTGCCATCGAATAGTTCCCATAGGCGTGTCGGCGCAAAGGCCGCTAACGCGTTCTCGTAATCATTGATTTCTGTCAGCTTGGGGAACATCACACTATCTTTCGAACGCCAGTGGAAATTAATTGACACTAAATTGTGCGGGGTCCGCGCGGGGACTTCAAACCGCCCCGCCGTGACCGCCAGTTATTGTGCGACCCATCCCCCGTCGACGGGCAGGGCGACACCGGTGATGTAGGAGGATTTTTCCGACATTAACCACGCCACCGTTTCACCGATTTCAGACGGCTGTGCGACCCGCCGCATAGGGACACTGCGGATCAGTTGGTCACGAATCTTGGCGCTTGCATCGGTCACCCGTTCAAGCATTGGCGTCTCGATGAAACCCGGGCACACCGCGTTCACGCGGATGTTGCGGGAGGCATATTCGAGAGCGACCGTCTTGGTCAAGCCCACTACCCCATGCTTGGATGCATTATAACTGACGGCCCCAGGGATCCCGATGAGGCCAGCAGCCGATGCAGTCGAGACGATGGAGCCGCCGCTGTTCTGCTTGAGCATTTGCGTCACTTCCGCCCGCATGCAAATAAACACGCCGGTCAAGTTGACCCTGATTACGTGGTGCCAATCGTCGAGCGAGACGTCCAATATCTTGGCCGTTGGACCTTCTATACCGGCATTGTTAAACGCGCCATCGAGGCTACCGTAGCGCGTGGCGATTCCGGTGACGAGAATCTGTATGGCCTCAGCATCACTGACGTCGACATGATGATATTCCGCGTCTCCACCTGTAGCCCTGATACCAGCTATGGTCTCTTCACCCGCAGCATCTTGTACGTCCGCAATGATGACCCTCGCGCCTTCGCGCGCCAGGATCCCTGCCGTTGCCCGCCCAATCCCCGTACTACCGCCGGTCACAAGGATGGTTTTGCCGGTCAAAGTCGTCGTCATGTGCTACCTCTGGGTTCGTTGCAGTTGGTGTTCATAAAACACGCGGCCTTCATGCTGTGTGCCGTTCCCACCCCACCAGATCCGCTCTGCCGGCCGTGGAACCGAGGGTCGGCCTCGCACGAGGCTGGGGGTTTTCAATTTTTCTTTACGTGGGTGCAAGTTTCTTCGGTCAATGGAGTGGCCGGCGGGATCACCGCTTACAACGCGCGCGGCAGGCGCCTATAGTTATTACCGCTTTTCGTTGGGCCGTCAGATCGGCGCAGACTCCGTGAAGCGCGGCATTACTTTACGGGCAAATAGATCAAGTGAATCACAGACTTGATCGGCTGTATGGAGTCCTTGCGGCATGATCAAAAAGCATTCCCGCGGATTGAACCGGGTTTGGGCCGCCTCGATCTTGCGGGTAATCGTATCTGGACTCCCGACCAGCGTCTCAGGCATCGGATTACCGAACGGCACGGACCAAGTATTCCAGAACCACGCGAGATCTTCGAACAGGGCCTGCGCTGCCGCATCGGTGGATGCGCAGACCATCAGCCCCCCCCAGGCGACCTGGGCGCCGTCAATGACTTCATGTCCCCACTTGAGCGCTTCTTCTTTGTATTTCGCCCACAAAACGCTGCAGAAATCGAGATTATTGCTCATCACGATAGGCCGCCCCATGTGGCGTGCCCAGAACAGCGCGGTGCGCATTGAGGCGCCGAAGCCGGCATAGAGTTGGGGGTGCGGGCGTTGGTAGGGACGGGGCGCAATCCCAATCTCATTAATTTGCATATCTTCGGCGACGCCCTGCCCGAACTCGGTATAGACCGGGTGTGGGTGCGGGTTTTTCATGCCGATAGCTGGAAACTGCCAGAATTCTCCTCGATGGGAGAAGGTCTCGTGTGTGAGTGCCTTGAGGACGACCTCGACGTATTCACTAAAATAAGCACGGTTGCGCAAATCATCAGCGCTGTCTTTGTTCCAGGGCCCTACGGCAGTGAGATCAGGACGGATTTTAAAATTCTCTACCCACCTATATTGATAACCGCGGACCAGTCCAAAAGAGAATCGTCCGCGGAGCATATGATCAAGGGTCGCGATAGTTTCTGCAGTGCGCAGCGGATTATGTGTCGTAGACACCCAGCCGCAGGAGATGATCTTCATGCGTCGGGTATGTTGTCCTAAGAACATAGCGGTTGCCGCCAGATCGTTAGAAGCTTCACAACCCTCTAGCTGAAGATGATGTTCTGGGTGTCCAAACCCCGCGTAATTATTGCGATCTGCGAACGCCGCGATTTGCGCAATCTCCGCGAGCATGCGTTGATAGAAGTCCCCTTTAAGACCGGCCAGCCCAGCCTCGAGCTCTATTCGGCGGCCCATCGTGAAATACGAAAAAAGATTGAAGTCCATGGAGCGATCGGTGCCAATTTTTATGGAAGGATGTTACGCGCAGTTTACCTGACTCGGCGGACATCCGGGGCAGTAATGCCTTTCTGACGAGCGAGGATCAGAGCTAACGTGTCCCACTCTCGACGTCGACATAGACGGTATCGCCGTCAACTTTGGTCGGGAAACGCGTGAGGGCACAGCCCGGCGGATGAATGCCGCGTCCAGTACGGACATCGAATCGCCAACCGTGGGCGCGGCAGACGATCATTCGACCTTCCTGCTTTGCATGCAGCAGCGAGAAATTCTGATGCGGACAGCGGCCATGGAGGGCGAGTACCGCCCGTTCGGGAAGCCCTACCAGCAGAAGCTCCGTGCCTTGAGAGCTCAAGAAACTTCGCATGCCCCCTTCGCGAATATCCGCTAGGGTGCAGATCTTTTCGAACGCCATTTGTGCTTTCGCCGCTGCAAGGGTTGCGCGTGCTGGCTCACATGGCGCGCGCGTGCTCAAAGGCAGCAGGCTCGTCGCGTTCCAGCTGCGTGGCGAAGGCATCCATGGTGTGCGGATAGTTGGTCACGAAGCGTCCTGTCGGGGAGCGGTAATAACTATCGTTGCCACAGGAGGCCTGCCAGACCGCGACACCCTTGACGTCTTCCTGCAACTGATCGTTGTAGCGAGCCATGATGTCCGAGCGCACATCCAACCAAGCGAGCTTCTCTTTTTTAAGTCGTGCAAGTTGGCGGACGATGTATTCCACCTGACGCTCGATCATGAACAGGATCGAACCTTGATTGGTGTTCGGACCGTAAAGCATAAAGAGATTAGGGAAGCCGGCGGTCGTCACGCCGAGATACGCTTGTGCCCCATCCCGCCATGCCTCATTGATATCGCGTCCGCCCCGACCTTTGACGCTGAGGGCGGCGAGATATTGCGTAGTTTTGAAACCAGTTGAGAACACGAGGGTATCCAGTTCGCGATGCTCGCCGTTGGTGGTCTCTACCCCGGTTGCGGTAATTCGCGCAATATCATCAGTGATGAGTTCGACATTGTCGCGATTGAATATGGGGTAATAAACGTCCGAGAAAAGCGGACGTTTACATCCGAATGGGTGCTGGGGCGTGAGCTTGCGGCGGACTTCTGCGTCCTTTACCGTCTCAATACGTTCGAGACCAGCTTTCTCGATATTCGCGAGTACTTCCTTATCTTGGAAGGTGGCGAGGCTATTCCATAGCGCGTATATTTTTTCCCGACTCGCCTGTACCACGTCCGGGTTAGCCCGAAAATTCTCGAGTTGTGCTTGGGTATACGGCTCATTGCCTTTCGGTACCACCCAGTTCGCTGTGCGCTGATAGAGGTGCAGGCGTTCGACTTTGGGGGCTATTTCAGGCACGAATTGAATTGCGCTGGCCGCGAGACCAATGACACCAACGCGTTCGCCGGCGAGATCGTGCGTCTGATTCCACCGGGCAGAGTGAAATTTTGTGCCCTTGAATTCATCGATCCCCGGGATGGACGGCCATACGAGTTCGTTGAACATACCGAGGGCGCTGACGACCACTGGTGCTTCGAGCACTTCGCTGTGGCCGGTTTCTACCTGCCATCGGGAAACGTCCTCTTGCCAGACCAATCCGGTGACAGGTGTATTGAAACGAACATGACGCCGCACGTCATATTTGTCGGCGCAATGATTGAGGTATTCGAGAATTTCCGCCTGGCCGGCAAACGGCCGTGACCAATCGAGCTTGGGCTCAAATGAAAAGGAATAGAGGTGAGATTGCACATCGCACTCCGCCCCGGGGTACTGATTATGCCACCAGGTGCCACCCAGCCCATGGGATTTCTCCAGCATAACGAAATCTTCAATGCCTGCACGTTTCAGGTTGATGGCCATGCACAAAGCACCCGAGCCTGCGCCGATGATGATAACTTGGTGGGAAGGTCCGGGCATGGCGGGCTCCTGAGTGGGTGAAACGGATGCGAGGTTTGTGAGCCGGGTGGATCACTTGAACTGCTCAACGCACGCTTGAGCGTAGCGACGAATTCGGCACAGCGCAAATAGAAGCGGCGCGGCCGATTCGGAGGAATCCGCGCTGCACTGCGGCAGTTCGTTCGCGCTGTGTGAAGTGACGAGTTGAACGGGAGGAAGATCTGTCGGGCGCTTAAGATGAGGCAGCGTAAAACGTCCGAGTGATCCAAAACGGGCGAGGGGTGTTGACTGCGGCGTACGATGTACGTGTTCGGGCGTCGCTTCAGACTTTGCTCGGGATCAGCGCGCTGACGTTCCCCAGACGGTTTGTCGGGAAATAGTTGGATGCCTATCTCCCGGAGTGAGGCGCAGAATTTGCTCTCGATTAATAGGGGGTTTCACCCGGCTTGCGGCCCAGTGCATGGGCCTTCTCTATATTGCCGAGGAACAGTTCATAAAAGTCGCGCAGGAGGCCATCCATTTGTGCTGCCGCCAATCCACCCTCCGTGTAATGACCTTCCCAGATGATTCGGGTATGGGTCGAATCTTGGGGTAAAAACGTGACGACGGCGACGTAGTCGAGCATGGGCAGTGGATAATTCTCGACGATGGAGTAGGCGATGACATGCGGCGCGCAGACCACATCTAGGCGCTCGATGATTTCTCCCTCAATTTGCATCTCGGGCTTGAAACGCGCAAAGCGTCGCGCACCGGGATGATTGCCTTCGCAGCGAAACTCGATGAGGTTGCCGGGCGGATGTAGTTTATCCAGCGCAGCAAAGTCGGCGAGCCAGTCCCAGCAATAGGCATGAGGCGCCTTGACGATTCGGTCTAGTTTGGCGACGGGCATAGCGAGTACTCCTGACGATTTTTAAAAGCATGACCCCGTTCGGGGTCGTGGGGGACGCTCAAACCCGCCCCCACGCCACGGCATTCGTCAGCGGACGTTATAGCTCGCCGATTTGCCGGTAAAAGCCATGCTGACTGGCTCATACCCGCTACCCATCGCGCTTTTCTCCATGACCACCGAACTGGTGAACTTCTTCTCGATGGGGGCGTCGGCGGGCGTGTCGCCGAGCGAAATTTCCTTGCGGGCACATAGCTCGCCCCACGTGGAAATTGTCTCGTGCATCTTGAGCATGACTTCTATGGTTTGCCCGTTCGCCGCGCAGTGAAAATCAAATGAGGGCATAGTGAATAACTCCCGTATGTTGTCCAAAGAGAAAGATAAATTATTGTGTAAGGGCTCGCTTGTGCAAGCTATCCGATGTCAATGGCCGTGTCCTGCACCGCCTTTTTTGCCCGCGGGACGTTTCACTTGGGTGAGTAGCGAGACATAACTGATGCCCGGTCGATTATCCGTCGTCGTCATGCGATGGCTTGCTCGCCACCCGTCGATGCCACCGGCCAACACGCGGACGTTTTGATAGCCTGCCGCGATAACACGAGCGGCTGCTGCCATTGCCCTTGCGTCGTCGGAACAACCCAAGATCAGCGGGGCTTCCTTGGGGAACAGCGTTTCGATGACGAGCAGGAAGCTTTCGTTCGGATGTTCCGCCCGCGTGCCGGGGTAATAGAAGAGCCAAGGAACGTTGACGGCCTTTCCTTTCGGGCGCCCTGCGGCAAACTCGGCCACTGTTCTCACATCAATGTACAGGGTCTCCGGCGCGTTCGCCCAAGCCGTTGCCAGTTCGTCCGGAGAGATTAAATGGATGGTCATCTGAATCAGAACGCTGCAACGAAGGGCGGGATAATCCGGCAGCGCGCATGGTCAGGGCTCGGCGGTCGGTCCTGCAGTACATATTCGACGCCTACCGCGCCATCGCGGATCGTGACATCGGGCACATGCACATGGAGGATGGGTCCATTCGGCTGCAGGGCAAACACGCAATCCAAAATACGTCGTGCTGGCAACGAGCCGTGCTGAGGATGGATGAGCGTTTGGTGGGGCTTTACGTTCGACATGCGGACTCCCTTAATTAGTAGCTATTGTCAACCTAAGTGTTTGTTTTGCCCACCCCCGTCGACGCGGTTGATTGTTTATTTCGGTTGCGATGCAGCATTTAAGGGATTTCGTTTTCTGGTACTTGACACTACCGGGGCGCGGCGCGTCTATTGACGCCACTCGTCACGGATATTGCCACATGTCTAAGTTGCCGCAGAAAGAGCTGGTCACGGGTGAGCGCTGGTTTGAGCCGGGCGCCGAAATCCCGGATGTCGATCAGAAATTGCACGCACTGCAGAATCAATGTACGGACTGCAACATATGCGAGATTGCCTGCTCACTGGTGCATTCCCCTGTGGGCGAACTGAATCCGCTACTGTCGCGGGTACGGATCAATCACGCGCCAAGCGTCAATTCCCGTAAGGCTGTTCACGATTTCGGCTTCGTTTCCGCGATTTGTCATCACTGTGGCAATCCGCCACCGTGTGCGGAAGTGTGCCCGACGGATGCCTTTTACTACGACCCAAAAACTTTTGCGGCGATTATCGATCAGGATAAGTGCACCCAATGCATGGAGTGTGTACCTGCATGTCCTTTCGATGTCGTGTTTGTCGCACCGGATGGTGAACTTCTGAAATGCGATCTTTGTGGTGGAGAGCCGGCCTGCGTGAAGGCTTGCGCCACCCGCCCGGAGATGAACAACGTCGGTAAGCAGTACACGCGTGCCGCGGTATTGTTCTATGAAGATAGCAAAGGTATCCGGAGCATCATGCAGCAGAAGCCAGAGAAACGGGACGAAGTGGGATTGATGCAGGCGATGCTTGAACGCGGCGAGATTAGTAGTTCGGCCTAAGCGGCCGGCCAAGGAAAAATCAAATGGAAAGTAGATTGCTTAGGGTTAACCTCACCACCGGTGAAATGAGAGAAGAGATCCTTCCGCATTCCCTGTTTGAGCGTTGGATTGGGGGATCTGGTATCAACAATTGGATCATGTGGGAGCATTTCCTTTCACACGACATCAATTGCGACCCGCGCGGCCCGGACAATATTTTCGTCTTCGGCGTTGGCCCGCTCGCGGGCAGCGGTTCGGGTAGTGGGGTGAAAGGGCGGATCACGTTCAAGAGCCCCTGCTACGGTATTTTCGGTGACTCGGCTGCCGGCGGGAAATTTCCCTACATGGTGCGATTTGCCGGGTTTGATCACATCGCTATCACTGGCAAGGCGCCGCGTCCCGTGTACCTTTACATCTGTGACGGCAGTGCAGTGCTCTGTGATGCCGCTCATCTATGGGGAAAAAACTCTGCGGAGACCCATTTAGCGCTGCAAGCCGAGCACGGAGATTATCCTTCTCAGACCCACACCCTGACTATTGGTGTTGCCGGAGAACATCAGGTCGGTATCGCCTCGGTTGTTTCGGATGCCTCACGCATTCATGCCCGGGGCGGCGGTGGGACCGTGCTTGGCTCGAAGAACCTGAAGGCCATCGCGGTACAGGGCAGTGGCGGAATTAAGATCCATAATCCTAGCGGCATGCTTCAGTGGTCAGAGGATTTTCGGAAGCTAATTGATGCGAACGAGGCGATCTATGGCTTCAAGCGACGAGGGACACTCGGCGCGGTCGAGATGTATCAGCATATTGGTAGTCATTTCTGGCGCAACAACCAAGGCAGCCTCTTTCGCGGAGAAGAAGTTCGCTCCGATAACTGGGTCAAAAAGTACCATAAGTACTCTGAGGTGTGCTCGGCAGACTGTTTCATTGCCTGCGACGGACGCTACAAAATCGATGGAACGGAATCCGAAAAGTCCAAGAAATATGTGGGTGAAACTTTTCGGCGTCCGGAATATCTCACCACCGGTAGTGCTGCCGGCGCGCTTGATGTGCGTGATTGGTCGGAAATCGCGCACTGGGGAAAAGTCACAAATGACTACGGGATCGATAATCAAGATCTGAGTTGTTCCATAAGCTTCATCATGGAAATGAAGGAAAAGGGCGAGATCTCAGAGCGGGATGTTGAAGAGCTTTTTGGTCGGCCCCAGCGCCTCGAATGGGGCAACATGGACGATATCGAAGCTCTCCTGCACAACATTGCTACGCGCGACAATCTTTTTGGCGAGCTGTTCAATGATGGACCGTACTGGGGTGCCCTGCGCTATTCCGAACTGAAGGGTAAAAACTTCATGAAGTACTCGATCTACGGTAAGGGCGGTGCGTCTTTCACCGAAGAGATGCGTCCCTTTCCGACTTGGATGAACAATATGGCGGTGGCCTCCCGTGGCGCTGATCATCTCAAGGGCATCGGTCTTATCGAAAAATTTCAGCGGCGTGATCTCTCCCAGCGATACTTCAACGGTCGAACTGAAGCCGCCGATATGACAATTCCGGATCTGAAGGGTGCTTCCACCGCGCTAATTGAGAACCAGGTGGCGCTGATCAACTCCTACGGCGTTTGTCTTTTCCATTGGATGCTTGATCCTGCCGGCTTTGCGCCGGAAGAGCACTACGGACCTGCTTACGCCGATGTCACTGGCATTTCTCGTACACCGGCCGAACTCATGAAGGATGGGGAGCGGATTTGTAATCTCGAGAAGGCCTTCAATTCGCGCCTAGGGCTGCGTCGTGAACATGACACGATTTGCGAACGCTGGATGTATGAGCCGACAACCGAAGGCATGTATCCGGGCAGTGTGGCAGCCGATATGTTTGAAACCGTTCTAGACGAGTATTATGAGTGGCGGGGCTGGGACAAGGTGACGGGCTTGCAGAAGGAGTCGAAGCTCATCGAGCTTGGCATGGAAGACGTGGCCGAGGTCTTGGCTTCGGATCGTGCGCTGGCGCGCGGCTGAGCGTCCGATGGTCACGATTCATACGCAGTATCAGTCGCGATTCCGGGAGATAACCCAGGTGCCCGGTGAGACTTTCCAGCTCACCGAGCCGCTCGTGGCTGAACTCGCGACTACGCTGGCAAAAAAATATGGACCCCTCATGGAATCGTTATTAATTGACAAGGAGACCCGCGAATTGAACACGCGGGGTACCATGTATCTCGATTCCAAAGGGCGTCGGATTTATATGGAAGATCGTCTCGCCGACGGCGAAACCATCGCGTTTCTCGTGGGGATAGCGGGTGGTTAAAAGAGGGCAAATGAACCGCAATCTCGGATCGTAAAGTTGAATGCCGCGGTCAAGATGACGGCCGTCTGCAGTGCGGGGCGTCCGTTCGAGACAGCCATCGGCGATCGACACGCGCATAGAACGTTTGCCGGTTATGCACCGACGCCTGGTGTGGCCGTGGACTCGGGCCGCCCCGCACGGTGCTTTTCGTGATCTTAACCTCGCGTAACGCCCGAGAGTTTGTGCTCGGTCAAATCGACCGAGCCTTCGCGCAAGATCCCTATGCTGGATATCGCATCCTGCGAGAGCATGCGCCCGTCTGTCGTCAACCCGATGGTTCCTACGTCCTCACGCGTTATGAAGATATCCGGCAGGTGATGTCGGACTCCGTGTCCTACAGCTCGGACAAGCACATCGACTTCAAGCCCCGTTTTGGGGATTCGCCGTTGTTCGAACATCACACGACATCACTCGTGTTCAACGATCCGCCGGTGCATACCCGCGTGCGGCGACTCTTGGGGCCCTTCTTCGCCGCGCGTACGTTGCGACAGATGGAGGGCAGCATCGGACGTATGGTGGATCAGTTGCTGACGCAGGCGGGACTACGTGGCCAGATCGATATCGTCAAGGATTTCGCTTTGGTCATCCCGTTGAATCTGATCGGAGATCTCCTCGGCGTTCCCTATGAGGAGCGGGAGCCTCTGCAACGCTGGGCAAATCTCATCTTGGGTGCGCTCGAGCCGGTGCGCACAGCGTCACAATTGGCGGAAGGCAATCGAGCGGTGGAGGAATTTAAGGACTATTTGCGTGATCTGATCACGCGCAAGCGCGCTCGGCCACCCGGCGCTGTGGATATTGATGTACTGTGGGCCTTGCTTGAAGCTAGCGAAGCCGGCGATGGACTCACCGAACTCGAGATCCTGCATAACGCCATTTTTATGTTAAACGCAGGGCATGACACCACCGGTAGTTTGATTGCCAACGGGATCGATTTGTTGTTGCGTCACCCGGAGTCGCGAGCGCGACTCGTCGCAGAGCCCGCGCTCATGAAGTCTGCAGTTGAGGAGATGTTGCGCTTCGAAAGCCCGCTCCAAATCGGTAATCGACGTGCGCTGCGCGATTCCTTGATCGGCGGTCATGCGATTCCAGCCGGCACCTTTCTGCATCTGGTGATCGCGGCCGGCAATCGTGATCCGCTACAGTTTCCAGATCCTGAAGGGTTTGATGTTGGACGTGAGCCGAATCGTCATCTTGCCTTCGCGCACGGCATTCATACTTGTGCCGGTAATTCCGTGGCACGCATTGAGGCGCAGATTGCGTTCACGAAGATCCTGGCGCGCTTTCCGAATTTCAGTCGGGCAGGCCCTACGATACGCCCGCACCGGACACGCTTTCGCGTGGTCGAGGAATTGAGGGTTGATTTGAACGCTTGAGACCACTTAGGTTATCCCCGTCCCAAGCGACGCGATAATCCGACTCCGGGGGCCTGCTTTGTGTACCGCTATCAACTGTGGATCAGTGCCTGGGGGACATCGAGATTTCTTCGGGTGCCCCCGACTACACCGGCTTTGTGACCGCCAACGGCCAATAAACTCCGTCACCCTTGCATGCCTTTCCCGCGTTATACCATCGACTTGACAAAAAACAGGGATGCGCTCAGGTGCAGATCCGATTCTGATCAATGGTAAGGTGCTGTCCTATCCATTCGTCGCGTTCGAGACGATCGATGTGTTCGGGATTTTCAGTGGTGGCAATGGCGCGTCTGCGGTGCCCAATGTCGAGGAGGACGATCCCTCGGGAGAGCTGGTCCCGACTGTGGAGCACCGTGTAGCCCACCACCGACCCGTTGCCGGTGAAGTCTTCGACGACGTCGCGAATATCCGACTGCTGCGCAACCATCGAGCTGAGATCCGCGCAGGTAAAACCCCCCGATGGCGGCTTCGTTGACCACAGCCCGAAGGCCTGTTTGGTCAGGAGTCCGGAGACACTCGAAACCAGTGCGGTGCGCCGTTGGCCTTGGCGAAGCAACTCGGCTGCTCTCCCGCTCGCGTGCAGTACGTAGTTGTTGAAAGGTCCGCCCGCGAAGGGCATGCCCCCGGTGATGGTATGGGGTGTCTCCAGATCAAGGCCGAGAGCTTGCGCATAAGCGCTCACGGCGATGGGGAAACAGCTGTAGAGCTCGACCAGATCGACCTCTCGGATCGTCATTTGTCCCGCCATGAGCGCCGCTTCGCCGGTTATTCGGGCCCCTGGACAGGCGTCAATCTCCCCCCGTGCGGATACCGGCACCATGGCGTTCGACTCGGTACTTGCGACGGGATAAATCCACTTAGATGGATGAATACCGAGGGCGTTGGCACGAGCCACGGAGCAGAAAAGCAAAGCCGATCCCTGATCGACATTCCAAGTTGAGCAATGATGCCTCGTATAAGGAAAGGCCTGCATGGGATTGCGCGGGCCCGCGTTCCGGATAGTGTCTATCGACACACTGTGACGGTGCCAAGCATGCGGATTGTTGGCCGCAATCGTGCTGAAATGAGCGTAGAGGCGGGCCAACCGGTCGCGGTGAGCGTCTACCGACCAGCCGTGCCGGGCTCGGAAAGCGCTCTCCATGATGGCGTAAAGGGCCACCGGGATCTCGAGCCCCGCGCGGCGCTCGGCGATGTGAAAGAGGTGTTCTTTGGGCGCAAGTGAAAGGTGGGGATCATCAGTCTGGGTGGTCTCCGTCACGGCCATGCCTGTAATCTGGGCCCTGAGTAACCGGTAGCCCGCATCAGCGCCCGTCACGAGCGTCGTGTGCGCTTCGCCCCGCGCGATCCGGGCGCAGGCTTCACCGATCAGCGACTGTTGGAGAACGCCGACATCAGCGAGTACTTGCGTCGCACTCGGCGCACCTATCGCTCGTGCAACAGCGCCCGCCGGATTCCGGTATCTCCAACGGCCGCGTGGCACAGCGACATATTGGGTTCCGGTGAGCACTGCGCTAATGCCGGTATCTCGACCTGCGGCCTCCACGGCGTCGACCATCAGGGTGAGGGGTTCGCGCGCGCGCGCAGGATCTTCTTCGCGTTGGCTGATCAACCCGATACCGACAAGCACGGGTGTTCGGTTAGTTGAACCGGCGGTGTTCATGACGCGGCCCGGGTAGTGGCGACATTCCATACCAGTGGTAGGCCGTCAACGACGCCGACCAGACCGCCGCGGAAACGGAGAAGGGCATCCGAGGGGATCTCGAAGTCAGGAATTCGACTCAACCATTCTTCAATCGTGATCCGAATTTCCGTCCTAGCAAGATGTGCACCGGGGCAGATATGAGGTCCATTCCCGAACGTTGCGTGCTGACTTGTACTGCGCCGAAAGTCTACCTGGAGTGCCTCGGGGTTCAGACGTTCGTCGGTACCGACAAGTGGCGTGGGTATCGCGATCATGTCGCCCCGACATAGCTGGACCCCCGCGTAATCCATGTCTTGGCGTACCTCGCGAGCAAGGGTAACCACCGGAAACCGACGCAACAACTCACCGACCGCATTCGGGATCAGTTCGGGCTCGGCTATCAGTGCTCGGCGATGGTCGGGGTTCTGGGCAAGGAAGAGCATGGCGAAACCTAGAAAATTCACCACCGTATCCAGCCCGCCAAGCAACATTTGCATGCACAGGCTCAACATCTCTGCTTTGCTCAGTGCGCGTTCGTTGACCTTCCCATTGATGATTCGGCTCAACATGTCCTCGCCAGTGCCCCCGAAGCGGGCATCGATATGGGGCTCCAAATAGTCATACAGGTGCTGCTTTTCTTTCTGATAGGTCATACGGCCATCCGGGTGCACGATGTGATCGGTCCAGCCCTTGATGAGTCCCACGTCGGATTGCGGCAGATTGACCATGCGCATAAAAATCTGGACGGGGAGAAGCTCAGCGTAATCCCGCGTGAAGTCGCAGTGCCCATTTAAGCGAACCCGTTCAATGAGGGCACCTGCAAGCGCGCGGATGTCCCCCTCCAGGTTGTTGACGGTCCGTGGCGCGAGGCTCGTGTTGAGGAGCAGACGATAGGGACGATGCGCAGGGGGGGCGAGTACGACCGGCAGCATCTGATGCTGCTCGCCGACCGATTTCGGCACCAACATAACGCGACACGAAAAGCGCTCGTAATCGGCGAATACCTCCGCGATCATAGTGCCGCGGGTGGCGATCCAGTGTCCGCCATTGTGGGGCGTCCAGACCAGATCGGGGATATTTTCGGCATGGAGCTTCAACCAGGCGTCATGAAATCCCTGTTCAATCCCCGGTGGGTGATACAGATCGAAATCGATTACACGCTCGAGAGGAACATGGGCTGGTTTAGACGCCGTTGGCGATACCGTCATCGTCGACTCCTACGGTTTTACGTGGCACAGTCCACGAGCTCAGCGGGCAGTAAAAATCTTCTGCGTGGCCCCTATGGAGAGTCCAAGCCCGAGTTGCCGGTGAATACCGCCGGCAGCGGGTCTCTAGCGAATGACTTTTCCGGTTTTGAGCGCGGCCATCTCGGTGTATGAAAATCCCCAATCGGCGAGCACGGCTTCCGTGTCCGCGCCATCTTCTGACGGTGGCCTCTGGATGTGGGACGGGGTACGACTGAAACGTGGTGCGGGCGCGGGTTGGGGCACCCCATTTTCGATGACGAAGGTCTGACGTGAGACATTGTGCGGGTGGTGCGGCGCCTCGGTGAGACTCAGGATAGGCGCGAAACAGACATCCGTCCCTTCCAGCAGTTGGCACCATTCGTCTCGTGTTTTCGTTTTTATCAGCGCAGCCATTTCTACTGCCAGTGTGTCCCACTGGGTCCGGTCTTGGTGACCCATATGGCCCGGGTCCTTGAAGCCCGTGCGTTGCAGAAACTCTTCATAGAATTTCGCTTCAATCGCGGCGATTGAAATATATTTGCCATCGGCCGTTTCGTAGGCGTCATAGAAATGCGCCCCGCCGTCCAGGATGTTCCGTTCACGCTCATCCGTCCATAAGCCGCTGCCATGGAGTCCGTAGAGCGCGGTCATGAGGATGGCGGCACCGTCGGTCATCGCCGCATCCACCACCTGGCCTTTGCCGGATTTCTGCGTCTCTAATAAGGCCGCAAGCACGCCGACGGCGAGCAACATGCCGCCTCCTCCGAAATCGCCGACCAAGTTGAGCGGGGGGGAGGGTGGGCGATCGCGCTGGCCCATCGCGTAGGCCGCTCCTGTCAGGGCGATGTAATTGATATCGTGGCCCGCCGCCTTGGCCAGCGTGCCGTGTTGACCCCACCCGGTCACCCGTCCATAAACGAGCTTAGGATTTCGTGCTTGGCATACTTCCGGGCCTAGGCCCAGACGTTCCATTACGCCGGGCCGAAAGCCCTCGATTAGCGCGTCGGCCTCGCTGACCAAGCGCAGCACGAGTTCTATCCCCGCTGGCTGTTTGAGGTCAACCGCAATCGAACGACGGCTGCGATCGAGCAAGCTGAACCGTGCATCCACTGGGATCCCCAGATTCGAAGAGACGACGCGATCGACTCTGATTACCTCCGCGCCCATGTCCGCGAGCATCATCGCGCACATCGGATTTGGTCCGATGCCCGCAAGTTCGATTACCTTGTAACCAACCAGTGGTCCGCTCGCTGCCATTGTCGCTTCCCTTCGCTGTATCGTTTGAGGAAGTAAAAATACTAGCAGGTTTGACGCAGGCTAGGTGCGCTATGACGGTTATCGCCTCGATACCTTCAACTCGTGGGCGCCGCCCGCGCCTCGGCGATGCAGTCCGTCTGGATGCGAAGGCTATTTCCTCCGCCCCGCTGATAAAGGGTTCAAACTTTTGCGCTGAAACGGGTTGCCCGAATCGCCGCTAAATCGGCGACTGAGTAGGCATGAACCCGCGTCAAGCCATCCTGTCGTCGACGACCTGGGTTGGCCTCGAAGGGCGTAGGTTCTCGGTGGTAGGTCGAGCTGCTAATCGGCGGCGGCAGCGCTGACGTTGGTTCGGCAGCTTGTGCCATTGCCTGCCCCACGGCAGCCGGCACGGCGCCGGTGGTGGCGATCGTCGACGTGTCAGTTGGATGTTTCGGCGCCGCGCTTTCCATGAGTTGTTCAAGTAGGGCACCGCCGAATCCGAACGCGGCACCAACCGGTCCACCGTAGAGTGCGCCCCCCGCGACTTCTGCCACCGGGGCGATCGTTTTACCCGTGTAGTGACGATACGCGAGGCTGATCAGTGGGATGTGCTGCAGCGGGTTGATCATGTCAATCAACGTGTGGAAAGACGGACCTTGCGCACCAAACAACTTGGCCATGAATGGCTTAAGGGGTGCGGCGACAGACGAGGTCGGGGCGTGTGAAGTGATGGTGGTTTGAAACACGGGTTGAAAGGCTCCTTTCTTGGAATAAAGCAAAATTCGCGCCACCGTGTTATTGCGAGAAAAAACCGCGAGACCGCCGCGCCACGCGGCGCGGCTTCGCCGCTTTGCCGCCCTTGGGCGGCAGTCTTTAGATCTTCTTGGCGCCGCCTTGTTCCGCCGGCAGCCTTGGACTCAAGCTGAACCTAGGGGGATGCAGCCCGATATTAGCCACCGCGAAGGTGCCCGATACGGCATAAACGGGGCGCAGGCTGTCATCGCCAAGCGCCGCGGCCGCATATGTTGGGGCGTGAGGCACTCCTCTGGCGACGCGCATGAACTCAAAAGTGGCCTCCATTTGTACGAGTGCCACACCGTTTTCGAGACGCGCGGGGTTCAGCGGCGGTGAATATTTGACCATGGCGCCTAGGCCGACCAGCGGCTGCAGACGGTGGGTTTCCAAATCGAGGATCGGGGTTCCCTCGAGTTCCACCCGACTGTGGATCCGATCATAGGTTTCCAGGCTATGCACCAAGGCCGTTTGGCACGGGAAACCATAACGCGATTTGAACCAGCGCCCCACTTCCTCGTTATCGCAAAAAGCGCTATGAATGAAGTGACGCGGTTTGATTCCCGTGCGGCAGGCGAGTCCTATCCAGGCGAGGGAGAACGGACCCAACGGCCCCGCCGAACACCGCCAGACCGTGATCCCGAGGATCGCGGGAATACTCGGATGTAGACTCTCGGGCAGGCGAGGCAGCATGTGTGCCATGGGCAATTCGAACAGGCAGTAATGTATTTCGACCGCGGGGAGTGACACTTCGCCGCGTGAGGAGAGATCCAGAGTCGTGGCGTTGAGGCCGACCGTATCACCTGAACGCTGACCATAGAGGAGTTCGATGGCGCTCATCCGTTCACCGCGCGTGGACGGCGTTGCTGACTAAAATGCGGCATCACTTCTCGTCCAAACAACCGTAAGCTCTCAAGAATGTCGGCTTGGGGAAGATGCTCTCGAGCCTGAATCATGAACACCAACTGATCTGCACCGGCCGCCTCCCAGCGTTTGCAGGTGTCGATGATCGTGGCGGGGTTGCCGAAGCACAACCCACTGGATATCGGTTTCTGATCGCCCGGCGCAGTCGGGTCTGCTCGTAGGGTGCCGAGTAAGCCAAGGGCGGTGTAATTGCTCGCCGGATAGGCTTCCGAGACCTCTACCGTCTGGCCGGCCATATAGCCGAAGGTGGACACGAGCTCCTCGCCACGTTGCTTGGCGAGGGCCCCATCGGGATGGCAGTACATCCAGTTCGCGATGGCAATCTGATCGTTGACGAAGGCACCTACCGGATTGCAGTGCTTGATACGCTCCCGGTAAGCGGCGATACGGGGCACATTCCGCTCGACATCCGAAATGCTGAGGATCAGCGCCCCCATGCCGCGGTCCGCCGCATCGAGCTCCGTGCCGTTCGTCGTCACCGCAACCCACATCGGCGGATGCGGTTTCTGCCAGGGTTTGGGAAGCACGTTACGCTCCGGCATCGTGTGATACTGGCCCTGATAGCCGAAACGTTCGTTCATCCACATTTTGGGGATGACACGGATGTATTCATCCCACGTCTTCTTGGTGTCGTCCACCACCGAATCGAATCCACCGAGCTCATTCCAGGTCGATGACCGACCAGTACCGAATTCGACCCGCCCACCGGAAAGGATGTCGAGGAAAGCGGCTTTTTCTGCCCACCGGATCGGATGATGAAAGCTAGGCACGCAGGTTGCTATGCCGAATCCGACCCGAATTTTCGAGGTTTCGCGCGCCACCGCCGTCAGAAACATTTCCGGGCAGCTGGAATGGCTATATTCTTCAAGGAAGTGATGCTCAACGCACCACACACTGGAAAAACCCATTTGCTCGGCAACCACCACCTGCGCGATGGCATTTTCGTACACGGCTTTTTGGGTTTCCCGCGTGAACGGACGCGGGGTGGAGAGTTCGTAAATAAGTCCGAATTCCATGGCATTTCCTTGTGGCGCTAAGGACAAGGCAACCACGATACCTGAACTTGCTTGCAGCTGGGAGCACCCGGCGATCAATCCACGCCTGCAAGACCACCTGCTACCGCTTCTGATGCGGGTGCCGCGACGGGCCATGCGAACCGGCTTGGGGACGGTTATGATCGCAACATGGAATACCTGACTGCTATTTACCATGTGCGGGCGTCGGCCCGTGAAATCGCGGCACGCGCGGAGGCGCTCGCGCTGGAACAGAGTGTCGAAATGCCTGCAAGCGCGATCCGGAGCGACTACGTACGGACACACACGCTCGCCAAGGTCGTCGACATCGAGTCGATCGATGAAGCCCTGTTCCGGGTGACGCTCGCGCTGTCGACCCTCACAACAGGTGCAGAAACGGGCCAACTGATGAACATGCTGTTCGGTAATTGCTCCTTGCAAGAAGATGTTCAGCTGGTGGACGCCGAGTTGCCGCCAGATCTACGGCGGGCTTTCCCCGGACCTCGTTTCGGTTTGGGAGGTATTCGGGCACGCGCCGGCGTGTTCGGGCGCGCACTGACCTGTACAGCACTCAAGCCGCAAGGCCTCTCACCACCGGAGCACGCGGCGTTGTGCACGATTTTTGCGCGGGCGGGACTGGACATCATCAAAGACGACCATGGCCTTGCCGATCAGACCTACGCCCCTTTTGCCGCGCGTGTCCGGGCTTGTCAGCGTGCGCTCAACGCAGTTGAACGCGAGACGGGTCGCAGGACGCTTTATGCGCCAAGTCTGTCAGGCGATCCGCGGCGACTTGCTGAGCAGCTCAGGGTCGTCGCGGGCGAGGGCGTTGGTCTGGTGCTTGCGGCGCCAATGATTATGGGGTTGCCCGTTTTCCAGGCCCTTGCCTGTGAGGGTTTCGGGGTCCCGGTGTTGGCCCATCCGGCGCTCAGCGGTGCGCTGCGGATCGCGCCGCCGCTTTTCTTCGGAAAACTGTTTCGGTTGTTTGGCGCAGATGCGGTGATATTCCCCAATTTCGGGGGGCGATTCAGTTTTAGTCGCGAAACCTGTCAGGCGTTGGTTAACGCCGCCCGGGCGCCGTGGGTTGGCATAGCGCCGGCATTGCCTGTCCCGGCTGGGGGGATGACCGTCGACAGGGTGCCCGAGTTGGTCGCTACCTATGGTAGTGATGTGATGCTGCTTATTGGTGGCGGTCTCCTCAGCGCGGGTTACGCGCTTGCTGCACGGAGTGAGGAATTCATGGCCGCGGTGATCGCAGCTGGCGCGGCACCACCCGCAACAACTACTTTAGGGAGTGCGTGATGACGGGAAATTCAATTTTTCGCCCCGCTGAAGAGACCGCCACCTGCCGCTGGTCGGAGGTACCGGTGCTGGCCTACAAGGAGACGGACAGTGCACCTTTTCGTGAAGTGACCCGCCAAGTCCTTTTCGAAGGGGGACCTCTTGCTTGTCAGTTGCGGTATTTTGAAGTCGCGCCCGGCGGTCATACTACGTTGGAGCGGCACGCGCACGTCCACGGCGTGATGGTGTTGCGTGGACATGGTCATTGTTTGGTCGGTGATAGGATTTTGTCACTTGCGACCCAAGATCTCGTCTATATCCCCGCATTGATCTGGCATCAATTCCGGGCCGCAGCGGAAGTGCCGCTCGGGTTCCTCTGCATGGTTAATACAGAGCGCGATCGCCCGGAGCTACCCAGCCCCATCGAACTGGCGGCTTTGCGCGCGGATCCGGCGATTGCGGCGTTCATCCAAACCTGAAAAATAAGCGAGAAACCGCCATCCCACCGAAGGATGGCGGTTAGAAGGGGCTGTGCTAGGCCTGCGCGGCGAGCGGCGTAGGACGACGTGCCTGGCCGATTTTGGTATCTAGATTTGGCCAGATTTTAGTTGTCAGCAGCTCAAGGCTCCGCATGCATGCCTTCTGTGGCATGTGGTTGTAGATAAACATCCAGAAATAATCTACTGGAAGTTCTTTGAGCAATTTTTCAAGTTTCCGGTTGACCGTATCCGGGCTGCCGTAAATCACCATCCCACGCTCCGAGAGGGCCTCGAAGGTGGCCGGCGGATCGAACGGGCCCTCGCCGGGTCGCGCAATGGCAGCGTTGAAGCCAAACGGCACGAAGAAGTTATTCCAGATGAACGAACCGGCCTCACGGGCGATTGCCTCTGCTTCCGCATCGGTATCTGCGACGATAATTTCGCGGCTCATGGCCATACCCTGACCGAATTTCAAATTGAAACCGGCCTTAGCCGCGGCCTCCTGGCCGGCGATGAAGTGCTGCTTAACAACGTCCATGTGCGTCATGATAGTCACCGGCACGATTCCGCGGGACATGCCCCACGCGATAGAACGCTCCGAAGTCGCAAAAGGCATAAACATTTCAGGGATGGTTTTGTTAAAAGTCGGTGGTGCGATCCCGATTTCGACGATTTCGTTGTCATCATTGAGACCCTGACCATATTTCCGCGCCACTTCATGAGCGAGCCATTTGATGGGCTTGTGCGGGATCTGCCAATGTTTGCCTTGGAAGCTGAAGGTATCGTTCTTCCAAGCCTTTTGGATAATCTCGAAATGCTCTTCGAAAAGAGAGCGCTTCAACTCTTCGTAATCTTCTCCTTCACCCGGGTCGGCGAGACCGACCTGCTGACCGAGAATATTGACCCAGCGCGGCTGGTAACCACGGGCAAAACCCGCAAAAACCCGCCCCTGCAGCATCTGCGAGATCATCGCGATGTTTTCAGCCAGATTGATCGGGTTCTGGGAGGGTAGAACGTTGCCCAATTGACCAAATTTCATGTGTTTCGTTTGCATACCGAAATACAGATCGAGAATCACGGGATTAGTGGAGACTTCCTCTCCCTCAATATGAAAATGGTGTTCGGTGAAGCCTGCGCCGTAGTAGCCATTGGCATCCATTAGCGCCATTTGCTCGCTTAGATCCCGCAGCATGCGCTGATAGAGATCCGTCCGTTTGCCGGCCATCCCTTGCGCTATTTCCTGTAAATTTCCGACGGATGGTAAATAAAATGCGCCGACTTCCATAATGGTACTCCCCTGCCAAGTTGATTAACGATGCAGTTGACCCCGGAAAGTCAGCTGCACAGCGGATGCTTGATTTGCTAAAGGTACTACGGGCACCCGATGCCAGTCTACCGGGTGGCTACCGCGTCGAAGATAAAGCGCTGCCGCTGTCGCACGCGTGGCGCTGTATATCACGACACGCGGACGTGCCTCGCATGACTATCCCTCCACCGAGCCGTCCGGCTTGTGCCGTGGGTCACGGTCATCGACCCATTGAGGGTACTAGTCTTAACGAACTTCCCAGCCTCGCACGTGGCACTTTCTCGCGAGCCGAGGTACTTCGCCTTCAAGCTGCTCGGTTCTTCGCCGTCTCGATGTGCTGCCGTAACGCGGCGAGCGCGACGTCGACTTCGAATTCGAGTGTGTCGAGCTGAGCGGACGCCGCGCTGATCTCCCCGCTACGCCCGATGTCTTCAAGCTGGCGACACGATTCCGCGCAGGCCATGGCACCAAGGCTCGCACTGCTCGACTTCAATGAATGAGCAGCCTGTTGGAGGAGCTCACCATCGCTCGATTTCAGCGCGGCGTGCATGTCCTGCAGCAGTCGTGGCACAGCCTTTTCATAAAGACCTATCACTTTGGTGAGGATGTCGGGTGCATCGCGCCGCTGTAAGGCTTGAATTTTGCGCAACGCCGTTAAATCAATCGCGGTTGCAATCGTCGAGAAGTTCGTCCCACCGGTCATCGGGTTCAGTGCCGGTGGTCCTTGTTTTTTGATGACCGACTCCAGGGGTAGCCAACGCTCCAGAATGTCGACCAGCTGGGCGCGGGTAAAGGGCTTCGACAGGTAATCGTCCATACCCGCCTCGAGACAGCGATCCCGGTCGCCACTCATTGCATTGGCGGTGATAGCGATGATCGGGATGCGAGCCAGATCGAATTTCCTCTCGTATTCGCGAATAATGCTAGTCGCCGAAAACCCGTCTACATCGGGCATCTGACAGTCCATTAAAATGAGCTTGTAAGGATCCCGAATGGCGTCCAGTTCGCGTTCGCTGATTGCTTCGAAGGCTTCGCGCCCATTGTTGGTTATTTCGATCCGGCAGCCCATGCCTTCGAGCATCGCGCGCATCAATTCCTGATTGACCGTATTGTCCTCCGCCACCAGCAGGTATGCGTCGAACGAAATATCGCTCTCGATGACGAGTTCCGAACTCGTCGCCGCAAATTCCTCCAACTCGCCGCTCCTCATCAGTATTTTAGCCAAGGCACTTAGCAACTCGCGTTGTCGGACAGGTTTGTTCACGTAGGCATCGATTCCGGCGTCCATCCATTGCCCCGTCTCCTGTAGCGCTGAAATTCCGGCCAGCATGATAAATTTAGGCAAGGGGAACGGGTTTGCGCGGCGGAGTCCTGCGACAAATCCAAGCCCGTCGCCTGAGAAGGCGTGGTCAATAATTACGCAGTCAAAACCTTCTCCGATACTGGCGGCTTCCTGTAACCGACGTAAGGCGCCGTCCCGTGACACAACGCTCGTATGGCTGGCATGCCAAGCGGAGAGTTGCAACTCGAGAAGTTCCCGGCTGGCCGGGTTTGATTCTGCGATCAGTATTTTCCGCCCTTCGAAATTGATGTTCTTATTCCGCGTTCGGCCGGCCGGCGCTGATAACCCCAATCGTCCCGCCCATCAGCTGGACGAGTTGTTTGCAAATAGCAAGTCCTAATCCCGTCCCGCCATATTGGCGGGTAGTGGAGCCATCGGCTTGTTCGAATGAGTTAAAAATCTGCGCCTGATTTTCATGCGCGATGCCGATTCCAGTGTCGCGTACTTCAAACCTAATTTGCGCGACGCCGTTATCAGTGGCGGTCTCAAAAGCTTTGATCCAGACAGAGCCAACGCGTGTAAATTTGAGGGCGTTGCCGAGAAGATTGACCAACACCTGCTGGATCCGATCCGGATCGCCCGAAAATGATGCTTGGGCTTGTGCGTCGAACGCACAGGTGAATCCAACACCAGTCTGTTCTGCGCGGGGCGCGAACATTGCGCCGATATCCTCGATGAGGATCCGCAGATCAAAAGGAATATGTTGGATATCAAATTTCCCTGCCTCTATTTTAGAAAAATCCAGGATATCGTTGATGATCCCCAGCAAATTTTCGCCGGAGCGCCGAATGGTGTCAGCGAAGCCCCGTTGTTTCTTACTTAATTCCGTGCGCAACAGCAGTTCGGTCATGCCGAGTACGCCATTCATGGGGGTCCGGATTTCATGGCTCATATTCGCGAGCGAGGGCATGGAGGAGTTGATTGCCAACCAAGTGTCCAAAATGTTCATTGAAGCGCTGAAAATGGTCGATATTCACGGCGAGCAAGACGACTCCGTCGGCGCCGGACAAAGGTCCTTGCAAAATTTCGGCGAGGCGTTGTTCTAGCAATGCGCGGTTAGGCAGGCCTGTCACTCGATCGTAATATGCTAAATCGTGGATTTGCTGTTCTGCTTGGCGACGGGCGGTGATGTCTTGGACGGTGCCGATAAAGGAGATTCCCCCATCTGGATGTGGCTGGCGCTGCAGGTATTGCTGAATGATTCTCCGTTGGCCGTTCTGATCGACGACTTCGTATTCGACGGCCTCCTCTGACGGCGTGTCGAGACAATCGGCGAACGCAGCAGCCACCGCGTCGCGATCACTTGCGACTACCCTTTCTAATAATTCGGTCACCGTCGCGATGGACGCTTCTGGCGGCATTCCCAGTGCATCGTTCGTATGGCTGGACCAACGTGTAAAACCTGCACTGGGTTGAAATTCCCAGTGACCTAGGCGGGCAATGCGCTGGGCGCTTGCCAGCATGGCTTCGTTGTTTCGGAGCTCATCACTGACAGCTTTGGTACGCAGCATGTAGAAAAGTCGAAACTTGAGCAGATCAAAATTGAGCGGTTTGGTAATGAAATCGGTTGCGCCAACCTCGTAAGCGCGCTCGATTGAGGCGAGGTCATCAAGACCCGTCATCATCAGCACCGGAATATTACGGGCCTGGGGTAAAGCGCGGAGCTGTGCGCAGGCCGTGAATCCGTCCAGAACCGGCATCTGGACATCAAGGAGGATTAGATCGGGCTTGAAGGTTACGGCTTGAGTCAGTCCTTCCGCCCCATTTTCCGCCTCGATGATTCGTAAATTCTGCGACTCCAATGATTCCCTAACCAGGAACTGCATCATGGCATCATCGTCGATCACCAGAATTAGAGGGGTCTTTAAATCGTCAATCATGAGACGGGCGGACCATTCAGGAATTTCCTCGTACGGGGTGCTTTATGGGGCTGCCGAAGGGTATAAGGCACGAGACCGTCGACGATTTTAGCGGCCAGTGTGCTCAATTCATAAGCATGGGCTGTGGCCATGCTATCTGGCCCCGCGGTGACTTCCCGGAATCGCTCACGTACCATCATCGGCTCAGGTCTTTTTTTCCTAAGGGAGACTTCAATATATGTACAGATATACGGGTGCACTGGTGTTGTCGGGATTGCTGTTGTTCAGCTGCAGCTTGTTTGCAGCGCCGGAGATGCGCTGTCGGGTGAATGGTGCCTATATCAAGGTCTATGGCAAGAATGCAGCGGAAGAGAAAGGTGTCTGCGAGCAGCAGGGGGGAGAATACACCCGTTATGTCCCGCCGGCGTTCAAGCCAGCTGAAGAACGAAAGGAAGGTTGGAAGGGCGGCGTCGGAGGAAATGCGGCTGGTGGTCTAGGCGGCGGCGGTATCGGCGGACGTGGCGCGGGTTTCTGATTGGCGTCTGGCGGGCTTGGGTAACAGGGAGGCGAAAAGCTGACGGCGCGTTGAGCGATTGGTTGGCAGAGTGCGCTGCTCGGATCCTCCTCCCGAGGAGATCCGGCCAGCGTTCGGGTGTCAATTTGCCCAGTTTCTTGGTCTCGATTCCCGGCTTTGCGGTCGGTATGACGCCTCTCCTTCGTGCATTTTATTTCAAGCGGCGCCGATCCGGTCCTTCCTGTGTCGACCCGCTTCGTGCGATGCGGCCGTGTGGTCGTCGGGGCCGCAAAGCAAACCGAGGAGCCGGTGTAACGCCTACCGGTTGACGGAATTGCGTCCCTCGTGCCACAGTCGGCCCAGATACATTGGGCAGACTCCCCGCAGCCCTTGCGGATTGCGGTGGGGCGTCGTGGAGGTGTGTCCCTGATTTCGTGGGAACTGTCCAGGCTTTATCAAGCGGAGCTTTTATAATGATTACTTTAGCCGAAGAGCTGACGCTACTTGCAATCGAAGATGACGGTGCCATTGCCTACACTGCCGGGCAGGTGGGATTTGGCATGTCACTCACCGCTGCATGTCTGGTGGAGTTGAACAGCCGCGGCCGCATTGATGCGGATTTGGCGGCGGTGCATATACTTTCGCGAGAGCCCACAGGAGATCCCATGCTGGATCTGGTGCTGAGCTCGTTGACGGGTGCTGCTGAGCAGAGCGTCGAGCAGTGGGTGTTGCAATTGTCTCCTCAGGTACCGGAATTGGTGCGTCTCACGCTGGGGGCGTTGGTTTCACGCGGAATTTTGGCCTTGCGTGAGACACGTTTTCTTTGGGTGATGAAAGAGAGACGCTATCCGGTCATTGAAGGTAAGGAGCGGAAGGAAGCCAAGCTTAGAATTCTGGAAACTTTGTTGGGCGAAGATCTGCCGACGCCCCATGACACGGTGCTTGTCGGATTGGCGCGTGCGGGTGGACTTCTCGAAGGCTTCTTGTCGACCGCGGAGATCCATCGATTAGAGACTCGAATTGGCGAAGTCGGTGGTATCGACCTCATCGTGCGCGGCGCTGAAGCCGCTATTCGTGAAGATCAAGCAGCGCGCGCTCGCGCTGTCATGCTTCCTATGTACTGACCTTTGAAGGCGAGAAAAACTAACATGAACCAACCTACTTCGGCCCTTAAAACTTCTCAGGAATCGATAAACGGCGTGACGATAGTAATGCCGGAAGGACGCCTCGACTTTGGCGCTGCGTCGGAATTTCAAGCGGTGTTAGAGGCTGCGCTCGGTAGCACGCCGAAGCCCCGTGGCCTGATTGTTGATTGTTCGGGACTGGCGTATGTTTCCAGTGCCGGTTTACGTTCTTTCCTAGTCGGGGCACGCAGTGCCAAGTCCGCCGGTGCGGTGTTTTTGGTCTGCTCGCTCTCGCCTTCGGTGCGCGAAGTGTTCACCGTCAGCGGTTTCAGTCGCCTCATCGAGGATTTCCCTGATCGTACTGCGGCCCTCGCCAAAGTGGGCTGACTCCGGCTGTGCTGGGGGTATGCAAGACGGTGCCTGGCGTTGTCTCCGAGCTTTGGGGGTTGAACGAATATCTCCAGGAATTCTGGGTAACGCAGGCTTTGCCGCCTGCGGCGGTTTTCCCGTTCGAGCTGGCCCTGGAAGAAGTGTTCATGAATGTCGTGATGCACGGCACGACCGAGCACCTTATTCCCGAGGTTGCGGTCGGCCTCGATTGTCAGGGCGGGGAAGTGACGCTCCGCATGGAAGATACTGGACCGGCCTTCAACCCTGATGATGCACCACCTCCCGATCTCGACACGCCCCTAGAAGATCGACGTATCGGTGGGCTCGGGATACACCTGCTACGCGAGATGATGGACGATTTCACCTATGTTCACGAAGACGGTCGTAATAAACTGCGCTTGAGTAAGCGCATCACCCTGACCGACGATTGATTCCTTTCGGGTCTAGCCTGCCGCAGATGATCGCGGTTGCCGTTCGCCCAATTCGCAGGTCAGATCAGTTCCTCAAGGGGGAACTGGTCCTCAGTGTGGGGTCGCCCCGGCATGTTGACCACGGTGTCATGGTGCGAGGATATCCTTGTCTTTTGGCGCTATTCTGGTCGGCCTCATGCTTGATCATCTACTGAAACCTAGTCCGGTGTCGCGATCCTGCTCGTGGAAGCCTCAAGCATCGCTAGTGATGGAAGCGCCTGCAGTCAAATTCCAGCTTATTTTCGGAAATCGCGCAATCGAGGCGGCTAGCCGACAAGTGTACGTACTCGATCGCTTCGCGACGCACAGCTACGAGCGCTGCGGCCAACTCAAAGCTGTATTCGGACCATGGAAAAGTCGTCGTCCAACGGGCCAGGTCCGTGCTGCAGTTGTGCCCACTTGAAGGTCCGTTCGAGGATGTCGTCGTGCACCGCGTTGTCGCGTACAAAGGATTCAAAATCGTCAAAACTGAGTTCGACGCCGTTGGTATCC
>CAIKBL010000016.1 GCA_903825645.1 uncultured Pseudomonadota bacterium | reverse complement strand
GGATACCAACGGCGTCGAACTCAGTTTTGACGATTTTGAATCCTTTGTACGCGACAACGCGGTGCACGACGACATCCTCGAACGGACCTTCAAGTGGGCACAACTGCAGCACGGACCTGGCCCGTTGGACGACGACTTTTCTATGGTCCGAATACAGCTGTGAGATAAGGCTTTTTGTCTAATACGTGCCTGTACTAGCCTTGAGGCCGTCTCGCGAGACAAAGAGATACCACAAGGCGACGTGCGCGGAATAACCACCTAGACTTGGTCTTACACCGACAAACGCGGACGAGCGGCGCGCGTTAGGGGTCCGTCGCGGGTTGTGTGATCCGTGCGCACTCTACCGGTAACACGGCCGCACCTGCCAATTTCTCAATGGGGATTTGCCCCAGATTAGTGAATTCAACCGCGAGATTAGCGCGTATCCACTGGTACTCCGTACTCTCGGTGCGTGGGACAACCAACGGCTGCATCCCCTCCTCGCGGACTTCCTCAAGCCGTCGGCTCACCGCTTCCGGCGAGCTAAAAAGCCCGAGCGAGATGGCCTTTTTCATACCACCCCGATCGATTAGAAGATAATCGTGAAAACCCCGTTTCTTTAATTCCGCGACATGCGCATCAATCTCGGCGGCATTTTTTGGCTCCAGATAAACCCAGAAGAACTGTTTCTTCCGGATAACGCGCGTGATCCGGTAAAGAGCAGTCGACCGTGGGGCGAGCCAAGCCTCGACCAGATCTGCATGCGCGACCGAGGGGAAAGGCCCAACGCTGACACACACCGGCGAAGCGTCTCCCGCTCTTGACGTCGGGCGGGCATCAATGACTGTCGCGTCGGGTATTTGGCCGGCCGGCGTATTGCTTGCACCAGCGGTCGCGCCCCCCGTCTGTCCAGTCAAAATAGGTGGTACCCCTGGCTCCACCGGCGCAGGAAGAAAGGCGGACTGTTCGAGGCCGACGGTTGGCCAGCTGGTGCTTCTGTGCCTGACGGAAGGAGAGACGGCGCGGCAGCACGTGCATCAGAGGCAGGCGCTTGGTTCGACGTCTGACTGACCTCGGGACGCGGGGGAGGTAATTCGCTCAGTTCGGAGATCAGACGCAAACTGGGAACCGAAGACGGTACGGACGGCAATGTGGCTGTCGTCATACGCACGAGTTCGAGCCGTCTTTCGCAGTGCCATGCGTAGAACAAAACGTTCGCCAGCACGCAAATCAGAGCTAACCTTTTCATCACTTCCCAGATCGACGTGGTTAGCCAGTCAGATCGCCGCGTCGTTGGCGAGAGACAGACCACGCAGAACGAGATCTGGCAAGATATCAACCGCTACGGGGCAAAGCTCGCGTATCGTTTCCGCTTCACCGCCCGTCAGCAACCAGCGCGGCGTCTCACCCAATTCTTGCGCCCAACGTTCAGCTACGCGGCACAGCAGACCAGCGAGAGCCTCCCGGCACCCCAAAGAGATCGCATGCGTCGTGTTCGTTGCGAAGCGATCCACCGATTCGACATGTTCAAGCGAAAGCTGAGCGGTTCCTTGCGTCAGGCTGCGAGCCATCAGCGCGAGTCCTGGCGAAATAAGCCCTCCACGATGCTCCCCATTTGCAGTGACCACATCCACCGTGAGTGCTGTCCCCGCATCCACAACGCACACCGCCCCCCGCACGTGCACAAATCCAGCAAGCGCGGCTAGCCAGCGGTCGACACCGAGCTGTGTCGGACGCTCGTATAGCGTCCGCATGCCTGCACAAGGGTTACGCACCGACAAAAATTCCGGGACCAGGTCCCAATGCGTACGGCACCACTCTGTAAGGCCTGTGGCAACCGCATTCCCCGCCACGTTGGCAACCAGTATTTGATCCGGTCGCATGAGCGCCTCAAACATCCGGGTGCAGGCATCGGGCACTGCCATTTTTCGCCAAGCGCAAGGTGTCAAAAGTCCGATGACGCCGTGTGACTCGATCCCACCCTTGATGCGAGAATTGCCTATATCGATGAGCAGTCTCATGCCTTTTCAATCCTCCAGGATCCGAACATGGCCGGATAAAAATTTCTCACGTCGCCCTTGGTGTTCGATGATTAGCATGCCCTGTGGGTCGACACCGTGCGCGAGGCCAGTGATTTTGCGATCAGGCAGGTCGAGTTGCACACGACGTCCGGCAAGACCATCGTATAGCCGCCAATCGGCCGTAAACGGCGCGAAACCGTTCGACGAAAAATCACCCAAGGCCATTAGTAGCTCCTGAATTAACCGACTCGCCACCAAGTTCCGTCCGGCCGGCTCTGCTAGTGCCTCACTTAAATCTGCAACGGGTTGGGTGATCGTCGCGCGGATCCGGGGCGAAATATGTGTATTCAGACCGATCCCGATCACAACCGTATTCGGTCCTCCATATTCACCGCGCATTTCAATCAGAATGCCGGCAAGCTTGCGTCCGCGGTAAAGCACATCATTTGGCCACTTCAGCGCCAGCTCATCAACGCCAAGCGCAGTTGCGGTCCGAGCGACCGCCACCCCAATAGCCAGGCTAAGCGCACTCATGGTGTTGGGCGGAACCTCAAAACGCCACCCAAGCGAAAGACAAAGGCCACTACCGGGTGGCGCTATCCAAGCATCTCCACGTCGTCCGCGCCCAGCCGTTTGATACTCCGCGCACAACACGTGACCATGAATATTTTGTCTAGTCGCGTCTAGCAGCAGCTGCTGGTTGGTCGAATCCGTCACCTGAACACATGAAACATCGCGCAAAACGTGGCGATAGGCGGCCGGGATACCTGCTCGGATTGCTTCGGGATCTAACAATTCAAATGGAGAAGATAAACGATAACCCTTGCCCGACACCGCAAAGATATCAAGCCCAAGACTCTGCAGCCGTTGAATGCGACTCCAGACCGCCGCCCGCGTGATATGAAAGAACTCGGCGAGATCTTCCCCCGAATGGGCGTGACCATCGTTGAGCCGAGCAAGGAGATCGAACGCCTTATCAGTCATCGGCAATCAGCGCGGGGATCTTCATCGGTAAAGCGCCCACGATTTCATTAGCTTGATGCCCGGTGACGTCCAACGTTTTGTCATTTCGCAGGGTACCCAAAATCAACTCTGAATTTTTCCCGTGTTAGTCTTTCCCAGGGCTCCGGCGAGAAGCAGATCTTCCGTTTCTATCGGTGACAGTGCCGTCTCAAGCGCCTTAAGGCCCGCAAAGTCACTCAGTCCCTCCAACGACGCTTCCAAACGAATGTCCGCGTCATCGGGGTCCATCACTTCGTCAACGTCCCCCGCCGACAGGGTCAAATGTCCCACACCGGCACCACCATCGCCAACATGGTCCGAAATTCGTGTGAGGTCGAGTAAATGCAAATCATCTTCTGCCTCAAGCGCGAGATTATCCAACAATCCCGATAAGTCACCATCGCCGGCGGGGCCCTCATCAAGGAGATCCATTTCATCAATCTCATCGTCCAAAGCATAATCCTCTTCCGCATCGGCAAGCAGCTCTGAGAAGGGAAGGATTTCGACACCACCCTCAGTAAAAAATGCGTCTAAATCGGCCTCGAGATTTCCAAGAAGATTTTCGCTAGACGCCACAAGTCCCGCCTCCGCGTCGATCGCCAGGTAAAGCTCTGCACGTGCAGGATAAGCCGCTTCGCGAAGCTTGGTCCCGGCAGCATCACCCGCTTCAAGCGTGTACGCCGGCACGGGTGCTGGAGCCACCTCTGCAGCTACTTCTGGTGTTTTCTCTACCGCAGAAACCAGGATCTCTGCCGGCTCAGTCAGACGGGGTATCGGCGTCTCCCGAGGGCCAAATAAAAACTCGAATTCGGTCGTGTCAAATTTAATCCGGTCTCCCGAACGAAGACGGTACTCACCTGTGATTTGAGTGTTGTTGACATGGGTCCCATGCGGATTTCCCTGATCAATTACCCAGAAGGCTTCATCCCGAAGCTTGATCACGGCGTGACGACGGCCGAGTGTTTCTTGGTCTATCACGAGATAGTCCATATGGTCGGGATCGTCTCCTCCGGTACGGCCGACAATCGTCGGTCGATCTCCCAGCAAGTAGCGAGAGTGTGCTGTAGCACCCTGAAGATCGACGAGAAATGCCTGCGGAGGGGACTGTTTCGGCGCGATGGTTGTTGCGGTGTCCTTGACGGCGACTGTGGAAATCGGCGTAGCTTGGGCAACCGGCCGCTTGCCGCGCAGAAAGATCGCTCCGACTGCGGCAATTAATAAGCCTCCCACTGCCACGGTGAGAAGCAAACTATTGGGAGAAAATAGATTGCCGCGGAGCATACTGATAGTCGGTCCACCCGCGTCGTTGAAACCAGACGTCACCTTGCCGACGATATCCGGCGCCGGCAGGGCTTGGGGTGTTTCAGGCACCACCTTCACGGCCGGCGCTACCGGGGCGGCTTCGGGCGCCACCCCCGAAACAGGGACTGTAGGTGTCGTCTGCGCAGGTACCACGATCGCGTCAGGCACCGCCTTCACGGCCGGCGCTACCGGGGCGGCTTCGGGCGCCACCCCCGAAACAGGGACTGCAGGTGTCGTCTGCGCAGGTACCACGATCGCTTCAGGCACCACCTTCACGGCCGGCGCTACCGGGGCGGCTTCGGGCGCCACCCCCGAAACAGGGACTGCAGGTGTAGTCAGCGCAGGTACCACGATCGCGTCAGGCACCGCCTTCACGGCCGGAGCT
>CAIKBL010000015.1 GCA_903825645.1 uncultured Pseudomonadota bacterium | reverse complement strand
GTCAGCAGAGTCAGCAGAGTCAGCAGAGTCAGCAGAGTCAGCAGAGTCAGCAGAGTCAGCAGAGTCAGCAGAGTCAGCAGAGTCAGCAGAGTCAGCAGAGTCAGCAGAGTCAGCAGAGTCAGCAGAGTCAGGTTTATTATGATGCAGCCACGTCGACCTAAGCCCCCCGTGGCGCCTCCTGTGCCGCCGCCGGCGGGTTTGCCACCCCCGGAACGTATCCAGAAAGTGTTGGCACGCATGGGGCTCGCCTCACGACGAGCCGTCGAGGAATGGATAGCGGCCGGCAGACTTACCGTCGATGGAAAGGTCGCCATCATGGGACAGCGCATCCGCGGCAGTCAGTCAGTCGCCCTGGACGGCAAATCCTTGTACACCGAGACCCGGCGGGTCCCCTCAGTCGTCCTCCTGCTGAATAAGCCGGCGGGAACCGTCTGTACCCGCGCCGATCCAGAGCAGCGCCCCACCGTATTTGAGCTTTTTCCCCGCGCTCTGAGTCGGCAGCTAGTCGGTGTAGGACGACTGGATTTCAACACTGCGGGCCTGCTGGTTTTTACGACTGACGGTGAGCTTGCCCATCGCCTCATGCATCCCAGCTACCAAATTTCCCGTGAGTATGCGGTCCGGATCTTCGGCAAGGCCGACGAGGAAACCCTCTCGCGCCTGTGCAGCGGGGTCGATGTCGATGGCGAGAAACTCGTTTTCGACGAAATTGAACGGCAACCTGGTAGCGGCATCAATGAATGGTTCACGTGTCGCCTTAAAACAGGTCGTAACCGAGAAGTTCGTCGCTTGTGGGAGTCTCAGGGGTTAACGGTAAGTCGCCTTATTCGCGTGCGCTTCGGTAACTTGCAGCTGCCGCGGCGTTTGCCGGCAGGACGCTATGCGCCAGTCGAAGGCGCTGAGCTCGAACAGCTATACCAGTCGGTCGGTTTGGGGGTGCCGCCGCCCGCAGAGCCAGCGGCGTCCCCACCACGGTCGGCTCGACCTGCGCCAGACACCACTCGACCGGGCAACCGAATGCGTCGACGATGAGGCCTGTGGGGTCTAGGGCGTGTTGCGTTGATTGATCTCGCCGGAGTGGACCGCTAAGCTTCGTCGCCCTTGAAATCCGGGATCGTGTGCTATGCGAGCGACGGCGCACGTGCCATCCGGCGGGGCCCCGATGAAGTGCTCTGAACGCCCGCCCGTGACAACCTGTCAGGAGTCTTGAGATGTTGCAAACTGTTCTTCTTGTCGTCCATGTTTTGGTCGCCCTCGGCTTGATTTCGATTATTCTCCTTCAGCAAGGGCGGGGTGCCACGGCGGGAGCGGCTTTTGGCGGCGGCGCTTCCGGCACGGTTTTCGGCGCACGCGGATCTGCGTCCTTTTTGTCTCGCACTACGGCTATTCTCGCCATTATTTTCTTCGGTAACTGTTTACTGCTGGCCTGGTTGGCCACTAAGCAGTCTGCCCCTGTCAGCATTGGTCAACAAATCGAGCAGCAGGTGAATCGGCAGTCCGGCTCGGTACCTGCCGTGACCGCTCCGGTCTCCGCCACAACACCAGCCCCCACAGCACCGACTCCGGCCGCTGATCTACCCCAGATCCCCCCGGCAAAAGCGCCTGCGCATTGAGCGTGATGTTTCGCGCGGAGCGCCTGTTCTATTAGATAGCCGGTGGGTGGGGCGATAAAATAAAAAAAAACGGCGGTGATACGAGGATTTTTGAGGAGACCTCGCGTATCATTCGCCGCGGATTGAAGACGTGAAGTTGTGCGAGCACAAAAACTCGTTGCCGACGTGGTGAAATTGGTAGACACGCCATCTTGAGGGGGTGGTGGGGAAACCCGTGTGAGTTCGAGTCTCACCGTCGGCACCATCTTCACCGGCTTCAGTCTGCCCCAGGCGCTGGGGCAGTATTGCGGCGACATGTGCGTACAAAAACGAAAACGGGAACGTAAATCTTGTTAGCACTCTACCTGCCAATTCTCTTGTTCTTAGGTGTGGGGGTCGCAGTCGGCGTCGTCTCGCTGGGCGCGAGTTATGGCATCGGTCGTTTGCTGCGGGTCTACAAAGCGAACCCGGAGAAAACCGAGCCCTACGAGTGTGGGTTCGATCCATTCGAAGACGCGCGCATGAAATTCGACGTGCGTTACTATCTTGTCGCGATCCTGTTCATTCTATTCGACCTTGAAATTGCGTTTTTTTTCCCCTGGGCCGTGGTTCTTCGCGAAATTGGGCTGTACGGGTTTTTTGCCATGATGATTTTTCTCGCCATTCTGGTGGTCGGATTCATCTACGAATGGAAAAAGGGCGCACTGGAATGGGAATGAATGATATGGCGGAGCGCGGCTTTGTCACGACCAGTATTGATAATGTCGTCAACTGGGCACGGACCGGTTCGCTCTGGCCGATGACCTTCGGGCTGGCCTGCTGCGCGGTCGAAATGATGCACGCCGGCGCGTCGAGATATGACCTTGACCGCTTTGGCATTGTGTTCCGGCCGAGCCCCCGGCAGTCCGACGTCATGATTGTTGCCGGCACACTAGTCAACAAGATGGCCCCTGCGTTACGCAAAGTTTATGACCAGATGACCGAACCTAAATGGGTCATTTCGATGGGTTCCTGTGCAAATGGCGGTGGGTATTACCACTATTCCTATTCAGTGACCCGGGGTTGCGATCGAATTGTCCCGGTGGATGTTTATGTGCCTGGGTGCCCGCCAACAGCCGAAGCGCTGCTTTTTGGGGTCATCCAGTTGCAGGAAAAAATCAAACGGACCAACACCATTCGACGCTGAGACCGAAATCCGATGAACGAAAGTAAGGCGCATGCCCTCAGTACGCTACTGAGCGAGAAACTAGGTGATGCATACGTGAGTCACGTGGTGGACCGCGGTGAGGTCACGATCACGGTTAAATCGGCCCACGTTCAGGATGCGATGCTGATGCTGCGGGACACCGCGGGGTGCCAGTTTGAACAATTGGTTGACTTGGCCGGTGTGGATTACAGCACCTTTGGTCAAGCGGACTGGATTACACAGCAGGCCACGTCCTCCGGATTCAGCCGCGCTGTGGGCAAGGGACAGAGGGACGATGCGTCTGCGACGGCGAGCCGTTTCGCAGTGGTTTATCATCTGCTGTCCTATGCGTTGAACCAACGCTTACGCGTCAAGGTCATGTTGGATGAGAACGAGCCCATGGTGGGCTCGGTAGTCGACATCTGGCCGGTAGCAGACTGGTATGAGCGCGAAGCCTTTGATCTGTTCGGCATCCTGTTTCAGGGGCACCCGGATCTACGACGTATCCTCACCGATTACGGCTTCATCGGTCACCCATTCCGAAAAGACTTCCCACTCGAAGGATACGTTGAGGTCCGGTACGACGCGGATAAAAAACGGGTTGTTTATCAGCCGGTTTCTATCGAACCCCGTGTTCTTGTGCCGCGTGTGATCCGTGATGACGGACGCACTCCCGGGGCGGTCCATTAGTCGCAATCCAGCCTGACGAGAACACCGTGCCTGAAATTCGCAACATGACTCTGAACTTCGGTCCCCAGCACCCGGCGGCGCATGGGGTGCTGCGGCTCGTGCTTGAAATGGATGGCGAGGTGATCGAACGCGCCGATCCACATATCGGGCTTCTGCACCGGGGAACGGAAAAGCTGGCAGAGAGCAAGCCGTTCAACCAAAGTATCGGTTACATGGATCGGCTCGATTACGTGTCCATGATGTGCAACGAGCATGCCTATGTCATGGCGATTGAGCGCCTTCTAGGGGTCACGCCGCCGGTTCGCGCACAGTACATCCGCGTGATGTTTGATGAGATTACCCGCGTTCTTAACCACTTGATGTGGCTGGGCGCACATGGGCTCGACATCGGTGCCATGACCGTCTTCCTGTACTGCTTCCGCGAACGCGAAGATTTGATGGATTGTTACGAAGCGGTATCCGGCACGCGCATGCACGCGACTTACTACCGGCCGGGTGGTGTCTATCGCGATCTACCGGACCGCATGCCGCAATATCTGACCTCCAAATGGCGCACGGAAAAAGAAGCCGGGCGGCTCAACGAGGGGCGGCAGGGGTCGATGCTCGACTTCATCGAGAACTTCGCGGATCGCTTCCCTGCCTGTGTCGATGAATACGAGACACTGCTCACGGATAACCGGATCTGGAAACAGCGCACGGTCGACATCGGCATTGTGACACCCGAGCGCGCACTTGCACTGGGCTTCACCGGCCCCATGCTTCGGGGTTCCGGGGTAGAGTGGGATCTGCGTAAGAAGCAGCCGTACGAGGTTTACGCGGATCTGGATTTCGATATTCCAGTCGGGGTTAATGGTGATTGCTATGATCGCTATCTCGTCCGGGTCGAGGAGATGCGCCAGTCGGCCCGACTCTTGAAGCAATGCGCGCAATGGCTGCGACAAAATCCCGGCCCGGTCATCCTTGATGATCACAAGCTGACGCCACCGACACGCGGCGAGATGAAGGGCGATATGGAGTCGCTCATCCATCACTTCAAACTATTCACTGAAGGTTATTGTGTCCCCGCGGGCGAAGTGTACGCGGCGGTAGAGCACCCGAAGGGTGAATTCGGAATTTATTTGGTGTCCGACGGTGCCAACAAGCCTTATCGGCTAAAAGCTCGAGCCCCGGGCTTTGCGCACTTGTCAGCCATGAATGAAATGGTTCAGGGCCATATGCTCGCGGACGTCGTGGCCGTGATCGGCACGATGGATGTCGTGTTTGGCGAAATCGATCGATAATGAGAACGCACGCTCATGCAGACTTCTGATTCCAACCTGATTTCAGCGCATGCGCGCGCCGTGATCGACGAATGGCTGGCCAAGTATCCGGCAGAGCGTAAGCAGTCGGCGTTGCTCGCCGCGCTGCGCGAAGTGCAGCATGAGAACCACGGTTTTCTGACTACCGAGTTGATGGACGCGGTCGCCGCATATATTGGATTGCCGCGTATCGCCGTTTATGAAGTAGCAAGCTTTTATTCCATGTTCGAGACCAAACCGGTAGGGCATCACAGTATTTCGGTGTGCACCAACATCTCCTGCATGCTGCGCGGGGGAGAATCGATGCTGGAGCATGTCGAGAAGCGATTAGGGATTAAGGTCGGTGAATCGACGCCGGACGGGAAATTTTATCTCAAGCTGGAAGAGGAATGCCTGGCAGCCTGCTGTGGCGCCCCCATGATGATGGTCGACCATGTCTATCATGAGAATTTGACCCCTGAGAAGGTGGATGAAATCCTCGGGGGACTCGCATGAGCAACATTCCACTGAATTTGACTTGTTACGCGACGTTAGGTCATCCGGACCCCTGGTCGATGGCGACCTATCGCGCCCTTGGCGGTTATTCGGCCTGGGAGCGGATCCTGCGTGAACAGATTCCGCCCAATGACGTCATCGAGACCGTTAAGGCATCGGGGTTACGCGGTCGCGGTGGCGCCGGGTTTCCAACCGGCTTGAAGTGGAGCTTCATGCCGAAGACACCTGGGCTACAAAAATATGTAGTGTGTAATTCGGACGAGAGCGAACCAGGTACCTGCAAGGATCGCGACATTCTGCGTTTCAATCCCCACGCGCTGGTGGAAGGAATGGCCATTGCCGGCTACGCGATTGGGGCGACGGTCGGTTACAACTACCTGCGCGGCGAATTCATGGATGAGCCGTACCAACATTTCGTTGCGGCGCTTCGAGATGCCTACGCGGCTGGGCTGCTCGGCAAGAATGTCCTCGGCAGCGGGGTGGATTTCGATTTGTACGACTCGCTGGGCGCGGGCGCCTATATCTGTGGGGAAGAGACGGCTCTGCTCGAGTCCCTCGAAGGCAAAAAAGGCCAGCCTCGCTTTAAGCCACCCTTCCCGGCAACTTTCGGGCTCTATGGCAAGCCGACCACGATTAACAACACAGAATCTTTTGCCTCGGTGCCGTCCATTCTGCGCAACGGGGCAGAATGGTTCTCGAGTTACGGCAAGCCCAATAATTTAGGGACGAAGATTTTTTCGGTCAGCGGCCACGTGGCACGACCGGGCAACTTCGAGATCCCGCTGGGCACCCCCTTCAGCGCCTTGCTTGAACTCGCGGGTGGAATGCGTGAAGGACGGCCCCTCAAGGCCGTTATCCCGGGAGGCTCGTCCGTACCCGTGTTGCCCGGCCATATCATGATGGGCCTCGATATGGATTACGACTCGATTTCGAAAGCCGGCTCTATGTTGGGATCAGGCGCCGTCATCGTCATGGACGACACCACCGACATGGTCAAGGTTCTGCGCCGTATCTCGCGTTTCTATTACGCCGAATCCTGCGGTCAGTGCACGCCTTGTCGCGAAGGTACGGGTTGGCTCTATCGGATGCTGTGCCGCATCGTCGACGGTGAAGGTCGTCCGGAAGATCTCGATCGGCTGGACAATGTGGCATCCAAAATGGAAGGGCGTACTATCTGCGCCCTTGGCGACGCGGCGGCGATGCCCGTGAGGAGTTTCGTCAGGCAGTACCGTCCTGAATTCGAGCATTACATCGAACACGGGCATAGCCTACTGGATAAAGCGCGCGCCTCTCAGGCGGCGTGAGTCTTGCAACATTGAGCACGGCATTGAGAGCAACCCCAATCCCATGAGCGCGACGCTGACTGAAGCCCCGAAAGTCGAAGATTTGGTCACCATCGAGGTCGATGGTAGGCCGCTGCAGGCACGCAAGGGCGCGATGCTCATTGACGTGACGGATGCGGAAGGGATTTATATCCCGCGCTTCTGTTATCACAAGAAATTGAGTGTCGCTGCTAACTGCCGGATGTGTCTAGTTGAAGTGGAAAGGGCGCCCAAACCCCAGCCGGCCTGCGCGACACCGGTCATGGAGGGCATGAAGGTCTTCACGCGCTCCGCCAAGGCCGTGTCGGGGCAGCAGGCCACCATGGAATTCCTGCTCATCAATCACCCGCTGGATTGTCCGATCTGCGATCAGGGCGGCGAGTGTGAACTGCAAGATCTGGCGCTCGGCTATGGCAGCGCCGTGTCGCAGTTCACCGAAGGCAAGCGCGTTGTGCGCGACAAGAATATTGGCCCGCTCGTGCAGACGGATATGACGCGGTGTATCCACTGTACGCGGTGTGTGCGTTTTGGCGAGGAAATCGCAGGGCTGCGGGAGCTGGGCGCAACTGGACGCGGCGAGCACGTGGAGATTGGTACCTACGTCGCCCAGGCAATGACCTCGGAGCTTTCCGGTAATGTGATTGATCTCTGCCCAGTCGGCGCCCTGACTTCAAAACCCTATCGATACTCTGCGCGTGCCTGGGAGCTGCGTCAGTCCGATACGATTGCACCCCATGATTGCGTGGGCTCCAATGTACATGCGCACGTCAAAGGTCAGGTCGTTAAACGGATCGTGCCACGCGAGAACGAGGCGACTAACGAGACCTGGATTTCAGACCGTGACCGGTTCAGTTATCAGGGATTGGGCAGTCCCGATCGCCTGCTGACGCCCCGCATTCGAGAGGCTGGCCAGTGGCGAGAATGTGACTGGGAAACGGCACTCAATACTGCGGTGGCGGCCCTGCAGAAATCTGGCAGTGGCCTGAGCGCTCTGGCGTCTCCGTCGTCCACCTGCGAGGAATTTTTTCTACTGCAGCGATTGGTGCGGGGCTTCGGGAGCCAGCAGATAGAGCATCGGCTTCGTCAGGTCGATTTTTCGGCCGACTCAAATGAGCCACTTTTCCCCGCGCTTGGCGGCTCGCTTGCCGAGCTTGAACGCGCGGATGCGGTGATTATCGTCGGCGGTTACCCGCGGCATGATCAGCCACTGATCAACCATCGCGTGCGCAAAGCAGCGCTGCGCGGGGTGCCCGTGATCGTCATCGATACGCTTGCGCAGGACTATAACTTTGAATTGGCCGATCGACTGACCGTCGCGCCGAGCCGTCTCAGCGCCGCGCTGGGCGGGCTCTTGCGTGCCTGTGCCGACGCCAGTGGGAAGCCGGATCCGACCGCTGGGCAATATGCCGTGGATCCAGCGACGGTCGAAATCGCTCAGCGTCTGCAAGGTTGTCAGCGCATTCATGTCCTGGTCGGCAGCCGCGTTCACATGGATCCGCAGCGGGGTGTGCTGTTGGGTCTGCTGGGGGCGCTTTGTGCGCTTTATCCCGCGCAGCTGAGTCTGCTGATGGAAGGCGCCAACGCCGCTGGCGCGTGGCTCGCCGGCGCGGTACCCCACCGGGGGCCCGCGGGACGCGCGCTTGCCACGGTCGAGACCCACCCGAAGCCGGCCGCCTCGACTTATCTGTTGCTCGGGATTGAGCCAAGCGCTGATTGCGCCGATCCGGTGGCGATGCGGTCGGCCTTGCAGCGTGCGGATTGTGTCGTGGCCCTGACCGCCTACGCCACACCGGAACTCGATTCCCTCGCGACCCTCATGCTGCCTATCGCCGCCTTCGCGGAGAACGAGGGGAGTTATTTGAATGGCGCGGGCGAATGGCAAGCGTTTGGTGCGGCCGTAAAACCACCGGGTGTCGCCCGCGCGGCCTGGAAAGTGTTGCGCGCGATCGGTGCGCAGTGTCAGTTGGCGGGCTTCGATGCCGTGGGTTGTGAGGAAGTGGCCCGCGAACTCCATGATGCCTGCGACACGCTCGCGCCGATGCCGGCCGCCTATCAGCTCCTCCCGAGTACGGCGGAGGATGTGGTCGGCGCAAATACGCTGGAACGCATCACGCAGGTGCCGATGTACCGTGTGGATGCGCTCGTGCGACGCGCGCCGGCACTACAGCAGATGCCCCAAGCCGGCGATGAGCTGGTGCATGTTTCGCCCAGAACCCTGGAGCGTCTCGGTCTCGCGGATGGCGCAAGGATCACGGTCGAGGTGGGTGAGGTCAAAGTCGCGACGAGCGTGCAGATGGACGCTGTGGTGCCGGATGGTTGCTGCCTGATTTACGCGGCGACTGCCCTTGCTGCCGGACTACCCGCCAGCGTTTCCGTGACATTGGTGGCCGCAGGAGGTCGCGGTGACTGAGTTACTTCACCAGCAGCTCGCGCTCTACATGCCGGAGATGGCCGCGACGATTGCGATCATGCTCCTGAAGATTGTCGTCATTTTGCTCCCGCTGATGGGGTGCGTGGCCTATCTCACATTGCTGGAACGCAAAGTCATCGGTTACATGCAGGTTCGGCTGGGCCCGAACCGGGTAACTTTTTTCGGGATCCCGTTCCTCGGTGGATTCGGGCAGCCGATCGCCGATGCCTTCAAGTTGCTGATGAAGGAAATCATCATCCCCGACGGGGCCAATAAATTCTTGTTCCTGCTCGCCCCCATCGTGGCGCTTGCCCCGGCGCTGGCCGCTTGGGCCGTGGTGCCCTTCGGTAGCGAGATGGTCCTCACGAACATCAATGCGGGGCTGCTTTATATCCTCGCGCTGACCTCTCTGGGGGTCTACGGCATTATCATTGCGGGTTGGGCCTCTAATTCGAAATATGCCTTCTTGGGGGCTATGCGCTCGGCCGCGCAGATCGTCAGTTATGAAATTGCGATGGGGTTTGCCTTGGTGGGCGTGTTGGTCGCCGCCGGCAGTCTTAACCTCGGCGATATTGTGCAGGCACAGCGCGGCAACCTCCTGACCTGGTTCTGGATCCCGCTGTTTCCGCTCTTCCTGATCTATTTTATTTCGGGTGTCGCGGAAACGAACCGCGCGCCGTTTGATGTCAGCGAAGGCGAATCCGAGATCGTAGCCGGCTTTCATGTGGAATACGCGGGCATGGGATTCGCTTTGTTCTTCCTCGCGGAATACGCGAACATGATCCTCATCTCGGGCCTTACCTCGGTGATGTTCTTCGGCGGTTGGATGTCACCTCTCCCAGAGTCGATGACCCATGTGCCGGTGATCGGTACGCTACTGGGCGATGGGATCCATTGGTTCGTGTTCAAGATTTTCTTATTCCTGTTCTTGTTTTTGTGGTTCCGGGCGACGTTTCCGCGTTACCGGTATGACCAAATCATGCGACTCGGCTGGAAGGTCTTTCTGCCGATCACCATCGTGTGGATTGTGGTCGTGGCGACACTCGTCGTGTTGAAAGTTCCACCGTGGTTTGCCACCCCCACCCTGGCCGGTGCAGGAGCCTGAAATGAACGCTGTCGTCAGTTATCTCAAGAGTCTGACTCTGTTCGAACTCGTCAAGGGCATGAGTCTGACGGGCCGTTATTTGTTCGAGCGTAAGATTACGGTGCAGTACCCCGAGGAGAAGACACCGCAGTCTGCTCGTTTCCGGGGACTTCACGCGCTGCGCCGCTATGCGAACGGGGAAGAACGTTGCATCGCCTGCAAGCTTTGCGAGGCCGTTTGTCCAGCCTTGGCGATTACGATCGAATCGGAGCCACGGGACGACGGTACCCGCCGGACGACCCGTTACGACATCGATCTTTCGAAATGCATTTTTTGTGGATTTTGTGAAGAATCCTGCCCGGTCGATTCGATCGTGGAGACCCGGCATTTCGAGTATCACGGGGAAACGCGCAGCGATCTTCTGATGACAAAACAGAAGCTACTGGCTAACGGCGATCGCTTCGAGGCACAGATTGCCGCCGATCGCGCAGCCGAAGCAGCTTATCGATAGACCAGCGGTCCGCACGAGAAAAAATTACAGCATGTTTGAGCAACTCGTTTTCTACGCCTTCGCCGCCGGCCTGTTATTCGCCGCCACGATGGTGATCACGGTGCGCAACCCTGTGCACGCCGTCTTGTTCCTGGTCGTCGCGTTCTTTGCGAGCGCCGGACTTTGGATGTTGCTTGAAGCAGAATTTCTGGCCATTGCGCTGGTCCTGGTCTATGTGGGCGCGGTGATGGTCCTGTTCCTGTTCGTCGTGATGATGCTGGATATCAATGTCGCGGCACTGCGGGAAGGATTTTCGACGTATGTGCCGGCTGCGGGGATCGTCGCCTTTCTGATGCTGGCCGCGATAGGGCTGGTGGTCGGCCATCAGCATTTCGGTCTTGGCGCCGTGCCCCAACCGCCTGCCGCGGCGGCCGACTATCAGAATACAGCGCAGATCGGACGCGTCCTCTATACGCAATATGTATTGCCTTTCGAAGTCGCCGCGGTGTTGCTGCTGGTAGCGATTATTTCGGCTATCGCACTCACCCTACGCACCACCCGTCAAACCAAGGCACCGCGCCCCGAACGACAGGTCCAGGCTTCTCGCGCGGATCGTGTGCGCCTGGTCAAAATGGTCGCCGTGAAGCCCGAACCGGACAGGATTGAAAACCCATGATCAAGCGGAGACGCGCATGCTGGCGCTAGCGGATTTTCTGGTGGTGGGCGCGATCCTGTTCTGCGTGAGCGTTGCAGGGATCTTCGTCAATCGTAAAAACATTATCTTGCTGCTGATGTGCATCGAGTTGATGTTGTTGGCAGTGAATCTGAATTTCATTGCTTTTTCCCACTTCAACCGGGATATCGCCGGACAAGTGTTCGTCTTTTTCATCCTGACCGTGGCGGCCGCAGAGTCTGCGATTGGCCTGGCTATTCTCGTGGTGCTTTTCCGCAATCGACGTTCGATTAATGTTGAAGACATCAGCACGATGCACGGATGATGGACTGGAAATGCGTGAAACAGGCATGACAAAAAGCGAGATGTTTAAGTGAAAGAACTGTGTCTGGCGATTGTCCTGGCGCCGTTGGCGGGAGCCATCGCCGCGGGCTTGTTCGGTCGTCTGATTGGGCGTGCCGGGGCGCATTGGATAACGATTCTGTGTGTTGGTTTTTCCTGCGCGCTGTCCTGCATGGTTTTCCGCGACATCGTTTTTAATGGGGCGCCACCCCTCAATGTCGCTTTGTATACGTGGATGCAGAGCGGGGGCGTTAATTTTCAGATAGGATTTTTGATCGATCAGTTGACGGTCACCATGATGGTGGTCGTGAGTTTTGTGTCGTGGATGGTGCATATCTACACCGTCGGCTATATGCACGATGATCCCGGCTATCAGCGATTTTTCGCGTACATCTCTCTTTTTACGTTCAGCATGCTGATGTTGGTGATGTCCAATAATTTCCTCCAGCTGTTCTTCGGCTGGGAAGCGGTGGGGCTCGTGTCCTATCTGCTGATCGGCTTCTGGTATACGCGTGACACGGCCATCTACGCCAACTTAAAGGCCTTCCTCGTCAACCGGGTAGGTGACTTTGGTTTCTTGCTGGGGATAGCGGCGGTGCTGACCTACTTCGGCAGTCTGGATTACGCCGAGGTATTCGCCAAGGCGCCAACGTTGGTCGACACGACCCTGCGCATTTGGCCGAGCAGCACGTCGTGGTCAGTCCTGACTTTTACGTGCCTGTGCTTGTTTGTCGGCGCCATGGGCAAATCCGCACAGGTGCCGCTGCATGTCTGGCTGCCCGACTCGATGGAAGGTCCGACGCCGATTTCTGCGCTTATCCATGCCGCGACGATGGTCACGGCGGGGATCTTCATGGTCGCCCGCATGTCGCCGCTTTTCGAGTTGTCGACGACGGCATTGTCCGTCGTTCTGTTGATTGGCGCGACGACGGCCTTTTTCATGGGGCTGCTGGGTCTTGTCCAGAATGACATTAAAAGAGTGGTCGCTTATTCGACATTGTCTCAACTAGGCTACATGACCGTGGCGCTGGGCGCTTCGGCCTATGCCGCCGCGATTTTCCACTTGTTCACGCACGCCTTTTTCAAAGCCTTGCTCTTTCTCGCCGCGGGATCCGTCATCATGGGCATGCACCATGAGCAGGACATGCGCAAGATGGGGGGCCTGTGGCGCCGTATGCCGATCACCTGGCTAACCTCGATGGTCGGATCGCTGGCGCTGATCGGATTCCCCGGTACCTCCGGCTTCTTCTCCAAGGACGGCATCCTGGAAGCGGTGAAACTTTCACACACCCCCGGTGCCGAAATTGCTTATTGGGCGTGCCTCTCGGGCGTGTTTATCACCGCGCTCTACTCCTTCCGGCTGGTGTTCATGGTTTTCCATGGAAAACCGCGCATGGATCACCACACCGCAGAACATCTGCATGAATCACCCGCCGTGGTTTGGATCCCGCTCGTGGTCTTGGCCGTGCCTTCGCTTGTCGCGGGCCTCGCCGGCGTTGGGCCCATGCTGTTTGGCGATTATTTTGGCAAGAGTATTTTCGTCCTGCCCGCCCATAACGTGTTGCATCAAATGGCCGAAGAGTTTCACGGCGCTGTGCCTTTCATCACGGAAGGGATGACCCAACCTCCCTTCCTGCTCGCCATGTCAGGTGTGGTGGTGGCGTGGTTCCTTTATCTCGTGCAACCGACCTTGCCAGGTAAAATCGCCGCAGCGTTTCGACCGATTCACGCCATCCTGCTCGACAAGTACGGTTTCGATCGTTTTAACGACTGGTTTTTCGCGGGCGGAGCACGAGGTACCGGCAGCAAACTTTGGCGGTGGGGCGATGTCGCGCTCATCGATGGCCTGCTGGTCAACGGCTCTGGACGTCTTGTGGGGTGGTTTTCGGGTGTGATGCGCGGCGTGCAGTCGGGTTATCTCTACCACTATGCGTTCGCCATGATTATCGGCCTCCTGGCGTTATTGGGCGTGTTCGTCCACCACCTTTTCACATGAGCCCGACTCGCCCTCTCGGCATTCAGACCCTCGGCAAATGATACCTATGCACACTGATTTACCCCTTTTGAGCCTTTGTATGTGGCTGCCGATCATGGGCGGGCTGTGGGTAATTTTTGCAGGCAGTCGCGTGCGTGACCGCGCCGTGAAGCAGGATGCGTTCTTTATCTCGCTGCTGACTTTTGCGGTGTCACTGCTGCTCTATCGCTATTTTGACCCGACCACGGCTGAGATGCAGTTTGTCGAGCGGAGTGAATGGATTGCGGCCTATAAGATTTACTACCACTTAGGTATTGATGGTATCGCGCTGCCGCTTATCCTGTTGACGACGTTCACGACGGTATTAGTCATCTTGGCCGGTTGGCGGTCGGTCGAAGACCGTAGCCATCTCTATATGGGGGCATTCCTGATCTTGGAAGGTCTCATGAACGCCGTGTTCAGTGCCCTTGATGCGATGCTCTTCTACGTGTTCTGGGAAGCCATGCTGATCCCGATGTTCCTGATCATCGGGATTTGGGGCGGACCGCGACGCGTCTATGCCACCATCAAGTTCTTTCTGTACACCTTTCTCGGCTCTGTCTGCATGCTGGTGGCGCTGCTGTATCTCTATACGCAGGCCGGCAGTTTCGCGCTCCGGGATATGTACGAAGCGGTCCTGACCCTCAACGAACAACGCTGGATTTTTGTCGCGTTCTTGTTGGCCTTCGCGGTGAAAGTGCCGATGTGGCCGGTGCACACCTGGTTACCCGACGCCCATGTCGAAGCCCCGACCGGGGGCTCTGTGGTGCTGGCCGCGGTGATGCTGAAAATGGGCGGTTACGGTTTCCTCCGTTTCAGCTTGCCCATTACGCCGGATGCTGCCGCGTCCCTCGGTTGGCTGATGATTGCCTTATCGCTGATCGCCGTGGTGTACATTGGTTTTGTCGCCCTTGCGCAACAGGACATGAAAAAGCTGATTGCGTATTCATCGATTTCGCACATGGGATTCGTGACCCTGGGCTTCTTCATGGTCTTTCAGATCTACGGCGCGACCGGGAACTGGCATGACGCCGCGATGGGTATGGAGGGTGCGATTGTGCAGATGATTTCGCATGGCTTCATCTCTGGCGCGATGTTCCTCTGTGTCGGCGTCTTGTATGACCGGATGCACAGCCGGATGATTCAGGATTACGGCGGTGTGGCCAACACCATGCCGAAATTTGCGGCGTTTTTCCTGCTCTTCTCGATGGCGAATGCCGGGTTGCCGGCGACCTCGGGTTTTGTGGGTGAATTCATGGTGATCCTGAGCAGCTTCAAGGCGAACGTGTGGTATGCCTTTTTGGCGGCCACGACGCTCATCCTGGGGGCGGCCTATACGTTATGGATGTATAAGCGCGTCGCGTTCGGGGAGATCCGTAACCCGCACGTCGCCGAGCTTACCGATATCAATGGACGGGAGACCCTGATCCTCGCCACTCTGGCAGTGGCGGTTCTGGCGCTCGGCATTTGGCCGGCCCCGTTGCTGGATACCATGCACGTCAGCGTCGATCATCTGTTGCAGCAGGTCGCGCAATCCAAAACCTCTATTGAAGCGTATTAACGATTGCCGCCTATGAATGACATTGCCCTGATCCTGCCGGAAGTTAGCCTGCTCGCGCTCGCGTGTGTCGTGTTGCTGGTCGACGCGTTTGCCGGTAAACGGAGCCCTGAGCTGACTTTCTGGGCGGCGGTGCTGTCCTGTGTGATCGTCCTGGCGGAAGTTGCGCGATTCGTGCCCGAGGCCGCCATGTTCGGTTTTTCGGGGACCCTTCGGATTGATGTGCTCGGCGTGGTGCTCAAGACCTTCGTGTTGGTGTTGGTCTTGCTGTCCTTCTTTTATGCGCGGGAATATTTCAGCAAGCGTCCCGGCGAAATCCGCGGGGAGTATTATCCGCTCGCCCTGTTTGCCACGCTCGGCATGATGATCTTGATATCGGCGAGCAGTTTGCTGACCGTTTATCTGGGTCTTGAACTGCTGTCGCTCTCCCTTTATTCGCTGGTCGCGCTTCAACGCAATTCCGTGGTGGCCTCAGAGGCGGCCATGAAGTATTTCGTGCTGGGCGCGCTCGCCTCAGGCTTACTGCTCTACGGGATGTCAATTTTGTATGGCGTCGCCGGCACGCTTGACCTGTCTGAGCTGTTGGTCAAAGTTGCCAATCTCGAATCGCAGCGCCTCCTGCTGACCTTTGGTCTGGTATTCCTGGTCGTGGGTATCGGCTTCAAATTAGGCGTGGTCCCGTTCCATATGTGGGTGCCGGACGTCTATCAAGGGGCGGCAACGCCCGTGACGCAGTTCATCGGCACGGCGCCGAAGCTTGCCGCGTTCGGGATGACCATGCGCTTGCTGGTGGATGGTCTTGAAGGACTGGCGGAGCAATGGCAGCAGATGTTGATCATCCTGTCGGTGCTATCGATGGGACTCGGTAACCTGCTGGCTATTTCTCAGCGCAACTTCAAGCGCATGCTGGCGTATTCCACTATTGCCCACATGGGTTTCATGCTGCTTGGCCTGATTTCAGCGAGCGCCAACGGCTATGCGGCTTCGATGTTCTATATCACGCTCTACGCGTTGATGAGCATGGGGGCGTTCGGCTCGATTATTTTGCTCTGCTCGGCCCAATCGGAAGGCGATCAGTTGAGCGATCTCGCGGGACTCGGCAAACGCAGTCCCTGGTTTGCGTTCATTCTGCTCATCCTGATGTTCTCGATGGCGGGTGTGCCGCCTTTCGGCGGCTTTTGGGCGAAGTGGTCTGTGCTGAAAGAAGTGGTCGCCGCGGATTACGTCTGGCTTGCCGGCGTCGCGGTCTTGTTTTCGCTGATCGGCGCGTATTACTACCTCCGCGTCATCAAAATCATGTATTTCGATGAGCCCGAGTCGCCTTATCCCGTCACGGGCTCCGCTGATCTGCGGTTCCTGTTGTCGGTGAACGGCTTGCTCGTCCTGCTGCTGGGACTTATGCCCGGCGGCCTGATGGCGATCTGTCAGGCGGCGGCGATCCCTTATTCCCCCTGAGTGGCGAGGGCGCGCCAGCGCCCCAGCGCCTGACCGACTTTCACTGGCTGGCCCACACGGGCCTGCTCGTCCCACGTGACATCCTGCCGGCCTAGCACCAGGATGACCGTAGAGCCCATGTTGAAGCGCCCCAACTCGGCGCCGCGCTGCAGCGGAAGCCCGGGCCGGAACGCTTGGCGGTTGAAACATCGTTTTCGATAGAAGGACGCGAGATCCCAACACGCCAGGGTCATGCTGCCGACCAGCATCGCGCCGACGAGCACAATCGCCAATTCGCCATGTGCGCTGCTGCACAGCAGGACCACCCGCTCATTGCGCGCAAAAAGGTTGGGTACGGTAGCCGCGGTACGGGGGTTTACCGAGAAGAGATCGCCAGGCACATAAATGATTTCGGTGATGGTGCAGTCGCACGGCGCGTGCACGCGATGATAGTTATGGGGGGCGAGGTAGATGGTCCCGAAAACCCCGTTCTGGAAAGGATCTGCGGTGGCTCCCGGCGTCGCCAGCAGCTCGCTGACCGCGTAATCTCGGCCCTTGGCCTGCAGAATGCGCCCGTCGGTCAAGACGCCGCATTGATTCAGTATGCCGTCGGCAGGCGAGACAAAGGCCAAGGGATCTGCGGGTAGGGGACGCGCCCCGGGGCGCAGGGCGCGCGTAAAGAAAGCGTTCAGCGATCGATAGTGCGTCGGCTCCGGCTCCAGGGCGTCGCGGAGATCGATGGGATAATGCGCCATCAGTGTTCGAATAAGGCGCTGGGCGAGCCAAGGCCGTTCGCTGGCGGCCAGTCGATGCATCAGCCGTGACAAGCCGTGTTGCGGCGCCACGTATTGCGGCATTGCCCGACACCAGTCTGTGAATTTTTGCCAGCGGTTCATGGGGATCCCACGTCTCCTTGCGTGCACCGGGCTCCGTTACTGATCGGAAGACCGGACCGAAAATACCATCGAATTTTGTGTGTTGCCGCAGGTAAAAGTCACGACGGCGGATTGTCCGCGCCGCAGTGACACGGTCGGTTGCATCAGCATCAGGTGAAGGCCGCCGGGAGACAATGCGCGGACTTCCCCCGGACTTAACAACAACCGATCACGCGCCACCATGTGCGCCTGTCCAGCCTGCAGGACCGTCTCGTGGAGCATCACGAGTTTAAAGTCCGTACTACGGATCTCCGATACCTGCAGCGTCTCACGTGATCGGTTGATCAACCGTCCGAAGCCGGCCAGTACGGTGGCGCCGGGTGGTCCTTCCCGGATCCAGAGATCTGCCCCGGTAAGGCCGTCGCAGGCGGGTACCAGCGGGCTTAACAGCCACAACACCAAAAGCCATCCCGCCTGCTTATTTGCGGCATGTTTCATACGCGCTTTGCCTGCATAAACGCCAAGATGCGGCGGATGGCGGTCTCGATCTCCGCGGCATGATGGGGCGGCGAGAAAACACCCAGAAACTGACGCGCCGGTCCGATCAATAGGATGGCGGCGGTATGGTCAAAGCTATAGACGGACGGTTTGTCCGTTTCGACCTTGCTGTAGAGCACCCCGAGCTGTCGGGTCAGTGCATTCAACTCATCGGGTGCTGCCGTTGCGGCCAACAGGTGTGGATCAAAGTAATCGACATACTGGCGCAGCACCGCGGGGGTATCGCGCGCCGGGTCGACTGACACAAAAAGGATCTGCGCGTGAGCGTCGAACGCGGGCACATCACGCAGCGCAGAGCGCACGGTTTTGAGCGTATTAAGCGTGGTCGGACAGACATCGGGGCAATGCGTGAAGCCGAAAAACAAGAGTGTCCAGTGTCCGTCCAGGCGTGCGGCGTCGAACACGCCACCGTGAGCTTCCAGTAATGTGAAATCATGGAGGATAACCGGATCCGGCCACAGGAAGCCCTGAATATCCGGCACCTCGGCTGTAGCCTGTCGTGTCGCGAAATAAGCCCCCATCGCACAAGCGAGTAGCGCAATTAACCCCACCACGAGGGAAAATCGAAAACGCGATTGATCATCTTTAGGGGTGTTCACCGACGCATTATATCGAAGGTGCACGAAGGGCGAACAACGGCGCTGCACATCGCGCCTTTCACAGGCTGCGCCGAACAGCGGAACGGGATCTGCCGCGCAGGACCACGCGCCAGATCTTGAGGCCCTGCCGGATCAGGGTGCAGCACTGGCGTTTGTGCAGTGTTGGCGGATAAAGTGCGATGCGCAGGTGGCCGCGCTTCACATCCCGCAGCTAGGGCCACGCGACGAGTACGACCACCGATTGAGTTTTGCGCATTTTTGCGACGCTGAATGGGTCCTCCACGCGCATGCCAGCTCCCGCTGGGGGCTTATGTGTGGCACAGCCCACCGACGGGCCACACCGTAAGCGCACCAGATCGATCCGGCAGACAAGTCAGTGTGAACGGCACGCTTCTTCCTGATGCCATGCCCACCCAGCGTATGTGACGGACTCGGGGAAACTACTTGGACGGGGCCGAAAAATGGCGTTTATCTTGGACTAATGTCTGTCATCAGATAACGCGGGAACGACCCTGTTCACTGCATTCGTAATCCATGGATCATGGTCAAGAAAGCGAAACTCGGGCCGTCCCCAATGGAGTCCTCAGGGAAATGGGGGGAATGGCATACTCGCATAGGGCGATGGCGTCCCTGTCGGCACCTGCCCATCATTCCCCCAATCCGGATAACCATCCGTCAGGGTGCGCAAAAAGGCCACCAGATCGGCTTCATCTGTAAGCGAAAGACTCTGATGGCCAAGATCTGTCTTATTGACTGTCTGCGGGATCTCCGGCGCAGGCCAGGCGGTTACGCCGGAATTATTGTCCGTAATATCTTTTACCGGTGTGCCGTTCAGTGTATCCCGGGTGTTATAGAAATGGACGATCTGATCCAACGTGCGAAAGACACCGTTATGTCCGTAGGGCGGCGTCAGCGCGATATTACGGAGACTCATCACTTTATGTTTGCCGATAAGGGCGCCGGAAGGATCTCTGGCAGCAATATCCGCTCGCCCACCTAGTCCCGGGTTGGGAGCGGGATTGTCGGGAATATTGACGTTGCGTGGCAGACCTATGTTGTCGTAGGAGAAGTCGGTAAACATCGGCGGCTGGACACTGCCATCTGGCGCAATAGCGGGCGTACTGAGATGGCAGCTGGCACAATTTGCGGCGCCATTGAACAGCGTGAGGCCGTGCGACTCTTGGGATGTTAACGAGGTCTTCTGGGCCAAATAGAAATCAAATTTGGAAGTAAATCGGTTGAATGTCCGCGTTTTCTCAAATGCAGCAATCGCTTTGGTCATGGCTTCGTAAGTGGCGATGACCGCCGGGGGAGGATTACCGCTGCCGAACGATCCGGCGTACGGATTGACCAGTCGAAGATCGATTTGATAAACGGATTCAAATAACCTCACATAGTTTTCATTATCTTTGAGCCGAGCGACGACGTCGCTTTTATTGGCCATGCCCATCTCCACCGGATTCAGGACAGGGCCCGCCGCCTGTTCCGCTAGGGTGTTCGCACGACCATTCCAGAATTGACCACCGATGTACTGGCCCTGTAAAGAGTCCCAATGGAAGAATGGGCTAAACGCGGCATAGCCTGAACTCGGCGCATTGAGACCCCCGTGGGTGCCAGATACGGAACCTTTCGACACGGACGTCTCCCCCACGCTTAGCCCTACTACGTTGGCCGGATCAACAAAACCCGGCGCGGGAAAGGGCGAAACCGGCGTCAACTGATGACAACTCGCGCACGATATGTTGCCCTTCAGCGACAAATTTTTGTCATTGTATAGCAGCGCTCCTAACCGCTCTTCGGGCGACAATGACGTAGACGCCGTCTTGGCGCGATCGCGATGTAACAGGAACCACGCCCGCCCGGCCTGTAGGCGTTCAAGGCGCTCTTCCGGAGTGCTGTTATCGCGCGCGAAACCCGCAGGGAGCGGTCCAAACCCGATCACGACCGCGAGCGCAACGAATTTCCAACTCCGATAAGCCACGCCCCCGCCGAACAAGAGACCTTGTCCGAACCTGGTATTAATTTTTTTCATTCTAATCGCCTTAATTTGGTAGCTGCCGGACGACTATTCGCGAGACAGGTGTGTTCCCAATGCACTATTCGTGCCAAGGTTCTGCTGATCCGCCAACCCACTAATAACGTTCGGGTTAATTCAAGAACCCGGCTCAATCCAAAAATAGCCCTGTAAAATTCATAATAAAAACCCCGTATAAACGGCCGCGCGTTTGTAAGCAGGCTTTACATAAATCCCATATTTTGTATGGTCATCCTTAACCCGCGCTGAAATAGCGTTACCCCATAAAGCAAAACCCCGCTGAAGCGGGGGGGTGCACATTTATTGGGTTTGGGTCACGGGCCGGGCGATCGCGCTCCGGATTACGGCCCGGAGGATCCCCAAAAAGCGGGGAAGTGTGATCGTTGCAAAGATCGGGCAGGCGGGCCGGCCTGTGTCCGATCTTGCCCTACCGGCTGTCGCCTTGTGCGCTATCTGGCGGTGAAGACATCACCCCGACGTTAATCTCGCGCAGTGGCGACACCCGTCGCGATCGCACCCGGGATAGCGAGACGAGAGCCCGGGGTGCCTGCGGTGCTAATCGATGTGCACGGCGTTCTGGGCATCGACGGCGGCCACCGCACTCAGGTTAACAATCCGCCGTACCGTGGTCGATCCGGTCAGGATATGGGCCGGTGCGCGCAGGCCGTGCAGGAGGGGGCCGATCGGCACCCCTTCACCCAACACCGTCAACAGGTGCATCGCAATATTCGCCGCGTCCCGCGAGGGCATGATGAGCACGTTGGCCTCGCCGATCAGCGGCGAATCGTTGACGGCCGCGGCACGCACCTTCTGTAACAGCGCTGCGTCCGCCTGCATTTCGCCGTCGACCTGCAGGGTCGGCGCCAACTGTTTGAGGCGCGCCAGGGCGGCGCGCATCTTAATGGCCGCCAGATCGTCTCCCCCCCCAAAATTGGAGGCGGACAGGAGCGCCACCCGAGGCTCCATCCCGAAACGCCGGGCGCGCTCGGCCGCGGCCAGCGCAATGGCCGCGATTTGGACGGCGTCTGGCTCGGCGTTGACTTGCGTGTCCCCGATGATGAACGTCCCTTTTTTGAGCACCAGCACATTGAGGGCCGCCAGTACGCCGTCGGGCTCGCTCAGGCCAATCAGATCGGTCAGCTGTTGCAGGTGCTCACGGTAGGCGCCGGTCAGCCCACATAACAGGCCATCAGCTTCGCCGAGCAGCACCAGCAGGGCAGCAATCACCGTCGGATTAGTGCGCACCACGCTGCGTGCTTCACTGAGTGTCACGCCTTTCCGTTGCATTTTATTGAAATAAGCGGTGGAGTAGGCCTGAAAGCGGCTGTCGCTCTCGGGATTGACGATCTCGAAATCAGTCCCGGCTTGCAGCCGCAGACCGAGACTGGTGATGCGCGCCTCCACCACCGACGGGCGCCCGATGAGAATGGGTCGCGCGAGTCCCTCATCAACCACCGTCTGCACCGCGCGCAGCACGACCGTTTCCTCGCCATCGGCGTAGACCAGCCGTTTCACCTGGTGTTTGGCTCGCGCAAACACGGGCTTCATGAGCAGCACCGACTGAAAGACGAATTTGCTCAGTTGCGCGCGATAGGCGGCCAGATCCGCAATTGGTCGCGTGGCGACGCCGCTGGCCATTGCCGCTTGGGCTACCGCCGGGGCAATCGTGGTGATGAGACGGGGATCAAAAGGCTTAGGGATGAGGTAGGTCGGGCCGAACCGGAGCGTCTCGCCTGTGTACGCAGCCTGCACAATCTCGGAAGGCTCTTGCAGCGTCAGGGCCGTCAGCGCCTCGACACACGCGAGCTCCATCGCCTCGGTGATCGTGGTAGCCCCGACATCGAGTGCGCCGCGGAACATATACGGAAAGCAGAGCACATTGTTGACCTGATTTGGATAATCAGAGCGACCGGTCGCGACGATCGCATCGGGACGGGCGGCCAGCGCCTCTTCGGGCATGATCTCCGGGGTGGGATTCGCGAGCGCCAGAATCAGGGGGTTGGGTGCCATCGTCGCGACCATGGCCCCGGTTAAAACGCCTGGGCCGGAAAGCCCGAGGAAGATATCGGCCCCCACGATGGCTTCGGCCAAGGTCCTCAGCGGGGTTTCGCGCGCATATTCCAGTTTGTGCGCCTCCATCTTCGTCCCGCGGCCCTGATAGATCACGCCGTCTCTGTCGACGACCAGCATATGTGCCCGCGGCAGGCCCATGCATTCGAGCAAGCGGATACAGGCAATCGCGGCCGCTCCCGCGCCGGAGACAACTAACGAGACCTCCCCTATCTCTTTGCCCGTGAGCGTCAAGCCATTGCGGATGGCCGTGGCGGCGATGATGGCGGTACCGTGTTGATCGTCATGGAACACCGGAATTTTCAGTCGGTGGCGCAGCTTCTGCTCAATGAAGAAGCACTCGGGCGCTTTGATGTCTTCTAAATTGATGCCGCCGAAGGTCGGCTCCAAACTCGCGATGATCTCGACCAGTCGGTCTGGATCGTGCTCGTCTATCTCGATATCAAAAACATCGATACCAGCAAATTTCTTAAAGAGCACAGCCTTGCCTTCCATGACGGGCTTGGCCGCCAGCGGACCGATGTTCCCGAGCCCCAGCACCGCGGTGCCATTGGTAATCACCGCAACCAGATTACTTCTGTTGGTGTAGCGCGCCACGGCGCTCGGATCCGCCGCGATCGCCTCGCAAGGCCCCGCAACGCCTGGTGAATAAGCGAGTGCCAGGTCGCGTTGATTGGCGAGCGGCTTGGTGGGCGTGATTTCTATTTTTCCGGGACGGGGTAGCTCATGGTACTCCAGCGCGTCTTGGTTCAGCCGATCGTCCATGGGCTATTCCCCGTTCATCGTTAGTGGGAGCTCAGTATCACCGCCTTGAAGGCCCCCGCCTAGCGGCGCGCAACAGCCGGGTGGCACCCGTCCTGTCCGAAGGCATGACGCGACGCGCTTTGCTGCGAGCGGCACCGTGTTCGCGCATGGCAACCGACACCACCGTCGTCTCATCCAGGCGACGGCGACGGTCAACCACGCGGTATAAGACGACCGAGTCCAGTTTTTCCGGACGTATAGCTGCCGCAGCTCCGCATCCCCGAGGCGCGACGCACCACAGAAAAGCCCGGGGTGAAGGCGTATCCTTGGCTTCTCCAGAATGAGGGCTGACGGGTGGGCAGATGCTGACTAAGCTCGGAAAGTATGAAATCAGGCACGAAATCGGGCGGGGTAGCATGGGTGTGGTGTACGCGGCCTATGATCCGGATGTGCAGCGCGCCGTGGCCGTCAAGGTGGCGAGCGCCGAGGGTCTGACGGGCGGTGATTTGAATGAACGTTTCCGTAAGATGTTCTTCAACGAAGCTCAAGCAGGGGGGATGCTTCGTCATCCCGCCATCCTCGATATTTTTGATGCGGGCGTGGACGACGAGAAATGCTATCTCGTCATGGAGCTGATTCCAAACGGCGACACGCTCCGAACATTCTGTCGGGCCGACAATCTGTTGCCGATGAACCAAGCCGTCGAGATCATCTTCCAATGTGCCAAGGCGCTTGATTATGCCCATCGACAGGGTGTCATTCACCGCGATATCAAGCCCTCTAATATTTTGCTGACGCCCGAGCTGGCCGTGAAAATTGCCGATTTCAGCATTGCGCACATCAATCACGTCGATTTGAGTCAGACCTTGGCGATGGGGTTCGTCGGATCGCCTCGTTACATGTCCCCCGAACAACTTCAGGAAGACCCGATCACGCACCAAACTGATTTGTATGCCTTAGGTGTGGTGTTCTATGAGCTCCTCACCGGACGCCATCCGTTTGGCGGCGAGAGCTTCTCCAACCTCATGTACCGGGTTCTTAACGAGCCGCCGACGCCACTTGAGTACTACCGGCCAGATTTGCCGCCGATGCTGGTGAGTATCGTGTCCAGGTGTCTGGAGAAATTGCCCGCGCGGCGCTATCGCATGGGCATTGATCTCGCGACGGATTTGAGTGTGGCCTTCACGCATTTGGCGCGGCCACCGGAAGATATACCGATGCGCGACAAATTCGAACGAATTAAAGATCTGGCTTTTTTTCGAGGATTTCCCGACGTTGAAATCTGGGAGTTGCTCCGCGCCAGTCTCTGGCGGAACGCGGTCGCCGGCGCGACCATCATCGAAGAAGGGCAAGACGATGATACTTTTTTCATCATCGTATCTGGCACCGTGACGGTGACCAAGCGCGGTCACGTGCTCGCGCAGCTCGCCGCCGGCGAATGCTTTGGTGAGATGAGTTACTTCAACAAAGCGAAGCGCATCGCGACCGTCACCGCGGATGCGGCGGTGATCCTCATGCGGGTCGATGCGACCCGCATCGAGCAAGTCTCGCTCGAGGGACAACTCCGCTTCAGCCGCGGATTTCTGCGCGCCCTGAGCGAGCGCTTAACGAAGACGATTGAAATGGCGGTGCCGCTGAGGAGTCCTTAGTCGGGCGATCGTCGCCTCAGATAGCGCGAGAGGGCCGCACGGGTCGAGCCGTCATGATGGGTGCCTACTTGGCCACTCGCCATTTCGTCGAGGAGCGTTTGGGCCAGCGCTTTGCCGAGTTCGACACCCCATTGATCGAACGAATTGATGTCCCACACAACGCCCTGGACGAAAGTCTTGTGCTCATAAAGGGCGAGCAGGGCGCCCAGTGTGTGCGGCGTCAGGGAGTCGAACATCAGCAGGTTACTGGGTTGGTTGCCGGGCGTCGCGCGGTGCAGGGGCAAGTCGATATCTGCCGCGGTGTCGCCGCGCACCTCCAGGCTCTCTGCGGTGCGACCCGTCATGAGTGCTTCTGCCTGCGCAAGACAATTGGCGACCAGCATGTCGTGATGTCCAGGGGGTGAGAACGGATTATGGAGCGGCAGGATGAAATCGACTGGCACGAGACGGGTGCCCTGATGGAGTAACTGAAAGAAGGCATGCTGCACGTTGGTCCCAACGCCACCCCACAGGATGGGGGCAGTATGGCTCTCGACCGCTTCATTGTTGAGGGTTACGCGCTTGCCATTACTTTCCATCTCGAGTTGCTGGAGATAGGCGGGTAACTGGGCGAGGCGATCTTCGTAGGGGACGACGGCGAAACTCTCGGCACCGAGGTAGTTGGTGTTCCAGATCCCGATCATCGCGAGCAGGACGGGCAGATTGTCCGTCAACTCGGCGGTGTGAAAATGGCGATCCATCGCCTCAGCCCCGGCCAGTAGATGTTCGAAGTGGTTCATCCCGATCGCGAGCGCAATCGGCAGACCAATGGCGGACCATAACGAGAAGCGACCACCCACCCAGTCCCACATGGGCAGGACACGGGTCGCGGGCACGCCAAAGTCGATCGCCCGATCGGGACAGGCCGAAATCGCCACAAAATGCGCACCGAGATCGACCTCTGACGGCAGCGTCGCCTGCAGCCATTGTCGCGCGGTGTGCGCGTTCAACATGGTCTCCGGGGTCGTGAATGATTTAGAGGCGATGATGAAAAGCGTGCGCGCCGGGGTGAGGCCGGCGAGGCAACGGCCAATATCGCCGCCGTCCACATTGGACACGAAATGGACCTTCACGGGCGTGGGATGTTCATCCTGCAGGGCCTCGCAAGCGAGAAAAGGGCCCAGGTGCGAGCCGCCGATGCCGATGTTCACGACATCCGTGAGGGGCAGACCCGTCGCCCCGACCCAAGCCCCGTGATGCAGGGCCTCGACGATTTCACGCATGCGCGTCTTGACCGTCTCCACTTCCACCCCAATCTTGACGCCGGCCACCTGCAAATCGTGATCACGCCGAGCGCGGAGGGCGACGTGGAGTACGGCCCGTCCTTCCGTCTTGTTAATCGGGTGACCGGCGTACATCTCCGCGATTCGCCCACGCAGCCCGTGTGCCTCGGCAAGCTCCAGGAGGAGTTTGAGCGTGTGTCGGTCGAGGCGGTTTTTACTGAAATCGAGGGTAAGGCCGGCCGCCTCCCGGGTGAAATCAGTCGCGCGGGCGCCATCCTGTTCAAACAGCTGGTCGATTCGTCGGGTTCGCCAACCATTGGCGAGGGTCGTGATTTCGGCGCGCAGCCGGTTATGCGTCCCTGTCATAAATACTCCCGGTTTTGTGACTGATTTGGCAAACGGTCGGCAATCGCCGCAAGTCCCGTGTTGTTGCTGCCGCTAAGCGCTAGGTACGCGATTGTCTTGAACGCGCGGGCTTGGGCCTCGCCCCGCCTAGTCGACACGTCATCCCCGTAGAGGGACAGTTTTTTGCGGGTGATCCTCGCGAATTGTCCGCTTTCCCAGCGCAGTTGCGCGTCGACCGAGCCTAACTTGGAGCAGTCTGTGCCCTATAGTACCGCGAGTTTCCGGCGCTGACATGAGCTGCGACATTCCTGAGCGTTTGGGTAAATATTCTGTGCTGCGGGAAATCAACCGTGGCAGCATGGGCATCGTCTACCTGGGACATGATCCTTTTCTAGACCGTCCGGTCGCACTCAAAGTGGCCCATCCCGAACAGCTCCACGATGAGGCATCCGGCGCGCGCTATCGCCGCATGTTCTTTAACGAAGCCCATACGGCGGGCCGTTTGACGCACCCCAATATCATTAGCATTTTTGACGCGGGTGTGGACGCTGAGATCTGCTATATCGTCATGGAGTACGTGGAGGGGGGCGCGACCTTAAAGCCGTTCTGCCGCGGCGACAATCTGCTCCCGATCGAGAAGGTGGTGGAGATCGTCTTCAAATGTGCCAAAGCGCTGGATTACGCGCATCGACAAGGGGTAGTGCACCGAGATATCAAGCCGACGAACCTTCTCCTGACAGTCGAGAAGGACATCAAAATCGGCGATTTCAGCATTGCGCATATGAGCCGAGTTGATTCGACCGCCACGCTGCCGTTGGGACTCGCGGGCTCACCTCGCTACATGTCGCCCGAACAGATTACGGAAGAAACGCTGACCAACCAGACCGACATCTTTTCGCTCGGTCTGGTGATGTATGAGTTGCTGAGCGGCCGTCACCCGTTTGCCGCGGAGACTTTCTCACGCCTCCTGCAACGTATTCTCAATGACACCCCTATCCCACTTCAGGAAGTCCGGAGTGGGATAGGGGATGAGCTTGCCAGTATCGTGGCGAAGGCGCTGGCGAAAGATCGTGCTCAGCGTTATCAGATGGGCGGTGAGCTGGCCGCGGATTTGAGCAAGGCGTTTGCCAATTTATTAGACAAACCGCGCGAGAACACCAGCGAGCGGGAAAAGTTTCGGGTGACCCAGCAACTGGCGTTTTTTCACGGATTTCCCGAGTCTGAAATCTGGGAGATCCTGCATGCCGGCGTTTGGCAGCAGGTCAGTAGCGGTGCCGAAATCGTGGTGGAGGGGGAGCGGGATGACGCCTTTTTTGTGATCGTCGCCGGGGAGGTGACGGTCCGCAAGCAGGGCCAGGCATTATGCCATCTGCAGACGGGAGACTGTTTCGGCGAGATGGGTTACCTGTCTCACGCGAGTCGCACCGCAACAATCGTGGCACGACAGCCGACCTCGTTGCTGAAGTTAAATGCCGCGGTCATCCATCAGGTGTCGCTGAATTGTCAGGTCCGCTTTCTCAAGGTTTTTCTGCGCACCCTTATCCATCGCCTGTCGGTGACCACCGAGCAGGCGCTGCAATGACAGCGATCGGGCGAGCGTCGTGTGGCCTGGGCGGCGCCCGATTTCGGGGGAACGTTCGCCGCGCGCGGGGGCTGGCAGTCATCTACCGGGACCGCGGCAGGCGTTGCCGGGTCGGAGCGGCCGCTGGCGTCGGGCCGAGTGCCGAGGTGCGGCAGGGGGTGACGGTCTCGGGGACGCTTGGGATCTGCACCCGCGTGCCCGCCGTAGGTTATCAAATTCCCGATGTCGTGATAATTTAAGCGGATGAATCGCCACGCTATTTCAGATCAGCACCTCGCGCGCAGCCGATCTGCAGATCGGCCACTGGGCGGCGACTCCGATTGCAGAACCCGCCGCCAGCGCCTTCTCGGCGCGAGCGCCCTAAGGCCTAATGCGCGGTGAACAAACTTTATGCGGCGCGGTAAACGACCCCTCGGCACAGCAACCGATCGGCAACTCGCCCAGCGCGTGCTGCAGCCCAGATCCTCACCGCTAGCGGAGCCCGCGAAGCGTCGTCAGTGCCGGTTCGATCCGCCCGCCGGCGTCACGGGGTGTCGCTATCTCTTCATCGGCGAGCAAAGCCTGCGCCGTGGCCGAGAGCGCGTTCGGCAGGTACGCCGGTGGCAGTAGATCTAGACGCGTTAGATGGCGCGGAAACGAACTGGTGTGCGGCAGGGTTTGAAGCACAGCTTGGGCGTCGTTTCAGCCTAGGTGAGCTTCAGCAGCATCCTCAATCCGTGATCGGGCTTTGGCCGGATTTGACTATCGGGTACCTGAATCCGGCGTGGGTGTTGTTTGCGGGCGCGAACGGACCGGGGCCGTCCCCGCAGATCTGGATGGGGCGTAACTATCTCGATGCCATCGCGCCCACCGCGCGTCCGTTTTATCGCGCCCTGATCGAACAGACACCGAGCCCCGAGCTCTCGCTGCATCCTCGCGACTTCGAATACGACTGCTCAAGTCCGGACATATTTCGTCGCTTCGTGATGCACATCTATGTGCTGCCGGCGGGCGGCGGCTGGCTCATTATCAATTCGACGCGGGTTGAGACCCGTTATGACGCCCTATCTCCGCGAGTCGGCCTGGAGCACTATCTTTTCGATGACGAATGGATTCGGCAGTGCGCGTACTGTCGCCGGGTGAAGCATGCCGTGTTCGAGGATCGCTGGGACTGGCTGACGACACCGTGGCCGATATCTGGGATCAGTATCACGCACGGTATGTGCGGCGTGTGTGCGGCTTACTACAGCCCGCGCCAAGGTTCATAGGGGCGGGTGGTCCCGTCGTTACCCGTAGGCTGAACGATCGCTTCGACGTACTATCGTCCCGATCTCATCAAAAAAAATTGGAGCGACAGGCATGGACGAGCAATTCGAGCTGAGGCCGCTGCTTGCCTTGGCTGATTTGAAGGAGCTGATGAAGCGGCGGACTTTGCCCTCTTTGCTGCGACTGACCGGGCAGCTGGTCGTATTCTTCCTGGTCGCCACGACCCTCGTCTGGTGGGGGCGATATCCCTGGCTCGCAGGCCCGCTCGCGCTGGTTCTCGCCTGGATTTGGAACAGCTTTTTTTCCCCTTTTCATGAATGCACCCATCGGACTGCTTTCCGTTCCCAGATTGGAAACCGCATCGGCGCCTGGATCAGCGGGATATTTTTCGGGATGTCGCCTTCGGTCTACCGCACTTTTCATTACCAGCACCATCGCTTCACGCAAGACCCTGAAAAGGATCCGGAGCTGGGTGGGGGAGATCTCGTTCCTGTCTGGCCTTCGGGGATCCTGCGCTGGGCGCTCGCGATGAGCGGTTATGGGATCTTCATGCTGAAGTATCGTTTACTCATTGGTTTCGCCATCAAGTCCCCGGCTGAGTGGGCTCGGTTGGGGCCATGGACCGGCCAAATAGACAATTCTGCTCAGCTCGTGTTCGAGTCCAGAGTCGTACTCGCCTGCTGGGTGGGGTTTCTGTTCGCGGCGCTCTTCGTGTTGCCGGGCGGTCTAATGTTGATTTTTGCGGCTTGGTTCACGCATGTGTATCAGGCACTTTGGCTCGCCACCGAGCATACCGGACTGCCTTCCGAGGGGAGTATTTTGGCCCGCACACGCAGTGTGGAGACGACAAAATTTGTCCAATTCTCTATCTGGAACATGAACTATCACGCTGAACATCACGCGTGGCCCAGTATTCCCTGGCATGCCTTGCCCGCTACCCATGCCCGGGTTGAGACACATCTCGAGTCCTGCGTGCCGGGTTATGCCGCGTTGCATCGCAGTGTGTTGCGTGGCGATACGTTACCGCGCGGCGATCCGTAGCGGTATTTCCCGACTCGCGGGGCGTGCCGCGGGCATCCGGCACGCTGTTCGGGGCGGTGCCCGGATCACTGAGCCGCGACTTTGCATGAGTCGCCTTGAAGATCCGGGAGCGCAGGTGGGTGCGGCAAAGCACTCGCGCCCCCGACGGGTACCCTTAGCCTGAAGGCTTCGGCGGTTTTGAAACTCGCACGGATCACCCGCGCCGATTCTCGGCTCCCCGAGGGTCTTTCGTCATCCTCTAATCACCGCGTGGCGTGGCGCTTTGACCGCCTAGGTATCGTCATGTGCGGCGGGTCGAATCCAACGCTTCGCGACGATAGACGCGGCCGTGAATACGCTGCGTGCGGCCGACCGGTTTTCCGCGTGCAGGACCGCGGGTAGTGCCCGGCGTGTTTTCCACCGCGCAGTGCCGAGAGGCTGTCGACGCGAACCGGGCGCTCGAGCAGATTTTCGAGCAGCGCGCCCTGATCAAAAGTGTCGTCGGGACCTTAAGCGCGCGCACATCACCCGTTTCAGCGAAATGACGGCAAGGTGCGCGGATCGGACGCGATGCTTCAGCGGGTGGGCAACCCTTCTGGCGGACTGATCGGGATCGCGGGCGATGGCACCGGCCTTGCCACCCCACAGGCCGAAGCATTCATAAAGCAGCGGGCACGTTACGGACGCTGGCGGGCGACGATCACTTCAATACGCCCGGTGGGACCGATGAGGCTGGTCGCAAACCAACCCGCAAAGCCGGACACCAGGGAAGCCAGGATGGCAGGCAGGAGCCCGTGTAATTCAAATCCGGGCAGGAGCGCGGAGACGAGCAGCATCATGAGGCCATTGATTACCAACAGGAAGATCCCGAGTGTCATCAGCGTCAACGGTAATGTCAGCAGTATGAACAGGGGGCGGATGAACGCGTTGACGAAACCGAGCACAAACGCGGCAACCAACAAGGTCCCGGTGCTATCAAAAGCCATGCCCGGCACAAGTTTCGACGCCACCCAGAGCGAAAAAGCGGAGATGAGTAGACGAATAAAAAAACCGTTCATGGCCGGAGTATAGACCACAAGCCGCCGCGGATGACATGTGCCGCGCGCGTTACGGGGCCATGGCGTCCACCGCGTCTTCGCCCGCGGCGATCGCATTCAGCAACGACTCGCATCGCCATCGGACATCGGCTTGTGCCCGGGTGGCTGACGCGATTTCCCCGAACCTGCACTCGCCTTCATGTCCGCGCGGACATCGATGTCGTCTCGATGCCCACGCGCGAAGACAGCGGCATTGAAAACGGACCCGGACACCCCCATGTAGCACAGACAGCCGCGAATTTTCAGTTCATTAACCGGAGACGAAACATGCAGAAAATTTGGTCGACCCTGTTGTTACTCGTGGCGACGGCAGGGCTCGGGGGCTGCGGGTACAATACCCTGCAACGCACCGACGAGCAGATTAAGTCAACTTGGTCCGAGGTCATCAATCAGTATCAGCGCCGCTTCGACTTGGTGCCGAACCTGGTGACCACCGTCAGAGGTTTCGCCGCGCAGGAGCGGGAAGTCTTGCTCGGCGTGACCAACGCGCGTGCGCACGTCGGGACGCTCCAGGCGACACCTGCCTTAACCGAGGACCCTGCAGCGCTCGCGAGATTTCAGTCCGCACAGGGCGAACTATCAACCGCGCTATCGCATCTGTTGATGGTTTCGGAGCGGTACCCACAATTGAAATCGGACGCCAATTTCCGTGACTTGCAGGCACAGCTGGAGGGTACCGAGAACCGCATCGCGGTCGCGCGTAATCGTTATATCAACGCCGTACAGGCATATAACGTGACGGTGCGCTCGTTCCCCACCAATTTAATCGCGAACGCGTTCGGTTATGTGGTCAAACCCAATTTTACCGTAGAGAACGAAACGCTGATCGCCAAGCCACCGCAGGTTGATTTCGGTTTGCCACCCCCCGGTGCAACATCCGACAGCGCACGTTCGAAATGAGGATCTTCCTACAGGTGCTCTTGCTCGGGGTGAGTGTCGGGTGGTCGTGTGGGGGCCTGGCTGAGATCCCGGTGCCCCCGCTGAACGCACGGGTCATCGACCAAACGGCGAGCCTCTCTCCGCCTCAGCGAATAGCGCTGGAGCGGACCCTGGAGGCCTTCGAGGCGCACAGAGGAACGCAGATAGTGGTGCTCATGGTTACCTCCACTGCACCAGAAACTATCGAAGCCTATGCACTGCGCGTTGCTGAGCACTGGCGAGTTGGACGAAAAAAAATCGACGACGGCGCGCTCCTGTTAGTAGCCAAAGGCGATCATGCGGTGCGCCTTGAGGTGGGTTATGGATTGGAAGGAACCCTCAACGACGCCGTTAGCAAACGAATAATCAGCGAGGACATACTTCCCCGCTTTGAACGGAACGATTTTTACGGCGGAATCGTCGCCGGTCTTGAACACATCCTGCGCGTGGCCAGCGGCGAGGTCTTACCCACACCCAACCCAGCAATCAACGAAGCGGGGGCGAATCTTCGCCAATGGTTTCCGATCATTCTGCTGTTGGCGTTGGTCATCGGCACTGTCGCCCGGAGGGTATTGGGGCGCTTGCCTGGCGCGCTCTTCACCGGTGCGCTGGTTGCGCTGATCGCCTGGTCACTCTCCGGCCTTATCTTCATTGCGCTTATGGCAGGCGTTTTTACCCTCATCTTTACGTCAAGTGGTGGTTTGGTGCGATCGGGATGGCTGTTAGGCGGTGGCTTTGGTGCTGGGGGTGGCTTGGGCGGTGGGTTTGGCGGGGGCGGAGGCAGCTTCGGCGGCGGTGGCGCGTCGGGTCGATGGTAGTGGTGAACTTCAGACGCGCCTTGCGACATCTCCCGCTAAGCCATCGGCATGTCCGTCGCCTTTTCTCTAAAAAAAGCCTGCAGCGAATCGAAGCCGCTATTAACGAAGGCAAGACCGCACACGTTGGCGAGATCTGCTTCGTGGTCGAAGGTGCCTTGACGGGCATGCATTTGATGGCTGGACAGACGGCGCGCGAGCGGGCCATCGTGTTATTTTCGGAACTGCGCGTGTGGGATACCGAACATAACAACGGGGTGCTGATTTATCTACTGCTTGCGGACCGTGCCGTGGAGATTGTGGCAGATCGCGGCATCAGTGCCAAGATTCCGCAGATCGCTTGGGAACAGATCTGTCGGGATATGGAAGCGGCCTTTCGGGATGCGGATTACGTCGAGGGTGTCGTTGCTGGCATTCGCGCGGTGGCGCGACATCTCACCCAGACCTTCCCGGCGCAAATCATGGGCGAAAACGAACTTTCCGCCGAGCCTGTCGTGTTGTAGCGTGGCGTCCTTGCTTCGGCGCCAAGCGACTCTGTTATGCCGCTGGCCGCTGATTTTCGCGCGTCGGCATTTGAGGGTTGAATCGCAGCAGCCTGATAGACCGGGTGTCGCACGCGCGACGGGATATGGCACCTCCGACCGATCGCTATCACGAGGGGACTTAAGGCCACACCGGCCGTTGTGGCGCGGTGTGACCTTCAGACGCTGTGCTGTCTTATTTTATTGTCGGGACTTTCGTCGGCTGAGACTTAATCCGGCAAGGCCGAGTCCCAGCAGGGCTATGCTGGCGGGTTCCGGGACTGTGCCACCGTTGACACCCGTGATGCTGAAACTCGCTGTGTTTGGCGCTCCTTCTAACGAGAAATAGTCAGTCCCGCCGGGGGCAATCCCGCCGGCGAAGAACACCGTCCCATTATTGACATCGACTACGCTGAAGTTGCCATTAGCGCCACCGTACGTCGTGCCGTCCGGGTTCGATGAATTCTGGACGAAACCGGTGAGATAAATATCGATTCCATCACCCTCAAACCCAAATATGCCTGATCCGCTCAATCCGATGCTGTTAATGATTTTGCTGCTGTTGTTGAAGACGCCGATGAGTTGGTCTTCTACGCCGTCATACGGGTTTTGACTGTTATTGACGGCGCTTGCGCCGGAATTAGTCACGGTGATCGTGACGTTACAATCGGTTAAGCCCTGCCCACCGTTATACATTCCAAGCACGCTGGTGCAGGGCCCGGCGGCCGCGACACCGGAGAAAGAAAAAATTGCCAGCGGTACTAACAGGTTCAAGTGTCTCGTCAGGCGACGACTTTTCTTCATGTTTGCATTGGTCTTCATCATCGTAAATCTCCTTGCCGCTTTCGCTTTAAGTTGTGGACGCGTTGTTTCGGTAAGTTCCATAACGCATAAACCGGGCCAACTTCATTTGAAGCAAACAAGCGTTTTAAAAATCAATGTGTTAAAAAAAAATCAGCTCGACCTGAGCGATTAATCCGGGCGTCCAGACGTGAAAAACCGGGAATGTTTCTATTTTTTTCGATAAAACCTGTAAAAAAATTTGACAAACAAGGCGGATATGCGTTTTTTTACTTATTTTTAGTACGTGTAATTCATAACTAAATTCCGGGTCGGTTCTTATTTTTTTTAGATGCAATGAAAAAAAATTAAACGAAAAATTAAATTGTTTTTAGTGCGACGCGGCTAAAACACGGTTTTTGGGATGAAGTCGATGATGGCGATAACGGAGGCACGCCGGAGAGTGTAAAAATACTAGACAGTTAAAGTGATGTCTGAAGAGTTGAGTGATCTTTGTTGCGGGTTAAATTTGATTATTTATTCGCGGGAGATCGGCGCGCCAGGGGCACACGCGAGGCGGTATTCGAGACGACCCTGACTGGCGACGGTCCCAGTCCGCGGTGGCAAATAGCCGGTGATGTGGGCTGCCTCGAAGTCGACGGCGAACCACAAAATGAAACGTCGTTCGTCGTAGACGCCGCTGCCGCGGTTACGACTTTGAACGGATCTGCTGCGTGCGTGCCGCAGCGAAATGGCGGATGCGCATCGCCGCTTTGTTCGAACGACGCGTGACATCGACGATGCCTTTGGACTCGCGCCGGTCTGCGCTATGTCACAGGGCAACGCCGCGCTCCTCCGGTGAGCCGGGCTTCTTGCGCCTGCTGATGGCGTCGGGCGGGAAGTTTCTTGGGAGACACGAGCGGCACCACCAGATCCGCGCGCTTGATTAGCGAGCGTCCCAGGTGCGACGTGGGGACGAAGCGGCCCCAGTTGAACGCTTCGCGCCTGCTCTGCGAGAAGCGTTAACCCGCGGGCGCTAGATCGCCACGAGATCAGCTATCCTTAGCGTTCCTTCTCTCTCGACGATGGCGTACGCGCCGGCACAGGGACATTTACCGAAGCCGGGAATCGCGACGCTGTTGTGTCTGACCAGTGTACGAAGAATGTCGGAGTCCTGCGGGAGTTCTTCCTGGGCGAGTGTTGTCATGACGCAACGTGGATCCAACATGGCGACATGAAGCTGTGCATTCGTGCCCAGCATTAACGCGTGGTCGACCCATTCGTTTTCGATGAATCCGGCATAATCCGTTTTGATAATGATGTTCATGCGGAATCGACGTACATCAAAGTGACTTTTCGGTGCCAATTCGCCGAGTCGCGCCAGGGTCGAGGTGGCCATGACGGATACCGGGAACACGTCTAAAAAAGAGCCTTTAGGAACCGGAGAGGGCGTGCCGATTGCCGCGAACAGTGCCGCCCCTAATTTCTGCTCAACAAAGACGTCACGATTTCCGCCGGGATCTGCCCCTTCGATATCGGGGTGAAACTGATCGATCGTGAAATCTTCTGGGGCTGCACGGGATAGCCGCACTTGCCGGCGGAAGTGGGCTGACAACACCTTGTCGATATCGTGCGCATCGCTGCGCACCGATTGACCATCCGATAACGTGATCTGCACGACGGGCATGTCCTGGCCGAGCGTTGGGGCCACGACGAATTCGGCTCGGCATCGCAACAGATCCGGGAAGAGTTTGATGCTCTTGGCGCTGACCACCTTACCGGTCTCCTCATCGATGAGGGCATAAGCACGATCGCCAAGCACCCCGTGGTGAGTCAGGGTCATCTCCGGAAGACGCTCTCCGCGCATCGATTTGACCGGGAAACGCCAAAGCGCCTCGATCGTGCCCACCGGAGTCTTGGAATTATTGCTCATCTGACATATCCCTTTATTTATCAGCCTGATAGTAAGCCAAAAGCATCACACCACCAAATTGTCCGGATAGGCTGAGCTAGGCGTGTGCGTTGATCCACAGCGGTCCGGTGGTGGAAATAACGCGGTGATCGCGGAGCTGGACGCGTGTCGAAGATGTCGGGGGTGTTACCGATAGTCTGTGCGTGCTGCGCGGTGAGGCGCTGCGGGTCTTTCAGTGGATCAGGCCGTGGCGCAAGGCGCGGCACGGCGCGTATCAACAGATGCAATTCCAGCACAGAGAGAGAGGCCTCGAGATCAGCCCGGCCGGGGAAGACCCCGCCGGCACTGCCTTTGACCGATTGCCCGACTAGGGCTGTACGCGGAACTCGTTGGCGCTGAGCAACGGTTTGAACCATCCCGCGCGCAGCCTGTTGTCGGTATCGCGTTCGCCACCAACGGGTTAGCCTGCACGCACGCAGCCCGTGGACTAGCCTGCGCAACGCTGATATCCCGGCGTGGCCTCGGCGTCTGCCTATTGTTTGTGGCTGGTTGTGACGTTGGATGCCGTCGTGGCCCAATCGGAGGTCTGTCCACAGATCTTTGAGATCCTCGGACAATAGTCGAGCACTTACCGAAATTCCACATTGTTTCGAGCGTTCTTTTTTGGGAATTTCGATTTGGAGCAGGCCGTTTCAGCCCTGTTCCGTAATGTTGGCCGCATCGGCGCAGTCGCGTACCAAAAAACGTCGATAGAAACGGCCACGCGTTCGTTCTATTCGGCGATAATTTTCACGTTTATCGTCTTTCTCGACGACGTGCTCACCGCGAAGCGTGCGGTTCCCTTGCCATGCTGACTTCGATTTCTTGTGGTTTTGCGTCCGGGATGTTCGCCGCGACCATGAAACGTTTCGGCTCTTCCTTGATCTCCAACCGCGGCATGCACTGACGGATGTGACATTGCTGTCCCCAAACTCCGGCGTGCGGCGCCAGACCTCGTCTAGCTGCGGCTGTATACGGCGCTAAAGATCGGCGGGTTCATCACGTGCCAGTACCATGACGGCCTCCTTTCATTTGTTGTCTGGCGCTGTCGGTACAGGCTAGAAGATTATTTTTAACGGGTATTGAGTCAGATCAAGAAAAAAATGAGAGGAGACAGTATCTGCTCTTTACAGGGCCTGCGCACCGCACCTGCGGCTCTCCATGCTGGTAGCCTCAACTGCAACAGCGTTATGATAATTTTGCCTAAAGAAGGCTATTCGAGTCGCCGGGGTGTCTTTTCAATCCGTGATCTGTGGGGAGTCTAGCCATGATATTTCCAGAGTACAGTCGATATGACGGACTGGGTCTTGCCGATTTGGTCCGACGTCGCGAAATTTCGCCGATGGATTTGCTCGATAGCGCTATCGATGGAATCGAGCGCCTCAATCCGGATCTCAACTGTGTCGTGCAGACGCTGCGCGACAACGCGCTAGCCGAAATCAAAAGTGGCTCCGGCCCCGGTCCGTTTCATGGGGTACCCTTCCTGGTAAAAGAATTCGGCATGCACTTCAAGGGCATGAAAACCTCGGCGGGCTCCCGTCTCGCCGCAGGCGTCAGCTTCGCGCACGATACAGCGTTGATGCGCCGTTGCCGGGCGGCAGGACTCGTGACGATAGGCACCACGGCGACGCCGGAAATGGCGTTCAACGCAAACTCAGAAGCGCTGATTTATGGTTCGACCCGCAATCCGTGGGATCTCGGCTATTCCGTAGGGGGCTCTTCCGGTGGTGCGGGCGCGGCGGTGGGCGGGGGGATAGTGCCGATTGCCCACGCCAATGATGGTGGGGGATCTATTCGTATTCCGGCGGCGTGTAATGGCATCGTCGGCATGAAACCCGCGCGAGGGCGGACACCGACGGGTCCGGACGCGGGTATCTTTTTATGGGGGATGGCGGCCGAATTCGCGGTGACGCGCACGGTCCGTGATTCGGCTGCGCTTCTCGACGCACTGGCCGGTCCCGATGATGGGTTTTTCTATGATGCCGCGCCCCCGCGTCGCGGGTTTCTGGCGGCGGCAATGACGCCGCCCGGTGTGTTGCGCATAGGTGTGGTGGACAAACTCCCGGGTGCGTCGCCCATTACCCGGGAAATTCGGCAGCGTCTGAACGACACCCGAAAACTGCTGGAGGAGCTCGGACATCACTGCGAGCCCGTCAAGATTCAGTACGATGCCGCGCTGTACAACGAATCGTCGATCCGCCTTTGGGCCGCTACGTTGGCGTACTTCATGGAACAATTTGGCGCGATGACGGGCCGAAAAATAGGGCCGCGAACAGTGGAGGCCGTCACCCTTGAGGTCTATCGCTATGCGCGTACGGTCACGGCCATTCAGATGGAAGAAGCCATGGCTTGGCAAAACCGCGTTTGTCGTTCGGTGGGGGCGGTCATGCGTGACTATGACGTCTTGTTGACCCCGGGTTTGGCACGTGACGTGGCGAAGCTCGGCGAGCTTAATCAGAATGCTTCCGGCGTTGACACCGCGGCGTGGTGGCAGCAGATCATTCAGGGCTATTCGGCGTTCACGGCACTTTTCAATAGCACCGGACAGCCCGCGATGATGCTGCCGCTCTGGCAGGCAAAGTCGGGACTGCCGCTGGCGATGCAATTCGTCGGGCGGATGGCTGACGAGGAAACGCTCTACAGTCTGGCGAGTCAGCTGGAACAAGCTCTGCCTTGGTCAGGGCGAATTCCCCCGCATTACGCCTGACCGAACCGGTGCCGGATGGCGCCCGATCCTCGCGGGTTGGGGTAGCGCCGCATCGAGGTGCTTTCGTCCAGATCCAAAGCGGGACCGGTGCGCGATCTTTCACGGCCGACAGCGATCGTTATCTAGCGCGTCGTGCGCGTCGATTTGGCCTCACCGACGAGAAAGCGACTGGAAGTTTTAATGAAGCGGCAGTTTCCTCTTCAGGATTTATCCACGACGATCGTCAAGTCATGCGCGTCCCCTGGTTTTCGAATGATTTCGCGAATCTTGGTAAGGGTGGCGCCGCTATCCGGAGGGCAGGACGCCTGCCGGCGGTCAAAAAATCGGCGGGCGCGGGTAAAACGTCATCAAGGTTTTTAGCAAACCCGATGCTGGCAAAAGCTGGCCTGTGTCGATCGGCCAGCATCAGCGCTGCGGATAACCGGTTGAGGTGCTCGTGCAAGGTGTTGATCGGCACCATCGACACGAACGCGCCAATCAGGCCGTGACCAGCCGGCTTGTACTGGACGAACCTACGGCGTGCCGGGTGTCCACTCCGGTTAGCCGGCCCGCGGGCTTAGCGGGGGATGTGCCGGCAGATGAGGCCAGATCTCGACCCAAATCGGGTGGCAAGGGCGCCTGTGACGAAGGCCTGTTCGCCAGCAGCTGCAGATCGCACGAGAACTTTCGGATCACCGCTTGTCTCAATAACGAGGCGGTGAAAATCAAGCGACGGTTGATAAAGTGTCTGCCTGAGCGGCTCAGCACGAAGATAGCCGGGATCCCGTGAGCCGTGGCCCCTCACGGGGGATGTCTCTGATCGGGATCCAACGAAACAGATCCCTTCGGTCGGTGCGAGGTCGGGTTTTGGAGACCGCGCAGGCCTGACTTAAGATGGCGCGATCGGCGGTGATCGCTTCTGAGGAGGAACGGTTGTGATGGCTGTGTGGGTGGTGGCGCAAAGACTGACGCAAACATCATGAACGCGTGAGGTGATACCATGACCAGCCCCCTCGATCTGATGAAGATTATTGACGCGATTCCGACCGCGGTTCTGGTAATCGATGCACGCGGCCTCATCGTCCTGGTGAATGCCGAGGCCGCGACACTCTTTGGTTATCCCGATGCAGGATTGCGCGGCGAATCGGTCGGCAGGCTGATCCCGCACGCATTTGAGCGTGGCAGTCCAGCGGAGCGCGCCAGACTAGTCGATAATTCGGAAACGGAACGGCAGGTGATGGGCGGAGACTTCCGAGGATTACATCACAATGGTACCGCGTTTCCGATCGAAATCTGCACGAATCCCCTCGTAACCGAAGACGTACCGCTCCTCGTCTGCACGATCGTGGACATCACCGCGCGCCGACGAACGGAAGCCTCCCTCCGGGAGAAAAAAACGCAATTACAAGTGTTCATCGCGCGCGCTCCCGTCGCGATGGCGATGTTCGACCGCGAGATGCGCTACATCGCGGCCAGCCGTCGCTGGGCGCTTGACTATGGTCTGGACGATCGCGATCTGCGGGGACTGTCGCATTACGAGATTTTCCCCGATCTCCCGGAGCGGTGGCGTACAGTTCACCGGCGTGCGCTCAACGGCGAAGTGATCGCTGCTAAAGGCGATCACTTTGACCGTCAAAACGGAACCAGCCAATGGCTAGACTGGGAGGTTCTGCCGTGGTTAGACGAGTCATCCATCGCGGGTATCCTCATCTTTACGGAAGATATTACGCAACGTAAGCAAGCGGAGTCGCTCTTCATCGCGACGATCGAATCTGCGCCGATCGGTATGATCATGAGTGATGCAACGGGCGCTATTGTCTTGGTAAATGCCGAGACAGAAAGGCTGTTCGGCTACTCCCGTCGCGAGTTGCTGAGCCGGACAGTGGACATGCTCGTGCCGCAGCGTTACCGCGCGCGCCACCCCAAACAACGGAAGCGATTCGGCACTGCGCCTGAAGCCCGACTCATGGGCCCTGGCCGCAAATTGTTTGGCTTGCGCAAAGATGGCAGTGAGTTCCCGGTAGAGATAGGGCTGAGTCCCGTTGAAACAGAAGCGGGCCAGTTTGTCTTGAGCACCATTGCGGATATTACACAGCGCGAGCAGCTGGAGGTTGCGAAGACGAAAGCCGAAGCGCTGGCAATCCATGATTTTCTCACGGGCTTACCCAACCGCGTCTTACTGTTCGATCGTATTACGCGGGCGCTGATGATGGCGAAACGTAAGCACCGCATGGTAGGGATCTTGTGCCTGGATGTAGACGATTTCAAAAAAGTGAACGACACCTATGGACATGGCGTTGGCGATCAATTGCTGGTCGAAATCGCCGGCCGGATGAAAAATTGCTTACGGGAATCCGATACGGTGACGCGTCTGGGCGGCGATGAATTTTTGGTCCTGGCGCCAGAGGTAGAATCGGTCGCCCAGGTTGAAGCGATAGCGAAGCATCTGCTCGACCGCGTCAGGATCCCCTTTCAGCTGGCGGATCTGACGCTCATAGCGACTTTCAGCCTGGGGATCGCGCTGTACCCCCAAAATGGCATGACGCCGGAGGCATTGACTGCGGCGGCTGACCGCGCCCTGTATGTCGCGAAAAGCCTCGGTAAGGACCGGCTTGCCTTTGCCGATCAGGAAAAACCCCATTAGCGACGCGCGCGGCCGTGCGCATGCCAAGCTTGGGCGCGGGGTGGTCTTGTCAGTGAGTCACGCCAGGGACCACCTACCACAGGAACGCCCTTGATAATGGCGTGATGACCCTGCCGGCTGGAAGTTGGAACTTCTGCGCAACGCAAGGCGGGTGGCGTCACCTCGCCTCATTCCACCCCTCGCGCGTAACGCGAGATCGCCGCCCATGCGGCGCTCGTGTGGCCCGCCGTCTTGTGTCTGCAGGAGCGGGGATCTTTGTCGGCGTCCGTTCCCCTCAAAATTCAAAAGCGGCGGCGCAAGCCGCGCGGGTGACGAGTCGGGCTCGCTTTGTTATCGTCCGGCCCTTCTTCATCAACTACGAGGCCCGCATGACGACGCCCCCCAAACCCCTGACGAATAGAACGGTCCATGAGACTACTGCTGAGATCGCGGCGCTGTTGCAGAAGTGGGCGAACGGCTACCGCGCCAAGGATGCCGTGGGCCTGCTGGCGTTAGTGAGCGGTGACGAAGACGTCGTGATGGTGGGCACCGGTGCGGACGAAGTGTGCTTTGGACTCGCCGCGCTGCGGACGCAGATAGCGCGGGATTTTTCGCAAGCGGGCGAGTTGGACACGACGTTCAGTAATCTGCGCGTCACGCTGGCCGGCGACGCGGCCGCTTTTGCTTACTGCGATGTGGTGGTGACCGGTTCAGTGGCGGGGGAGGCGTTCGCAATGTCCGGGTTACGGCTTACCGCTGGGCTTATGCGTACGGCGCAGGGCTGGCGGTTCGCGCAAATGCACCTTTCAGCGCCGAACGGGGCGCAGGACGAAGGCCGTTCCTTCCAGGGTCTCTAACGGCGACGACGCTTTGCAGCTTCACCCGGCGGGTGGTTACACGCTCTGCCTCGCGGGCCGCTCGCGCGGATATCGACGTGATCCGACTCCGGGATGTGTGGTCCGATTTTCGCGGAGACGGCGGCCCCTAAAAAAATCCTTACGCGTTGAGGGGATAAGGCACAGGAGGCCTGGGCGAAAACTTTCCGCCCAAATCGCTGGTGATGAGGCCGCGCTGATCCCCGAATTTGGTTTCCGGGGGAAGGAATCGCTTTCGTCGGTTACAGGCGCGCCGTTGGCTGCCTGCGCATTCAGGGCGCACAGGGTGTGGTGAGGGTGTCATGCCAGGTCACGGACTGGGCGAGTCTGCGCGAGACATGGTTAAGCACTACTCCGCCCGAAATTTATAACCGGTTGATTTTATTGGCCTCGCCATCAGGACTTGAACCTGAATTTCACCCTTAGGAGGGGCGTGTTCTATCCAATTGAACTATGGCGAGAAAAATCCAAGCGCACGCCCCGCGCGGTGCGCACCCACGCTATTGTACGTCGACCCGGCCGCACTGCACCGGTGTCATGATTCTGTTGACTGCACTTTTGCCCAGGTGTCGCGCAATGTCACGGTGCGGTTGAAGACCGGACGCGTCGAAGTGCTATCCCGATCCGTACAGAAATAACCGATTCGCTCGAACTGAAACGTTTGTTCGGGGTTTGTCGATGCCAGTGCCGGCTCCACCCAGGCGCCCGTGACGAGGCGTTTGGAATCCGGATTCAGCAGGGCACGAAAATCTTCTCGCGCACCCGGATCAGGCACCGTGAAGAGGCGATCATAGAGCCGCACTTCCGCCGCCACAGCGGTCGGGGCGGCAACCCAGTGAATCGTCCCTTTCACCTGCCGCCCGTCTGGCGCATTGCCCCCGCGCGACAAGGGATCATGGGTGCACCGCAGCTCGATGACACGGCCGTTCTCGTCCCGCACGGCCTCACGGCAGGTCAGCAAATAGCCATAACGCAGGCGCACTTCTCGACCTGGCCCGAGCCGATGAAATTTTTTCGGCGGATCGTCCAAGTAATCGTCGCGCTCGATATAGAGCTCACGCGCGAACGGTAGCGCGCGATGACCGAAGGCGGGATCTTTGGGGTGATTAGGGGCCTCGAGTTGTTCGATCTGATCCTCAGGATAGTCCTCGATAATGACCTTCAGAGGATCGAGTACCGCCATCATGCGGGGCGTGGTGGCATCCAAATCTTCGCGTATGCAGGTCTCCAGCGCGCCCATGTCGATGACGGTCTGTTTCTTGGTCAGGCCAACCCGATCGCAGAATTCGCGCAGCGCCTGCGGCGAATAGCCCCGCCGACGCATGCCCTTGAGGGTTGGCAGGCGCGGATCATCCCAGCCGTCGACCAGTCCTTCACTGACCAGGGCGTGCAGCTTGCGCTTACTGGTGATGGTGTAATTGAGCTCTAGGCGCGCGAATTCCGTCTGCTGGGGATGGCAGGGCACCGGTAGACTGTCGAGTACCCAATCATAAAGCGGTCGATGGTCTTCGAATTCGAGCGTGCACAGGGAATGGGTAATGCCTTCCAGTGCGTCGGACAGGCAATGCGTGTAGTCGTACATCGGGTAGATGCACCAGCGATCGCCTGTCCGGTGATGGGCGGTGCGGCGGATCCGGTAGATGACCGGATCTCGCATATTGATATTGGGCGATGCCATGTCGATTTTGGCGCGCAGCACATGGGTGCCATCCGCAAATTCGCCGGCACGCATCCGGCGAAACATGTCCAAGTTCTCGGCCACAGTGCGGCTCCGATAAGGACTGTTTTGTCCAGGTTCGGTCAGCGTTCCCCGGTATTGGCGGGTATCCTCTGCCGAGAGGCTGTCGACATAGGCCTTGTCGGCTTCGATAAGGCATACGGCATAGTCGTGCAATTGCTCGAAATAGTCCGACGCGTGGAAGCGGCGATTGGCCCAACTGAAACCCAGCCAACTCACGTCTTCGGCGATTGCGCGCTCGTACTCGGCACTCTCCTTTTCGGGATTCGTATCATCGAATCGCAGATTGCAGGTCCCCTGGTAGTCCTGCGCAAGCCCGAAGTTCAGGCAAATCGACTTGGCGTGCCCGATATGGAGGTAGCCGTTCGGCTCGGGTGGAAAGCGCGTCGCCACGGTGGTGTGTCGCCCCGAGGCGAGCTCACTATCGATCAGATTACGGATGAAATTAGGGCGCGGGCCGGTGAGAGGCGGGTTGTCCATAAGTCATGATTGAGTTGAGCCTTGGCCATTGTCGCATATGCGGCGGGATAACGGAGGGGGCGTCCCCGACCGTCTGCTCAACTGTCCCCCTGATCGGCGGGTCCAAGCAGTGATATAGTGAGCCCAATGTGTTTACCGGCAGCATTTCAACCTGAAGAGGTGTGTGGGCATCACGATGGCGGGGGCGATGCGCCGCGCCCGTGTGGGCGCGTCTCCGCAATCCGGGTGAAAAGTCGTGACGGAGACTGACGTGTCAGACGGCGGCTTGGAGCGACGACATTTTGTCCGGCTCCCGATGGATCTCGAAGCGCAGATTGCGTTCGGGGAGCAGCCGCCGATGCCTTGTCACGTCAAGGATTTCTGCATCGCCGGGGTGTTCGTGCAGATGGATGCGCTGCAGTTGCAGCATGTGGCGCCACAGACGATGGCGCGTTTGATTTTCGAACTAGACGACAACGAGGCGTCCCAGACCTACCATCTCGACCTTGTCGTTTGTCGCCGCACCGCGCACGGACTCGGGGCGTCCTTCCAAGATCCGGACCCGGCGGTGATCACATTATTGCAGGGCCGCGCGCAGCCTGAGCCCCTCGACCCGATACCGCAAACGCCCTTGGCGCTCGCCGATACGCAGCGCCGATTTGTCCCCGAATTCACCGCACGCATCCTCCCCCTGTTTTCGGCGGCCATAGAACGCGCAGCCGCACTGCTGGTAAACGAATTTACGCGTACAGTGGCGAATGCCTTGTTCGTGGCCGCGCGCGACGCGGGATTTAACCGCGAGCAACGGATGTTGGTCGACGCGCAAAATGTGCTCCGTGCGCAGAGCGCGGCACTTGCCGCAGGGTTCCCGGGATTGCTCACCCGGGGCATTGCCATGCTGGACGATCCGTTGCGGGTCAAAGATCGAAACGAGACGGCGAGTGACGCGGAGCTGTCGCTCATCGATAAAAATGATTTTGAGGAATTCCTGACCGTCTCTGAGGTGGCTGCCGAGCTGGAAAGTCAGTGCCGGGCGGCGCTCTACGATCTCAACAAGCGCCTTTCTTTTCTCGCCCGCCGGGAGATTGACAACACCAACAATCCCATCGGCCCGATGGTGGTTTGCAACATATTCGCTGAGCTACTGCAGGATTTTTTTGACGATTTTTCAGTCATCGATATTGCCTATCAGTCACTGCGCAAGCTGCTCGAGCAACACCTGCCGCGACTCTATGAAGAGATCAACACGCTTTTGGTGCAACACAATATTCTGCCGATCGTCGAGCCCGAAAAATTCGATATCAAAAAAAGCACGAGTACTGCCCGGCGCGGGGCGGGAGAGCCCGCCCATGCTGATCGCTATGCGAATACCGGCCCGCCCGGTGCTTTCGCGAATACGTGGACCCAGCAGTCTTGGGATCCCGCGGCGCTCGGCGGGCCCGGGATCGGCATGGGCGGTGAGGCGCCTTTTGGTGGCGGGATGGGCGGCGCTCCCCCCCGGCCAGAGCTTCGCCGGGCAATGTCGGCGGCACAAAGTCAGCTTGCGTTGCGCCGGCAACTCGTACCAGCTGCCACGACGGCGCCACCTGCGTATTCGACCGCCCAGGTGGTCGACGGCCTGCGAGATTTGCGCACGCAGATGACCGGCGTCGCGGCGCCCGATTTGATGCCCGCGGATGTGATCAAGGCGCAGATAAGCGAAACCCTTCGGACCCATGGCCAGGATTCGATGGCGGTGGGTCAGGCCGAAAGTGATGCGATCGACATTGTCGTGGGGCTTTTTCAGTCGCTACTCAGTGACACGCGCGTAGGCGAATTCGCCAAGGGCAACCTCCGACGTTTACAGGGACCGGTGCATCAAGCGGCCATTGTCGACCCGACTTTTTTTGAGAGCGAACAGCACCCGTTGCGACAACTCATCGACCGGGTGGCGGTGACCGAGAGCCTCCCGGATGGGGAGGGGCTGCACCTGGAGGCGCGGCTGCGGGAGATGACCGACGACGTCAATCTGTCTTACGACGGCGAGCCGGCGGTGGTCGCGCCGTTGGTGGCGGAGCTCGATGGTTATCTTGAGCGGCAGCGCACCGTGTTCGAACAGAACATTCGCGCGATAGTGGGCGGCGCTGAAGCGCAACAAAATATCGTGCGTGAGCGTCGAGAGCGGCGCAATGAAGCGCGCCCGGCGGAGCCGAAATTCCCGGACGAGTTGCAGCGTTGGGTTGCGCGCGCCAAGGCCTTACAGCCCGGCGATGTCGTGGTGATGAATGCGAATACCGCAGCCCCCTATACGGTGACCTTGGCGTGGATCGGGGATGATTTTAATCCCTTCATCTTTGCGGATGCTCAGGGCCAGAAATCGGTCTCCATGACCTTGCAGCAGGTCGCCGTGTATTTGCGGCGCGGTCTGATTCAAATCCTGCCCCATGACGAGCAAAACGCCGTCGATCGGGCGATATTTGGGGTGGTGACCGGGTTTCATGAAGAGATTGTGATGCGCGCCGCCCGCGATCCGCTGACGGGGCTGCTGACCCGTGCGGCCTTTGCGCAGGCAGTGGACACGTGGTTCGAGGAAGCCCCTCAGGACGCGACCGGCGCGGTGTTGTGTGAGCTTGCGGTCGACAACCTGAAGGCCGTCAACGAGCAATTCGGGACCGCGACCGGCGATGAGTTGATCAGGACAGTCAGTCAGGAGCTTGTGGCGACCTTTGGCGTGGTTAAGGTCAAAATAGGCCGGCTGGGCGGGGGCGAGTGGGGCATTTTCTGGACCGAAGGCGGCCTCGAGTCGACGTTGCGTCAGGTGCAGGCGCTCGTCGCGAAAATTCAAGAACAACAGCTCGCCGTCGGGCTGGAATTTGAACCCCGCGCCATGGCAGGCATTGCAGTGGCGGACATCAGCTTGCAACAGGCGGAGGCCCTGATCAATGCCGCCCATGAGGCGACGGGAATAGCCCGTACGCAGGGCGTTGATCCGGTCTATGTGGCCGGGTCGGACACCAAAAAACGCCAGCAACTCGAGCAAATACGCGCCTATGTGGACAAAGCGGTGACGCGGCAACGTCTCTCTCTGCTGTGTCATGAAATGCGCCCGATGAACAAGCGCACCGCGCCGGTCGCTCGTGTGCTGGTGAGTGCTAAAGATCGCAACGGCAAACTGCTGCCGTGGGACTTGTTTGCGCAGGCGTCTCGGGGCTCCCCGCACAGTTATGACATGGATTTGTGGACGCTTCGGGAGACGCTGCGTTGGGTCGCCACGCATGATGCCGACTGCCAGAAATTCAGTGGTTTTGTGATTCCGTTGTCCCCTGCGGCTTTGGAAGCAACAGATCTTGCCGATAAGGTGATCAACGAATTGATGGAAACCAGCGTGCCACCCGCCAGAATCTGCTTTGAACTCGATGACAAAGCCGCCAAGGCCCGACTTGCCGAAGCCGGCAATTTTATCAATACCTTGCGCGAATTCGGCTGCAGATTTGCCCTCGGCGAATTCGGCGCCGGGCAGGGTGATTTTGAATATCTGCGCGAGCTTGCCGTGGATTTCGTGGGACTACCGGGTAACTACACGACGGATGCACGTCATGATCCGAATGTACTCGCCGTGGCCAAATCGATTAATGAGCTGGCCCACTTCATGGGCAAGCAGACCATCGCGAGCACCCACGGTGACGCCGGGGCAAGCGGTCTCCTGAGTGAGATGAAAGTGGATTTTATCCACGACACCTCCCGTACCACCCGACTTGCGCTGGAATCCCGTGACCGAAATACCTAAAAAAATCGGCAAATACGATTTGCTTGAGGTCCTCGGACGCGGCGCCATGGGGGTCGTTTATCGGGGGCACGATCCGTACGTCGACCGGCCGGTGGCGATCAAGGTGGCGACCAATACGGATGAGGAAAGCACCCAGAGTACGGCACGCCGGATGTTCATCAACGAGGCGCGCTCGGCGGGGCGCCTCGATCATCCGAATGTCCTGAAGGTCTATGAGGCCGGTGAAGACAACAATCAACCTTACATGGTCATGGAGTACATCGAGGGCGGAGATACCCTGCGTAATTACTGTAGCAAGGAGAACTTGCTGCCGATCCCCACGGTGATGCGCATCGTGCGACAAACGGCAGATGCTCTGGATTACGCCCATACGCATGGGGTTCTACATCGGGATATCAAGCCGGCGAATGTTATGCTGACCAAGGAAGGGGTCGCGAAAATCGGTGATTTCGGTATTGCGTGCCGCCTCGGTGTTGACCAGACGCAGATTGTGGGCTGGTTCGGCTCGCCGCTTTACATGTCCCCCGAACAGGCCCGAGATCAGGACATTTCAGCCCAGTCCGACTTATTCTCGCTCGGTGCGGTGCTCTACGAGATGTTAGCCGGGGCACCGCCGTTCGCCGCCAAGGGCTTGTCAGGCCTGATCCAGAAGGTGCTCCACGAAGATCCCCCCCCGCTGACGGATATCCGACAGGATGTGCCCGATCTGTTATGGCGCATCCTGCGCAAGATGCTGGAAAAAGATCTCGTCCGACGCTATCGCACCGGTGCCGAGCTCGTCGCCGATATGGATTTGGTGCTGAACGACACCCGTAATCTGCCGATGGTGCTGAGCGATGCGCAGAAAGTCGAAAGTATTGGTGCATTGGCGTTTTTTGCGGGCTTCCCCGCGAACGATCTGAAGGAAATCAATAAGGCCAGTACCTGGGAGCGCTTTGCGCTGGGCGCCGCCATTTGTTCTGAGGGCGACCGCGACAAAGGCTTTTTTGTGATCGTCGAGGGGGCAGTCTCGATGGTCATCAACGGGGTGCGGCTGCGCGATTTGGAAGCCGGGGAATGCTTTGGTGAGCTCGAATATCTGGCCCCTTCGGTGCGGAGTGCGACGTTTCTCGCGAATCGCGATACCACCGTGCTCAGAATTGAACGCGACTTCAAGGAATGGGCCGCCCTCCCGTGCCAACTGCGATTCGGTAAGGCCTTCCAGTCGGTGCTGACCGATCGGCTGCGCGCGACCACCAAGGAATTGGCCCGGGCGCTGCGGACGGTTTAGCGGCTAGCCCAGCAGGCGATCACGCGCGTGTTCCCAGAGGACGGCGGTCCAGCACATCCCGAGTAGTCCCAGGGCGACCAATACGGCCGCCGAACCCAGATCTTTCGCGCGCCCGCTCAGCACATGGTGCTCTGGGCCGAAGCGATCGGCCAGCGCTTCAATGGCGCTGTTGAGTAGCTCCATGCTCAGCACGAAGAACAGTGGCCCGATGAGCACAAGATATTCCAGCATCGAGCGACCCAGCCAGCCGGCGAGCGGAACGAGGACGGCGGCGAGGGCGCATTCCTGCCGAAAGGCCGCCTCATGTTGCCAGCAGGCCCGCAGGCCCGCGAGCGAGTATCCGGTGGCGTGCCATAAGCGGTCCCAACCCGTTCTTTTGCTGGCCATCACCGGACCCGGCGTGGCGGTGTCAGGTTCAGGCGACAAGTAGCCACTCGCCAAACTCAGGGGTGCCAAACAGGACACGAAATCCGTCCGGTACGCCGGTGTGGAGAACGCTTTTCAGCAGTCCATGAACGCCCAATGAGCCTAATTCCTGCCAGAGTGGGCCCGTGAGGGGGCCCGGCACGGCCGCCTGGATACTCAGGGCGACCAGGTACAGGACGATCATGAAGTTGTGCGCGGTGGTCAGATCGTAGGGATAGGAATACACCTTGGCATGCAGGGTGTTGTGCAAGATCTGGACGATGATCGCCTCCTCCTGTATTTCCCGTGTGGCCAGATCGGCAGGGGGCTCTGCGGCAAGGTGGCGCAAGGTGGCCCGATCCCAGAGCAGGATGCGGCCGATCATGTCATGCAGGTGCGCGCGGAGCTCAGGCGTGATCGCAGCGGGGCTTTCCTTGGCCCACCCCTCCGGGTCGAGGGGCGCCTGGTTTTGGAGTGCGCGGAGCAGTCTGCTGCCGAGGTAGAGCCTCGTCCGCAGCGGATAGGTGCGCGCCTCCAGAATTTCATAGAGGGTTTTTTCGATATCCCGAAAGTCTTCCCAGGCGATATATTGTGCGGGCCCGAGTCGAAAGCGCTCCGGCTGGACCAGCTCGACTTGCGCGAGGCGTTCGCGCAAATCGTCTTCGCGCGCGTGGGGAGAGACCCCCAGACCGCCGCGCACCGCGCCGCAAATTTGGCTGAGACTAACCGCGATCCCTTCCGGGGTCTGGGCGAAGACAAACGGAAACACCGCACAGGGACTAAACGGTTGACGCCCCAGCGTTTGGTGGATCAGGCACTGTCCGCGGGTACCCAGGAAGCGGCAGCTTTCGTTATTTTTTTTCAGCTGGAGCGTGCCATCTGCGCGCAACGGGAGCTGTGTGCCCTGCAAGTCGGGCTGCAGGGTGCCCCAAGGCATGGCGTCGATCAACCGTTGGGCATCGGGGGGCAGGAAGATCTCGAAATCATGTTTGCAGCAGGCACTGCTCATCTGGCAGCTGAAGCGTGCACCCGGCAACGTGTTGAACACGACCGGTGCCCGCCAGTAGAGCCGGAAATAGCTCGCATCGATGAAGGCTCGCGGGGCGGTCGGCTCGCAGCGGTGGAGGCGGGCATAGTCGCCCAGCGTGTGCAAATGGCCGTCCGCGTAGGTCCAGTTGACGATCTGTTTGGCCAGCGTCGCCCAGCCAATGCGCAACGTCGCGCCTTCTCCACGCACCCCCAGCGCAAGGTATAGGGTCTGCGGGGTGTCGCCCGCCGCGATTTCAAACCAGGCAACAGCGTGATCGGGCGATGGGGCTGATGCCGTGACTTGCCGCAACCGCGGATCTGAAAAGATGGGCAGGGTGGGCGCGCCGCGCGTCGATCGAGCACGATGGGCCGCGGCGAAATCGTCACGCGGAATCTCGCCGGCCGGCAGAATGCCGGCATCCGTCGGCAACAGCGCTTCCGGTGCATGCAGGCGATGGAAGCGTGCGCCCTCTTCCGGACTGTTCAGTGCCGCCAAGAAATCGCACACGAGGCGAAGGAGGGCGACGGCTTCGGGTAACGGTTCGTTCGACGGCGCTAGCATTGACTTTCCGGTGACGGTATAGCCCTGAGGAGTCTACCATGGTCGCCGGCGCGGGCCCGCGGTATAGCGTGTCGGCATTGCAATGAAAGGGAGAGCAGGATGATCAAAAAAACAGCCAGTACGGCGCGCAGTCGCCGGCCCCCAGTGCTCGCGGACCAGGTGTATTCGACGTTGACCTGCGCGGTTTCCGGTCGAATCGCCACCCTGACGCTCAATCGACCCGACCGTCTCAATGCCATCAATGACGCCATGCCGGGTGAAATCCGCCAAGCGGTTGAGGCCGCGAATGCCGATGATCGCGTCCATGTCATCGTGATTCGGGGTGCGGGTAAGGCCTTCTGCGCGGGCTACGATTTGAAGGAATACGCCGAAGGCGACACCACCCACGACATCACCCAGCCGTTGCCCTGGGATCCGATGCTCGATTACCAGTTCATGAAAAAAAATACGGAAGATTTCATGAGTCTGTGGCGCTCCTATAAACCGACCATCGCACGCGTCCATGGCTATGCGGCGGCCGGCGGCAGCGACATCGCCACATGTTGCGACTTTATCGTCATGGAGGACAAGGCGCGCATCGGTTACATGCCGGTGCGGGTCTGGGGGTGTCCGAGCCCCGCGATGTGGGTCTACCGGCTGGGTGCCATGCGGGCCAAGCAACTCATGTTTACGGGTGATCTCATCAACGGAAAACAAGCCTTTGAATGGGGCTTGGCGACCGACGTGGCACCGCTGGCGAAGCTGGATGCGGCGGTGGCGAAACTCGCCGACCGGATTGCCGGGGTGCCTAAGAATCAGTTGATGATGCTGAAACTCGTCATCAACCAGGCCGTCGAGCAGATGGGGCTTGAACAAACGCAGCGGCTGGCTACTCTGTTCGACGGCATCACCCGCCATTCTCCGGAAGGCCTGTGGTTCAAAAGATATGCAGAGACCTTCGGCTTTCCGGCGGCCGTTGAATGGCGCGATAGTGGCCGACCAATCCCGGAGCCGGGACCCGGCAATCGGGGTGAAGCCTTCATGGCGCCGCCCGCGACGGGTGCGCGTTCAGTCTGGTCCCGTGACGGGGTGAAAAAAGGCGGGACAAAGAAAACGGCGCCGAAGCGGCCCGCGTCGCCGCGTGGAAAAACCGGCAAGTCGTAACCGTTCAGCAACGTCGTTCAGTCGACGTTGCCGTGGAGGATTTGATGAGTGACGTGTCTGTCAGGCGACTAGCTGCCTTGTCGCGCGCCCACCGCGGGTCGGGGGGGCGCCGCATTGCCTGGCGTCGGTTTATTGGCTTGTCAGGTGGCTTGTGGAGTTGCCTCGTTTGGTCGGTGGGCGCGGCCGACCTGCATAACGTAAAAGACGCCGAGGCACGGCTCCGTGCGATCCAGGCCGACATGGTCAAAATACCGAACAAGCCTTGGCGCATGGGGAAATACGCCGTGACTTTTGAACAATGGGACGCGTGTGTTGCGATCGGTGGCTGCAATGGCTATTCGCCCAACGATGAAGGGTGGGGACGCGGTCGACGTCCGGTCATCAATGTGACCTGGGCGGATGCGCAAGCCTTTATCCGTTTCGTTAATCAAACGACACGACACCACTACAGGTTGCCCAGCGAGGCAGAATGGGAATACGCGACGCTGGGCGATACCACGACTGACTATTATTGGGTCAATGCGAAGACAGGCTCGGGTCATGGCGAGGATGATCTGGATGTCGGGCACGCCAATTGTGTTGATTGTGGCAGCCAGTGGGATGGCAAGAAGACTGCGCCGGTCGGCAGTTTCGCCCCCAACCCTTATGGCCTGTACGACATGCTAGGCAATGTGTGGCAATGGACGGACGGTTGCGATGAGACCTGTAGTCGGCACTATGCGCGCGGCGGTTCATGGCACAGTTTCGCCGGCGAACTCCGTGTGAATTACCACATTCGCTACACGACGCCGAAGCGTTTCAACTTCAATGGTTTTCGACTGATCGAAGATCTCTGACCATGGAAGAACTGAGACGCTGCCTATTCTCGTAGTTGCGCATTGGCCGTCAGGCTGACGCGTAGAGAAGGCCCGGGGTTTCTGCCACGAAATTTGCCCGGGCCTTCGTTTATCTGGCGTTGGTCACCGACCACCCCATATCGCCGTCAGCGCCTTGAATGCTGCCGGGTGATGACGTCTTGGCTTCCTTATGAATTCCGCACCTCTGAATACCGGTGTCCAAATTCATCAAACTAGCTCTCCTAACAATCCTTATTGTCCACATAGACCAGCGTGGCATCAGCTACTGATTGCTGCTTTCAGGCTTTCTAGTTGGCGCTTGTTCCATAATTCCGCGTACGCTATTGCTCCTCTAGACATGCCTGCGGCCAAGTCGGAATCGGTGCAGACCTGCACAACCGCTTGGGCAAACTGTTCCGGACCATCGGCTATCAAATAAGGGGGATCATCCGCTTCTATTCCATTTGCGCCGTTGGGAGTTGTGACTATCGGCATACCATATCCGAGTGCTTCGATAACTTTAATATTTAGACCCGTGCCGAATTGCATCGGCGCGATGACGACATCGGCTTCGGTGTAGACATCATTAATGTGTTGAACAACACCTAACTTCACAAGTCCAGGCTCATCTCTCACTGAGTCGCATATCCGACCAGCCAAGAGCAGTGTGGCATCCGGAAGCTTTTCTTTTATTTTCGAAAAAATATGTTGTAAGAAATATCCGATAGCGATGACGTTCACCCTGTTTCCGGATCCTATGAATAAAATTCGATTACCACGAGAAGTTATACGGTATAGGTTACTCACCTCTAAAAGGTGCCCCACGGTTATAGACCGTCTGCCCGAAATTTTTTCGAAAAATACCCGGTCGTGCTCCTGGATTGCGATGATTATGTTGGCGCGCTTCAATCCCTTTGCTTCTTGACCCATGCTAGTCGAGAACCACTCCGGTTCTTTTCCCGCCCTGAGAAAAAGCTTGTGCCTGTCGGTTAAAACATCATGTGTATCTATTATTTTGGCAACATTAGTATCAAACGCGTCTAAATATTTTGAAAAAAACACATACTCAGCGATGACGACATCGAATTTCTCTGTGCGATGTAAATCGCGTATTGATGGCAACGTTTGTTGGTCGAACCAATCGTCAATTCTATAGGGGTAGCTATCTGCATCATTTACCTTGCAGAATTCATGCGCAATTGCGGACAGCCGCCAAACCACTGGCGTCTTCCCAAGGAACCTGCTCAGATTCCTGCCAAGAGATTTCAGCTTTTCCTTGGGCCGCATCCATCGCGCGGATGGTTGGGAATATTCGACCGCATGAAATCTATGCCCCAATAGCGCCTGCATGGAAACCTCGTCGCCGTTTTCGCGCTTAATGAAGGCAAGATGCACGTCATTTCCCATTTTTAGGAGGGCCGCCATGACGCGGTAAATTCTTGCCCGATTGCCTGCGTCTTGAGGATGAGTAGGTGTGGGAGTGATAATCAGTATTTTTTTGTTCATCAGAGCGCTCCTTCGCGCAAGACTTCTTGACGCGGAATAATCGTCTGTTCGCACAACGACTTCATGAGAATCGATAGCGGGTCGGTCTTCAAAGTGACGGATGTGTAAGTAAATGGCCGCCGCTCCTCAACCGGAGACGATTCGTCGTCATTCAATCGCGAATCCTTATCATATAGGGTATTAACGTCTACACAGAACATCATTCCACTGTCGGCTAATTTAATTCCAGATTTTTCATTAGGCGGCACGCGTAAGTTATCTTGCCGCTCAAGAAAAGACGTGATCTGCTGTCTGGATGAGTCGCGAAAATAATTTAGAAGCGGTGATTGTGGGCAAGTATGCGGCGATTTCAGCGGTGCTGGATGAGCGGAGTCGCCGGCT
>CAIKBL010000014.1 GCA_903825645.1 uncultured Pseudomonadota bacterium | reverse complement strand
GAGCTGATGATCGTGGTGGCGATTATCGGCATTCTGGCGGCGGTCGCGATTCCGGCGTATCAGGACTACACGCTCCGCGCGCGCGTGACAGAAGGCCTGAATCTGGCGTCTGCGGGCAAGACAGCGGTGTCCGAGTACTTCTCAACAAATGGGGTGCTCCCGAAGAGTAACGCTTCCGCAGGCATGGCCGCCTCGACATCGATCGTGGGCAATGCGGTTAAGTCTGTCGCAATAACCACGAACGGCGTCCTCACGATTACTTACAGCCAGCCGGCCGGAAGTGCGCTCGCGGGCAAAACGCTTTTGTTAACGCCGACGACCTTAAATGGTGCCATCAAGTGGAGTTGCACGAATACGGCGACAGCGACGGTACTTAACCGGTACCGCCCTTCGACTTGCCGGATGTAGTTTGATTCGCGTGGGTGTCCCTGTGGCACCCGTGTGGACCTCGGACTGGGGGATACACGATACGGTTTTTGCCTGGAGAACGCCCCGCACCGAAGCTCGGCGTAAGACGCGCGTTCACGTCCGGACCTAGCACTCTCACTTCCCCGCAAAAAATCAATGCGCGGTCAAACTCGATAGGTCATCCCGCGCAAACCCCGAGATCGGGCGGATAGGTTAGTCAGAACTTGCCCGGCTCACTCGCCCATTAAAGCCTGCTTCGGGCACCTCCGAAAGCGCACAATCAGGGGCTCCCAAAAAGAACCGCCGTAGGCTGAGGATATCCAGATCAAGATTGGTCGCTTTTTTTCAGCACCTGGCGGTGATCCGAATGAGCCTTTCGTTCCCGCGACTTGACCTCAAGATCTCCGACCACAGCGCGGGAGCGCTGCGAGATAGCCGCCCACCGTAGCGGCGTCTTTTACCACATTACGGGGTCTCAGCATGAGCACGCTCCCCACAAGATGAATCAGCTTGCCGAGGATTCTGACGAGGAAATGAAGCCACGTCTGCAGGAGTGAGTGCCTATGCGAAAATTTAAGAACGTTGTTAACGCCCCCGGTATAGTGTCGCGCTAAAAGATAACCCCACGTCCGCCGTTCCGGCATCAAGGACTCATAAACCACGGCTTCACGGACCCAGACCCGGAGAGCGCCGAGGTTTTTCGCCCGTTCGAAGAAATCATGATCTTCCCCCGTGACGCGATTAAAAAATGCGTCAAAGCGCAAGCCCCAGAGCGCTATCAATTTGGTATCAAAAACCACGTTGCCGGCACTCACATGGTGTTTGATCGAGCCTGTCGACCGGGCTTGGGAAAGGCGTTGCTTCTCTCTTGCACCCGGCGATTCTCCGAGGGGGATCTGAATGACTGGACCATGGGCCACGTGCGCGCCCGAGGCCTTGAGCGCTCGCAGATGAAGGACCAACCAGTCTGGCGACGGAAATTCATCATCGTCCACAAACGCTACGAAATGCGCTTTTAACTTGAGCGCTTCCTCTACCAGACGATTCCTGACGCTCGCAAACCCACGGGTAGTCTCTTGGAAATAAAGTATCGGGAAAGGACAGTCGTTTGTTGCCTTCTCAAACACCGCCTCCCCCGTCCCCTCGGGGGCGTTGTCTACGATGACTACACACAGAGCACAGCCGTCCGGTACAGTGGCTTTCGAAACATGGGCAATGCAATCCGCCAACATTGCCGGCCGACGATAGGTCGGCACACAGACTGCGATTAACCTTTTTTCCATGATCCAAGGTGCCGTGATTTGCAATACCGATTCATATTCTTAACAAACAGTGCCGCGTACGGCTAAAGCCTGAATGGGGTCCCGCGATTCTCTGATCAGAGTAGGCGATGGTAGCACGGAGGGTTCAAAAAGATTATTGAAAAAAAACCACGAGGAATTACGGCCACTTCACACAAGTTGACAGGAGATTTCGCCAAGCGCGTCCGCCTTTCATGTTGAGCCGCGGCAGGGCAAACAGAGAGCTCCCGACCGGCGCACGCCCCCGGTCCGTCGTGACGGCTGCCTCGAAACCGGCTATCGCCGTCGCTTGCGCTACTCGCTCGTCCCAACTGCCATAAGGATAAGCAAATTGAGTTATCGCGACACCAAGCGCCGCTTCCAAATCTTCCTTGCTCCCTCTGATTTCTTCATCGATTTGGGGACGGCCGCACAGCTTCAGGCGGGCATGCGTGCGCGTATGCGCCCCTATCTCCATCCCTTCGGTGATCCACTCGGATACCTGCCCCCAATCCATGAGCGGTTGATGTACCGTCGCGGCCTCGTCATCCCAGGTGTTTTGGGTCCCTACCCGGCCGCTTACCACATAGCATGTCGCACTGAAACCCAAATCTTTTAAGATAGGTAGCGCTTGCTCAACGTTGTCGCGGTATCCGTCATCTAGGGTGATGGCAACAATTTTTCCGGAAACCTCGCCGCGCAGATACGGCATAGCATCACGCATCGAAACCCCTCGGAATCCACACGAGGCCAGAAGTTGTAATTGCTGTCTGAAAGCCCTTCGGGAAACACTGAACGCGTGTCTGACTGAGGCGACCGCGACATGGTGATACATGAAGATAGGGATAGTGGTCATGGCGGTTCTCAGGCCAAATTGTCGCGCTAAAAGTTGAGTGGCCCAGTAGTTGAGCGATATTGATTATAAATCATTAACTTTCCCACACCGAACGGTGATCCACTTCCAATGCCGGAATTCGGCTAGTGCGGGCCGACGCGAGCCCGAGAATTGACGCCCCGATTCATCCGCCAGCCGCTCGCCGGTCAACCGACATTGCGCCCGCCCGCAGCAATTTTCGCGTTGGAGTACCCGCGCGAATACTGGGCGCACTCAGTACCGATGATCTCGCAGTTGCTGGCAACGTTAATTTTTTGCGGAAATCCATCGTTCACTCAACGGGAACTGATGAAACGCCCGCTAGGGGTGTCTCTCTTAGAAACAGATTAGACGAGAAACACCCTGTTATAAAAGCCTGTAATTGGCCAGATCGATGGCCGGCACCCTTTCTCAGGGCAAGCGCATTATAAACCTGCCCCGAGCACGAGCACGAGCGCGTGGCGGAAGTCATCGTTCCAACTGGCACGGCGAATTTTGCTGGGGTTGCTTTTTCCGGGGCTGATTCCGTCGACAGATATTGAGCGCCATTGGTCGGAGCACGGTGAGATTCTCTGCCGCATGCCCCCGACGGACTCGGCTGCAGTCCTCCCGGAAAGTCACGGCGAGACACCCAATGCAGGCGATTTTCGATGCCCCCGTGACCCCGCACAGCGCCCAGGTGCCGCACCGGTTCGCCGGGCAACGAGCTGATG